>CALGLE010000015.1 GCA_937930305.1 uncultured Granulosicoccaceae bacterium | reverse complement strand
GGGCCGGTTAGCTTGATGTTCGGATTTGACTGCATCTATCGACGCTTAGACGCCCAATACCGTAACGCGACCGGACGAATTGAGACCTTATATACCAACAAAAATTTTGTCGGTTTTAATTCCTACGGCGAGCAGTATCATTCCATGCATGTGAACCAAACGTTTACAGGCATCGCACTGGGACAAGCAAAGCCCGATTCAAAAACATGAGTAGTGAAGCCTCACCCATAGCAAAAGCCAATGAAGAGATTCGTAAGCTTAAAAAAATCAATGCCGCGTTGATGGAGCGTGTAGAGCGCTCAATGGATCAACAAGGTAGCGCCTATTCCTTGTTCCAAACGGCGATAAATTTAGAAGGGCAAGTTCAAAGAAGAACCAGTGAACTCACCGCCACCCTAGCGCACTTAGAAAAGTCCAATGTGGAATTACTCAACGCGATTGGCAATGCAGAAAACGCAAACAAGTCAAAAACGCGGTTTCTAGCTGCCGCCAGCCATGATGTTTTGCAACCACTGAATGCAGCTACGTTACTGACCAATACGTTGTCTACATTGCAACAGAACGATGAAGGGCGCCGTCTTTGTGAACAAGTCAGTCGATCACTAGACAACATGGACATCCTACTGCGCACGCTTTTATACATGTCGCGCCTGGACGCCGGTGACATTGAACCTGAAATTCAAACGGTATCTTTAAATGATTTATTCGGCTCATTGGCCACGGTATTTCAACCGATCGCTGAGCAAAAAAATCTTACCCTGCGAATCAGTAAAACCGACCTTTTAGTTCGATCAGATCCAAATTTATTGCGCAGGATTTTACAAAATATTGTATCGAATGCCATTCGCTATACCGAGACCGGTGGCGTATTGATCAAAGCCGGCCGCATTGACAATCGTGTCACTATTCGAGTAGCTGATACCGGCATCGGTATTGAAAAAGAAGAACAAAAAAATATCTTTTTAGAGTTTCATCGTAACCACCACGGTGATAACGCCCAAGACAAAACTTCAGCGGGTATTGGTTTAGGTCTTGCCATCGTTGAACGCATGGTGATTGCCTTAGAACATGAACTGTGTTTGTCTTCGACACCAGGAAAAGGCAGTTGCTTCCGCCTGGTATTAGTCGCAGATGATGCTGACATAGATAGGCTCAACCTTGAGAAGAAGCAGTACTTAACCACGAATGCCGAACCGCGCCTACTCAATGAATTAACCAACACTCGTGTGTTGCTCATAGAAAACGATTTAGAAGTGATGAAGGCCATGGAAGCCTTGTTGGTTCGCTGGGGTTGCCGACTGCGATTAGCCAGCAGCACAGAAGAGGCCTTGAATACATTGGGCCAAGACAGCTGGCGCCCAGATCTTATTGTGGCAGATCAACACTTAGACGGGCAGGATCTTGGAACATCCACCATCGAACTCGTCAGAACGCTTGCCGGTACCCCTGTGCCTGCCATCATCATTACCGCCAACCCTTCCAGAGCATTGGCAGAAGAAGCCAAGTCTGCAAATATCGAGGTGATGCTGAAGCCCGTGAAGCCAGCTCAATTGCGCGCTTTAATGTCACATCAAAAAACAGCAGTGAATAACCACCGCTAGCCGATTAGCCGGAAACCGTATTCTTGTTCTGTTGGTGTTCTCTATCGACTAAAAACTGCTTATCTAAGTCGAACAGGATATCTTGATTGAGCTTCGATACTTCAATTACCGCTTGGGTGCGGCTGTGCACTTTTAATTTACGAAGAATTTCGGACACGTGTTTTTTAATGGTTGTCGCACCCACATCAAGTTCGTAGGCAATTTGTTTGTTTAACAATCCTTCTCGAACCATAAAAAGAACACGAAGCTGTTGCGGCGTTAAGCTGGATACTCTTTCAAGCACAGTCGCTATTTCAGGATCAACCGATCCGACCATGCCAGAGTGTTCGGTATCTGGGGTGTACAACTCCCCAGCCAAAACTGTATTGATTGCGTCCGCCAGCACCTCACCACTGGAAGATTTAGGCACAAAACCCGCCGCACCAAATGTCATGGCTTCATCAATGATGGTGTCGCTTTCCAATCCTGACACGATTAACACAGGTAAGCGCGGGTGATTACTGCGTAAGCGAATTAATCCGTCGAAGCCCTGCACGCCGGGCAAGTGCAAATCGAGTAACGCTAAGTCAATATCGCCACAGGCCTCAATCTCCGTTAATGCATCATCAACCGATGGCACTTCTACCGACTGTGAGTTTGGAAATGACTGTTGGATTGCCGTGCGCAGCGCATCACGAAACATCGGATGATCATCAACAATCAATACACGGGATAGAGCGTTCACGTTGGACACTGTAACCCTCGGATTGGTATAAGTCAAAAGCTTAGTTTTTGCTGCGGGGAAAGAAAACAGCCGGCTAAATCGCCGGCTGTCTACTGCTTCAAACTTTCGTTATGAACTAGCGAGAAGCTAGCTGCTCAGGTACCTTAAATACCCATACAGAACCGCCTTGGTTTAGATAACTAACCACCTTAGCGACTTCACCGCCCCAAAGTGGTACCGCACCACCCCAGCCGGTTACGATAGCAACGTATTGCTCGCCGTCTTGTTCCCAAGTTATCGGGGACGACACAATGCCCGTTCCAGTTTGGAATTTCCAAAGCTCTTCACCTGTCTCATCATCAAATGCTTTCAGGTATCCCTCAGGTGTACCAGTGAAAACCAAACCTCCGCCTGTGGTGAGCACGCCACCCCATAACGGTGCTTGGTTTCGGTATTCCCACTTAACCTTACCGGTGACAGGATCCATGGCTTTCAATGAACCAATGTAGTCATCAAACAATGGTCTGATGGTAAAGCCTGCACCTAAGTAGGCTGCGCCTTTTTTGTAGGTGATGGGCTCATTCCAAATATCCATACCCCATTCGTTAGACGGGATGTAAAACAGATCCGTCTTTGTGGAATAGGCCATTGGCATCCAGTTCTTTCCACCTAAGAAACTTGGAACAGCAAAGATGGATTCGCCTTTCTTACCATCAGCACTTTCAGCTGGGTTGCCAGGACGATTCTCTGGTACAAAAATGGGTCGGCCATTTTCATCGATACCTTCTGCCCAAGAGATGTCTTGAACAAAGGGGGCCCCGGAGATAAAGTCACCGTTGGTGCGATCAAGCACATAGAAGAAACCATTTCGATCGGCCGTTGCGCCGGCTTTAATGGTTTCACCGTCTTTTTCCATATCAAAGGCGATGAATTCATTCACACCGTCATAGTCCCAACCGTCGTGCGGCGTGGTTTGATAACCCCATGCCACTTCACCGGTTTCGGGATCAAGCGCGATGCGCGATGAAGTCCACTTGTTATCCCCAGGTCGTAGGTGAGAATTCCAAGGTGCTGGGTTACCCGTGCCGAAGAAGAGCATCTTCACGTCAGGGTCGTATGTGCCGCCTAACCAAGTAGCGCCACCCCCGTTTTGCCATAAGTCACCCGCCCAAGTTTCGTTCTTGGTGCCGGTCATGGTGCTTTCTTCACCATTGAGTGTACCCATATGGCCTTCAATGGTGGGTCGGCTCCAAACTAAATCACCGGTATCCGGATTACGAGCTTCAACTGCGCCAACAATACCGAATTCACCACCGGAATTACCCGTGACCACGATGGGGCCGTGAGCTTCAGTTGGCACAATCAAAGGCGCTGCGGTGTAGGAATAGCCCGCTTTGTAGTCGCCAATGGTTTTACGCCAAACGACTTTGCCGGTTTTCGCATCCAACGCAACCATCTTCGCGTCTAGCGTGCCGAAGAAAACTTTATCGCCTAGAATTGCAGCGCCGCGGTTCACCACGTCACAGCAAGGCAAAATGCCTTCAGGCAAACGAGCATCGTACTGCCACAGCTCATCACCAGTGGCAATGTCTATTGCCCACATACGGCTGTAGGAGCCTGTGACATACATAACGCCATCATGAATTAGAGGTTGGGACTCCTGACCCCGTTGTTTTTCCCCACCAAAAGAGAACGACCAAACCGGAAACAGGTTTTTGATGTTGTCTTTGTTGAGGGTGTCTAGCGGGCTAAAGCGTTGCGCCCGAGGCCCCAATCCGTAAGTTAATACATTTTCAGTAGACGCCTGATCGTTCATCAGGTCATCGATAGTTACGTCTGCCGCCGTTGCGGTTCCAGCGCCACTCAGCGCCAGAGTGCCAGCGAACGCTAGCCAAGCAAAGTTCTGCTTCATCTACTCCTCCCAATTAAGCACGTTTACCCATAAGAGCAATGGGCATTGGGTGGAGTGTACGAAGTTTAACGCCGTCTCTATATAGGACCAAAGTACCGCAGCGCTATCGCGTTACCTCAACTTCTTGCAAAATCTCATCTTCGAATTGTCGGTACAAATGCACGACCGAACGCTCAAATTCCGTTCTAACCACATATAAGTTATTGAATTCTTCCGGAATATCCACCGACATAGCCTCGTTCATCGTAAGCCCGGCGTCGACTGATTCACGCAAAGACGCTTCTAACCAAGTGAGGTACCCACGCGTCTGTGTAATGGATTCTCCGGTTGTATCCAGCGGGCCATGCCCGGGCAATATGACCGATCGATCCATCTTTTCTAACGCATCTAACGCGTCGTGCCATTCCGGTAGATTCGCGCTGGGCGTGGTGGGCGCACGCGACAAGAACGCTAAATCCCCACCAAATAAAACGCCCGTTGAATCGTCTCGGATGATCAAATCCGATTCGGTATGCCCTGACAGGGAGGTGAACGAGAAGGTTCTGTCCCCAATACTCTCGCTATCGGATTCCAACGCTACCGTCGGCAATACATGCTCGGTACCCCGCATCCAATCGCCTAGTAAACGATACAAATTGTCCGCAAAAGCGACCCCATCTCGAGACAAGGCCGCAATGATTTGCGGTGTCGCAGCGATCGTGCTGGCGTCAAACACTTGATTACCAAATACATGATCGGGGTGATGATGTGTGTTGTAGACACGAATAATCGGTTTATTCGGAATGGTGGCTTGTATCAACGCTAATAAAGCTTCACCAAACCGTTTGGAGGTGCCTGTATCCACCACAACCACCCCATCACCCGCATCGATGAACGCCACATTGACAATGTGGCCACCGTTTTCCTGAGTAAAGTATTCGGGCAAGCCATACACAGCCCATGTTTTCTCAGCGATTTTCGATGCGTTGAGTGGGTAGAGTAATTTGGCTGCATTTGCCATAGACGGCGCACCGGCATACACACAACCAGCTGCCGCCCAAGTCAAAAACTGTCGACGACCCAACTCCTGCGCGCTTAAATTTTTCGCGTGATGCTTAGCCGTCATTGCCTTCTCATTAAACCTTATTGGGCTGCTGCTGGCACATCCAGCATAAACCCATACACATTGCCCTCGGTGTCTCGAGCATTGACTTTTAATTGTGTGGCTTCAGCGCTGAGCATTTTTGGCAACAGCGTCAAGGTGGGGTTCTCACTGACGGGTTCGAACAAATCCACTTCCGCCACCAAGCCGCCACTGGTGTCCGAAATTTTAAGTTCATTCATGTAAAACGCAGGAATACCGGCGGCCAAACCGGTGTCCATCGGGTGACGCATTTTCACCGTCATGCGTGCGTGATCAAAAACTGAGCGCCGAGCGATGGTTCGAGTTATGCCTAAGGTGTCCATCCAGTTTTCGGTTCCGTGCATGGCTGCTGGGGCTGTGCAGCCACCACCGGCGGCATCCACATAGGCCCCGCCAATGTGCCAAACTCCGTCTTCGGTTTGAACACCCACATGGATGGGAGAGGATTGTTGCAGTTTCACTCGAAAGCCAACAAACGACATCGCCTGTTCCGGCCGCACCGTTAGGATATGCGGAATAGGATTCAAATCGGCAACTGCCACGATTTGCCGCACGTTGTTCAAAGCTGAGGCATCCACGGTTATAGGCACATGGAACTGATCTTCTGCATGACTGGGCGCGATAACGCGCACCCGATCATCAAACACAATCGGGCCATCGGTGAAAAACCGATCAGCAATGCTTTTCCACATCACCGAGCGAAACGGATCATTCGGCAAACCCGTATCATTTGCCAGCACAGAAGACGCAAACAGGGTTTGTGTTAGCAGCAGCGATAGGGCTGCTACATATTTGGCCACATTATTCATAATTTGCCCCTAACACTATTCGTGTTGTCATTAACGTTCGGGTTCTATGTAAGTAACCCCGTACTTCTCTGAAATGGATGCCAGCTTTCCCGACACAATGAGCTCATTGAGCGCATCACCTACCGCATAGCCCAAGTCGCGGCTATCGTGCTTCACCGCTATCCCCACACGCCAGTCTCTTCGAACAATGCCTGGCATTGGGGGCTGTACAACATAAGAGTCTCTATGACTAACACGATTGGCAATGTACTCTGATTGCGCTCGTGAGGCCATAACAGCGGCAACCTCTTCTTCTGCGTACAAATTAATCGTGCTTTCGAAGGTGGGGCCGCGCCGAATATTCGGGTGCAGAAGACCGCGAAATGCGTTGGACAGAAAGAAATCGC
Organism: uncultured Granulosicoccaceae bacterium; assembly: GCA_937930305.1. Lineage (GTDB taxonomy): Bacteria > Pseudomonadota > Gammaproteobacteria > Granulosicoccales > Granulosicoccaceae > Granulosicoccus. The sequence goes on along the minus strand of CALGLE010000015.1, from coordinate 37,875 downwards.
TGACCGTATCCAGTTCAGCGCCCACCTTCTCACTGGTGAAATAACCAAAGGTTTCCAAATTCGGAATGATGTTCCGATCGACCACCACGGCCATCTCTTCGTGGAAATACGGAGAATTAATCACCGCCAAGTCGTTGCGTGCATCCACTTCTTTATCAATGGGTACATGCAACATCACATCAGCCGCCCGCCGATGAATCAAATCACCTTTCCAAATATTGATGCGCAGATCGTCGTCAATGTTTTCATCAGCACCGCGCATCAATAGGTTTAAGTCCACCTCTAAATACTCGGCAATAAACTGAGCAACCTCCACGTCAATGCCTTTTTGCTCGCCATCTTCCTCCCACGAATAGGGGGCGTAATCGCTATATACAAAAATCGTGATGTTGCCGCTGTCGATAACATCGTCATAGGCGCGAGCATGAACGCTGACACTGAAAAGCAGTAACGCTACAACGGAGACAGCCTGACGCAACAGGTGCATCATTCGGGTTTCGGTCGAGTTTCAGTATAAGAACGGATAGCCCACATGGCCTCTTGGCTTAGGAGTTCAGCAAACGGTGGCATTTTATAAGCGCCATTTTGTGAATACCCATTAAGCACCCGTTCCATGAACCACTCATCACCAAATTCACCGTCTTCCATCATCCGTAAATCAGGTGCTATCCCACCCGAGATAACTTCCAATCCATGACACCGGGCGCAATTAGAGTTGTAACCCGATGCGCCAATTTTTATGGCCAGATCATACTGCTCACCACCCGCCAAACGATAGGGATTTTCTAATGCAATATCCTCAGGCAAGGTGTCCAACCCTTCCGTGTCAACCGCTTGTGGGGTGACGTCGCCATGCGAATGAACCACAGAGAACGACAGTGCGCCCACAGCCGCTAGCAGCAGTGTTGCTCGAGGAAACAGAAATTTCATACTCAAACTCAATAAAAACGATAGACAGCCCAACTGTATAACAAAGCAGGCAGCTTGCTCCCATGGTACTTTCGGTCTTATGACACAGCAGCCACAGGAACCAGACGCGGTTAACACCTTGAGTGTGGATTCGGTTAGTTTCAGCTTCGGCGTCAAAGCCGCCCTGAATCAGGTCACATTCAGCGTGCAGCCGGGCGAAACCGTGTTTTTACTGGGTCCCAATGGGGCGGGTAAATCAACTCTCTTTTCTTTAATCAGCGGTCTTTACAAACCGACTTCCGGAACGGTTTCGGTATCAGACGCCAACGCTGGCACACCCAAAGCCCTGTCGCAGCTGGGCATCGTATTTCAATCCGACACGCTGGACCCCGATTTAAGTATTGCTGACAACCTGCACTACTATGCAGCTCTGCACGGCTTGAGTACCAAAATTGCCCACGAACGCATTGCCGCATGCATCGCCCCATTTGAGTTATCAGAGCGCTTAAAGGAAAAAGTGCGCACCTTGAATGGTGGGCATCGACGACGCGTGGATATTGCCAGAGCTTTAATGCACCAACCGCGCTTACTGCTACTAGACGAACCCACGGTGGGCTTGGACATCCCCACTCGCAGCGCATTAACCCAAAGACTACAAAGTTTGGCCAGTACGTTAAATTGTGCGGTGCTTTGGGCTACGCATCTTGCCGATGAAGTGCGCGATAGCGATAGGATTGTGTTGTTGCATGAAGGTTCTATCCACGGCGATGCCAACGCCACAAAGCTCATGCAAAGCTTTCAGTCACGCTCGGTGGAAGAAATGATGAACGCTGTTATGCTACAAACAACCGCCATAAACGAATGAGCATCACACACGCGTGGCGTGCATTTCGCGGTGTACTGGGTCGTGAACTCAAACGCTTTGTTCGCCAACGCGAACGTTTTATCGCAGCCTTAGTGCGCCCGCTCGTATGGTTGGTCATTTTTGCCGCGGGGTTTCGTGCCGCGCTCGGCTTATCCATCATCGAACCCTATGAAACCTATATCACCTACGAAATTTACGTGGTACCCGGGCTCATTGGCATGATTCAACTGTTTAACGGCATGCAGTCCTCGTTGTCCATGGTGTACGACCAAGAGATGGGGTCCATGCGAGTCCTGCTAACTGCCCCGCTACCTCGCTGGTTCTTATTGCTGAGTAAGTTAGCCGCAGGGGTGGTGGTATCGCTACTGCAAATCGCAGCCTTTCTTGTGTTTGTAGCGCTCATGCAAGTAGACATCCCCTTCAACAAACTCTGGCTTGCACTGCCTGCCATGATTCTTAGCGGTTTCATGTTGGGCGCACTGGGCTTACTCATCAGTTCAGTCATCAAACAACTGGAGAATTTTGCTGGTGTTATGAATTTCGTTATTTTCCCGATGTTCTTTTTGTCTTCCGCTTTGTACCCCATATGGAAAATGCAAGAGTCCAGCGACATATTGGCCATGCTATGCACACTCAATCCGTTTACCCATGCCATTGAACTCATTCGGTTTGCTATTTATGGACAATTCAATGGCATCGCCACATTGGTCGTGTTGGGCTGCACGGCAGTGTTTTTTCTGCTGGCCAATTGGTCTTATAACCCAGCTCGCCGCTTTAGGGCTAGCCGCACGGCCGTTCGCTAGTGCACGGGCTTTTGTACTTTTCCAACAGCACGGTACACTTTGGTACCACGGATGTTAATGCTGGAGTTATTCATACTCCCAGCCATCAAGCTAACTGGGCCCGACGCATGAGATGTCACCGTTTATGGAAGTATTTCGCCCTTTGCGTTTTATTGGTGTCTTCATCACTGCACGCTGAAGACTACGATGTGGATGCCGATACCGGTTTTCGCATGGAACGTTATCGCGCACCGGTGCCCGAATCTGTACCCGGCGGCATAACTATCAATACCGAGTTCATGCAACAAGCCATGGCGAACAAAACGCTTAAGCTTATCGATGTCTACCCCCCTAAGGGCCTTGGCCCAGACCCGCTCAGTGGCGAATGGCTAACACCTGAAATTCGCGAATCAATACCCTCTGCCGTTTGGTTACCCGATGTTGGGCGGGGGTTTCTTGAACCAGAACTGGAAGATTATTTTCGTCGCAATTTAGCCGCTATCACGAATAATGACTTTAAAACGCCCATCGTGTTTTTTTGCACATCCGATTGTTGGCAATCCTGGAATGCATCCGTTCGAGCCTATCAATGGGGTTACACCCAAGTGCATTGGTATCCGACAGGCTCTGATGGGTGGAAGGAAGAAGGTGGTGAGGTTGTTATCGTACCGCCAGTAAATTTTCTTGAAACGATAGAAATTTCAGCACCGCAGAGCCAAGCTAATAACGTTTTTCCCAATAGAGCTCGTGTGCTGTTATCAGACAATGATGGCAACGCCATCGATATTGGAGAAGTAACATTTACCGCAGCATCTGACGGGCAGTACGCCATTACCGTAAACGTGGAATCAGACAAACTTAACAATCATTTTTTATCCATGCGACCCTTCCAGTGTTTAGATGGAGCAGCTGAGTGGTTTTGTTATCAACCCTATCCCTATGAATTAAAGCAAGTGGTCTCTGAAACAGATTTAACCGATCTTGAATATCAGTTGTTGTTTATCCGTAAAACGCCTAAAGAGTTCGGCATTGACGCTTGGAACGGATTGTATTTTAAGTTTAGCCAACACGACGATGGAATCTGGCGAGGCCAACTTTTGGAAGGTGACTTAAACGTTCTACAGTCGCCTCCAGAAAAATACTCACGTCCGATCAATCTATCTGAATTCATTGAAGCTGACACCGCTCTACGCCGATTTACTGAAATCACTTTGCAACCAAATTAATGAATTCAAATTCTGAACAACTCAGCCCCTTAGCGCCCCTTCAAGCGGCTCTGGCTCAACATCTTGTTGGCCATGAGTCCTTAATCGAAAGGCTCACAATCGCGTTATTAACGGGCGGGCATTGTTTAATAGAAGGCCCCCCCGGCATTGCAAAAACACGAGCTGTGAATACGTTCAGCCGCTTAGTGGCATTAGATTTCGCAAGAGTTCAGGCCACACCCGATTTACTTCCGGCTGACTTAACCGGTAGTGATTTGTATCGCCAAGAGACCGGTCAATTCGAATTTCTTTCTGGGCCCTTGTTTAATCAAGTGATTCTTGTGGATGAAATTAACCGCGCACCACCCAAAGTGCAAAGTGCCTTACTGGAAGCCATGGGTGAACAGCAAGTGACGACTGGTAACACAACGCGAGAACTGAACAAACCTTTCATGGTGGCAGCCACACAGAATCCTATTGAACACGAAGGCACCTACCCGTTGCCCGAAGCTCAACTGGACCGATTCATGTTTCATGTAGAGCTTGCCTTACCTAACAGTGAACATGAACGCGACATATTAAATTATGTGCTCGACAACGATCAGATTGACTCTCTACAACCCGTTATTGATGCCGCAGGCATCCTAGACGCTATGCAGCGTGTTAAATCAGTACATCTTTCGCCGGCTGTACGGGACTACATTGTTCGCCTAACAACAGCCACTCGCGGCGAAGGTTCCAGCGGCGAATACGCTAAGGACATCGCGCATCCTTCCAGCCCACGAGGCTCAATTCATTTAGCGGAAAGCGCACGTGCAAAAGCCTGGCTTTTGGGGCGTGATCACGTGCAACCTGCCGACGTAAGCGACTTAGCGTGCGATGTGCTAAGCGGTAGAATATCGCTAAATTACCGCGCCCGTGCCGAAGGAAAAACACCACGGGACGTGTTGACTGCTATTGTGGATAACACACCGGTGGTGTGATGACTTCATCCATAACATTAGAAATGGATGACTTGTTAACGCTGCGATTTGCAACGACGTCATCAGAAAATCCAATGGCTGTGTCTCGCGGCAGTACACATGGCCCGTTCTCCAGCAAGTACCGCGGACAAGGTTTAGATTTTGACGACTTAAGACACTACGTGCCCGGTGACGACGTTCGCCACATTGACTGGAAAGTCAGTGCCCGTTATCAAAAAACCATGACCCGCTTGTTTCGTGAAGAACGCGATTCCACTATCACACTTGCAGTAGATGCGCGCGCGGTGATGTATACAGGCACACAATCTTTACGAGCGGTAAGCGCCGGACACCTTGCAGCAGCCCTTGCCTGGCACGCCGTGCAACGATCGCATCGAATCGGCGCATTGGTTCTAACCGATTCCGAAATATTCACCGCCTCACCGCAAGCGGGTGAAAAAGGAGCGTTACAAGTCTGCCGAACTTTGTGTGATGGTTTTGATCATCAAGCGAATAACACAGCATCCATCTCCTCATCCCAAGCGATTAACACTCTGACCACGCTCATTGATGCGGCGGTACTCGGTGGACGGCAATTAGGTTCTACCGTTTTATTGTCCGGCTTTGATGACTACTTTAACCACGACTTATCGAATGAATTGTCCGATGCGCTTGCGGTGATACAAGCCAAGCACCAACGTCATTCACACAAGTTGTGCGCGATACAGGTATTAGATACGGCCGATGTCACCGCCTTACCACCCGGTCGATATGGGTATCGTCAGAGTGCGACAAGCTTTATCGGCTCAAACAAAAAAAGTCGAACACTCAAACTTCATGCAACTCAGCGTGACGCTCTGCAAAACCAGCTAAACAAACAAATCAGCAATGTGGAAGCATTATGTGAAAGACAGGCCATTCATAACTTACAACATGCCGGGCCTGCCACTGAAACCAGTATTAAAAAATTGATTAAAAACCTAACCGCTGGTGGCCTGTTTGTATGAGTGAAACGGAAAAAATATTGTCTCAATTACGCGACATTCACGAGCCACTTCCACCAACAGGGTTACCCATATCAATATGGTGGATAACAACAGCAGTCGCAGCCATTGTGTTGCTTGGACTGGTGCTGATGTTAAGACACAAAAAGCAGCAACAAACCACAGACAGCTCAACAACAGCGAATCAAGTGGCGGTGGCGAAAACCGAACCCACAGAACAAGCGCGTTTACGCATGGCTCGCCTACTGCGCGCCCACATGAAAAAAAACTCTGCATCGACTCAACAACTTACCGGCGAGGCGTGGCTGCAGGCATTAGACGAACACTTAAACACCACATGGTTTACTCAGGGTGAAGGGCGTCAGTTTGGTGATGCGCTTTACCAACCAGCCACACAATCGTTAAGCGAGGAAGCCTATCAACAGCTACAACACTTGCTAGAGCAGGCTACGCCAGCATGAGCTTTCTGTGGCCCTGGGTATTTTTACTGCTGCCCTTACCGTTTTGGTTTGAGTTTCATCGAACCTGGCTTTCACAAGCGGCAGCCATTGATGTGTCCCCTAGATTGGCAAGCGCATTAAACCAGGTGTCTCAAAGAACCGGTTGGAGGCTGGACATTGATAAGGCCCTGGCCTGGTTAATTTGGATTCTCCTACTCATCGCGCTGGCCCAACCGGGAAAACCCAACCAAGCCACGGTGCAACCCGCATCAGGTCGAGCTTTATCTGTGGTGATCGATTTATCGGGCAGCATGGAAAGAGAAGACTTCGAATGGCAAGGTGAGGTATCTAACCGACTGGACGTCGTGAAACAAGCTGCGAATCAATTTATTGGTGCGCGCGGCGGGGATAGAGTGAGTTTGGTTTTATTCGCCAGCGAAGCCTATGTAGCCGCCCCACTTACCTTCGATTTGAAAGCCGTTCAACATCAGCTGTCTGCTGCCGGCATTGGTATGGCAGGTCGATCAACCGGTATTGGCGATGCACTCGGCTTGGCCATTCAAACCCTAAGGGATGATCCGTCTTCAGAAAAAGCGATCGTGCTGCTCTCTGATGGCACCAACAACGCTGGCGCTGTTGAACCGGAAAGTGCTGCTGAACTGGCCGCTGAACGGGGTGTGCGGGTGCACACCATTGCCCTGGGCAGCGATCAAGAACGGGCAGACGCTTTTTCAATGGCTCCTTCGGCCGACTTGGATGAAGAGACATTAATGCGCATAGCCGACAGTGCACAAGGTCAATTTTTTCGAGCGAAAACCTCAGCCGACTTAACTCAAATTTACGCCATCATTGATGAACTAGAAACAGCGGAGGTGGATACACCTCCCATCGTGGTTCGCCGCGACTTACGTCATTGGCCACTGCTGCTGTTGCTAGGCTGTTTGCTCATCAGAACCGCTATGCGACGGGGGCAGGCGTGAATAACTTCACCCTACTCAGCCCATACTGGATTCCCATTGCGGTATTGCTCATTCTGTTGGCCTCTAGAATTACGCACCGATCCGGGCATAACAGTTGGCAATCCCTATTACCTGCCGCCTTGCTGCGCTACTTTCAACAGAAACAACCGAGCAAACGCAGTCGTTGGAATCCGTCACTGTTGATGGCAGCAGCCACAGCCTTAGCACTCACCGCTCCCAGTGAACGCATCCATACCACAGACACGTTTCAACAAAGTCATGGTTGGTTAGCCGTTGTCGATGTATCGCGATCCATGACGCTCAACGATGTGGCACCTTCTAGGCTAGGTTCGGTAAGAAACAGCTTGATTGATTTAAGCGAACTGTCCGCCGGATACCCCTTATCCCTGATTCTCTATTCCGGCGACGCCTTTCTTGTTGCGCCGCCAGCGTTTGACAAGCGCTTGTTTAATGAGCAAGTGGCTTTATTGGACTATGGCATCGTACCGCTTGAAGGCTCTAACTTAGCCCGGGCATTGTCATTGGCTGATGCGGTGGTTCAAGACAGTGATTTTATTAGTACCCGCGTCTTTGTATTTAGTGATGGTGGTGGCATTACCAAGCGCAGCATCGCTGCCGCCAGGCATCTTGCTGCTGCAGGCCACCGAGTGGATTTAATTGTTGCCGGTGGCACCACCGATGGTCAAACTCCCATCGATTCCCAGGCGGTTGAAGATTTTGTTAACGCAGGCAATGGCGACCTGGTCACAGCAACCGCCCTTGGCGCGATAGACATTGAGGCATTATCACCTACAAGCTGGGCATCAGCTGACAGTCAATCCTTCTTTGATGCCTTAATTTGGCGAAACCAATCCCATTGGCTGTTACTGTTGTTACTACCGTGTGTTTGGTGGGGGTTGCGTGATGACTTTAGTTAAGCCTGTGGCCTGCACACGACTGTTTTTTGCCATGGTCTTTGCCTACGCCATCACCGGTGCTTCACTGCTCACAACAACAAATTCGGTGTATGCCAAAGACAGCGATTTAGTCGGATACGAACTTTATCAACGCAAAGACTATGGCTCAGCGGCCGAAGTATTTGAAAGTACCGATTGGCGTGGCGTGTCGTTATATCGCTCGGCGCAGTGGTGGCGCGCAGCTGAAGCCTTTGTCCGTGGTAATGATGCGGCGTCCTTTCATAACCTGGGTAATACCTATGTGCATATGGGTTATTTCGCGCTTGCCTTAGAAGCCTATCAACAAGCGTTACAGCATGATCCAAACTTTGAAGATGCAGCCTTCAACGCTAACTTAATGAAACAGCTCATTGCGCTAAAAGAGAAAAACGAAGATGGCCAAGGGTTATTGCAACCTGAATCCTTGGGTGAAGTCACCACAGACGATGAAAACACGGGCAACACAGGCTCACCGGAAGGCGGTGAACAATCGGAAGCCTCAGACGGTGAAACCGATGAGACAACAAGCTCAGGTGAGCAAACCACCGCTGACCGGGCGGTACAAGCTGAATCCGGCCCAGCGGCTCAGTCGGATGAAAACAGTGACTCAAACCCAGGAGATCAAGGAGGCTCTTCAGTAACTGGTATTGAAAGCCAGGCGGCCTCTGAGCAAAATGCGTCGGGAAATTCTGAAAGCGCCAATGATGTGGGAAAAGCTCGTTCAGCAGGTATTCGCACCCAAGTGGAAGCGGAACAGGCCACCGAACAATGGCTTAATCGTATTGAGCATAATCCCATCTTGTTTCTACAAAAGCATATAGAACTGGAAACGCGGCGACGTCGCGCTGCAGGACAACAGGCTGCGGAGGGTGGTGATGGCTGGTAACCGCGCCAAACACAAACGACTTCACGTGTTGCGATGCCTCCTGTGTGCTTTCACACTGTTGGTAATCGGCCATGCAAGCGCTCAGGAATTTTCTAACAAGCGACAAGCGGATTCCATTGTTTTAAAGACGGAGTCTAAAACGCTTTATTTAGGCGACGTGCTGGTCATTGACATTGAGAGCATTGGTTTACTCGATGCACTCGACATCAGCCCACTGCTCAACCAATCCGATTTTATTCGTGAAACCACCGGTACGTTAATTTCGGTAGTTAACGGCAAAGTGGTCGAAATTGCGGTTCGTCGAATTGAACTCACACCACGCAAAGAAGGCTTGTTGGTGCTAGGCCCATTAACCGGGGATGCCAATCAAGGCAAAGTGACCTCAAATTCATTAGCGGTTAATGTGGAACCTGCGCCAACAGCAGACTGGGTTCCTGAGCCTGAAGATTTAGCTATTAAGGTGACGGTGAGTAAAGCAAGCCCGTATGTGAGCGAACAGTTTGAACTCAACATTCAACTGATGCACCAATATGCACTAGCCGCCGAACAGATTACTCTTCCTGATTTTAGTGGGTTCGATGTCACACCCATTTTTGAGTCTAGGCGGCTCATCGATAACGAAACCGATCAACGCACCACGTCTTGGCGGTATCTGCTGCATGCGCAACGATCTGGAAAACAAGTTCTGGCGGGGCCCAGTTGGTCTGCGACCTTAATTCGCTCACGCACACAGCGTTACGATTTTTCCCTGCAGCACAAACCCATTGTTCTCGACGTGGCTTCAATTCCTGAAAATTTTCCAGAAAACACTTGGTGGTTAGCCGCAGAAGCCCTGACATTAACCGATCGATGGTCTTCTAATGTTATTCAACTCTCCGCAGGAGATGAAATCACGCGCACCATTGAATTGAATGCAACCGGTGTGCTGGCCAATCACTTGCCCGTTGTTAAACCGCTCGCCACTCGCTCTTTTCACAGCACCCCTTTGCCTGTGCAACGCAACCACACACTGACCGGTGATATAACCAAAGCCAGCGGGCTGTACGAATTTAGAATGATTGCCGAGAGCCCAGTATCGGTATTTCTGGATACCGTACGAGTGCCTTGGTTTAACACCCGCACTCGTAAAATTGAAGAGGCCATTATCCCCGCAAGGCGGGTGGATATTCTGTTACCCGAACGAGCTGATCAATTAGCGGAATTGGCGATTCGCCGCCACAGCCTAAATCGATTCACGTTATGGCTAAGATCGTTCACGGTAACGCAATGGCTTATCGTTACAGGTGTATTGGCGTTTTGCATTGTCGGATTGGGCATAGTACAGCGGCAGCGTTTTACGGCCATAAGACGAGCATTTAAACGTTTTAAACAGCGTTCTCAATGGCGTTACTGGGCCGCCACCAACCAATGGCATAATCTTTACGATGCTTTAGTTAGAAAAACCTGCCCATTCGATAACCTAGTTGCAAAAACGGCACTGCAGTCCCAACTAGGCCAATGCTTGTTTTCGATGGATGACAACCCGAGTAATAAAGCGATCCGCCAAGCGATCAAGCCACATTGGCAAGAATTAGTCGCTAGCCCGTATCCGGTGAAGTATTTGGCCGATAGCACCTATGGGAAAAACCATGCGCCTATGGGTGCGCAACGTGATATTCCAAACTCACCCAAGCTGCCTGCGCTGTGAAGGCGTGTGAGATGTTGGCCGTACTACCCACCGATAAACGACATCTCTACCTTAGGTCGTAATGTGACAACTTGCGTGCGTGTTTCTGAATACCGATCTTCACGAATTTCCCAAATGCGCTTTAATTGATTTTCCAAAGCCGCTTGATTGGAGGTATCTAGAAAGGGCTTTAAATCATGACCTTCGGTGGCGAACAAACAGGTGTAGATACTGCCTGTGGCGGACAACCGCGCACGGCTACAGTCACCACAAAATGGATCAGACACCGAACTGATGATACCGATCTCGCCACCACCATCAGCGTAACTCCAACGCTTTGCGACCTCGCCTCGGTAGTTTGCCTCAGCCGGGGCTATCGGCATTTCTGTGTTGATGCGTTCAGCAATTTGTTGACTGGTAACCACATCGGTTAAATCCCAGGCGTTGGAATTACCCACATCCATGAATTCAATGAAACGAAGAATTTGCCCGGTGCCATGAAAATGTTTTGCCATCGGCAAAATGCTGTGATCATTTAAGCCCTTTTTCACCACCATATTGACTTTAACGTTATCAATACCAGCAGCAGCCGCATTGTCTATGCCCTGCAGCACGGTAGACACATCAACACCCATGTCATTCATAATACGAAAGGTGGCATCGTCTATAGCGTCTAAGCTGACATTGATTCGTTTCAGCCCAGCACTTCGTAAAGACTCTGCACGCTGCTTGGTTAACAAAGCGGCATTGGTTGTCATACTGATGTCTTCAATGCCATCCACATTGGCAATACGTTCAATTAGGTCTTCTAAGTCATTGCGAATGAGCGGCTCACCACCGGTTAATCGGATCTTTCTAACGCCTAAAGGTGCCGCAGCTTTTACCACCGATACGATGTGATCCCAAGAAAGAATTTGGTCGCGTTTTAAAAACTTGTAGTCTTTATTGAACACCGAACGCGGCATGCAATACACACATCGAAAATTACACCGATCCGTTACCGATACACGCAAATCATGCAGCGGTCGATGCAAGCGATCAACAACGGCAGACCCAGTGGAATCAGTCGAATTTGTCATGGATTGCTACCCACCGCCGCGCTGAAAATGTAAATCGAAGTGATGCATAAATTGGGAACGAACTTCCTCAGCCACACCTTTAAATTCAAAACTGACCTTTGCGAATGGAATGGCCAGTAACGCTATTTTTCTAACTTGAGGCTCGCCCAGGTGAATTGATACAGTGCCCTCACCTAAAGTGCCGTTGACGTTTGCACCGCTTATTTCATAAGGGGTTTCCCCCATAGCGCGCGGCAAAAGCCGATAGAAGTCGTTATGGGTAACGCCCATCTCTTTAGAGAAACTTTCTTCCGTCATTGCTTTTAGCCTCCCGCCACGGGCGGCCAAATTGCTAACACATCCCCTTCAACTAACGCTCCAGTTTGGTCACGATCGGTGTCACAAACAAAATGCCCGTTCACTAGCACCAAATGGGCAAGCTCACGGGGCACTTTGTATTGATCAATAATCCGGTTCAAACTGACGTCTTCATCCACCGTGATGGTGGCCGCGTTTTTCACAGCCCCCGAGGGTAGAAGATCAGACAATGTTGCATACAACTTCAACGTAATTTGCATAAATTTAACTAGGGTACAAAAGACAACGAAAATTAACGCGCCAGTGAGTGGTTCTGTGCCTGGGCACTGGCTAGGTAAGCTTCCGGCAACCGGTTGGGTTCCTCCATCAACTTATCCTTCCATTCACCCAGATGAGCGCCTGTTTGTATCAAGCCTCGCATGCATCCTACATGTTGTGTCATGCCCAGACTGCTCGCGCCCACCAGTACATCGTCTTTAAACTGCAAATTCAAATACTGGTAGCGTTCTTTGTCGACCAGTTCCGCCTCTTCGCCGCCCTCGGCTCCCATCCACAAGCCAAACGATGTGGATATGAGTCCCACCGTGTCCAGAACGTTCATATTCAATTTTCCCGGCGTTTCGCTGGTGTTGCCGTACACCATGCTCCAAGCTGCCAATTTGGCATGTTCCACTGCGGTGGGCTGAATGGCCTGCACGTAGTATTCGCCGGTTGATAAATCTTTGCCCTGCGCCACATCCCCTGCCGCATAGATGTCGCTGACGCTGGTCTGCATGTAGTCGTCAACCACAATGCCCATATCCACTTTCACTCCACTGCCATCCAGGAAGGCAGTATTTGAACGAACGCCAGTTGCACAAATAACTAAGTCGGCGGGCAGGGTTTGCCCGGTGCTGGTGGATACCGATAGCGCATCACCCTGCTCAGCGATGGCGTCAACCTTAGTGGAGGTTAAAACGGTGATGCCCTTGTTTTCACACCATGATTTAATCATCGTGCCCATGGTTTCATTCGTCATGCGCGACACCATGCGCTCTTCCATCTCAATAACGGTCAGGTTGACTTTGCGGGCTGCCAAGGCTTCAAGAATGATGCAGCCGATAAACCCCGCCCCCATCAGAATGACGTTAGAACCCGGTGCAGCCCGTTCCACAATTTTGTGTGCATCCGCTAATGACCAGCAGTTGTAAACGCCGTCCAAATCGATACCTGGCACAGGCGGTTTAACCGCAGTCGCACCTGAGGCAACCAGCAGCTTATCGTATGACAGGGAATCACCACCGAGCAAGCTGAGGGACTTGGCGGAAGAATCAACCGAACTAACCCGAGCATGGCGCACTTTGACGCCCAAGCGCGCATAGTGATCGGCATCCTTTCTCAGAAAAGTACCTTCCGCCGGAATGTCACCCACCAGGAAATACGGCAGAGCCATACGTGAGTATGGCGGTGCGTCTTCGGCCGCAAGTAGCGTAATTTCCCCTTGGGGGTCATTTTTTCGCAGATGTTCGGCAGCGTTCACGCCAGCTGGACCAGCGCCGATAATCACATAATGCATGTTAGTTCGTCCTACGGTTGCTCGAGTCGGGCTTAGCCCTACATTTCCCCACGACGGGGACCAACTGTCAATGGTTACTTGGTGGAGGACTTTGAATGTGACCCGGATTTCTTACTCCGGGCACAAAGCCCAGGTACGTATACAGGAATGCCCTAGTGTGCCTCTTCCCAGCTGTTGCCCACCCCCACATCCACCTCCAAGGGCACACTCAAGCTGGCCGCCTGCACCATCAGGCGCTGTACGCCCTCTCCCACAGCGTCCAATTCGCCAGCTTGCACCTCCAGCACCAGTTCATCATGGACTTGCATGATGACCTTAGCTGGCACAGATTCGGTCGTGAGCCAATCGTTCACGGTAAGCATCGCCCGCTTGATGATGTCGGCCGCCGTACCTTGCATGGGGGCATTGATGGCAATACGTTCGGCGTAGTTGCGCAACTGCGCATTGCGGGCGTTGATATCGGGTAAATACAAGCGCCGCCCGAACACCGTTTCGACATACCCTACTTCTTTGGCTTTTTCCCGCGTGCTTTCCATATACTCGCGCACACCTGGGTATCTCTCGAAATAGAGATTGATATAGTCTTGCGCCTCGCCACGTGAGATATCCAGCTGCTTGGCCAGGCCAAATGCTGACATTCCATAAATCAATCCGAAATTGATCGCCTTAGCCGCCCGGCGTTGATCGGCGTCAACGTGCTCCACATCCACACCGAACACTTCCCCTGCCGTGGCCCGATGCACATCCAAGCCTTTAGCAAACGCTTCATTTAACCCCGTATCCCCGGACAAATGCGCCATGATGCGAAGCTCAATTTGAGAGTAGTCCGCCGCCAGTAATCGTGAACCCTTTTCTGGCACAAACGCTTCTCGAATGCGACGCCCCTCTTCGGTTCGGATAGGAATATTCTGTAAATTGGGATCGGTACTAGACAACCTGCCAGTGGATGCAACCGCTTGATGATAGGACGTATGCACACGACGAGTATTCGGGTTCACTTGCAACGGCAATTTATCAATGTAGGTGGATAACAATTTCGACAAACTGCGGTGCTGCAGAATTAAGCGAGGCAATTCGTAATCGTGCGCCAACTGCTCGAGCACATCTTCCGCAGTGGACGGTTGCCCTTTCGGAGTTTTACGAATAATCGGAAACTGTTTTTCTTCAAAAAATATTTCTTGGATCTGCTTTGGTGATCCTAAATTGAATTCTCTTCCCGCATCTTCATACGCGGCAGTAACCAGTTCTTCCAGTCTGGCCGATAACTTCTTTCCCTGTTTTTCCAGCATGGCAACGTCTATGCAAACACCCTCACGCTCAATCAGTGACAACACACGCAGCAGTGGCATCTCCAACTCAAGATATAACTTTTTAAGCTCAGGAAAATCTTTCAATTGTTCCCACAACACGTGATGCAAGCGCAATGTTATGTCGGCGTCTTCAGCAGCATAGGTTGAGGCCACATCCACTTCAATTTGATTAAACGTCAGTTGTTTTTTACCTTTACCCGCAACGTCTTCAAATTTTATGGTGGCCAAGCCCAAATACTTTTTCGCCAAAGAGTCCATGTCGTGCCGTGTGGCAGTAGAATTTAATACGTAAGATTGCAACATGGTGTCGTGCGCGACATTGCTCAGTTCAACGCCATGGTTTCTTAGGACATTAATGTCGTACTTAATGTGTTGGCCCACTAAATTGCAATCGCTTCTTGTCAGTAGGGGAGTAAGTGCTTCTAACACCTCATCACGATCAAGCTGCTTTGGCGCACCTTCATAGTCATGGGCTAATGGCACATAGGCCGCCTCACCTTCGCCAACCGCAAAAGAAATTCCAACCACCTGCGCTTGCATATAATCCAAGCTGGTGGTTTCTGTATCGAACGCAAACACCTCTGCTTTCTGCAGTTTTTTTATCCAGGCATTCAATGCTGTTTTTGTCGTGATGGTTTCGTACTTGGCACTGCTGGCCAACGTCGAACTTGGTGTCGCATTGGCTGTCGCCTCGTCATTGGAGCTGGCACCGTCTTTGGCGTTAGCGATGTCAGCTACCGAACCTTTGCCAGCAGCGATTTCGCGACTCCAGGTTCGAAACCCTTGCGTCTCATACAGCTCAGCTAACTTTTCTGCGTTATGTGCGCCATAACTGAGCTGATCAATAGTTGCCGCCATTGGCACATCTGTTTTAATCGTTGTTAAGGTCTTGGACAACGGCAAAAAATCTAAGCTGGCGCGTAACTTCTCACCAATCTTACCTTTCACCGAATCGGCCTCAGCCATCACGGTTTCTAAATTCTCATGCGCTGCCAACCACTTCACCGCGGTCTTGGGGCCGCAACTGGGTACACCGGGGATGTTGTCTGAGGTGTCACCCACCAGCGCTAAGTAATCAATTATTTGATCTGGGCGCACGCCAAACTTTTCCATGACTCCGGCCTCATCCAAAGTCGTATTGGTCATGGTATTAATCAATGTGACGTGTTTATTGACGAGCTGCGCCATGTCTTTGTCACCCGTTGAAATCAAGATGGGCAAGCCTTGCTCGCTAGCTTGGGCTGCCAAAGTGCCAATCACATCGTCAGCCTCAACATCGGGTTCGATTAGCATCGGCAGCCCCAACGAATTTATGATGGCGTGCAGGGGCTCGATTTGTATGCGCATGTCGTCCGGCATAGAAGGCCGGTTGGCCTTATACTCCTTATACAAGTCATCTCGAAACGTTTTTCCTTTTGCATCGAATACCACCACCAAACAGCTAGGCTGATATTCACGCAATAAACTGCGCAACATATTGATTACACCGTAAATCGCCCCAGTAGGCTGGCCTGCCGGATTGGACAGGCGCTGCAGATTCGGTATGTGAAATGCACGGTAAAGATAAGATGAACCATCGACTAAGATGATCGGATTTTTTGACTGGCTGGGCATGCCCTTACCTACAGTATTTCAATAGTGATCAGTGTACCGCCAAATGTTGGTCAGCCCAGCCTCTACCTACAGTGAAACATCACCCATGCGACAGCTTCCTACTCATAATCAGATGCGCGCCGACGCCCGTGACAAGGCCCTCACACGTGACTCTTGGAAAGTTTTCCAAATCATGGCTGAATTTGTTGACGGCTTTCAGCAAATGGCTGACGTCAGCCCATCGGTCAGTATTTTTGGCTCAGCCCGTTTTAAGCCAGACCACGAATATTACAAAGTCTCAGAAGAGCTCTCTCGACTGCTTTCTGACTCAGGATTCGCTGTGGTCAGCGGTGGCGGGCCAGGGGTTATGGAAGCATCCAATAAAGGAGCCTTCGCAGGCAAGTCCGCCAGTGTGGGTTTGAATATTAAATTGCCACATGAACAGTCAGGCAACCCATACCAAGACATCGGCATCAACTTTAAATACTTCTTTGCGCGAAAAGTTATGTTCGTCAAGTACGCTTCAGCCTATGTGGTCATGCCTGGCGGTTTTGGCACATTGGATGAAATGGCTGAGATTCTAACCCTAGTACAAACCGGTAAAACCAAGAAGATCCCCATTATCCTTTTCGGTACAAAATTTTGGGATGGGCTGTTGCAGTGGTTTCAAGATTCCTTAATTGAGATGGGCACCATCAGTCCAGATGACATGAACTTGTTCACGGTCACCGACGATGTTCAAGTCGTGGTTGACACCATTTTTGATTTTTATGAAGGTGTGGATTTGGACGGGTTAATTAACGCATCACAACTGTCGATGGACCTATAAAGCGCGCTCCAGCATCCGGTGTACAGCATTCGGGTAGGGTGACGATCAGTGAAACACGATGCAGTTCACACGGAACGTGAATATGCGTCGCACGCACGCACGCAATAATATAAGCGTTATGCAGCCTTTGCACTCTGTGTTAAATATAACTCTAACTGAGCTTTAGCTTCTGTAAACGCACCCGGCAAATTACTGGACAAATCGGACACTTGCTCATTATCTTTGGCAGCCACTGAGCTTTCAATCTGTTTGCACAAATTGGCTAACTGCTCAGCACCCACATAGGCGCTACTGGACTTTAAGGTGTGAGCCGCTGCATTTAGCTCCGCAATGTGGCTGTCCTCTTGAGAAGAGGTAATTACATCGATCAAAGTCGGCGTTTTCTCTAGATACATTTGCACCACTTTAGTTAACAGATCTTCTTTGCCTGGGCGTTGCAATCCCATTATGGCGTCTAGGGCATCAGTGTTGATGACCTCTAGTGATTCCATCGGCTGAGATGTAATAAAACCATCTCGCACATCACTTTCTACTTCATATTGCTCATAGGGCCCAAGCGCATCCGGCTCATCGGACACAACCAACTTACTCGCACACCACCTCATAAGCGTGGCATACAACTGGTCTTGATTTAACGGCTTACTTAAGTAGTCGTTCATCCCGCTGGCCAAGCATTTTTCACGGTCTCCTGCCATGGCAAGAGCTGTGACAGCTACAATCTTTACCGAACTTCGAGCGGAAGGAATTTTCCGGATGGCTGCGGTGGCATCAAAACCACTGACACCGGGTAGCTCGCAATCCATGAACACAATGTCAAAGTCGTTTTCAGTGCAAACGTCAATGGCTGATTCTCCATCTTCCACCACTTGAACCGTACAACCAAACGATTCCAGCAAGCTAACGGTTACGTCCTGGCTAACCCAGTTGTCTTCTACCAAAAGCACAGAGGCGTTAACGGGTATGTAGGAAAAGCTCCCAGTTGCTTCACTGTATTCCTTCGCATTTCGTTTAAAAGCCATTGGCATTAGTGAAAGCAAGGAAGTTCGTAACAGGCCTTGGCGTGCCGGTTTACTGATGAATTTCTCAATCCCAATTTCAGCTAGCTGCTCAGGTGTCTCATCAACCACAGCTGAGGTCAACAGCATGATTTTAGGGTTGGGTAAGGATTCATCAGCACGTATGGCTCGAGCTAGAGTTAGCCCATCCATCTCCGGCATGTGCATGTCTAGAATTATGGCGTCAAACTCATCACCATTGTCACCTGCTGTCTTTAAACACTCCAATGCCTCAGCACCAGAGGCCGCCCCTACAGTAACCACACCCCAACGACTCATTTGATGATTAAGAATGGTTCGGTTGGTATCGTTATCATCCACTAACAATACTTTCGCACCGTGCAGCATGGGTTTTTTGTCGGTACTGGCCTCACCCAAAATTTCGTTCAATTCCATCGTGAATTGAAATTTAGTACCCTCACCAAGCCGACTGGTAAAACTCATCTCGCCATTCATAGCCTTTACTAATTGACTGGATACAGCCAAACCTAGACCTAGTCCCTCATGGCCTCGAGTGATGGAATCATCCACCTGAGCAAATGCTTCAAACAAATCAATTTGTTTCTCTGGCGCTATACCCACACCGGTGTCGCTTATTTCACAACATATGGTGTGTAGCGAGTCTTTTTCGCTCTCTACACTCAAACGTATAACAACGTCCCCGTTTTCCGTGAACGCTATGGCATTACTGATTATGTGATTTAAAATCTGTCGAAGTCGATTGTGGTCACCATCCACCATGATAGGCACATCATCTGCCACTTCACATACCAGCTCGTTGCCTCGCTTAAATGCAGAATCTGCCAACATTTCACAAACATCTTCAATGCATTCAGGCAAATTGAAGCGAGACATTTCTAACGTTAGATCCCCACTCGACAATCGCGTGTAATCTAATATATCGCTTAAGGAATGCATTAAAGAGTTAGCTGAAGAATGGATGGTGTTAACGTATCCAGCTTCTCTGGGCGCGATGTTCGCTGCCTGAAGCAATTCTGACATACCAATAATACCGTTCATTGGCGTGCGTAGTTCGTGACTGACCGTCGACAAAAACGATGACTTGGCTAATTCTGCACTAACAATCTGCTCTTTTAGCTTCTCATTCTCAGCCTTCAATTTGGCATATTTGTTACTTTTAATCGCGGCTTGCATTGCATTAGTATTGCGAATCTCTTCATCTAGATGCTTACGCAAATACTCATCACAGAGTTTCTCACAAGGCTCTTCTGAATCAACCGGCTCGAGCAGAACATCAACCCCATTCTCTGCAACAGCAGCAGAAACGTCACGCGCAATTTTGGCTGGCTCAGCGCCAACATCGATCAGCAGATCAGATCGCAGCTTGACTTCATTAATGCTGCTGCGCTTGCGCAATAACAACCAAGTAGACACCAGCAAGCCCACGATGCCAATTCCTGTTAAATGATTGCGTGATTCTTCAGCAACCGACAACAATAGAGAATCTGGCTTATTACCATCGAGCCAATGAAAATTCCAGGGCCAGTCCCCCATGTGGTAGCTGAGCACAGCAGCAGCCGATGCAACACCTGCGATCAATACACAGGCGATCCAGCGCCAGCGAACTGGCGCTGAGGTGTTTTCTTTCAATAAACGCGCTGAGTCACTCAAGTGATTGTTTCCCGCAGCAATAATTTAACCGTGTGTACCAATATCTATTCGGCAGATTTCGGGGTCACTGAATCAATACTAGAGGCCTATGACAGAGGCGATGTGAGTCAATTCACAGTTCACCGGGCCCGCAGCCGATGCGGTCTACAGAGAATAGCTATGGGGCCGTTCTATCAGAGGACGAAATAAAGAACCATCGGATGTCAATGATGAAGCTGCTCCCTTCCCTGCGCAACGCCGTACTAATGTCAACCGCGATTGCGACCCTAGCATTTAGCCATAGCGCATCTGCTGAAGCGTTGCGACTAAATTTTGGGGTGTATAGCTCCAACAAGCCTTCGGCTATGGTGCGCATCTTCAAGCCCACTCTTAACGAGTTAGAGGCGCGAATGACGGAAAAATTGGGCCGACAAGTCGACATTCGCATGCAGATCGCTAAGGACTATGATCAAGGCATCTCTCACCTAACCACGGGAAAAGTGGACTTCTCACGTTTCGGACCTGCGCCCTATATCGAAGCGAAAAAAATGAATGAAGGGATTGAAATACTTGCGATGGAAAGTAAAGACGGTGAAAAAGTCTTTTACGGAATCATCGCAACCAAAGACGACAGCAACATCCAATCTGTTGAAGACTTGCGCGGTCGATCATTTGCGTTTGGTGATGAAGGGTCAACCATTGGTCGCTTTTTGTCGCAACTTTATCTTGAACAAAACAACATTCGCGCTGATGACTTAAGCAAGTATGAGTATCTAGGTCGTCACGATCTAGTCGGAACAGCGGTTGGTGCAGGAGACTTCGCAGCCGGTGCACTAAACGAGTCCACCTACAACAAGTTAATCGAAGCCGGTGAGCCACTGAGAACCGTTGCAAAATTTCCTAACGTCACTAAGCCTTGGATTGCGCGATCAGGCTTAGATCCTGTGATATTCGAAGCACTGCAATTATCGTTACTGGAAATCACCGACGAAAAAGCTTTAAAGGGCTTAAAGGCACAAGGATTTTTGTCAGGCGACGACACGGACTACGCCGTTATCCGAGAAGCGATGGACTTTAACTTTAAGTTCTTCGAAAAGCCCGTAAAAGAAGCTGTAGAAACAGCCAAATTAACCCCTGCTTCTTCACCTGTAGAGGAAGTGGTAGTCGAAGATGTTGTTGCATCCGAGACGCCCAAAGAGGCAATTGACAAAGCCAAAGTGGCCAGTATTGAAAAAACACCTGTTGTTACTGAAACCAGTTCTTCTACGTCTGATCAGAGTGCAATTGCCGCAGCCACCTCAGTGCTTGCAGACCAAGTTAGTGTCGGTGAAGAACCCACCATCGGCTCAGCCATGCCAACAGCGACATCCGCTGGCGGGGCGATAAGTGCCGCGCAACAAGAGAATGCCAATTTGGCTGCACGCGCTTTGGCGATTCGATCAGCGCAATCTGCCGCGCTGCAATCCCATTCTCAGGTTAACACCACGCCGTCTGCGTATGCGATCAATGGCAACAACTTAACAATCAATATCGCACTGCCACAACAACTTATGAACCGATATGAGCCTGGTAATAATCAAAACATAACGATTAATTTGACATTTCCCGCAAATCAATCGCCCGAGATGCAGTCAGCCAAGTAGATCAATCCCCTAGGGTTGCATGCTTAATTTCACGTTTTTGTTAGATAAAAGAGACATAGATCCTTGCTAGCGCGATTCTTTAAAAACTGGCCGCTACGACGTCAAATCGTACTTGTCATCGGCTTCACCATTTTATTGGTGGGAGTTGTCGGTGCCGAGTTCGTACGGACGGTGGAACGTGATACTTTTGAAAAAAACTTTCACTATCAAACAGAAAAGCTTGTAGCAATGCTTTCTGCAACCTCCTTGGACGCGATTGTTAGTGAAGATCGACCTGTTCTGCAAACTACCATTCAACAATTGTTAGAAAACGACAAGGACGTAGTTGGCATTCGAGTCATTAACGAATACGGCGAAACTCTGGCCTCCTGGTACAGTGTGGAAGGCAACCTACCAGCTAGTGCTGACAGCACGATCGATTTTGCACACGATGTAACTTTGGAAGGCGAAGATTTTGGCCACATAGAACTGTCCTGGAACGTGGACAAACAACGCGCCGAAATTAACGACCATGCTCGCAAGATCTATTTATACGCTATTGGCATATCCAGCATATTGGCGCTGATTGTTTTAGGGGTGATCAATTCTTTAGTCATCTCACCGATCAGCTTGATTCACGAACAGCTGCAGTTGCTTCAAGCAAACAAAGCTACCGGCACTCTTGACATTGCCGCATCTCGTGAGTTGATGCATTTGGGCAGTACCGTCAACGAATTGGGCAACGTACTCGAACTGCGGAAACAAAAGGAAATTGAGCTAGAAGAAGCCTCAAAAGCTAAGTCTGAATTTTTGGCGAACATGTCGCATGAATTGAGAACCCCAATGAATGGTGTTCTGGGCATGCTGTCAATCATAAACAATTCCGACTTAAACCCGGAACAACGCCAACAAGTTAGTGTTGCTACATCCTCCGGACGAAGCTTATTAACAATAATCAACGACATTCTAGATTTCTCTAAAATAGAAGCTGGAAAATTGGAATTTGAAGAAATTCCCTTTGACTTAGTTCAGCTAATCGAGGAAACCGCAGATGTCGTAGCAGAAAGCGCTTATAAGAAAAACTTAGAGCTTATCTGTGAAGTGGATCAAGACGTTCACTCCACGGTCATTGGCGACCCAACCCGCATAAGACAAGTGTTAACTAATCTCTCTGGAAACGCAGTTAAATTCACGAACGACGGTGAAATTATCATTCGAGTGGAAGCCGCATATGGCGAAACTTCGGCAGATAGGTTGAGGTTCTCAGTATCGGATACGGGAGTGGGAATAAAAGAATCATCGCTGGAGAATATCTTCCAGTCATTTGCTCAAGCTGATGGTTCTACCACACGTAAATACGGCGGTACTGGGTTAGGGCTGGCCATTAGCCGACAGATGGTCGAAGGCATGGGAGGGTGCATAGGCGCTATTTCCAAGTTGGACGAAGGCAGCCAATTTTGGTTTGAATTGAACCTAGAAAAAGTCGACAGGCCGGCCACAGAAGAAGTCGATGTTGATTTCACTGGTAAGCGCGTTTTGTTAATTGAAGCCAATGACAGCGCTCGATCACATGTAGAGCGGTTAATGCAGGCACACAACATTGAGGTGCACAGTAAACACAGCGTGGCTCATGCCTTGTCTCAACTGCGAGAAGCGGCCAAAACAGACGCTCCATACGACTTAGTGCTATTCAATGCACAACTTTCGGATATGCCAGGTGAAGTGTTTGTTCGATGCATCGAAGCTGACCCGTCATTTGACAATGTAAAGCTTGTTCCGATGACGTACGTGACACAACAAATTGAAGTGCTGTACCCACATCATAATCCACGAATACATGCGCAGATATCCAAACCTGTAAAGGCTCGTGAGTTACACCAAGTATTGGTCACATCTATATTTTCGCACGTTAAAGCCGCCGAACCCACGGTAGCCGATGATGAAGCAAAACTTAATTTGTACAGCAAAATTCGCATCTTGGTGGTTGAAGACAACCCTGTAAATCAAGCTGTGGCACTCGGAATGATTGAAAATATCGGCTTTGATGTTGATGTCGCTGACAACGGGCGAGAAGGTTTAGACAAGCTCGCCGAAGAGCACTTCGACCTCGTACTCATGGATTGCCAGATGCCTGTATTGGACGGCTACGCCGCCACTCGGGAATTACGCGCTAACGAGAAAGACGGGGAACACAAACCCGTAGTTGCGTTAACAGCAAATGCAATGACTGGCGATGAAGACAAGTGCTTGGCTGCTGGAATGGATGATTATTTATCTAAGCCGTTCGAGCCGGAGGCACTAGAGCAAAAAGTGGTGACGTTACTCGCAGACGTGATTTCTGATTTGGAGTCCGATGAGTTCAAATCGCCTATGCAGAAGGCGGCTTGAGTGTCTAATCACATGAATACATCACTTCGAAAATTTACACGAGCTGGCACTAAAAGCTGCGCGATATTAGCTGTTGCGCTGTTGGCTTCTTGGAGTACGCCAGCACTGGCTATTCCATCGCCTGATTTGGTTATCAATCTCTCTGCCAGCGTTGCCCAACTCTTAGGTTTGTTAAGCGTTGTGTTCGGTGGCTTTGCCATGAAAAAACGTGGCAAGAAGAAATCCGCCAATAAAGGCCTTGGCCGAATGGGCAAGGCGTTGCTAACCCTGATGGGTATTGTTCTTGTTGCATCTCTTGCGTCAAACGCTCTACAGTTCACAGCATCCATTGACGATAAGAATCGCCGTCTGCAAACGAACCTAGTTCGTAAATCAACCGAAAACGGTAAAGCGGTTGGCGATGTTAGCTTAAAAACCTTATCGTTTAGTGACCAAAAGCAACACCCTCAAGGCATCACCACTGATGATCTTGCCAATTGGCTGGCGGCAGATGAATCCCTCACCATCATCGATGTACGAGAAGATGAAGAGTTCGAATCTGGCTCAATCGCTAATGCTCGTCATGTTCGTTACCCCGACCTACTCGCTAATCCATCACTACTGGCTGAAAATTCGAACACCCTGTTGCTGTGCTATTCAGGTAACCGAAGCTCAGAACTTTGCACAGGATTTACCGAACAAGGCCATTCATGTAACTTCATGGTGGGTGGATATGAAAAATGGTTAAGTGAATCGCGCCCCTTGGGCAATGATGTGGAGATAACCAGTGAACAACTGCGCGCTCTACCAGACTTTGCCAACAAAGAATTACTGCTCGATACGCCAGAAGTGACGACCATGGTGGCAGAAGAAGGCGCGCAATTTATTGATGTTCGCTACCCCGGTGAATTTGAGCAAGGGCATTTACCTGGTGCGATTAATCTCACCATGCGCGCACTGCAGTCTGATGAATTATCAGCTCGAATTAGCCAGCTGCCAGACACGCCACTAATCGCCGCCTGCTATGACAAACGCAGTTGTTTCTATTCTCAGCTTGTCGGGCTACGTATGGACCGGGCTGGAAAAGATTTTCGTGGTCGCTACACCGTACCGCACGAATATGTCGCACCGAACATTAAGCGTGATCGCGAACACGTAGAAGCATGGAAAGAACAACAAGGAGAATCGCTAGGTGGAGTCATAATTACCCCACTACGCGCGGTACTGGACACATTAGTTGATAAAACCGGCCACTACGCTTTGGGCTTGCTTTTGTTGGTCGTGCTGGTGCGCTTAATTATGTTGCCGTTGTCACTGAAAGCAGAACGTGACACTGTGGTGCAAAAGTCATTGTCTGGACGCATATCTGATCTGAAAAATCGTTACAAAGATCATCCAAGAGCTTTAACCGATGCCACGATGAAGTTGTACAAACAGTACAAAATTCGTCCCATCATCAATGTGCTGGCATCCGTTGGACAACTGGGCTTTATGTTGTTGTTCTTTAGTGCCGTGCAAAAATCTGCACCCAGCTGGCCGCATGCCATGGGCTGGATTGAAGTGGCCTCTAACCCCGATCCTTTGTATGTATTCCCGTTAGCAGCCACAGTGTTGTTTATCGGAATGCTGGCCCTGCAGAGCCCGCCCAACACCTGGCTAAAGCGTGGATTATATATTGCCGGCACCTTATTCATGGGCTGGTTACTGTTCAGTTTAAGTGCTGCTGCCAATTTGTATTTAATCATCAGCTTAACGTTCTTAATTGCCCAATCACTATTGTTTAAAGCCATTGGTAATGCCTTAGGTTGGAGCACGGCCGGGCACGACAAAACCGGCAGTATTCCCGACACCGGGCTCATACCGCTATCAAAAGCACATTACTTACCCGATTCCACAGGTAAGAAAGCCGCACGCTTGGGTCAATTAATTGAGGCCGGATATAACGTACCGGGTGGCTTTGTGTTTACAAGCCAGTTCAATGAACCAAGAAAACCACTGGGACCTAATGCCCCAGTACAAAGTAAACAACAAGCCCTGTTAGATACGCTGTGGAAGAAAACATCCGCCAAGAAAGTAGCCGTTCGCAGTTCAGGCGTGAACGAAGACGGTGACAACACCAGCTTCGCCGGTGTCTATGAATCCATATTAAACGTGGATCGAGCCAGTTTACTCACGGCCGTTCACGAAGTTTACGATTCTCTGTGCTCAGAGAGATCAGCCGCCTACACAGCTCACACTTCAGGAGCCGAATACACGGAAGAAGTTCAAGACTTTGGTGGCGTTGTTGTTCAGAAAATGGTGCCCGCACAATATGCTGGGGTCATGTTCACAGAGCACCCCAGTAGCGCAGGTGCCATGATGGTTGAAATGGTCAGCGGATTAGGTGAAGACTTAGTCAGCGGCACAGTAACGCCGGATAGTTACGCATTTGGCAAGCTCACCGGCACCTTCCAAAAGGAAGTCTCTGAATGCGTTGGGGAACCACCCATTAACATGGAACCCCTATTGGCTCTTGGCCGTGAGCTAGAAACATTATTTGGTTGTCCACAAGATATTGAATGGGCGTTTGCCAAAGGAAAATTCTACTTACTGCAAGCAAGAGACATCACGCGCTCGATTACTAAGGGTGACTCCTTAAGAAACAATGCTGAGCGCGAACGGTCAAAATTACTTGCGCAAGCCGGTGAAGTGGTTAAGCTCGGTAAGCGACGCAAGCGTAAAGGGTATACAGCGGATACGCCTGTATTCGTACAAAGCGAACTGTCTGAACTGTTGCCACGTCCAACTCCACTCAGTGCCGATATGATGAGTATGTTGTGGGAATCGGGTGGCAGCACTGACATAGCTTGTGAAGAGCTTGGTATTCCATACAAAGTCACTAGCGATTCTGTGCCCTATATAACAACAGTATTTGGCTGGACCTATGTGAACCGAAAGGAAGAAGCACGCCGCTTGGGTAAAGGTCCTGGGGCGATGGCATCATTCGACCTGGCCCGAAACGCAGAATTGATGGAACAAAATTTTCGGGAAGATTTTCTCCCCGACTTCTTAGCCAATGTTGCTGAACGAGACGCTATTGCGTTTGACCGATTGTCCATTGAAGCCTCGGTCAATATGTTGACAAACTGGATCAATCAGTTCGTTGAAGAGACCTATAAAAACGCAGAGTTAATTAACATTGCGGCGGACTACCACACCAAAACTGCGGTTACAAAACTAACCAAAGCACAGCTTAAGCCTGCCCAGTATTTGGCTGACGTAGGTGAAACAGTTGTATCTAGAGCAATGGACTTACTCAAGAGTGACGATGTTGATGAGCCGACAATCCGAGAGTTCATTCGTTTGTTTGGTCATCGCGCACCATTAGACTATGAACTATCGCAGCCACGTTTTTCAGAGAACCGAGCTCAATTAAATCAATACATCAGCCGCTCATCGCACGGAACAGGACATGCTCACGCGCCTAAAACGCCATTGCCTGATAGTAAAGTGCTGCGAATCAGTGTCGATCGAGCCCAATCGTTTCAGCGTCTAAAAGAAGAAGCCAAGCATTTTTGCTTGATGGAGCTGGCTCAAATTCGAAACTTACTGCTATCCATTGATTCACGCTTGGGTATGAATGGGCAAATCTTCTTCTTAGAAGTGGATGAAATAAAACAATTGGCGGTAGAAGCCAATCGACAGGAGTTGTATGCACTTAGCGCTCGCAGACAAGCGGCCGCTGAAGCTTGGAAAGGATCACAACTACCGGCCCAGCTCTCAGTCAATGATTTAGAAAGCATTGACATGGTCACCGGCACCATGCCAGGTAAAGCCGCTGAAGGATCGTTGAACGGCAAGCGTGTATCGGGTGATAGCATCGTGACCAGCACCGCCCGAGTCATTGTCGATATTGCCGACGTGGATTCTTTCCAAGACGGCGAAATATTAATCGCTCGAATGACCGACCCAACTTGGTATCCACTGTTCTCTCGAGCTCGCGGCATCGTGACCGAAGTGGGTGGGTGGCTAAGTCATGCCGCCATCGTGGCCCGAGAATACGATTTGCCGGCCATTGTCGGTGTCAATAACGTATGTAACGTCATTAAAACTGGGGATGTATTAACCCTGAATATGGACGGGTCAATTGAAATCCTGGCAGAACGTCGTGATGGCGACTCAGCCATGCGTGAAGAAAGCGCTGATCAAGCGGCAGTGGCATCACAGCATGCAAACGCTGAAACAGCAACTTCGGCTAAGATTTATCACATGGAGAAGGCTCGCCGAGCCGATGTTAACCGCCGAGTTGAACGACGTGCTATGAAGGCCGGTTTAACCGATCGACGCGCAGAAGCCCGATATGACGAACAGGGTGCTCTCGTACCCGATCGTCGCCAGGCGAATCGAATCGCCAATGCAAGAAGCCTGCGCGCCCACGCCTTGAAAAAAGCCAGCTAGCGCTCCCTATTTTTAGGGGGCGCTCGCGCACCAAGACCCAGTTCACAGTTCCACGGCGCAATTAGCGCCACTTGGCCAGCGCCCGTTCCTGGCTTCCTTGACTGAGGATCCGTTCATCACGATCCCAGACCCCGCCGTTTTCCCACCCACTACTCACTCTAATTGCGAATTAATCTAGGTAAGTGCTTGTTTTGACGCCATCCCAGTGGTTGCACAGTGGATGAAATCAATGGTTTGCGATACATTAGGGACCAACAGCGCTGCACTCCTTGCGAGTGTAAGAATCGCTGCTAAATCTAATCACTATTAAAACCACATACATTTGGAGAATGGCGACTCATGTCAAGACGTAAATTTCTCAAAGGCAGTGCAGGCGCAGCGGGTGTTGCAGCGGTTGCAGGCACTGGCGTTATCACAGGCGCACCGGCAATTGCTCAAGGCCGTGAAAAGCTCGTTATGGTTACACCCTGGGGTCGGGGTTTGGCTGGCGTTCATGACGCCGCTCAACGATTTGCTGACTCTGTCGGCGCGATGTCAGATGGCACACTCGAAATCGACTTAAAAGCTGCTGGCGAATTGGTGTCTGGCTTTGGCCAATTTGATGCGGTGACATCCGGTCAAGCTGACTTGTACCATGCGGCCGATTACTACTACGTGGGCCAACACCCAGGCTTTGCGTTCTTCACTGCCGTACCATTTGGCATGACAGCACCAGAGCTGCACAACTGGTACTACCACATGGGTGGGCACGAACTTCATCGTGAAATCGGAGAAGAGTTCGGCTTAGTTTCTTTCTTAGCAGGTAATACCGGTGTTCAGGGCGGCGGTTGGTTCCGCGAAGAAATCAAAAGCGCCGATGACTTCAAAGGCCTGAAATTCCGCATGCCAGGTTTAGGCGGTAAAGCTTTGGGCAAGTTGGGTGCATCAGTTCAAGCAATCCCGGGTGCTGAGGTTTACCAAGCGCTGGCCTCTGGCGCATTAGACGGCACCGAATGGATTGGCCCTTGGGCTGATGAAAAAGCAGGCTTCCAAGAGATAACCAAAAACTATTACACCTCGGGCTTCCATGAGCCAGGTGCAGGCTTATCCGTTGCGGTAAACGCCGATCGCTTCGCCGGCTTAAAACCATCCCATCAAAAGATGATAGAGATCGCAGCGGCGGAAGCAAACCAGTTCACACTGCATCAGTTCCTGGCTAACAACTCACAAGCACTCGATCGTTTGACTGCCGGTGGCGTTAAAACCCTAGAATTCCCAGATGATGTTTGGGATGCGTTTGGTAAAGCATCAGCTGAAGTTATGGACGAGAACATGGACGATGAGCTGTTTGCAAAAATCCATGAATCTGTTATGGCAAGCATGAAGCTGTCCTCACGCTGGACGGACTTATCTGATCGGGCTTACACAGCTCAACGCGATCGCGTTCGCGGCTAAGCACTATTTCGTGCACAGCCGTGCTGTCACCATGAGATGATCAAGCGGGCGCAATCCATGATATGGGTTGCGCCTTTTTTGTTACTCGGTCTATCTCTCTTTCCCCTTCCACAACAACGTGACTCTGGAGAGTTCCTTGTCTCTTGTTCTCGATAGCCTAAAAGGTTTAGCCAACGGCGCAGTTGACTTGGTTATGCTGCCCTACACTATCTACCAATGGTGGCAGCTTGAAACCTTAAAGGAGAAAATGACCGCCTTAACACTGGCGGGTCAGTCACTTGAGTTCCTATTTATGATGATGGCTTTGTTGCTCATTGTTTTTATACTGAGCCTTATCAGTCGGCGCTTTCTGAAATCTACAGTGCTGGGACTGGAAGCTTTTAATCGAGTGATCGGGCACGCGGCATCTTGGTTTGTCCTGCTGTTAATGTTTCAACAGGTGCTCATTATTGTCATGGGGCAAGTGTTTCGCGGAAACGAGTTAGTTTTTGCGCCCTTTGGCATGCCATTAACGGATAGCGAACTGCAGTGGCTATCGGGCCAACTTAAGTTTTACAACGCCATATTGATTGCGTTTGCATCGGCTTACACATTCATTGAAGGCGGCCACGTCCGAGTGGACTTGGTGTACGGCAGTTTGAGCTATAAAGCCAAAAGGTTTATGGATTTCATGGGTTCCATCTTTTTCATGTTGCCCACCACCATCCTCATCTGGTGGTTTGCTTGGCCCATCGCCACCAATTCGGCGTTCAGCCAACGCCCACTTAACATTTTCAGCGAGAAAGCCAGCTGGCGAGGGTTTAAATGGGAATCCTCAGGAACCGCAGAATTCACCTGGGTATGGGCGTTTAAAGCCATCATTCTTGTCTTTGCTGCCCTGCTGTTTATTCAAGCGGTTGCTTTTATGTTGAGAAATCTTTGGGGCTTACTCGAACCCGATGTGGAATCTCACCCCAGGGTGGAAGACGCGCCAGAAGATCCGACACCCATTGATTTAACCGCTTCCATAAGAACCACTGAGGCGGCTAACGATGTTGACATTGACTTAGCCCCGAGGAAGAACTGATATGTTTTTCGGTTTAAATGGCGTAGAAATATCGCTCATTATCACATTCGGTTTTTTATTTTTTGGCATCATGACCGGCTTTCCAGTGGCGTTCGCTATTGCTGGATCGGCCGTTCTCAGTTTTGCCATCATCGCTGTTTTAAGCAACCACGGTTTGCTTTACACCTTGGTGGACTACAACGGCACGGAAGAGATCGTGCCCGTGCTTCCCAAAGGCTGGGATGGTGCCATGTTGTCCACCCTGTCCACCTGGGCGCAAGGGATATTCTCTCGTGCCTTTGGCGGCAACGTGGAAGTGCTGCTGGCTGTTCCGTTGTTTGTTTTAATGGGTATTGCCTTAGAGCGTTCAAGAATTGCTGAAGACCTTCTCACCACCATGGCGCGAACGTTTGGCCAATTGCCCGGCGGTTTAGCCATTGCGGTTGTGGTCGTGGGTACCTTGCTGGCGGCTAGCACCGGTGTCGTGGGGGCAACCGTTGTCACCATGGGTTTGATTGCTTTGCCCACCATGCTAAGAGCCGGCTATTCAAAGTCGTTAGCCACCGGCGTTATCGCCACATCCGGCACCTTAGGTCAAATCATTCCCCCGTCCATTGTCATCGTGCTTTTGGGTTCAATCGTGGGCGATATGTATTCGATCGGACAAGAGAATCGAGCCAATGAATTAGGGCAAACAGTAATTGAAATGCTGGGTGAGCCCGCAGTGCTATCAACGGGCACCTTGTTTAAGGCTGCGTTTATACCCGGTGTCGTACTGGCCTTGCTATACGGTTTATACGCATTCGGCTACGCGCTATTTCGGCCATCGTCCGCGCCGCCTATCGCGTTAATTGAGCGCGAACCCGGTGCGTTTGATTTAGCCGCGCACTACAACCACCGCACAGGCCTGATGGCGTTAATGGCTTTCTTACCTATTACTATGTTATTAGCTGCGTGGATTGGCTTAACCTCAATGGGGTACATCACGTCTCAAACAGCGGTAGGCGATACGGGACTAATCTCTCACGGCACGATGGTCGTGGCGGTCATCGCCATTTTTTTACTGTTACTGTCGCTGTTTTTTCAACCGCAATTCAGCGCAACACCCATCTTTATCGGCTTACTGGGTACCGCCGCTTATGTTCTGGTGGACGTTTTCTTACTAGAGTCGGGTGAAGCGCCGGGGAAAACATTTCTGTACTTTGCGATACCCACTTTGTTCATTTTAGTCGGTGTAAAAAGTGCGGTTAAACGCTTAAGCAATATTGAAGTGTTGCGGGTGGTCTCACCGCCTGTCATTTTAATTGTGTCAGTGCTGGGCTCCATTTTAGGTGGCATCACCAGCCCAACACCAGCGGCTGCACTGGGTGCGGCCGGTGCCATCATGTTAGCCGCCGCTCGATTATCAGCGCGCTCTGATGGAAAGCAAAACAGCGCCGGTAGAATCATCACCTGGGCTTCATTCGCCATTGTGGTCATGCTGCTCATGCGTGGTAATTTTGATTTACGCATGACCATGGATGACATCGGTTTAGAAAACCAAATCGCCATTTGGATAACCATCATCGCTTATCACGTGGCGGTTTTTGGTTTGCTGTACTCCTGCGTAATCTTAATGTCACAAGGGGTTATGTCGCCGGTAGTTCGTGAAACCACCAAAGTCACCAGCATGGTGTTCATGATCTTAATAGCCTCTTTATTTCTTAGCTTAACCATCCGCAGCTACGGCGGTGAACACTATATTCAAGAGGCATTAAGAAGTATTGAAGACCCTCGAGTACTTCTGTTGGTGGTCATGGGCGTTTTATTTATTCTAGGGTTTGTACTCGATTTCATTGAAATCATCTTCATTGTCATACCCATTGTGGGGCCTGTGATTTACGCAGCGGATCCTGCGTTAATGCCACCAGAATGGATAACGATACTCATCGCCGTTAACCTACAAACGTCGTTCATTACACCGCCATTTGGTTTTGCTCTGTTTTACTTACGAGGCGTTGCACCACCTTCAGTAACGACGGGCGACATCTATCGCGGAATTTGGCCGTTCGTTTTAATTCAATTGGTTGGATTGCTTATCTTATGGCACTTCCCACAAATCACGACGTTCTTGCCAGACATCTTGCCGGAGAATTAATATCACATTTCTTTTCTGGCATTAACGTTTATTCACGACCAATTCACATTACATCTGGATACTGGCGGTTTAGATGCGATGCACCAAAGTCGATAAACGAAAAGGAAGTTGTATGACAGGAGTAAGTCGAATGATAGAAAACACCGTGAGAACGAGCTTGAAAGCCCGAACCATGGCAGTTATTGCGCTCGGAATAAGCAGTATTGTCAGTCCAACCGTGGCCGGCAAGGCTGCTAATCATTTGTTCGCCGCCGAAGTTCGAGAGGTGCGCTCCAGTTCAATCAACGGTCAACAGATGCTGACGCTGGGTATTGATGGCATTGAAGGCCCGGCCGGGTGTCGTAACTCCACTGTTTTGCTGCGTACCGATGAGACTCAAAGTAATAATGTCCCTGATCTGGAAGCGATAGCGTTGCGCTCATTCATGAATTCTGAAGCCGTTGTTATGAGCGTGGCAAATGATCTTGCCGAATGCATCGATGGGATGCCGGCGGTGAACGACATGTGGGTAATTTCATTCGGTGAGTAGCCAGGTTCGCATTTTGAGGTAAAGAACAGACACCTCTTGGCCGTCATATGGGATAATATTCCCAATCAAATGCAAATCCTGGCCAAATGTCTACGACCCTGCAAAAAGCTGTCACGCGAGTATTGTCGCCCCTGGTGCGACTGCTGCTGCGTCATGGCGTATCGCACGGCGAATTTTCCAGCTGGGCAAAACAGGCCTACGTAAAAGAAGCGGCTCATCATTTTGGCATTGATGGGAAGGCACCTACCGTCTCCCGAATGGCCATCGTAACCGGCATTAACCGCAAAGAAGTTAAACGCCTACTCGATTTACCCGCTGAAATTGAACCCGGCATCGGTAAACACAACCGAGCCTTGCGGGTGGTAACGGGCTGGCTGCAAGATGCCGAATTCCATGATGAGTCTGGCGAACCGGCCGCATTAAATTACGGCGATTCAGAAGAAGCATTTAACGAATTGGTCAAGCGTTATGGCGGCGATGTACCGGCGCGCGCAGTGCTAGATGAACTGGTGCGCGTTGGCACCGTGAAACAGGAAGGTGCAACCGTGTCACTGCTGACGCACGGTTATGTACCACACGAAAGTCAAGCAGCCATGCTCGATGTATTCGCCACCAGTGCATCCGATCTTTTAGAAACCTTAGACTTCAATTTATCTGATAACAAGAATCGACGCCTTCAATTGAGTGTTGCTTACGACAATGTGAGTGACGAAGGGATGACTGAATTTCGTACCTTAGGCCGAGATAAGGCCATGGTGCTCTTACGCGAATTAGATCAATGGTTAAAGCAACACGACTTGGGTAATAAGCCACCAGAAGGCGACACTAAAAACCGTGTAGGGTTAGGACTGTATCTCATTGAGGACAACACCCAAGCAGGGGACGGACATGAGAGCTAGATCAATGCATAAGCTACATCCTAAATGGCTAGGCTTAGTCTTGTGTCTTCTTATGTTGGGATGCGACGGAGGCATCTTCGGCACTGGCGACGGTACCGATCCCGATGTATTGCTGCCTGGCTCTACAACTTCAGATACAGAAGGCGGCCTTGGCGTACCCGGAGTTGAAATGCCGGCTGAACCCAGCCCCGGCCCTGATCAGGTCACCCCCGAACCCTCAACACCACCTGCATCCCCTATAAGTCCTGCCACAGGAGATGCACTCATCGAATTTAATGCAGGTCAAGATGCATTGATTAGCAACACAAGCCTAATCGGCTATGCCAATGCCTATGTAGTTGATGCCAATGCCGATGCGCTCATTCAATTCATTAACGTCACCGACACCCCGATCAGCGTGTTTACCAATCAAAGCGATTCGGCAATAGCAGTCGCTACCACCTCGGGCCAGCAAGTGTTTGATACTGGTAACTTACCCGAGGATACAACCGCACTCTATCTGGATGCCATCGATGATGAAGGTGGACGAACCAACCTAGTCTCCATCGAACCGGCCGATTTACCCAAAGGCTCAAGCACCTTAATTATTCTGCGAAGTCTTGCGCCAACCGCCGACCTCATCGTTGTGCCATCGGTTAGCAATAACTTAGCGCCACAGTCGGGTCAAATTGGTATTCGAATAATTACTGCTGCATTAATTGGTGATCCTGAAACGCCGTCCGTTTTCTCATTCGGCTTCAACTTAGACGGATCAATAGAGCCTTTGCCGACGATGATTACAAGCGATGCACTCACTTATGCCATGCCAGTGAGTAATTATATCGTGCTAGATGAAGGGCAATACACGATCAGCGACAGCGCTGGGCGCTACAACGAGTTAACGATTGAATTAACACCGGCCGGATCATTGTTTACGTTAATTTTAGACCCTGCCTTACCGAATCAGCACTTGCTACTGAACGAATAATTTCGTGCAAAGCATCTAGCCCATCCGTTAAGGCAGCAGGCCCTGGCTGTAAAATAAGCGGTGACTTAACTTCATACAGTTGTTTGTTTTTTACAGCGGGTACAACTTCCCAACCATCGCGAGCAGCAACTTTCTCTGGGCGGAATTTTTTCCCACACCACGAACCGATAATCACATCTGGCTTTGCATCAATCACGGTTTGAGAATCAGCGATAATTCGATTTTTTGCATGGGATTCTTGACCCAGATGCGCAAAGCAATCTTCACCGCCTGCGATTGTAATGAGTTCGGATACCCATTGAATAGCGGAGATCATGGGTGCATCCCATTCCTCAAAATACACTCGAGGGCGACAAGGTAGCGCATCCCCTGCTGCACGAATGCGATGCAACCGTTGTGTGTATTCCGCCACCAATGTCTGACCTTTGTCAGCACAGCCCACAATGCCCGACAGAGTAAGGATCATATTTAATATTTCACTGACCGAGCGCTGATTAAATACTAGGGTGTTGACACCTTGTGCCACCAAATCTTTCGCGATGTCCGCTTGTAAATCAGAGAAACCAATAACCAGATCCGGCTGTAATTCGACGATTTTGTCAATTTTTGCCGACGTGAAAGCTGATACCTTCGGCTTTTCTCTGCGGGCCCGGGGTGGCCGAACGGTGAATCCAGAGATACCTACTATGCGATCTTGCTCGCCTAGCAGATACAATGCTTCTGTCGTCTCTTCCGTCAAACAAACAATTCGCTCGGGATAACGAGCTTGCCAACTGTCCATTGAATCGCTCATGAATTCAAAAACCTTATTAATCGTGTGTAATACGCCGTCAGCAAACACACAGAAATTAGCGGACGCAACTTTCGCCGGCGCTAATGATGACGCCATTGATCATACGTTGGTGCACCTAAAAAATCCGCTGGATACCAGTTCACAAGATGTGTTGTCAGCGGATGGAATTCTATTGGGTACAACTGAAAACTTTGGCTACATGAGTGGACTTATGAAGGATTTTCTTGAACGCATCTATTACCCCTGCCTAGAAGAAACACAGGGAAAGCCCTATGCGCTTTACGTAAAAGCCGGCAACGATGGGCAAGGCGCAAAAACTTCGGTCGAGCGCATCATCAACGGACTTGGCTGGAAAGCGATACAACCCACGACAATATTGCAAGGAACCTACGAACCCAGTTTCAATAAGCAATGTTATGAACTGGGCATGACGTTCGCAGCTGGGCTGGAAGCTGGAATTTACTAATTCCGTCACCTTTGGAGTAATTTCCACCACTGGTCCCATTCTTAGGCTTGACAGAACCAGCTGCTTTACGCCACGCTCAGTTCGAATCTGTATCGTCGGTACCGAGAGGCACGGCCAACATGACACAACACCCCATTGATCTCGCTCCTGTTATGCAAGCGGTGGAGAACGCTCGCGGCTTAGCCAACGAGCACTACACCTCTGAAACCATCTTTGAACTGGAAAAACGAACCGTATTATTTGCGAACTGGACGGGCATAGGCTTTGGTAAAGATGTGCCTAATCCGGGCGATGCGAAACCGGTAACGTTTTTGGGTATGCCGTTACTCGTGGTACGAAGCCCGGAAGGTGAAATCAATGTGTTTCAAAACACCTGTCGGCACCGGGGAATGATATTAGTTGAAGAACCCAAAAATATACGCAAAGTTATTCGTTGTCCTTATCACAGTTGGTGCTATGACTTAAACGGGGAATTAAAAACGACACCTCATGTTGGTGGCCCGGGACAGAACACCCACGAAGGAATATGCAACGACGATTTAGGCCTATTTAAAATTCGTTCGGCGCTTTGGCAAGATGTAGTGTTCGTTAACATTGACGGATTGGCTGAGCCTTTTGAAGTGGTGCACAAAGACTTAATGCAACGCTGGAATGAATTCGCACAACCCTCTTATCACGGTGGCCCTGAATCTTCTTTTAAATTGCAAGTAAAAACAAACTGGAAACTGGCGGTTGAGAATTATTGCGAAAGTTACCATCTTCCGTGGGTTCACCCAGGGCTCAATAGCTATTCTCGATTAGAAGATCATTATCACATCGAAGATTCCGAACAGTATTCCGGCCAAGGCACTTTAGTGTACCAACAACTTAAAAACGAAAACGGTGAGTGCCTGCCTGACTACAAGGGCTTGTCTGATCATTGGGACAAAGGCGCAGAATATGTTTCGATGTATCCCAATGTGTTACTCGGGGTGCACCGAGACCATCAATTTAGCATCGTATTAGAACCCATATCAAAAGAACAAACACTGGAACATATTGAGTTGTACTACGCTGAAGCCCCAGATGAAACACCTGCCAGTAAACCCTTAAGAATAAAGAATGCTGAGTTGTGGAAAACCATATTTGAAGAAGATATTTTTGTGGTTGAAGGTATGCAGCGTGGTCGGCATGGAGAGCATTTTGACGGCGGTCGATTCTCGCCAGCGATGGATTC
>CALGLE010000014.1 GCA_937930305.1 uncultured Granulosicoccaceae bacterium | reverse complement strand
AGATGGAGATGATGAGCAGACGGGCTTTTGGATTTAGGAACTTCGAGAACTACCGAACACGAGTCATGGCCCACTGTGGGTGGGATGGTATTATCAATCGTGTCTAGTGAATGCCCGTTCCCCCGTTAAGTGGGTAGAGCCGCGCTTCATCATGACTTTACACAATAGATGGGATTACCCGGTAAACAGGATTAAAACACACTTTGAGGAGGGGATAAAAAAGGGGGTTGGTGGGGCGTATAGGATTCGAACCTATGACCACCTGATTAAAAGTCAGATGCTCTACCAACTGAGCTAACGCCCCCCAGGCCGCATATTGTAAGGTGAAAACGATTCCGGTGCAATCGAGTTACGGTGCGTTTCTTATTAATTGCCCTCACGATTCATTTTTTGCAATCGCTTTCTCGCTAACACGGAAGCTGAACGTCCCGGGTAATCGTTTTGAACCGCCGTTAGCATCTCTCGGGCCTGTCCAAAGTCCCCTTCTTCGTATAAAGCGAAGCCAATTTTTAAGCGGGCGTCAGGAACCTTTGCGCTTTCAGGAAATGAATTCACGACAATGCTGAAGTTATTTCTCGCGTTGTCGAAGGCGCGGGTGGCGTAATGGGCTTCTCCCTGCCAATACCAGGCATTGTCGGAAAACGGCCCGTCCGGAAATTCACGAAGAAATTGATCAAATGCCAAGATAGCGCCCGGGTTATCCCCTCGGGCCAGTAAATCATAGGCATTGGAATAAGCCGCTTTTTCGGCCTGTGTGGCTGCTCGAGTGGTATTCGCGCGAACGGGCACCCTAGGTGCTAAGGGATCGTTCTCGTTACTGGCGGTTAACTGAGTTTCGTTCGGATCAACAAATCGAGGGTTACCGCCGGCAGCACCCACCTCGTCAGACAGACCTCGCGTTTCATCCAAGCTGGAGGTTTCATCTAGGCCAAGATCGTCCAGATCTCCTGCACCAAAAGCGCTGGGGCCAGCTGTCTCGATTTCTCCAATTCGCCGATCGGTGTCGCGATATAACTCACGACTGCGCTGCTGCTGTTTTTCCATCTCATAGCGCAGGCTTTCCACTTCACCCGTGAGCACTCGAACTTCCTGCTGCAAGCTATCTATGCGCTGCAGCAGCTTTAGCAGTGATTGATCAAGAACGTTTTCAACACGGGTTAAGCGTTGATCGACCGTTTTGATTGTTTGCTTTTCTTGTGCCTGCGAAAAACCACAAACACTGAGCGCTAACACAACCAGTATTGAACGCAGGCCCCACATTAGTTTTGAACCGCGTTTTCGTAGATGATTTGTACGCGACGGTTCTTAGCCCAAGCATCCGGGGTGTGATTTTCATCAACGGGTAACTCTTCGCCATAACTGATGCTTCGCACCTGAGCAGAACTGACACCTTGTAACTGCAACATACGCGACAGTGATTGAGCTCTTCGTTCACCTAAGGCGATATTGTATTCTCGAGAGCCACGTTCGTCGGTGTGCCCTTCTAAACGCACACGCCCTTCCGGGTTTTGTGCCAAATAGCGGCCGTGTTGAACGATGATATCTAAATACTCACCGCGAATTTCCGAGGTGTCAAAATCAAAATAGATAATACGCTCGGCGGGCGCACGCCCAGCCACAGAATTTGGGTCAATTTGCAAACCATCGGCATCGAGCACCGCGGTGGTGTTTGCCGTGGCTCCAGCACCACCAGCCGCCGCAGCGCTTGAGCCATCTGCGCGTGTCGGGTTTGAACCGCAAGCACTGAGGGCTGCTACGCACAGCAGCGCTAAGGCCGCGCGGGTACATCTAACCATTGATAATTTCATAGTAAACACTTCCTATTCCACTAAAGACACTAGAGCATCTTTAAACTTGATTCATTGCCTCGTGCAAATGACAGACTTGGTTACTTACTAAAAGGAGACCAAGCTGGCTCTCGTACTGACCCGCTAGATAACGACAAACTTTGGGCAACACTGCCGTCAATCGACACCGCACCTAATCGCCCAAGTCCTTCCGTCTCGGTTGCAAACATAATCATTTGCCCATTCGGTGCGAAGGTGGGTGATTCATCTAAGGTACCGTTTGTCACCGTTTGAAAGAGACCGCTTTGGATATCTAGAGTGGCAATTTGATAACCATCACCAGAGCGATGCACAAACGCTAAAGTGGACGCATCCGGTGACACGGCAGCACTAGCGTTGTATTGGCCTTCAAACGTGACGCGTTCAGCACGCCCACCGCGCGATGCCACTTTATAAAGCTGTGGGCCACCACTTCTATCGGAAGTAAACACCAGCGTATCGTTATCCAACCAAACGGGCTCGGTATCAATCGCTTCATTCTTAGTCAATCGGCGGCGTTGACCACTGGCAATATCCAAAATATAGACTTCCGGGTTGCCTTCATAAGACAAGACCACCGCCAAACGTGTGCCATCGGGCGACCAACTAGGCGCGCCGTTTATCCCTTCTTGCGACAACACCTTTTGCCGACTACCTCGTTGACGATCTTGCACATAAATCGCTGACCGACGACGATTCTCGAACGATACGTAAGCGATACGTACACCATCGGGTGCCCAGGCCGGTGAAATGATGGGCCGAGGGGACGTCAACATCGATTGCTCATTCTGTCCATCGGCATCGGCCAGCTGCAAGCGGTAGATACGATCTTTACCTGAGCCTTCAACCGAGACAAATGCAATTTGTGTATTGAATGCACCGGGTAAGCCCAGCACTTCTTCAAACACTTCATCTGCGATTTGATGTGATGCACTGCGAAGTGTTTGATCGGTGACTTTAAAGGTGAACGCCGACATGATCTTTTGTTGAATCACATCAAACAACTGAAAATCTACGTTATAGCCAGCTCCAGCGGGACGCATGGCCCCAATCAGTAGAAAGTCCGCACCACTGACACGCCAGTTAGCATAATTGGGAACCGCACCACTAACGGGTCGGGCAACCAAATCCTCTCGGTTAAACGGATCAAAATAGCCGCTTCGATGTAAATCATCGGCAACGATTTGTGCGACATCCACGGGGGCTTCACCCGAGCCTTCCCAACCAAAGGGAACGATGGCAATGGGTATGGTGCTTTCCACACCTTCAGTGATTTCTATTTCTATGAGCGCATTCGCATTACCCATAGACAAAAGAAAACACAACACCCCGAATAGCAAGCCATTCGTGGTGATTTGGTGAGTTTTTCTACGCTTTTCCATATTTGTTTGACAGTGAATCTTCACACTAGTTTTTTACCGGTCCAACTCGTATAGATAAGGATACTCAACAAAACTGATCTGTAAGGATCAATTCGGACGGAAATAGAACCGCAGCTGTCGATCGAACATTTCCGGCCTTGGAGGCAACGGCAGCGGTGAGGATGATAGTACGGCTCGTTCAACCGATTTTTCTAGGGCAGCATTACCACCTTTACAACTTTCAACGTTCACGTCAACGATGTCGCCACCTTCGACTTGCACAACGCTGACGACGCATTCCACTTTGCCACCAATACCCGGCGGGCGTCGCCAATTACGATTGATACGTTGTCGAATAGCATTGAAATATCTTGCTTGTAACTGTTTGAGCTGACGCCGCTGCTGCGCTCGCCGGCGTTGATCTTCTTCACTTTCGGCCGCCGCGGCAGCAGCAGCCGCTTCTTGTTCTGCTCTGCGGCGAGCTTCTGCCTCACGCTGCGCTTTCGCCTCAGCATCCGCTTTGCGTTTCGCCTCCGCTTGACGCGCCTGCTCCCGCGCCTGCTCCCGCGCCTGCTCTTCGGCCTTAGCTTTTGCCTCAGCTTCAGCCTTTAATCGGGCTTCCTCTTCAGCTTTGGCTTGAGCCTCAGCAGCAATTCTTGCGTCCTCGTCGGCTTTGGCTTTGGCTTCAGCCTGCAGTCTAGCTTCCTCTTGCACGCGCGCCTGCTCCTGTGCTTCTGCTTCGGCCTTGGCTTGTGCTTCAGCTTCGGCAGCAACCCTGGCTTGCTCGTCAGCTTTAGCTTTGGCTTCGGCCGCGGCCTGAACCCTAGCTTCTTCTTGCTCCCGCGCCACCCGTGCCTGTTCTTCCGCTTTAGCCTGGGCTTCGGCAGCAACTCTCGCTTCCTCAGCGGCCTTTGCCTCCGCAGCGGCCTTTGCTTCCTCAGCGGCCTTTGCCTCCGCAGCAGCTTTTGCTTGAGCCGCAGCTTTTACTCTAGCTTCCTCTTCAGCCGCAGCTTGCACCCTGGCTTGCTCTTGCCGTCGCGCTTCTTCTCGCGCTGCTGCTTGCTGCTGCAGCAACGCTTGTCGTTCCGCTTCAACGCGTTCTGCTTCCTCTGCAACCCGTTGCTGTTCTGCCAGCAAGCGCGCTTGTTCTGCGGCCTGCCGTTCCTCTAGTAGGCGCTGTCGTTCTGCTTCAATGCGCGCCGTTTCTTCCAGTGCCTTTTGACGTTCCGCAATGGCCTGTTGCTGTTCCTCAAGCGCTTTTTGCCGCTCTGCTTCCGCCCGCTGTTGTTCTTCTAAGGCGCGTGCTGCATCCGCTTGGGCACGTTCTCGTTCAGCTTCGGCCTTTTGCTTATCTAATTCTGCTTGTTGGCGCTCTTCATCGGCACGCCGACGCTCGGCTTCGGCCGCTTGTTGTTCTTCCAACAGTCGTTTACGCTCTTCGTCGGCTTGCGCGCGTTCCGCTTCTGCTCGTTTTTGCTCTTCCAATAACTGTTGGCGACGATCGTCGGCTGCCTTGGCTTCCGCTTCTAAACGCGCTTTTTCTTCCGCCGCAGCCGCTCGTTCTTCTGCGGCTAATTGCGCCTCTTCTTGCAACTGCTTTGTGCGCTCTTCCGCCTGACGTTTCTCTTCGGTTGCACGCTCGTTTTCTAACAGGGTTTGTTCAATTCGCCGAGTCTCTTCTGCCACACGAGCTTCAGCATCGCGAATGCGTTGCTCTTCGGCTTGGCGTGCTGTGCGAAGCCGATCTAATTCAGCTTCACGTTCAGCCAACTGCTGTTCAGTTAACGAATCCTGTTGGGCTTGTAAGGCTTGAGCTTTGGCCAGTTCACTTTCGGCCAGTTGTTGCTGCTCTTTACGCTGCTGTTCCAATTCAACCGCTTGCTGCTGTAAAGCAACGATGCGTGCCGCTTCGGCTTCAGCAGCGGCCTTTTGCTGCTCAGTCATGGCTTCGGTTTCTTTCAACCGTTCTTCCGCTTCAGCGCGTGCTTTGTCCAGTGCGGCTAAGGTTTCTTCTCGCTGCGCCTGTTCTTGTTCAGCTTGTGCCAGTTCTTCCTGCTCAACAGCTTCCAAGCGTTCCATTTCCGCAATGATCTGATCTTCACTGATGGCCACAGCTTGTATCGGCGCACCGTCGGATGCGTCTGCCGGTAACTTCCTTGGTTTTGAATTGACCTGAAAGACTAACGCCGCAACCAAGGCCACGTGCAACAACACAGAGGCAATGATGGCTAATGGGTATTTACGCAGCAGAGCGAACATAAGCTTATTGGGGCGGCTCCGTCATCAAGCCAACCATGGGAACTCCGGCACTTTGTAGTGACGCCATGGCTTGCACGACTTCT
This sequence comes from uncultured Granulosicoccaceae bacterium, assembly GCA_937930305.1. Taxonomy (GTDB): domain Bacteria; phylum Pseudomonadota; class Gammaproteobacteria; order Granulosicoccales; family Granulosicoccaceae; genus Granulosicoccus. Next base: position 118,696 of record CALGLE010000014.1, on the reverse strand, counting down.
TTATAGGGCACGGCGCTGTCGCCTGCGACCATAACTTTTCGATCTGGCTCGCGCCGCATAATGGCTGAGACTTTGAGGAATACCTCATCTTTTTCCTGCGGCGCTTCAGGATCGTCGCCGATGTTTAAATACCATTTGCCATCGGCATCCACCGACAACACCAAAGGCTCCGAGGTTTCCCCTTCCGAGGTGGCAATCGGATTTGCCGCAGCATCGGGCAAATCGATATCAACACCGGTTCGCAACAACGGGGCTGTGATCATAAAAATAACCAGCAACACCAACATAACATCGATGTACGGCACGACATTTATTTCCGCCACCTGGCGACGGGTTCGGCGATTTTCACGCCGAAATGTTGACCCCGAACGCATCAGTTACGCCGCATCCTGTTCGGTTCGAGAGCGTTTAATGGCCTGACGCTGCAACACGGTTGAAAATTCTTCAGCGAAGTTTTCATAGCGATTCAACAAGCGATCAATTTCTGTAGCAAACCGGTTGTAAAACACCACCGCCGGAATGGCCGCAAAAAGACCAATAGCGGTTGCGATTAACGCCTCAGCAATACCCGGTGCCACCATCGCTAAAGTGGCTTGCTGCACGTTACCTAGGGCCGTGAATGAATTCATGATGCCCCATACTGTGCCAAATAGGCCAATGTAGGGACTGATGGACCCGACTGTCGCCAGAAAGGGTAAATGCTGTTCAACCGTATCGGCTTCTCTTGCCAAAGCAATGCGCATGGCTCGACCCGATCCGTCCATGATGATTTCATCATTGCCTGTCTTTCTTCGCAAGCGACCAAATTCAGAAAATCCCGCTTCAAAGATGCGTTCGAGTCCGGTTAATGTGCCACGCCGTTGAGTAAGCTGCGAATAAGTGCCAGAGATATCAGAGGAACCCCAAAAATCCTCTTCGAATTCTTCCGCATCGCGTTTCGCGCGCCTCAGTTGAAGGGTCTTGCCGAGGATCAACGCCCACGACATCACAGACGCAATGACCAAGATTGCCATCACTCCCTGCACCACCGGGCCGGCATTAACAACCAGGTGCAGGAACGACATTTCATTGTTCACGTCGAAAAGCCTCTTGCATGGCGGCAGGTATCGCCACCGGAGATAAGGAATCGGCGTCTACACAGGCCAGCTGTACAGACGCATCAATAAGCAGCTCATCACCGCGATAAATCGGTTGATGACAAATTAAACTTGCGCGTTTCATGGTTTGTATAGTCGCATGGACACGAAGTTGTTCATTAAATCTTGCCGGTTTGTGATACTTCACCTCAATGGTTCGAACCACAAACAAACGCCTGAGTTCATCTTGCCAATGGTCGAGTTCAATGCCGAGGGCGCGCAACTTTTCTGTTCTTGCGCGTTCCATGTATTTTAGGTAATTCGCATAGAACACCACCCCGCCCGCGTCGGTATCCTCAATGTATACGCGAATCGGCCAGCTAAATGACGCCATACATCAGTATCTCAAAAGCGTAAACAAAAAAATAGTTGTCAAATTTTTGGCAGATCTTTTATAAACCTACCCCACCATTCTAATGTCCAAAACAAAGACTTACAAAACTATTGTCATACCTGGCGATAAAGAAGAGAGGAAATGATCAATATCGGTGCAACGATTAGCAAGGCTCTTCCACTACCAGAGCCGGCTCCATGTAGGCTGTCTTTTTCTACCCTTTCGTAGTAACCCGGTGTATTTTCCTTCATGATATCCGATAAGTAACAGCTAACGAGTCCAGGTTTGGACTAGCAAACCGGTGAATTTACTTCGGTCTACAGGTCTGCTGTTGGGCAAAAGAGACACGGTACATGGCAATGGCAATAAGCCAATGGCTTGCGCAACTCGGACTATCGACTTACGAAACGGCGTTTAGTGATCACGATATTACGCCCGATCAACTGCCCGATCTAACCGACGCCGATTTGACCAATATGGGGATTTCCTCTGTTGGGCACCGGCTCCGCATTTTGAATTCGATTGAAAAGTCGGCATTTATAGACGCTGCCGAAACTGCCCCCCATAAGAAAACGGAGCGGCGGCATCTAACCGTCATGTTTTGTGACTTAGCAAGCTCTACAGAACTCACTAAAAAGCTCGACCCGGAAGATTTACGGGAGGTCATTCGAATCTTCCAGCGTACCGCTGAAACCGTCATTCGACGCTACGACGGACACATCGCGCAGTACCTAGGCGATGGCCTCATGGTGTATTTCGGTTACCCCATCGCTCATGAAGATGATGCGCATAGAGCCGCACATACAGCGCTCGAGCTTCCAGAGGCGATTGAACGACTGAATGTTGAATTGATGCTCAAGTTCAACATCAAATTGGCTATTCGAACAGGAATCAGCTCAGGCGACGTCGTACTTGGGCAAATAGGGACAAATCAATCGGGCAGCGTATTGGCGACCGGCGCAACTCCGAATGATGCTGCGCATCTTCAGTCCATCGCTAAACCAGGAAGTAATGCGGTCAGTGAAAGTACGCAGGCACTGATTGCCGCGCATTTCACCACCGAAAAACTTACAACAAATCCGGCAGGGTCGGGCGAGAAAAAATCGGTTTGCCTATTTGAAATAACCGGGATCAAACAAGCCGAAAGTCGATTTCTTGCAACACGAGGGCTCTACACCACACAAATGGTTGGCCGACAAGATCAACTTAAGAGTTTACTAGTGCTTTGGAAAGAGGCCGTATTATGCAAGCCGACTGCTGTACTCATTCGAGGTGAAGCGGGTATTGGAAAATCAAGAATCGTTCAGGCATTGCTGCAATCAGCCAAGTCAGACCCGCATCATCGAGTTATCTACCAGTGCTCGCCTTATCACACGAATACGCCACTGTACCCGGCTATTCAACAATTGTTGTTTAGCGTTTCCCAAGATTCCAGTGAGAAAGAACAACGTAAATTCGACAATCTCAAAGCTTTACTAAAGCCGATTACCAATAACACCCAAGACGCTTTAGAACTTTTATGCCCTTTACTCGGAATTACGCAGGAAACGAGTACGAACAACGAGATTGCTAAATTAACCGCCCAAGAACAGCGTGATAAGACCATGCATATTCTGTTCGAAATGCTAACTAAATTATCACAGGATAAACCGGTTATTTTCATACTCGAAGACGCACACTGGATCGACGCCACCACACTCAGTTTACTGAAACTTGTACTGACTCAACTTAGCGATCAACGAATCCTAATCGTGCTCACTGCTCGTTCAGAATTCGTAGCAGACACCATTAGCGCAGACCCAATAAAAACTATTGATATCGAAAGACTGGCAACATCCGATGTAAAACACCTTATTCAACAAGTCAGCCAAAGAAAGGAGTTACCACCTGTTTTATTACAGCAAATTGTTAACCGAACTGACGGCATTCCTTTGTTTATTGAAGAACTGACGAAAACACTGTTGACGTCAGAACACATCAAGGAGGAGCAACACGGCTATGAGGTGGTAGGTAATATTAGTGACCTTCAAATCCCATCAACCATTCAAGATTCGTTAATGGCTCGTTTGGATGGAATGAAGGACATAAAGGAAGTTGCACGAATTGCATCATGCGTTGGTCGAGAATTCCTATTAGAAGACATATCAACAATAACTGGCGTTTTAGTAAGCCCCTTAAGCGATGCTATTCAGCAACTGGTGGCAGCTGAAATTATTTTTCCTAAATTAGTCACTGAAAATGAGGGCTACTCTTTTAATCACGCCTTGGTGCGTGATGCAGCTTACTCCAGCTTGACAAAAGTACGAAAATTAGCGATTCACAATACCCTATTTACACACTACCAAAAGAAAAATCGTCACCCTGAATTAATTGCGTTACACGCTCATGAGGCGGGTTTGATCGACCAGGCCATTCACTATTGGAGCATTGCCAGTGATCAAGCGGTTGAACGTGCAGCCTACAGCGAAGGCATTGCGCATTTAGACAAAGCCATAAATGGCACCAGGGTCATTGATGACACGCTCGAGCTACGCACCACCGAGTTGAATTTGTTGGTGAAGCAAAGTCATGCATCAACCGCGCTGAAAGGTTTCGCACACCCCGACACCGTAGCCATTAACGCCAAAGCACGAGCGCTACTTAACCGAGTGAAAAAAAGCCCGTATCGATTCCCCGTTCTGTATGGGCACTGGGTCATGCGCCATGCCGTAGGTCAACATACGACAGCGTTAGTTGATGCGAAGGAGATGCTAACGGAGGCCCAAGCAGAAAATGAGCGGGTAAAGACGATGATGGCACTGCGGTGCCTAGGATCCACCCGAACAATGCGGGGTGATTTTCAGAATGCATTGACCCAACTTAAAGATGCGCTTTCTCGCCATGATTCCAACACGGATAAAAATTTAGCGCATGTCTACAGCTTAGATCCCTTTGTCTCAATTCGAATTTACTCTGCACTGAACAGTGCGTGCCTTGGCAACGGCGAAGATATCCATGAGTTTACCCACGACCTATTGAATTTTGCGCATTCGCTAGCTCATCCGCACACGATAATTTACGCCTACTCTCATTTAGCGCTGATCGCTCAAGTGGCGAGAATGCCAGAAAGAAAGAAATACATAGAGCTGTCTAACGATTTTGTGGAGGCGCATGATTTGATGGCATACCGCGGCCACAGTCTGGGTATTCAAGCGATGATGCTGTATGAAACAGGTGATTTAACCGGCTCGAGAGATACGATGGCGAAATCACTGTCTGTTATTTCTGAAACAAAAACTTTCATCTATACGCCGTTATTGTACGCCAACTATGCGGCTTGTCTTGCCGACTTAGGATCTAACGAGAAGGCGTTAGCCGCAGCGCAAACAGCAATATCAATGTCTTCCGATCAGTCTGAATATTGGGCGCGTGCAGAAATAATGCGATTAAACGCCCACGTGAAACTTATATGTGAGTATGAATGTGACGCAGCCGAGTCGCTGTTGATCGATTCTATTGACCTAGCGAAACAACAGAATGCCTGGCTTTGGGCATTACGCTCAACCACATCCCTTGCCAAGCTATTGCAAAAAATGGGTAAAAGTCGACAGGCAAAAGACAAGATTGATCGTATGCTGGAGCTATTTCCAGCTAACGGCCATTTTTTGGACGACTACCTGATGGCGAAACTTTTGCAAGAACAGTTCTCAGTTTAAGTGCGACCCTTATAAAAGATGTAACACATGCAAGAAGCGATACCCAAAAATACTGCATCACCCCCCACTATTCTCGATGCGCTGGATGAGCGTGATCGCGAATTTTTACTTTCACAATGTCAAAAACAAAATTTCGCGAAGGGTGAATATATATTTACCCGTGGTGAGGAAGGGTCGTGGGTATTGTTGATTCAAGAAGGTTTGGTTGAAATCAGCATCACATCGATTAGCGGCCGAAAATCCATATTGAGTTTAATGGAAGCTGGTGAAATGCTTGGCGAAATCTCCTTACTGGATAAGCAACCAAGAAGCGCAGATGCTTTTGCGAAATCGGATGTGAATGGCATCATTATTCACAGTCACACGATGTTGTCGTTTTTACAAAATAACTCAGCCGGTTGTATGGCCATTATTCAAACACTGTGCGCACGTGTTAGAAATGCCTCGGATATGTTTGAAACGCAGTCATTGACGAATGCCAGTGCACGCCTAGCTCGAACACTATTAAGAATCGCTGATAAATGGGGAACCACCCATGCCAACGGAAACATCACCATCGAGCAGCCTTTCTCACAATCCGATTTAGGGGATTTCGCGGGCATTGCTCGTGAAAACGCCAACAGATACATCAAAACGTGGGCGCGAGATGAAATTCTTATCATCAACCAACGTGAAATCACTCTACTAGACCCTCAGCGGTTACTTCAATTGGCAGAAAAATAGTGAATTTGCGTTTACCAACGTCCGGATTTATCGAGCATTATTTGTGTGAGTAACTTCAGAATGCTCAATGCCTTTCTATACGATAATTACGATCCTCAACAAATAACAATAAAAAAGCCGCAAATACATGCGGCTTTTTTTCCAACTAAGTCGTAAACACATGGTTTGATTAAAAATTCGCCTCACCCGTCAAACCAACGTTACCGGTACTGGCACCCTGTGAAGGCAAAATACCAGCGGCTCCCGGAGTCCCTAATGTTCCACTGTTGTTCGACAAGCTAGGCCGTCTCGCATCGTTAGGATCCGCGTCGTAAACAAAAAACGTGTTTCCACCATTTCCAGGATACCCTCGATCACCGCCACGACCTCCATTCCCAATCGTGTATTGGTTATCGCGAATCCCAGGGCTTAGGTTCGGCCCAACATAGATCCCCAGCGAAGGCCCGCCAAAACCTCCATTGCCAAACGATCCGCCACCGCCTTTTCCGCCTTTTCCACCGTTACCGGCGGAGTAGTAAGTGTCTTTAGATTTAAACCCACCCGTACCACCACTGCCGCCAAAACCGCCCAAGGTACCTTGAGTTCCACTAGCTCCATTACCACCGGCTGATGTTAAGAACGTGTTGCTCTCTATGTCTGCGATGTCTACCGAGTCAAGCCAAATTCCGATGGATGCTCCACCGCCGTGGCCACCTGGACCACCAGGACCCGGAGCGCCGCCTTCACCGCCACCGCCGCCGCCGCCGGCATCACCGCATTCAAAAACACAAAACTGTGCACCACCACCGCCGCCGCCGCCGCCGCCACCTTTCGCACCGTTTCCACCGCGAAGACCATTAATGGAGAAAAAACGCGATTGATTGATCATGGCGTCAGTTGGCGTGTCGACGCGGGCAATCGGCATGCCTGCTGGTCCATCTTGGCCACGCACGCCATCGTTGCCGGGGCTAAAATTGAATGCGTTGGAATACGTACCAGAGGCTCCTCCGTATCCATAAGCCAATCCATCAAGGACATTAAACAGAGCACCCACACCGTTGTTTCCTCTGACCGTCGCGTTTCCGCCCTTACCACCCGCAAAGCCAACACCACTGGCCCCACCGAGACCACCGCGGTTAGTTTCGTTGCCATTTTTTCCATTCGCTGTTTTCCCAGGTCGAGGTAATGGCGCGGGGGTTAATCCATTGGCAGCCGCACCGGCATTCACCACATTGTTATCAAACTTAAGGTTGTTTAAATCAGCAATAAATGCGGCATAGGTGCTGCCCGGATTTAACACCGGCGTTGTTGGAAGGTCGGATGTTGTAAACACATTGTTTCTCACAATTAACGGCCCCCCAGCCTGCCCTTCGACAAGAAGCGCGACCAAACTATCATCCGCCCCGATATTGGGTGCTGAAATACTCGTTAAAGCAAAACCCGAAACAAACGTTCGATCAGTAACAGAAGGCATATAGAAAACACCTTGCATGTCGTTCTCCGTTGTCAATTCAACCGGTGTTTTCAACGTTTCAACATTTCGAATCCATTCGCTATCAAAACCACCGAACAAACTCACGCCAGCGGGTATGTTTAGCGAATTGTCTAAACGATATGGAATGACTTCTCCTGTAGAGGAAGTCATGGTCATCACATAAATATCGGTGCTATCAAACGCATCGGATATCGCATCCTCAAGCCGAACATAAGGGTTATCTTCCGTTCCAGAGAACACCCCGGTGGCGTTTGATCCAACGAACAACGAGCGTTGGTTGGAACCTCGTACGTGGATTAAGACAGTGTCTGTACTGCTCGATTCACCAACACTGACTGTCAACTCAAACACTAAAGTGGCAACCTCCTCTTGAGTGGAAAAGCTGGGCGCACGACCATCTAATACCCGCGTTAATTCGCTACCAACTAAAACATCAGGACCGTTTACCAATGTCCATTTGTAACTTGGATTTCCTGAGAATTCACCGCTGACTCTTGCGTCTAGTTCAACCGAGGAACCCAATCGGACCGTTTGGTCAACACCTGCATCGGCGACAACCAATAAATTCGGATTGGTGCAATTCGCGTATTCATCTCCATCTAAAATAAAATCTTGGTCAGTGTCATCAATCAATGGGTTGGAATTCACATGAAATTGCTCGCCCACATCACACGGAGGACTGGCAAGGTTTGTGGTCCAACCATAAATTTCCAGTGAATCAATTAACCCATCACTATCGGTATCAGCCAATAACTTATCGGTACCGTATGAGTCTTCGTAGCGATCAGGCAAGGCATCGCGGTCGGCATCACCCACGAAGACAAACGTCAGCTGATCACCAGCACGCAATCGAACATCATCAAGGCTATTAGGTGATGTCAGTAAATTAAGTATATCCGTCACTCGAGCTGAGCCGATAGTCCCGGTGGAGTGTGTCCAAGCACCCAACCAGTAACTGTTGTCAATGCTTGACATGGATTTACCATTAATCGCCACCACGCCAAATTCGGTTGATGACGCACTCGAGTTATTGCCATAAACCCAATCACCAACACCTTCCACAACGTTGTAACCCAGGATGTCATTTAAAGCCGTTAACGCACTGATCGATTTATCTTGATAACCCTGATTTATCGCCACTTGATGTCGTTCAACGCGACCGTTGTTGGTGCCATAATCAATCGTGATGGTGGCAGTTTTTGCCGATATGTCGTCACTGTTAAGCAGTACCGACGCATTATCTTGATTAACGATCCGGTAAGTTGCCGGCTCGACCACTAAATTGTCCGAATCTCGCAACAGCTCTCGAGCTCGATTCAAACCCACGTCACCATCAAACACCAAAACACCCGACTCAGAATTCGTTTGAATGGTTGTGGAAATAAAATTACCATCACCATTTTCTAGCGTTGCCACCGGTGTTCTTTCAAAGGGACGGGTTGGGTCGAATAGATACGCAGACAATGTTAGCCCTTGCAGATCGTAGTCGATGTGACCATCATTAACGACCTTGGCAGTCACCGACATAGTTCCATCGGTAAACGTTGTGCCCGAGGTTTGACTGAAGCCCTCCACCGAATTAAACGTTGAAGTATTTTCGGCCGTTTGAGATTCGTTCCAATTAACCGACGACCCCGTTTGGCGATTGACGCTACTGGATGCACCGGCAGTCAAACTCAGCTCGTAGCTGGCACTTCCACCGATTTCAGTGGGACTTACTGAAACAGTCGCACCCACCGTATTCGTGACTTCAGCAAAGACTGTATGACCAATTTCAAGTTGCGACGATTGCCCACCACCCCAGTTCGAAGAAATTGAACTGGTATTACTTTGACCGTAATCGGTGCTAGCTGACACAGTATTCGAGCTTGCGTCGGAGAAATTTAATTCAATGTTCGGTAGTGACGTCACTTCCACCGTAAAGCTAGGAATATCCGCCACCACCGGATTGAATTTCGTTCGATCATTGAGAGGGTCAAAGAAATCGGTTTCTTCTTTATCGCTGTACCCATCGCCATCGGTATCGGCAATAAAAGGGTTGGTGCCGAATAAGTTGATTTCATCGCAGTCTGACAACCCGTCCCGATCCTGATCGTTTCCGGCTGCAGGTTGGCAGTTGATGTCTTCAACGAACGCTACATTTCCGCCGCCACCGCCACCGCCACCTCCACCTCCACCGCCGATAGGAAGGTTGCCTCCTCCGTCCGAGCCGCAGCCAACAACTAAAATTGAAGCGAACACAATCGCCCCACATAACCCATGCTTACCCATTTCCTTGCTCCAAATATGTATCTAGGAGCCCAGATTAGGTGGCGGGCGGGGAATACTCAGTGACGATCATCACTCGATCAAATGGATTGACCGGGCAAAATACCGATTCGAGCAAAGGTCGCCTGTTTTAACCTCAGCCGGTGGTTGTTTTAGGACGAAGCCAAGATCCGTCACTCACCATCAGGAGAGCCGTTCATCTCATACAATGCGGAAGCATCCGAAGGAATAGCTAGGCCAAAATGACGGTAACCATTGGGCGTAACAACGCGCCCTCGCGGTGTTCTCATCAATAAACCTTGTTGAATAAGGTAGGGCTCAACCACTTCTTCTAAGGTGCCAGCATCTTCACTCAAGGCCGCGGCTAAGTTATCCACACCCACAGGTCCCCCATCAAATTTTTCAATGATGGCCATGAGCATGCGTCGGTCCATACCGTCCAGTCCCAACAAGTCCACATGCAATAAGTTCAAAGCTTGATCGGCCACATCGCGAGTGATGTGCCCATCGGCGCGGATTTCAGCAAAATCTCGTACCCGTCGCAGCAAGCGATTCGCAATACGCGGTGTGCCTCGCGCTCGGCGGGCAATTTCCAAAGCACCGTGTGGATCCACTTCCACGCCCATAAGTCCTGCTGAACGAGCCACGATATTAGCCAAATGGTCAGCTTGATAGAATTCTAATCGTTGCACGATGCCGAATCGATCGCGCAGGGGTGCGGTGAGTAATCCTGCCCGAGTGGTTGCCCCCACTAAGGTAAACGCAGGTAAGTCGATTTTGAAAGACCGAGCACTGGCTCCCTCACCTGTCATGATATCGATTTGATAATCCTCCATCGCTGGATACAGCACCTCTTCCACTAAGGGGCTTAGGCGATGGATTTCATCAATGAACAACACATCATTGGTTTCTAGGTTGGTCAAAATGGCCGCTAAGTCCCCCGGGCGTTCCAACACGGGTCCAGACGTTTGCAATATACGAACATCCAATTCGTTCGCCACAATATTCGCTAAGGTGGTTTTTCCTAGCCCAGGCGGCCCGTACAGCAAGGTGTGATCGAGCGCGTCAGAGCGTTTTTTTGCAGCGGCTATAAACAAATCCATTTGTTCGGTTACAGCGTCTTGGCCTTTGTAGTCGGCCAACAACTTCGGGCGCATAGCACGCTCTTGCACATCGTCGCTCACTGCGGCAGATGTGACCAATCGATCCGTTTGTGTCATGCCTAGTTACCTTGTAGATTCGTGAGCTGCTGGGTTGAACCAACCCGTTAGCGACTGATGCTACGTAATGCCCCACGTATCATCTCTTCCACACTTTGTTCATCAGAGGCGGTGCGTTCTAACAGTTTGCTGGCTTCGGCTTGTTTATAACCTAATGCCATCAGTGCATCTTCAGCTTGAGCGCGTGCGGAATGACCACTGCCTGCCGGCGCATTGCCTGAACCACTGACTGTGACATCACTCGACGCTTCCACTTTGTCTTTTAAATCAAACACCAAACGTTCAGCCGTTTTCTTTCCGATGCCAGGCACTTTGGTTAAACGCGCGATGTCTTTCGTGGCCACACAGGTAAGAAATTCATCGGGCGTCATACCCGACAATACGGACAAGGCCACCTTGGCACCCACCCCACTGACCGACAACAACAAACGAAACAAACGCCGTTCAGATCGGGTTGCAAAACCATAAAGCAGCTGCGCATCTTCCCTAACCACTAAATGCGTAAACACTTCAACCGCTTCACCGGTTACGGGCAAAGCGTAGTGGGTGGTCATGGAAGCATCCAACTCGTAACCCACCCCTTGTACATCTATGACTAAACCCGGTGGGGTTTTCTCTAACAGGGTGCCTCGTAATCGGCCTATCACCAACGTAACCCTCGGCCGCGTGAACGACGTTTTGTGGTGGGCAACAGAGAACGCGTGCCCCCTAATGCAGAATGAGCATGACACAAAGCGATGGCCAAACCATCTCCAGCATCCTCTTGCACAGTGCGTTGAATATCAAGCTGCGCCTTTATCAGCAATTGCACAGCCGCTTTATCGGCAGCGCCTGAGCCGGTCACCACTTGTTTTACGGTACGAGCGGAATACTCAGCCATCGTTACCCCGCGTGATACAACAGCAGTTATCGCGGCCCCACGAGCCTGACCTAACTTCAATGCCGACATGGGGTTGTTACTAACAAACACTTGTTCGATGGCCGCCGAGGTTGGATGCCATTGATCCACCACATCCCCTATGGCTTCATGAATATGGCCCAAGCGTTCGGCAAAACTGTCACCCTTAACGCGAATATGACCGTGCGCCACATACACACTTCGCGCACCATCTGAATCGATCACACCATATCCGGTAATGGTTGATCCAGGATCAATACCCAATACGCGCGTAAGTTGACTCAAGTATAGGCCTCGGCCGGAATATCCGCGTTGTGATACACGTTTTGAACATCGTCTAAATCTTCCAACATGTCCAGAAGTTTTAGTAACTTCTCGCCTTTCTCCGCATCCACAGCCACTTCAGTGCTGGCCCGCATGGTCACCTCGGAATGAGCCGCTTCGTGCCCCGCCGCGAGCATCGCTTCTTTCACATCAACAAACGTCTCTTCTGTAGTGAGCACTTCATAGGAGCCGTCATCTAACGTCACCACATCATCAGCGCCTGCCTCTAAGGCCGCTTCCATTAAGGTGTCTTCATCAACTTCTTCAGAGAAGTTCAGGATGCCCAATTTGGTGAACAGATACGACACCGAACCCACAGCGCCTAAATTACCGGCGTATTTCGTAAACGCGTGTTTCACCTCTGAGACGGTGCGGTTTTTGTTATCGGTCATGGTGTCCACCATGATGGCAACCCCTTCGATGCCATAGCCTTCGTAACGATTTTCCTCATAGGCCACATCATCCAATTCACCCGCGCCTTTCTTAATGGCGCGTTCGATGGTGTCTTTGGTCATGTTGCCACCCAACGCCTTGTCCACAGCCAAGCGCAATCGGGGGTTGGAATTTAGATCTGAACCGCCCATTTTGGCCGCGACATTGATTTCACGGATGAGCTTGGTGAATAATTTACCGCGCTTGGCGTCCTGGGCATTCTTGCGATGTTGAATGTTTGCCCATTTACTATGACCAGCCATGTTGCCTCGAGGTTAGGTGTAACAAAGTACTGGTAGTTTAACCTGTATTTGAAAATTCGCCTTTGGCAAAAAATTCGGCAGCTTTTCGAGCCGTTAGCCCACTGAACACCATGACCGTGTGGGAACGGGGCACCTGGGTAATGTGAGTCACACCATCGAGTTCTGTTTCAGAGTGCAGAACCACCCCATCGCTGGGCTCTGGGCTGCCAAGTAACCAACGACTCAAACTTAACCAGCCGCCTCCTCGAATGAGCCCAACCGGTTGCGAGCCCACAGATTGGGGCGCACCACCCAATAAACCATCTTTCACGCTATGACCTAAAAGCCAACGTAGCCATCGCAGCCGATAAATGCGCCCCGCTATCCGGCTGCCCTGCACGGGAGACCCGATCAATACCGTGCGCCCAGGTGGAAACGGCGCACCCGAATTCACGGCGTGCAACCAAACGATACCGCCCAAACTGTGCGCCGCCCAATGCACGGTGGGGGTGTTTACTTCGTTCAATGCGTCAAGCAGGACTTGCGAATTTTGCTCAGGCGTTTGGCGCAGAAATCGATAGCTGACACAGCGTGTTTTATAACCCAACCGACGCAGACGCCACGCCAGTACCTGCATTAAAAACCCTTGCATCAAAATACCGTGCACGATGATCACGGTTTCATTTTTAGGCTCTGGATATTTAGGCCTTGAACTGGGCTCAGATACCGTCATTGTCATCACACAAATTGTTTAATGGCTGCGCGATTGGATGCCGAGCTGCATTGCGCTATGGCTTCATCCAACGGTAACCATTTCGCTTGAGTGTGCTCACCGGCGTTTAATCTCACCGCAACTTTTTCGGGCAGGCGCAGCTGAAACCAATGCTCTTTGTTGTGGGTAACTTCAGGCGCGTAGCGCTTGCGCCAAGCCGGTTTGATTTCGTAACGAACTTGATGCTTAAGATCGATGGGCTGACCCACTAACCCCGTCTCTTCTTGTAACTCACGCACAGCGGCTTGAATCGGTGCCTCATTTTCTTCCAGGCTGCCTGTTACTGATTGCCAGAAACCGGGGATGTCGGTTCGCTCAATCAATAACACTTCATTGTTTTCGGTGCAGATTAATACCAGCACCGATTCAGGTCGCTTGTTACTTATAAGTGCCTCAACTATCGTCGCTGGATGGACGCACGCGAGGGCGCAAAGACAATTCACGCCACTGCGCATCCGACACTTCACTCGGCGCGCTAGTTAGTAAACAGCTAGCGGTTTGTGTCTTTGGGAACGCCATCACGTCTCGAATGGATTTCGCGCCACTCATTAACATGATGAGGCGATCAATACCAAAGGCTATGCCCCCATGGGGCGGTGCGCCGTACTGCAGTGCGTCCAATAAGAAGCCAAACTTGTCGCGAGCTTCCTCGTCGCCAATGCCCAACACTTCCAACGCTTTCTGCTGCATGTCTTGCTGATGAATACGGATAGAGCCGCCACCCAATTCGGTACCGTTGATGACCATGTCATAAGCGCGAGACAAACTTTTACCGGGGTCTTCGTCCAGTTCGCTTTGCCAATCTTCAATATTTCTGGCCGTGGGAGCGGTAAATGGATGATGCAGCGCCTGCCAGCGTTTGCCGCCCTCATCGTATTCAAACATCGGAAAATCAACCACCCAAAGCGGTGCCCATTCGCAAGTGAGCAGGTCACAATCGTGTCCCAACTTAACTCGCAACGCGCCTAAGGCATCGTCCACCACACGCTTTTTGTCCGCGCCAAAGAAAATCAAATCGCCATTTTTGGCACCGGTGCGTTCAATAATCGTATTCAGCACATCATCGGGCAGCATTTTCACAATCGGAGATTGCAAACCTTCACGACCCGCCGCAATGTCGTTACACTTGATGTAGGCCAAGCCTTTCGCACCGTAGCGCCCAACAAATTCGGTGTAGCCATCAATTTCTTTACGTGAGAGTTTATTCCCGCCCGGCAGGCACAATGCAGCCACACGACCATCCTCACTGGCAGCCGGTGTGGCGAACACTTTAAATTCAACCTCAGCCATGATGTCGGAGAGTTCAATGAGCTTTAGGGGAATACGTAAATCCGGTTTGTCAGACCCGTAGTCGCGCATGGCTTCCTCGTATGTCATACGGGGGAACACATCTCCCAAATCAACATCCATGACGTCTTTAAACAGCTCACGCATCATCGTTTCCATCGACTGCGTGATGGTGTCTTCATCAATAAACGCCATCTCAATATCCAATTGAGAGAATTCAGGTTGCCGATCAGCTCGTAGGTCTTCATCACGGAAACAGCGTGCGATTTGGTAATAGCGATCCATCCCGCCCATCATCAGCAGTTGTTTAAATAACTGCGGGGATTGCGGCAGAGCAAAAAAGCTACCTGGGTGTGTTCGACTGGGTACTAAATAATCACGAGCACCTTCTGGGGTGGCGCGCGTGAGCATGGGCGTTTCTATATCGATGAAATCCATGTCTTCGAGTGTGCGACGTAGACGCGACACCACTCGAGCACGCAAACGAATGCGCTCTTGCATTTCTGGACGACGTAAATCCAGATATCGAAAACGCAAGCGATGCTCTTCGGACACATCGGTGTCGTCCAACTGAAAAGCTGGGGTGGCCGCCCGGTTCAGAATCTCCAATTGGGTGCCCAACACTTCCACTTCACCGGTGGGCATATCTGAGTTGATGGTACCTTCTGGGCGATTTCGAACCCGGCCTTCGATTCGCAGAACAAACTCATTTCGAACTTGTTCAGCTAAGGCAAAGATTTCGGCACGATCAGGGTCAAACACCACCTGCACCAGGCCTGTGTGATCTCGAAGATCGATAAAGATCACGCCACCGTGATCTCGTCGTCGATGGACCCAGCCGCAAAACGTCACTGTCTCATCGAGATGTGCCGTATTGACCCCACCGCAGGCGTGTGTGCGCATGAAAACCCCATTCCGCGTCAAAAAAGATTGATTGTAGGGTGATAAGTGCTAGAGAACTAGCGATAATGGAAGGTTGGCCCACTAAATCACAGCCCCCATGCCCCAGTATCACGTTTACGGAGTCGGCAACGCCCTTGTCGACATGGAATTTGAAGTCTCAGACGACCTGCTCGCCCAACTGAAGGTGGACAAAGGCCTGATGACACTCATCGAGGAGGACCGGCATCACGAACTGCTGGCGAATCTCAAGTTAGGCGAGGCGCGCCAATGCAGCGGGGGCTCAGCCGCCAACACCGTTATCGCCACCGCCCAGCTGGGAGCGACCAGTTTCTACTCTTGCAAAGTGGCCGACGACGATACCGGTACCTTTTATATGAAGGATCTCAATGCCGCAGGCGTCGCTAGCAACTTAAGCCTCGATAATAGAGAGGCCGGTGTGACCGGCAAATGCATCGTTCTCATCACCCCCGACGCGGAACGCAGCATGAATTCATTTCTCGGAATAACCCAACGGATCAGCACCCGCGAATTGGATGAAACGGCCATTAAAAACTCTCAAATTGCCTACATCGAAGGTTATTTAGTTCCTGAGGCTGACGCCCGAGCCGCAGCCATAAAAACGCGTGAAGTGGCGGAAGCCGCTGGCGTGCAGACGGCTCTGACTTTGTCAGATGTCAATATGGTGAAATTTTTCAAAGACGGAATGAAAGACATCATTGGCAATGGCGTAGATCTGTTGTTCTGCAACGAAGATGAGGCCTTGTTGATGACCGAAACGGATAACGTGGGAGCCGCAGCACAGGCTTTACAGAAGATTTCGAAGCGGTTCGCCATTACACTCGGCGCCAAGGGTGCGTTGTTATTCGATGGCACCCAGCCCATAGAAATTTCCGCAAAATCGGTCACCCCAGTGGATAGCAATGGTGCTGGAGATGTTTACGCAGGCACCTTTCTGTATGGGCTAACCCATGGCATGTCGTTCGGTGATTGCGGCGAGATGGCAGGGGCTGCGGCAACCGAATTGGTGCAACACTTTGGCGCGCGTTTACCTACTGAGTCTCTGCAAGTGATTGCTGAAAAATACAGGGCTTAAGTCAGCCAGTGCAAGCGGGCCGATGATTCTCATCGGCCTGATTTAATTTGGCGAATATTCAAAACGATCGATCGGGCCGCCGCTTTGGTATCGGCTTAACTTTCTTGATTCAACTTTGAATCATTTCTCACAGCTTGCGCCTCTCGAAGACCCACATAAAGGCCACTGGCAACAACCAACGCAGCCCCCCCCACAGCAAAGGCATCTAATACTTCACCGAAGAAACCCCAACCCATCAGCATCGCCCAAACTAAAATTAAATAGTTGAATGGCTGCAAGACGTTCGCTTCTGCCAACTCCAAGGATTTGATCAACAAAAAATGTGATGTCATTGAACAAACACAGACCGCTGCCAACAACCAGGCCGCTTTTCCTTGCGGTGCTTGCCAAACCCAAAACGCAGGCAGCGCCGACGCCAGCATGCCCACCACACCGAAATACAACAATGAGGTCTCAAACGGATCATGCCGTGAGACAAGTCGAGTCATTAGGTTATATAGCGCATACACCACGGCACAGACAATGGCCAGTAATGCGGCAGGGTCAAACACGCCCGTACCGGGGCGAATAATAATTAAGGTGCCAATAAAGCCCACACCCACCGCCAACCAGCGTCGCCAGCCCACCGACTCACCCAATATCGGCACGCTCAACGCGACAATAAACAGCGGAAAGCAGCTGAAAATTGCGTGTATCTCTGCCACACCAATGTAACGCAGAGCGAATGTAAAAATACTGACTTCCGCGCACATCATCAGACAACGAAGAATTTGCTTACCCGGCACTCGACTGCGAATCGCCTGAGATACGGGCATTCGCATTTTGACAATGCATAAGGCCAATAGGGTGAATGCGGTAAATCGCACGAACACGATTTGCGCCACGGGCAGTAAATCGGTGAGCCCTTTGGTGGTGGCATCTTGCAGCGCGAACACAACAGTTGCAAAAACCAGCAAAGCAATGCCGCGCAAATTGGTGTTGGCCGGATTATTCGGACGCGTCTCCATTCGGGCAGTAAAACACACAAAAGCGCCCGTTGGAGCGTCGGCTGCATTGAAATGCTGAGCCGCGTATCATCCCATTATCATTTCAAAGTGCGATGGAAGTTGACATGCCGGCAGACGCCTTGGTTCTCATGCTATTGATTGGTATTGTCTTTGGCGGTGTCGCCGCCGTTGTCCTGCGAGGACGACGCTCGGTTTTCATCGTAAATATCTTATTGGGTGTCATAGGCGCATCGCTGGGTGCTTTTTTGCCGGTTCTGCTGGGGCGATCGGCCGTGGTTGATGTCAGCTCACCAGATTATTTGTTGCGCGCCCTGGGCGGCGCTTTTGTGCTGGTCCTGGTTGCCAGCTTGTTTCGATCCGCTCGACCTGGAGAACGATGAATCATGGCCTTGACTGAACGCTCTTTTGATGACCTGATTTTAGCGGAAGCTGATGGTGTCGCCACCATCACATTCAACCGCCCAGACAAACTCAACAGTTTCACGGCCAAGTTGCACGCCGACTTATTGGATGTTTTGCAAACCGCTGACGGTGACCCGAGTATTCGCTGCATCGTGATCACCGGAGCAGGCAAAGGGTTTTGCGCTGGTCAAGATCTTGGCGATCTAGACATGAATAATTTGCAAGACGTACTCGAAAAACAATACAACCCACTATTACGGCAAATGGCGGGCATGCAAAAACCCCTCATCGCGAGCGTGAATGGTGTGGCGGCCGGGGCCGGTGCGAACGTGGCCCTGAACTGCGACATCGTGATTGCCGCTCAGTCGGCGCGTTTTATTCAATCGTTCAGCCAAATAGGTTTGGTGCCAGACGGCGGTGGTAGCTGGATTTTGCCCCGCTTAATTGGTCAGGCGCGCGCCATGGCTTTAGCGATGACAGCAGAACCGGTGAGTGCTGACGACGCACAGACTATGGGCATGATCTATAAATCGGTCCCGGATGATCAACTGGGCAACACCACAGCAGCGCTTGCCAACACCTTGGCTCAAATGCCCACCACAGCACTGGCCTTAATTCGCAACATGATGCGTCAAAGCACCACCAACACGTTGGATGAGCAGTTAAACATCGAGCGAGACTTCCAACACATTGCCAGCAAAACCGAAGATTTTCAGGAAGGTGTGGATGCGTTTCTGAATAAACGCAGACCTGTCTATAAAGGTAGGTAATCCGGGCAAATTCCAGCGCTTTCATGACACCGGGTCTTAAAAACGAGAGCTAAGCCAAAGTCTCATCATTTTCTGTCGCTAGTGTGTCTACGCGTGTCGCACGCATGCTGTTCTATTTCGAGTCACAGCCGATTTCCCCCATATACTCCCGGGAAGAACACGGGCTGCCGAGGACTTAAGCCAATGAGCGATTCTGATAACTTTGACGACGAAGAAGACATCATCCTTGATGAGCTGAACGATGAAGAATTGGTCGAGCAAATGCACGACGATCTTTATAACGGGCTAAAGGAAGAAATTGTTGAAGGCACCGAAATTTTGCTTAAGCGCGGATGGGGTGCAGACAAGGTTCTAAATGATGCCTTGGTAGAAGGGATGCGCATTGTCGGTATCGATTTCCGCGACGGTATTTTATTCGTTCCCGAAGTGTTAATGGCGGCAAATGCCATGAAAGGCGGTATGGGCTTACTTAGACCCCTGCTGGCAGAAACCGGTGCCCCACCTATCGGTAAGGTGGTTATTGGTACCGTTAAGGGCGACATCCACGACATCGGCAAGAACTTAGTTGGCATGATGCTCGAAGGCGCTGGCTTTGAAGTCATTGACTTAGGCATTAACAACCCAGTCGAAGATTACCTAGCGGCATTGGAAGAACACAAACCTGACATTTTAGGTATGTCTGCCCTACTCACCACCACCATGCCTTACATGAAAGTCGTCATCGACACATTGAAAGAGCAAGGCCTACGAGATGACTTTATTGTTCTCGTGGGTGGTGCGCCTCTGAACGAAGAATTTGGCGAGGCCATCGGTGCCGACGCCTACTGCAGAGATGCGGCGGTGGCTGTAGAAACCGCAAAAAGCTTGGTAGCGGAACGTCGCGCTAGCTAATGCGATGTCTAGCCCTAAGACCACGTTGGTTATTGCTTGCGGTGCCATTGCACACGAGCTAGTGCATGTGATCGAGGCGAATGGCCTCGATCACATAGATATTCAATGCTTGCCTGCCGAGTGGCACAACACGCCTGACAAAATTGCACCGGGCGTTGATGCACTGCTCACAGAACGACTGGGTCAGTACGAATCCGCTTACGTTGCCTACGCCGACTGCGGCACCGGTGGGCACTTGGATCGAGTGATTGAACGTCATGGTGTACAACGTCTTCCCGGGGCACATTGCTATGCGTTCTTTACGGGTATCAATGCATTCGATGCCATGGCAGAGGATGAACTGGGCACGTTCTATTTAACCGATTACCTAGCACTGAACTTTGATCGATTAATTTATTGTGGTTTAGGTCTTGATCGGTTTCCAGAATTAATGAGTACCTACTTCGGGCACTACAAACGTATGGTGTATTTGGCGCAATTTGATAACCCCGATGCGCTCAGCGCAGCTCAAGAAGCGGCGGCAAGCTTGAAACTGCCGTTGGAAGTTCATCGCACCGGCTTAGAACCCTTTGAACAGTCTTTAGCCGGAATTCCTGTTCGAACACAGAAAAGCTTAAGCGGTTAATCACACTATGGCTGAATTAATCAAAATCTATTGGCGAGATATTCCATCACAGGTGATGGCAAAAAAAGGTCGTAAAGCTGAACGCGTCATGTTGTCGGAACGCTTTCAAGAAGGCATTGATCGGGCTGCCATGCGAGCAGGCAAAGGTACATCCGATGCCTATATGGAAGATTGGAAACGCTTACGTGAGCCGTGTGATGGTGATATGAAAGCGGCAGCTGAGCAGGCGGCTGCTGAACTGGAAGCTGCTTTCAGTGATGAATACTTAGAAACGTTAGTAAAAGCCAAGGGCTTGGTTGAAAATTTAAAGCCGGAAGTGTGAATCATGTACACGCTCCGCTTATGGTCAGTTAAAAACGCGCGCTTGATGGAAGTCATCTACGCCGCCGTTGAAAAAACGTTAATTGCTGCAGCTCCATTACTAAAACGCATCGGCTATGAGCGCTTAGACAAACCGGTCGCGGCTGTTGAAAAGGTGTTTAAAGGTGCGTTGTTCGACTGCCAAATGTGTGGGCAATGCGCCTTAAGTTCCACCGGCATGTCTTGCCCGATGAATTGCCCAAAAACCATTCGCAATGGGCCTTGCGGTGGTGTGCGTGCAGACGGATTTTGCGAGGTAAAACCTGAAATGCGTTGTGTTTGGGTGGAAGGATTTGAAGGCAGTCAACGCATGCGACACGGAAGCGATATCCAAGTCGTGCAATTCGCGGTGGATCATCGACTCAAAGGTCGTTCTTCTTGGCTACGTGTCGTGCAGGAAAAAACCGCCACTGATGACAAGAATCCCATGGAAGCAAAGTCATGAGTGCGGCACTGTACGATGATGAACCGGTTCCCGGTTACCCACTGCCCATTCGTTCAGGACATAGTTCACCTGGACGACTAGAGCGGGTGTTACGTGATGGGCACTTTGCCGTAACCAGCGAGTTAGCCCCACCGGATTCTGCAGACCCCAACGAAGTCTATAACCGTGCTCGGTTATTTGATGGTTATGTCGATGCGATTAATGCAACCGATGGCAGTGGTGCACATTGCCATATGGGTAGTCTTGCGGTGTGTGCTCTGCTCACTCGACTGGGCTATTCCCTGATCATGCAAATCTCTTGTCGAGACAAAAACCGTATTGCCATTCAAGGCGACATCCTAGGCGGCGCAGCCATGGGTGTTTGCAACATGTTGATGTTATCCGGAGATGGCGTACAAACCGGTGACCATCCTCAAGCCAAACCGGTATTTGATTTAGATTGCATGTCATTATTAGAAATTGCTCGCACCATGCGTGATGACAGCACCTTTCAAAGCGGGCGCAAGCTGGACAGCTCCCCCAAAGTTTTTCTAGGGGCTGCGGCTAACCCATTCGTCGAACCTTTCGATTGGCGCCCGCAACGTTTGGCCAAGAAAGTTGCCGCCGGTGCGCAGTTTGTTCAAACCCAATATTGCTATGACATCGATCGACTCAAGCAATACATGCATGTCGTGCGCGATATGGGTCTTGAGAAAAAAGTGTTTATCTTGGTTGGCGTGGGTCCACTGGCGTCTGCAAGAGCAGCAGAATTTATTCGTAGCAATGTGCCTGGCGTGTACATTCCTGACTCAGTTATTGACCGGTTAAAAGGCGCTGAAGATCAAAAGGCAGAAGGTTTACAACTGTGTGTTGACATGATGCAACAAGTCAGAGAAATTGAAGGCGTCGCTGGCGTTCATGTTATGGCCTACCGACAAGAAAAACACGTACCAGAATTGGTAGAACGTTCTGGAGTTTTAGAAGGACGAACCCCCTGGCACCCTGACTTATATGAAGGGGATGCATCCGTGAAACAACAATTGGACTCAAACGCATGACCGACACTGTCATCAGTTCCGCAAACAAGGAACACATCATCGGTGACGACCGTCCGTTCACCATCATCGGAGAACGCATTAACCCCACGGGCCGAAAAATCTTAGCCGAAGAAATGAAGGCCGGTGATTTCAGTCGAGTGGAAGCCGATGCCCTAGCCCAAGTGGCTGCCGGTGCTCAGATGCTCGATGTGAACGCTGGCATTCCACTTGCCGATGAACCCGCCCTGCTCGCTCAAGCCATACAATTGGTTCAGTCCATCACCGACGTGCCCTTATCGATCGACTCATCGATTATCGAAGCATTGGAAGCCGGCTTAGCGGTGTACCAAGGTAAAGCCTTGGTTAATTCTGTGACCGGTGAAGACGAAGTCATGGAACGTGTGTTGCCCTTGGTCGCCAAACACAAAGCGGCAGTGGTGGCGATTTCCAATGATGAAACCGGAATTTCTGAAGACCCTAATGAGCGCTTCAAAGTGGCGAAAAAAATCGTCGAACGCGCAGCTGACCATGGCATTCCGCACAGCGATGTAGTGATTGATCCGTTGGTGATGCCAATTGGGGCCATGCGATATGCTGGACGCCAAGTATTCGATATTCTCGATCGCATACGCACCGAGCTGAAATGCAACACCACCTGCGGGGCTTCTAATGTGAGTTTTGGCCTACCGCAACGAAACGGCATCAATGGTGCGTTCTTATCCATGTCCATTAGTGCCGGCATGACCTCCGCCATCACCAATCCGGTTCATGAAGAAGTGATGCGAGCCGTGATGGCAGCGGATGTATTAATGGGTAACGATCAAGATTGCTTGAACTGGATTCAAAAATATCGCGAACCAGCGGCCGAAGGTACAGAAGGTGCGCGTGGGCGTCGACAAACGCGTCGTCGCCGTAAGTCTTAAAGCCCTGACACCAACAACACAAGCCTATGAGCTCTGCAAAAATCGTCTTCACTCCCAGCGGCAAGCGTGGTGAGTTCCCACTGGGCACCAAGGTGCTGGATGCGGCGCGCAGCTTAGGTGTGGATGTCGATTCAGTTTGCGGTGGGCGCGGCTTGTGTGGCCGCTGCCAAGTGGTGCCTGCCGTGGGTGAATTCCCCAAACACAACATCATCAGTGACGCGTCCCACATCAGCGATGCCACTAAGATGGAAGCGCGCTACCAGCGTATCAATGGTGACTTCGCCGAAGGCCGTCGGCTCAGTTGTCAAATGGAGCTCACCGGCGACTTAGTGGTAGACGTGCCCGCCGACAGTCAAGTTCATCGGCAGGTCATTCGTAAAGAAGCCGATGCCATTGATGTGCAAATCAATCCAGCCATTCGCCTGCATGTGGTGGATGTGCGCGAACCGGATATGCACGACCCATCGGGCGATTTTCGGCGCTTAACCGATGCGCTGCGAGCTGAATGGGAACTAGAGGGCTTAACTGCTGATCTTGCGTTCATGCATGGGCTTCAAAAAACGTTGCGGGATGGCAAATGGCAAGTCACCGTTGCGGTGTACGAAGAGCGTGAAATTCTCGGTATATGGCCTGGCTTTAAACAAGACATCTATGGCATTGCCATTGATGTGGGTTCCACCACCATAGCCGGCCACCTCACCCATCTAATCAGTGGTGAGGTCATTGCCAGCAGCGGTGCAATGAACCCACAAATTCGGTTTGGTGAAGATTTAATGAGTCGTGTGTCTTACGTCATGATGAACCCCGATGGGGATAAAGCCATGACAGATGCGGTGCGCGCGGCCATCAACGAATTACTTGGCGATGTCAGTGAAAAAGCCGACATTGATCAAACCGATATTCTGGATATTACCTTTGTTGCCAATCCCGTCATGCATCATTTGTTGTTAGGCATTAACCCCGTCGAGTTGGGAGGCGCACCGTTTGCGCTCACCACCGATGAAGCTATGACTATTAACGCAAGCGAATTGGATTTGCAGGCACATCCTAAAGCGAAAGCGTACTTACTACCCTGCATTGCAGGGCATGTAGGCGCTGATACCGCCGGCGTTATCTTGGCAGAAGCACCCCATCACCAAGACGCCATGACACTCCTAGTTGATGTGGGCACCAACGCAGAAATCGTATTGGGCAATCGAAACCGTTTATTGGCGTGCTCGAGCCCAACAGGACCTGCATTTGAAGGCGCTCAAATCAGTGGCGGTCAGCGTGCCGCCCCAGGGGCCATCGAACGAGTGCGAATTGATCGAGAAACCTTAGAACCTCGCTTTAGAGTGATTGGTTCTGAAATTTGGTCAGATGATCCAAAATTCGCTGAATCCATAGAAGGCATCGGCGTGACTGGTATTTGTGGCTCAGGCATCATCGAGGTAGTCGCTGAGATGTTTCTTACCGGAATCATTGATCACGATGGTGTGGTGCAAGGCAAACTGGCTGAGACCAGTTCGCGCATTGAAGCAGACGATCGCACCTTTAGTTACCGCTTGTTCAACAGCACAGAGTTTGAATCCTTAAACAAAGACCTGAAGGGCCAAGACCGAACTCAAGATTCAACCAAACCATCGGCAAATACTAATGACGATGGCAATCAAACCATGGGTGTGAATATTCGCATCACTCAAAATGATGTTCGGCAAATTCAACTGGCCAAAGCGGCTTTGTATGCCGGCGTTCGTTTGTTAATGGATCGATTAGAAATCAATTCGGTTGAACGTATTCGATTGGCTGGCGCTTTCGGCAGTCACATTGATGTGACCTACGCCATGGTGCTGGGTTTAATCCCCGATTGTGATTTAACGGAAGTTGCCTCTGCTGGCAACGCGGCCGGTAATGGTGCTCGAATCGCACTACTGGATAAAGGCTCACGTCAGCGCATTGAACAGACGGTACGGGACGTTGAAAAAGTAGAAACCGCTGTTGAGCCTGCGTTTCAAGCACACTTTGTTGATGCGATGGCCTTCCCTCATAAAACGGCCGACTTTACCGAACTGGCCAAGGTCATGGATTTACCACCACGACCCGCAGCCAGCAGTTCAGAAGAAGGTAAAAGCCGACGCCGTGGGCGTGCAGCACGGCGTCGTGCGCGTCCCGACTCGCAATCTTAAACGTTTGAACGCGCTGCAAAACGGTTAATGCCAAACAACACAAAGCCCAGTATTAAGATCGATACGGCGGCTTTAAACAAGCTGCCCCCATCACTTTGACCGTTGTGCAGTACTTCAATACCCAGTGGGGTGAACAAGTGAAAGAACACAGCCCCTGCCATGACCGCCGACGCCATTAGCCCACCCAGCTGGTGCCAGTTTCGTCGTGTATTACCAAAAGCCGTTTTCGTCATGAGGGACTTCAGCCATAAAAGGGCTGGCACCAGCAAAACAAGAGATGTTATCAACTCGAACGTGCCCACAGCATAGGCGCCGAACTGACCAAATAGATTACCCAGCCCGCTTCCCAAAAATCCACCTAACCAATCACCGATGGTGGTGAAGATATGTTGAGTATCCGGATGGTTAGTGAATTTATAGGGCAAAGACCCCAGAAACACGTAGCACATCCAGGCAACAATCACCCACGATATCACTGCGATCAACTTGGCCATTCACTGCTCTCCAGAATTCGACACCTTGGCCCATTATAAACAACACGCTTGCAATGCGTTTGAAGGCAGATTGCTAACCCTATTTTGAGCTTGGTAGGCAATTTACAACCAACCATGCAGTGAGTTGGCTTTATAAAAACCGCCATTGGAATTATCCGCGCCCTAATCCAAATAAGCGTTGTTGCGGTTGCGTCACTCCATTAGTCTGAATTTCCTAGGTTTCATCGGATGACCCCGACCCTATGTTAGGTAGCGTTAGATTTCCTTTCACTGATGAGGCGCGAGTCTCTACCTACTACGGGGTGTTTTTCCTCACCGTAGGCAGTGTCATGCCTTTCGTCGCGATATGGCTCGACAGCTTAGGCATGTCCACCGCTATGAGTGGCGCTATTTTGGCGGCACCGCCTTTATCAATTGTGCTGTTCAACATCATTATTGGTAGTTGGGCAGATCGGTTGTCCGACTGGCGTTCCGCCATTGTCGGCTGCAATATCCTGGTTCTGATTCTAATCAGTGGCTTGCTTTGGTGGCAATCTCATTGGGGCGTTTTTGTACTGTGGACTTTATCCGGGCTGTTCATGATTGCCAGCGCCCCAATAACCGATGCCGCCGCACTAGATATGACCGAGCGTCGTGGCAGCGACTTCGCGAAAGTTCGTGCATTTGGGTCAGCAGGTTTCGTGGTAGGTGTGGCGTTTTGCGGTTGGTTTTTCGACATCGTTGGCATGCAAGGATTTATCTGGGTACTGATCACCGGTGGCGTTATTCGGTTGGCCGCAGCCGTTGGCTTACCTCGATTCAAGGATCGGCTGGGAACTCATAAGAAGTATGAGAAGGCCACACTGGCTAGCAACCTTGCAGCAGAACATCTCCCACACACTCAAAGTGAACAAGCAATCACTGAAAAAACAAAGCTTTTTAGTGGGCTGCTTGCAGGCATGGCGTTATTTCGGCAACCGGGGATTTTTTCAGTCATTCTGGGTTCAGCACTGATCAACGCGTCGCACAGTTTTTTTAATATCTATGCCGTATTGCACTGGACACAAAACGGTATCTCCACATCGCTGTCATCCATTCTTTGGACCATCGGTGTTATTGCTGAAGTGGGGCTTATGTGGGGGTTCTCAAGATTTGCCAAGAACATCCCGGCGCGACATTGTCTGTTGCTGGCCAGTGGTGTGTGTATGGTTCGATGGACTGTCACCGGCCTTAATCCCAGCGTCAGCACATTAATGGTGTTGCAAAGTTTTCACGCCATTACGTTTGGCCTAACGTTTTTAGCGTCAGTAAACTTTATTGCACGCCGGGTCGAGCATCAACACGCCGCTCAAGCCCAAAGTGTGTTGGCTACTCTCACCACCTTACTCATGGCCATCGGTACCTGGTTGTCAGGTCAGTCCTATGCCCTATGGGGAGGTCAAAGTTATTGGCTGATGTCTGTCATGGCTTTGTTGGGGGGAGGATTTGTACTCAACAGTTACCGCACACCATTGGACGATGTGAATAGGCCGGTTGTGTCGTAGTGCGACGCGCTGCGTTAATCAAGTATGGCCCATCAACTTTTCATCAAATGGATAATGAATTAGATTTTCAAAACCGGTTTCAGTGATAAGCACTTGATCTTCAAGTTTGATGGAGAAGTCACCGCCCTCTGGGCTAAGCAAAGCCTCAACACACAGCACCATACCCGGCTGCAACTCATAGTCGAAAGCGCCCTCCACCATCTGATCAGGGTAGGCGACTAAGGGCCATTCGTCGCACAAGCCCACCCCGTGCATCAAACAACCGTACTTCAACGATTGATATTGCGGGTGCAGCCTATGGCAATGTCGCGACAGTTCTTGAATATTCACGCCTGGCTTCAGCATTTCCATATTCGTCATGATGTGTTCGTGGCCATGTTTCATCGCATCGACCATAACGGTTGGTGGCGGTTCATCACCAATCCACCAACTGCGACTTATATCAACACAAATGCCGTAACTACCCACCAGATCGGTATCGAAGCTAACAATTTCATTGTTTTGGATGATTCGTTGCCCGCACTCTTGGAACCAAGGGTTTGTGCGTGGACCAGACGTCAATAAACGAGTTTCTATCCATTCCCCGCCTCGACGAATATTTTCCGCGTGAAGCACGGCCCATACATCATCTTCAGAAACACCACCGCCAGGTATTTTTTCTCTGGCAAAGGTTTCCATCGTTGTCATTGAAGCCTCACAAGCGGCAACCGCACAACGCATAGCGAGAATCTCATCCTCTCCCTTCACAGCGCGGGCTTTCTCTGTCAGCTCCTCACCCGGAAGCACTTCAAAGCCTTGCGCTTCCAAAGCACGTAAGCCGTGCAACATGATTTTATCAACGGCTAATCGATTATTGGACCCACCGTGTTCTTCGATTAACAACCGAACTTCATTGCTGAAGACATCGGCAGCTTTGCCAATGCCATCGCCTCGATCGAAGTAAAATAAATCAGCCCCCGAACGTTGCTCTCTTACCAACGGGTTGAATGTCGATAAAAACGGGGAATTTTTATAATCCCAAATGACCATGTAGCCATCGGCACACAACAAAACGGCGCGAAATGGATTATGAGTATTCCACAACTGCATGTTCGTGCTATCCGTTGCGTAGCGAATGTTTAATGGATCAAATAGCAACACACCACCCACGTCTCGAGCCACAACATGCTGGGTTAAACGCTCCCAACGATAGTGGCGCATAGCCGGTAAGTTAGGTAACACTAAGTTAGCTTCTGCCCATTCAGAATAAGCCAGCTGGGTGGGTCCTATTTCAATACGATCATCATTATTAGGACTGCCGTCTTTCAACAATGCACCTTGAGTGGGGTCAATTTTTCGTTGCTCCCGATACGATTGCTCCAACTTTTTGGTGTTGGCGCTGATGTCATCCACAATGACCACCTTATTGAGATAGCAGAACTGCACCTATGGTATACCCAGGCTGAGCATGCGCCAATCCGCAAACTAGCGTTTCAGCGACTCAATTGAGTCGCATATTCAACAGATAGGGCGTCTGGGTGGATTTATTCCTCAATCCCTTTCGGTGCATCGCCCTATGAGCAAGGCAAGCCAGTTCCAGCTACACTACCGGAAATTTCAATCAACATTATTGCTGACATGCTTTTAATCATCACACCTCTTGCTGCCGCTGCTTTGACTATTTTGTACGTTCAACTCACCCTCGGGGTTGTGAAACTGCGAAAGTCCAACAAAATTGGATTCGGCAGCGGTGGCAACGAAGACCTACAAAAAAGTATTCGGGCTCAAGCCAATTTAACTGAGTGGGCACCTATTGGATTATTGCTAATTGCCATTCTTGAAGTGAATGGCGCACCTTTTTGGGTCACGATTGTGCCGGCTATCGCCTTCGTTGCCGGGCGCGCCATTCATCCTAGGGGCATGACATCCGTTGAACCCGAGGTGTTGAAAAATCGAGTTCTTGGTATGCAGCTAACGATGTACTCCGTGATGGCGCTGGCGGCATTAAATATTTTATGGATGTTTTATCGCTTCTTTGTTGGTTAGCATGATTGGCTTGCAATGTTGACTAGTTGCGTTACCTGTTGCCATCATCGTAGTCACTCATGGCCAATAGAAACTCTTTGACTTCATCAATTGTATTGTAGTGACAGGCCGATACTCGAATGCAACTGCTCTGATTCAGTGGATCTAAAATATTGCCGGAATAGTGATCCGCTTTTCTAAGATGTGTTCTCACACCTCGTTCGTTTAAGTGCTTAACAATATCAGCCGAATCAACATCATCAATCCAAAAGGCAACCAACCCTTCACGGCGAGGGTTTGTGGTGCCACCAATAATCTGAACGCCAGGTATTTGGACTAAGCCCTTAACGTTGTCAATCCCATTCAGCATGGCATCGGTTAAGCGTTTTTCCTGCTGATGAATTGCGGCCCCTGCGGCTTTAAATTTCTCTCGCCTATCCGTGCTGTCACTAACTTGTTCGCCAAGCCATTCAAAATAGTTGATGACATCCGAAAACGTGGCGTAACTTCCTGTATCACGTGTGCCTAATTCCCAGTTTTCCGCTGGCCCACCTAGCAGAGCATCATGGGGTAGGCTGGAAAATCGATCGGATATCCAAGCCAATCCGTAGCCATGGCGTGAAAACACTTTGTAAGGCGAGACGACATACGCATCCACATCGTAACGAGTTAAGTCGATATCGCCGTGAGCTGCGTGCTGAATGCCATCCACCACGATGTAGCAATCCGGGGCAACCGCTCTTATCGCTTTAACAATCGCTTCAACGTCTACACCCATTCCGGTAACGGGGGATGTATGCAGAATGGTGGCAACGCGAGTGTCTGCGGTAATTTCTGCTGCATAGGCACTGGCATCAACCGACCCTGTGCTGTCATCGTGTTTCACCAGAACGTGTTTATGCCCTGCAACACGCGCCCAACGTGCACAGGCACTGCGAGTGGCCGGGTGCTCTAAGGTAGAACCCAAAACAACACCTGCTTCCGAATGTGACGGATTGGCACTTTCTACCCCACTGGTGCCCAAGCAAGCGTTCATGATGGTTCGAAACAGTAACTCGGTACCACTTTCGCCAACAAAAAATTGCCCACCTGGTGCGTTCATAAACTCACGCATATCGGCTTTTGCTTGATTGATGACTCGAACCAATTCATGGGAGCCTAAGTTGTCACGCCCTTGATTATCTGGGATGGCTGCATATTGCTCAGAGGTATGAACCGCAGTTTTTAAGGTTAACGCACCACCCGCATTTTCAAAAAAAACGCGTTTGCCCTGCTCTGGGCAGGAATCGATGAAAGCAAACCGGTCACGGACTTCGGCTAATAGCGCATTAGAAATTTCAGTCATTTTCGTCATTCAATAGTGTTCATTCGGAAGAATGCCGGACTTTTTACCTCCCGACAAGCACACTCGGCGGCATAACTCACTAACGCTCTTGACAACAAGCTTGATAGGATGGGGTCAGGAACCACAGGCAAAAGAAAATGAAAAAAACCGACTTTGAACAGTGGTCGCAAGAAGCCACAAGTTGGTCAACCAACTATCTAAATACCATTGATCAGTACCCGGTTCGGGCACAAACTCAGCCTGGCGACATCGCGGCTCAAATTCCTGTGTCACCTCCTGAAGACCCCGAATCCATGGAGGAGATCATGGCGGATTTTAAAAACATCATTCCACCGGGCATGACGCACTGGCAGCACCCACGTTTCTTTGCCTACTTCCCAAGCAATGCCGCGCCGGCGGCGATGATTGCAGAACAACTGGCCACCAGCATGGCCGCCCAGTGCATGCTGTGGCAAACCTCACCTTCTGCCACAGAACTGGAACAGCGCATGGTGCAATGGCTACGGGATTCGGTGGGTTTGCCCGATAGCTTTGATGGTGTTCTGCAAGATACCGCGTCTACGGCAACACTCTGTGCCATTCTTACCATGCGTGAACGCACATTAAACTGGCAAGGTAACCAACAAGGTTTGAGTGGCTTTCCGCGTTTACGTGTTTATGCCTCCTCTCGCACCCACAGCTCCATTGATAAAGCGATGTGGATTGCTGGGCTGGGCCAAGATAATTTGGTGAAAATCCCAACCGACGATGAATTTGCTTTAGACGAAAAACAACTGCGTCAAGCCATCGAGGCCGATCTGGCAGCAGGACATAAACCCGCCGGTATCGTGATCTGTGTGGGTGGCACCAGCATGGGGGCGACCGATCGTGTGCGTCAGGTTTGCGAGATAGCCCAAGAATTCCAACTGTTCACACACGTCGATGCAGCCTGGGCAGGCTCAGCCATGATTTGCCCTGAATATCGAACGCTTTGGGAGGGTATTGAGCTGGCTGATAGTGTGGTGTTAAACCCGCATAAATGGTTAGGGGCCTCCATGGAATGTTCCGCGCATTTTGTAAAAGATCCAGCAAGCTTGGTGCGCACCATGGCGATTCAACCTGAATATTTAAAAACTTATGGCCAAGATGGCATCGTCAATTTCAGTGAATGGTCGGTGCAGTTGGGAAGACGGTTCCGAGCACTCAAGGTGTGGTTTTTACTCCGAGCGTATGGGTTAAACGGATTACGAACCATGATCAGGAACCACGTCGATTGGTCTGAACAACTGGCGGTTCAATTGGCAGGTGAGTCCGATTTTTCTATTACGACTCAACCCATATTGTCGTTATTCACGTTTCGATACACACCCAGCCAAGTATCAAACGCTGACGAACTTGACGAATTAAATCGTCAGCTGGTCACCGCCATAAACGACGATGGAAGAATCTATTTAACCCAATCATTGCATGATGGGCTCGTGGTAATTCGATTCATGTGCGGTCAATTTGATATGCAAGCATCCGACATTGACATCGCGTTCGAAGTCATCACTGAAATCGCTAGAAAATTATAAAAAGTCCGAGAAAGCATTATGTCTAATTTGTTACTGGTTGCCTCCCTTTTTCTTATCGCGGGCGTGGCTGCCGTGCCCATCGCAGCGCGCTTCGGCTTAGGTTCCGTTTTAGGTTATCTAATTGCAGGCATAGTCATTAGCCCCATACTTTATGCACTGCACATTGATGTCATCGCTATACAACACATCGCAGAATTTGGTGTGGTCATGATGTTGTTTTTAGTGGGTTTGGAACTTGAACCGCGCATGCTTTGGCAGATGCGGCACCGGTTACTCGGTTTAGGTGGGCTACAAGTGGGCATCACCACCGCAGTCATTACCGGCATCGCAATGTTGTTCGGCCAACCCTGGACCATTGCCTTAGCCATTGGATTGGTTCTGTGTTTGTCATCAACCGCCATTGTGTTGCAAACGCTGAATGAGAAAAACTTAATGAAATCTGACGGCGGCCAAGCCGGATTTTCTGTGCTTCTATTTCAAGACATTGCCGTGATACCGATGCTTGCGCTCATTCCATTACTGGCGATGCCTGAACTTATGGATGTAGCCACGAATGCTGGAACCGATGCCGCCCATGCACCCGAAGCCGATGACCACGGTAGCGGTTTCAGTTTGATAGAACACGTGAACGGTTGGCAGCGAACACTCATCACACTCACCGCCATCGCCGCTGTAATACTCGGCGGGCATTTTTTAGTGCGCCCGTTATTTCGTTACATCGCCATGGCTAACCTACGAGAAATATTTGTAGCCGCCGCATTAATGCTTGTGGTGGGTATTGCTTTACTGATGAGCGTTGTTGGGCTGTCCCCGGCACTGGGAACCTTTCTGGCCGGTGTTGTGCTGGCTACCAGTGAGTTTCGCCACGAACTGGAAAGCGATATAGACCCATTCAAAGGTTTACTGCTCGGACTATTTTTCATGACCGTAGGGGCATCGATTGATTTTCATCTGCTATTGGATAATCTGGCCTTGATTGTGGGATTAACACTTGGATTGATTGCCATCAAAGCGTTAGTGCTGTTGGTGTTAAGTTACGTTTTTCGAATCAAGGGCAGCAATCGTTGGTTGTTTTCTCTAAGCCTCGCCCAAGCCGGTGAATTCGGGTTCGTGCTTCTCAGCTTTACTGTCGCAAATCAAGTAATCCCTTCATCCATTGCCGATAGGCTGTTACTTGTTGTCGCCCTATCGATGCTACTTACCCCAGCACTATTCATTGCGTTTGATAAATTCATCTCGCCTAGGTTTGCTAAGCCTGACGCATCCATCGAAGCCGATCACATAGACGATGCGGGTAAAGTCATCATTGCAGGGGCTGGGCGATTTGGCAGTATCATTAACCGCGTGCTTACCGCTGCTGGCCATCAAACAGTGATGGTGGATTACAACGCCAAGCAATTAGAAACTTTTCGCACACTGGGCATCAAAGTCTTTTATGGAGATGCAACACGACCCGATTTACTGCACGCAGCCGGCATCGATGATGCAGAAATTCTTGTGATCGCGATAGACGGTGAACAGCAAATCACCGAACTTGTTCACTATGTTCGTGAAAATTTTCCCCATGTGCATATCGTTGCCAGGGCTGTTAACCGGCACCATGTGTACGATCTATTCGCAGCCGGTGCTGCAGACATCATTCGAGAAACGTTTGATAGTGCAACACGAGCTGCCCGCAGCGTCTTGGAGGCGACTGGAGAGTCTCGTGAGCAGGCCCAGCAGAAAATTGATCGATTCGTCGGTATTGATCAGCACATCATGTTGGAGGTTGCTACCGTTTATAAGCCAGGAGTTCCCCTGAAGGAGAACTCAGCTTATGTTGACAAAGTGAAAAGCCTTATTCCATTGCAAAGCGATGTTGTCCAAGGAAAAATTACGCTTGAAGAAGTGCAACAACAATACAGTTCACCTGAAACAAAACCCACATCATGAGTGCAACCTACGCACACGGCTCAGTTCTTAAACACATCACCAACTTATCGCTCACATCGGCGATCGGCTTATTTTCAATTTTTATTGTTGATCTTGTCGACATGTTCTTTATATCGCTGCTTGGCGAAGTTGCTTTAGCTGCAGCCATTGGGTTTGCCGGTTTAGGGTTATTTTTGGGGGCATCAATTTGCATAGGTATATCGGTAGCGGTATCCACCGTCGTATCTCAAGCCATCGGTGAATCTGAGGCCGAAGCAACTGGGGATAGAACTGGAGATAAAAACGTCGCGAAGGCAGGACGCATGGCTACCCATGGGCTGCTCTATTCCCTGTGTTGGACACTCCCCATCACTGTGTTGATGATGGTGTACACCAAGCCACTGCTGGCCATCATCGGGGCACAAGGCGAGGTACTCGAATTGGCCACTCTTTATTTTCGGATTGTAGGAATCAGTTTACCGATTTTGGGCATCGCATTCGTATGCAACAGCTTATTAAGATCAGTGGGTGCACCGCGCTTGTCCATGTGGACCACTTTATGGGGTGGCATTGTCAATGGTGTGCTGGATCCCATACTCATTTTTACCGCAGGCCTTGGCCTCACCGGGGCGGCATTGGCATCTGTTGTGTCGCGAGTCGTCGTGGCGGGTTTAGGTTTCTACTACATTCAACGTAAGCATCGGTTACTTGCCGCCCCAAATTGGGCGATGTTTTTCAACGATGTTAGAGAACTGAATGGCATCGCGTTGCCATCGATACTAACCAACCTGAGCGCACCCATCAGTTCAGCATTTGCCACCGCACAAATGGCTCGTTATGGAACAGACGCGGTTGCGGCAGCCTCTGTTATTGGCCGCATCTCGCCGGTCTTGTTCGCCGGCTTGTATGGTCTAAGCGGCGCCATAGGGCCTGTGGCTTCACAAAACTATGGCGCTAACAAAATACATCGTGTGCTTGAATCACTGTCTTCAGGTGGTCGCTTTGCCATTATCTATGTCGTGCCTGTCACGATTCTCATGCTGCTACTTAATCGATGGTTGGCCCATGTTTTTTCTTTAGACGATGCTGCTGCCGAATTACTGAATTTTTACGCAACTTTTATCGTGGGCTCCTACGCACTGTTCGGCTTACAACTCGCCGCTAATCCGATCTTCACCGTACTTCGCCATCCTGGCTACGCAACGTTCAGCAACGTGACACGCGATCTGGTACTGGCTATTCCACTCATAGCGCTTCTGTCAGCCATGTTTGGGGCTAAAGGGGTGTTAGCTGGTCAGGCCCTAGCCAATGCCATCGCTGGTATTGCTGCGTTCATTATTGCTAGATGGATGATTAAACGCGTGGAATCAGGCAAGTCCATCGATGTGAAATGGTCTAACCGTCACCTGCACCATCATTTACACAATACACCCGGAGTTAACCACCGAGGTCACTAAGCGGCTTACCAGGTGCAAGCCAATGCCTATCCTGCTCCACTTCAATCAATTGAATACCCCGCCCCTGTCGAGCATCGGCTAGAGCGGCTTCAAATTCAGCCAAGGTTTGAACTTTCGCCGTGGTAGCACCAAACGCTTCACCGTATTGAGTAAAACTCGGATTAGTCAACTCGGTGCCACTGACGCGATGGGGGTACTCGCGTTCTTGGTGTGCTCGAATGGTGCCGTATCGGGCGTTGTTTATAATGATGACAGTAAGCCTTAAATCATGGTGCATCGCCGTGGCAAGTTCTTGCGAGTTCATTAGAAAACATCCGTCTCCTGCCACCGCAAAGACTTCTTGTTGCGGCCGCACCACCGCAGCCGCTATGGCAGCAGGTAACCCATACCCCATGGATCCAGAGGTTGGCGCAAGTTGCGAATCTGGATGGCGATAGCGATAGAAACGATGCAACCAACCGGC
Source organism: uncultured Granulosicoccaceae bacterium (assembly GCA_937930305.1). Lineage (GTDB taxonomy): Bacteria > Pseudomonadota > Gammaproteobacteria > Granulosicoccales > Granulosicoccaceae > Granulosicoccus. The sequence goes on along the minus strand of CALGLE010000014.1, from coordinate 82,541 downwards.
ATAGTTACCCGCCCCGTTGCAAATGATCGCGTCTGCTGGAAGCACGTCCGCCATATGAGAAAACACACCGGCGATTACATCGTTGGGCGCAGAATCCACGGCGTTGTTGTCCTCATAAGCGGAACGCAATGAGGTAATGTTTCGGATCGCATGCCCAGGTTTATGGGCTGCCGCTGCTACCGAAAAACTATTTACATCACTCACTATGGCCAAATGAGGTTCATACACTCGACCCAGTTCTTCACCACTGGGGTAGATATGAATTAATTTTTGTGTGGGAACTGGCGTGGCGAACAACGCATAGCCGCCGGTGGTAATTTCACCTAGGCGCGCACCCACACTCACGATGACATCAGTCGCATGCACGGCTTCATCTAAGTACGCTGTGCGGCCCACACTAAAATGGCCGATGTAGTTAGGATGATCGTTAGAGAGTAAACGTTGGCAACGAAACGATGCCGCAACCGGTAATTGATTTTTTTCAACCCACGCCTCGAAGGCTTTTAAACCCGTCCTATTCCAACCATTACCTCCCACAATCACCAGTGGATTTTTCGCCTCTGACGTTAGGTCATGTAGCGCTTGCATTGACGCTTCTGAGGGCATAATGGTAGGAGGTTCAATAAAGCGTGCGGCGGGTGGTTTAATGTATTCGTCATAAAGCATATCTTCAGGTAGAGCTAAAACCACAGGCCCTGGACGACCTGACAAAGCCACTCGAAACGCACGCGATACATATTCCTGCAGCCTCGATGCATCATCAATTTGTGCCACCCATTTCGCCATGGGGCCAAACATTCTTCGATAATCCATTTCTTGAAAGGCTTCGCGCTCGATCATGCCGCGAGCCACTTGACCAATGAATAAAATGAGTGGGGTGGAATCCTGATAGGCGATATGCACACCGGCACTCGCATTCGTTGCCCCAGGACCTCGAGTAACCAAACACACGCCCGGCCGCCCCGTCAGTCGAGCATGGGCATCCGCCGCCATGGCCGCCCCGCCTTCCTGCCGGCAAGTGATGAATTCAATATCATCAGCCCGGTCATGCATTGCATCCAGAATCGGTAGGTAACTTTCTCCTGGCACCCCGTACACATGTGAAACCTTTTGTGTGATGAGCAGGTTTACAAGATGATCGGCAGCTCTGATGGTGGAAGTATTCTCATTCATAATGCGAATGGTAGCCCAAACACGCATCCTGACGTATGCTTTTGCAATGACAACGACACACGATGCAGAAGCCGACGAACGTAACCAGAACTTACTGATCTACGTGAACGGCCAAATAGTACCTAAAGAGGAGGCCGTCGTATCGGTATACGATTCTGGCTTTATGCTTGGCGATGGCATGTGGGAAGGCCTACGTTTATACAACGGCACATGGGCGTTTTTCGATGAACATATGAATCGTTTGTTCGATAGCTGTAAAGCGGTCGCCATTGACATTGGTATGAGTCGCGCCGAGGTGTTCGACGCACTACAAAAAACCGCTGCGGCCAATCAAATCCATACCGATGCGCATGCCCGATTGATGATTACCCGCGGGGTAAAAATCAAGCCTTTCCAACACCCGAGCCTGTCTCAATCAGGCCCCACGGTGGTTATCATCGTCGAACACTCCAAACCCTCGGTAGATGTGCAATCACACGGTATCCGTTTGGCCTCGGTGCCCCAAGTACGAGGACTACCCCATTCGCAAGATGCCAAATTCAACTCCCACTCAAAACTCAACTGCGTTATCGCTTGCTTACAAGCAGAAGCCGCTGGCGCAGATGAGGCTTTAATGTTAGATCCTTACGGGTTTGTCAATACGACGAACGCCTGCAATTTTTTTATTGTACGGCGCGGAGAAGTTTGGACAAGCACGGGCGACTATTGCATGAATGGCGTAACACGGCAAAAAGTCATTGATATTTGCAAACAGAACGATATCCCTGTGCTGGAGAAAAACTTTTCACTGTATGAAGCCTATAGTGCAGACGAAGCCTTCCTAACCGGTACGTTCGGTGCGCAAACACCGATTGCCTCTATCGACGGAAAATCCATTGGTGACGGCGGCATGGGGCCTGTGACTTTGGAGATTCGGCAGCTGTACAAGGCACTAATCAGTCATTGAATGCAAACGTCTCAATCGCCTGATTGAACTGGGCATCGTTTGCAGCGTCCTGGATTACTCGCAAGCCATCCCTCACCACAGTCTCGTATCGACTTGATCGATCCAACCTTCTTGCATACCTATAAACAAAGATCCCGTCCAATACAAGACAACCACAACACCAGCAAAAGTCGCTTTACCCCTACGAAGCCAGCTTGACCCTAGTTTCTTTAACTAGCACAACATGAATTTTCATGAGCATGAGTCTAAAAGGCCCGAGTTATTAGCTAGGGGCCAATTAAAATAGGCTTTAACAAAGGTTCCCAAGCCGCTGCAACCCGCTGATAAGTATCGATGCAAACTTCCGCTTGGTGCTCATCACCTTCAAAAATATCTTCAATCAAGTAAGCATTGTCTTCAGGATACGCCCCATAAATACTGCAGTACACGTCGTAGTGCCGTTGTAAGTCTAAGCTGTGTTCAGCCCAAAAATCAGCCGCCTCATAGTTTTCGATATCGGGTGCTTCTAAGCGAAACATCTCTGCCGCACTGATGGCGACCTCAGTTCCATACTCCGTGTACTCCAACAATAAAAGATTGGCCAAGGAATCAACAACATCTTCCTCTTCAAAAAACAAGGGCAGTTCATACTGCCACATCAGCGCATGGCCTAATTCATGGAATAATGTGTGCATCACCACATCAAGCACGACATCGTCGAACTCGCCCGCCTCAACGGAATCACTTTCCTCTTGGGCAAGAAATCGTTGCTCTATGTCGAAAGCAAAGTGATAAGGAATTGTGATGACTTCGGATTCTGAATCGTAGTGTGGGCCTTCCGCTGCACCGATTTGTAGATTTATTGGGCGTTTAAGTCGAAATAAGGATTCAAACAAATCGACCATATCGAGCACCCCTCCCGGCTGTTGCATGAGCGCTTTCATTCTCACGTCATCCGCGTTTGTAGGTTCAGAAAACTCTACAATCCAATCGCCCTCGTCTGCCAAAACCTCCGAAGATATACCCAGAAACGAAAGCGCTACAGCGCAACCTTTAAACCAATTCATCAAACTAGGAAGATTCATGGCAGTTCATTCGGCCCTTTTAACTCGGTGAAGTATTCTCGCCAAAGCAGACCAAATTGATGAACGATAACTGGACATCGATACCGACTTGATCTCTGTGGTTGCATAGCTTCGCTTGTAAGGGTAGTCCCCTTTTAGTAAATCAATTTCAGTGAATTGCTTTTCGATGGCATTTTTTATCGCGAAAACCATCATGTTGTGACCCGGGCTCACCGATTCATATTTTGGGTCGAATCCTGTTTGAAAAAACAACAGCGAGCCCGCGTGTGTGAACATATACTCCACACCGACGATATCGGAACCATCTGACAAGGTTATAAATTGCAAAGCGTTTTTATCGTGCAGCATATCAATCAGAGATTCATGAAATTTCACATACTCATCCGAACTAAATGCTGCGGATTCGCCTTTACTGCTTTGACGTTCTCGATGCAATCTAACCAACACGGCTAAGGCGTTTTGCATATTTTCCCGCCCTTCACAAAGCGATAGTGTAAGAGTGTTTGCATCGCGCAATCGATTTAGGCGATGTTTCAAACGCTTTCGCGAGTTACGAGTTAATGCTTGCTTGAATTCCAACCAAGTCAGTGGTAGCGCAGCTACTAAGCGGGATTCTCGTTGCTCAATGGAATATTTCGGATTCGCCGAGCACATTTTAAAAAATCGCGATTGCTCTGGCACATCCTCGAACAGTAAGCGTTGCACATCACTAGACTGATCCCAACTGGCTTGCAGCATTTGAACGGCTTGCGATGCCGACTTTTCATCCCGCGTTAACAGAACGTTTAGATCATCCGGTGTTACGTCCCCGCCGCGTCCAATGAATCGCAATGTGGGGAATTGAAAAAGGCGCGTAAGATTACTTTGCGTCTTATACATCGGAGCGATCGCAAGCACGTTTGCAATCGCATTGGATTCGCTCACCGCCTCCACCACGTAAATCGACAACTCGCCTAAGGCACCGTACACTTGCCACCAAACAAACGCGAAATCAAAACTATTAAAGAACGAGCTGTCGGGACTTTCAGCATGCAAGTCTCGCCACGCAGGCTCTAGCGCTTGAAACTCTTTGACAGATGTGACGGTACGAACAATCATGAAATCAGTGATAGCCTGCGCAAATGATAATTGACTGGCTTGTTCAACCTCTAAGCTTGGTATGTTTACTCTTGCTGACGGCGAGTATCTACTCGCTATGGCGTGGGGTTCGTGGGCTTGCGCTTGTAAACACTTTCAGCCTTGTCATATTATGGGGTTTATCAACACCAGAGTTGTCAAATCGTTGGGTACAAAGACTGGAGTCCACGCGTCAAAACCCAGAAAAGTGTGACACAGCCGAGGTGCGCTCTGTTGTTGTCCTAGGCGGAGGGATGAATCCTTGGATTCCCAACAGCTATCCGGCCAGTCGATTAAACCGCGACAGTGCGGCACGCGTCAACGCCGCGGCACAGATAGGTGGGGCGGAAACTCATTGGTTCACACACGGCGCCGGTGCAAATTCGTATACGCTAGCCGATGATATGGCGACGCTTTTGATCGCCCACGGCATCGATGATGAAGCCATAACTCGCGAAAGAACCAGCACGACAACCTTTGAAAACGCGAACAATTTAATTCAGCTTTTGCCACCGACAAACAACACGACAATTCATCTAGTGACATCTGCAATGCATGTTTCTCGTGCTGCAAGCATTTTTTCAAACGCCGGCTACCAGGTGTGCCATGTGCCGAACGTTGACTCACGCTACTCAGTGCCTGCCCTGCCAACAAGCTTATTGCCCTATCTCGGCGGGCTTGAAAAATCAACGCTCGCTTGGCGCGAACAACTTGCTCGAGTGAAACAAGCCATTCAGGAGAGAGGCGGTAGTTAGGGTTAGGCTGCGTGCCGACTTTGCGAAAAAGACGCCGGGATGCTTTCTTTCAATTTTCTGTAGCCAGTCGGCGACGACGCATCAATTTGTAGATCGGTCACATAGGTTGCTGAGCGATCTTTTCGCGGAAATGGGCGAACTTTGTTAACCACGCGATAGGTCATGCGTTTAACCGACGCTACCCAGCCATCTTCCCTAACCGATCTATTTTTTAAGCCTAAACCCCGTAATAAAAACCGATTCGCCAGTTGCGTATATTGGCGACGGTATATGGCTGGGGTGTAGTAACTGGTGGCCAGGGAAACGTTCAAATCTATGTTCTGAATTCGATGCGGTGCATTGTGAGGCCAAGAGGCCACATCCCCAGGCGACAATAGATGCTCATCGGCTGCTTCATCAAATGATAATTCAAACGGCAAATTTTCATCCACTTCACCAGCGAAGATATCTTCTAAATACTCTTGTGGCGTGAAACGTGTGTCCATCGCTGGATATAACCACACGCGTTTTTGTCCGCGAAGGTGCCACAACATATTCGGCTCGGCATCTAGGTGGTAATACACCTGAGCCCCAGGTGAGCTGATCAGCAAGGTGCTGTAGGCAGATTGCGGATTTTGCAGATGTGGGCAGCGCTGCCCTAAATGCTGGTACATCGCTTCGATAAGTTCCGCATAACGTTCGTTGACGGTATCAACGTGTGTCACGTTCAACCACAAACGCCCCGATTTAACCGCACGCATCATGGTCGCACCATCCATATCATCGGGTATATCAACACAAGACCATTCGTCACGCTTCGTTGGGTCTTCACCCATCGTGAACGCTTGCAGCCGACGTCGCGGGTGTGCGTCTAATAATTTGATTAATTCGGGCTCATCGAACAGCGAGGACTCGTGGTATCGATGCGGGGTGACTTGCGGAATAAGACCGAAGCTTGCGTATTGAGCATCAGTCCATTGAATGGGATTGGCTGGAATAGTCACAAGATGGCCCTAATTCGGTGTGGTTGGGGGTTTGTGGTTGGTGTCAAAACCACAGGTGATTATCGCTGAAACAGGCACCGTCGTTTCAGCCGGGTTCACACCTTTTACGTTGTTTTGTAGTTGCTCGGGCGCGCAATGCGAACGTCATCACACTGCGTCCCGAGAAATTGACATTCAATTCGGCTGCCCTAGCCGAAGAATCAGGCCTTTGATTGCTTGGCAATTACGCCGAATCAGTCCTGCACATCAGGCGCTTCATCGGTGACCACTTGCCCTGTTGCGCGGCGCCACAGAATGGCTCCCGACAGGCCAATACCTAGGAATCCCGAATATAAAATAAGCGCAAGCCATTTCAAAGTGACTGGGCTATCAGCGGATGCCCAATCTTCTTGCAGGGCCAAGTACACGATGGCTGCGAACAAAATCAGCAGCACGATCGTACCCAGCTTGCCTAATGCCTTCCACGCGGCGACCAGCAGCGCAAAATTGGCCAGCAAGGCCACGATAGCCACCAGGATCACCCAGGCATTGGTGAAATCATTTTGTTCCCTAACCCAATGGAATACTGATTTTCCAGTGGGATTATAGGTTCCAAAGACAACAATCGCGGCAATTAGCATGCGAGAGATTAAGACACCCGGAGAGGAGGATTTTATAGCCTGCAACATGATCGAAATTTCCGTGAAGGTGAAGTCGATTTTAGGACTGTTAAGGATACCCGATGCGTGCTGTAATAAGGGGCTAAGCACCGTGTAAAAGGTGTAGACGTTTTTTTGACAGAACCACCACTGGAGCAATAAATGAACCGCCGAATAAACACACCAATAACCCGCCGCGGGTTCCTTGCCGGAACCGCCGCCGTGGGGGTCTCCTTGACGCTGCCCAAGGCCTTCGCCGCGGATGGAAAAGTCAATTTCTACAATTGGGATACCTACATTGGCGAGAACACCATCGCTAACTTCGAAAAGTCCTCCGGCATTAAGGTTCAATATGACCTATTCGCTGACAACGATGAGCTGTTCGCGAAACTAAAAGGTGGTAACCCAGGCTACGATTTAATCGTACCCACCAACGATTTTGTAGAACGCATGCTAGACGCGGACATGCTGCTGCCACTGGATCACAGCAAAATTCCCAACATTGCGAACATTGATCCACTGTTCATGGACCGAAACTTTGATCCTGGTCGAGCGTACAGCCTGCCCTACATGTGGGGCACCATTGGCATCGGTTATCGCAAGTCGGCGGTCGATGGTGTGCCGGACTCTTGGTCTCATATGTACTCTTCGGAACAGTATGCGGGCAAGATCGCGTTAATGAGTGATGCCACCACCGTGATGCAAATGGCTCTGAAATCCATGGGTAAGTCGCTTAACGATTGGTCGGATGAAAATATCGCAGCCGCGGAAAAGATGATCCTGGCACAAAAACCTAACGTAGCCGCGTTCGCAGGCGACAACGGTCAAGATTTATTACTCGCGGGCGAAGTGGACTTGGCCATGGAGTGGAACGGCGACATTTTACAAGCCATGGATGAGGACGACGACATCGGCTATGTGGTGCCGAAAGAAGGTGGCTTACTTTGGGAAGACACCTTGTGCATTCCCAAAGGCGCTGAAAATATTGAAAATGCACACGCACTGATTAATTTTTTGCTTGATGCAGAAGTCGGAGCGGACATCGCTGATTTTGTTTACTACGCCACACCGAACAAAGCCGCTAAAGCTTTGATGAGCGATGACTATTTGAACAACCCCGCCATCTTCCCGCCAGAGTCCACCACCGAATCCAGCGAAATCTCCGTATTTCCTGGCGCGGACACCATTCGTAAAATCGAAGACGCCTGGACTCGGATCAAAGCAGGATAAGGCTTCATGCTGTACTCACCATCACGACACAGGCAAGTTAGCGTAGGTTTTAGCGTCGTGATGGTGAGCCACAAATTATGAGCCTTGAAGACTATCGTCAACAGCCTCGGGTATTCGCAGCCTTTGCATTGCCGACACTCATTTGGCTGCTACTGTTTTTCATCGCGCCTCTGGCCATCATTTGGCTTTATAGTTTTGGTGAAAACATTTCACTGGTGGAAATTAAAACCACCTGGACATTCGACAACTACGCGCGAATTTTTCAACCTGAAATTTTAGAACTTCTTTGGCGCTCGCTTTGGATTGCCGGCATCGCCACCGTTGTGTGCCTTTTCATCGCGTACCCCATCGCGTTGGTCATAGCAACGGCGCACCCAAACAAAAAACCTTGGCTGTTGCTGCTTATTATGTTGCCCTTTTGGACCAACCTTTTAATCAGAACCTATGCACTGCTCAACATCCTGGGCACTCGTGGCCGGCTGAATGATCTTCTGCGTTGGATGTGGGAAACCAGCGATGCACTGCTCAACCGTATTGGATTGGGCCACTTAGAATTGCTGGGAACAAGTTTCACTCCTTTGAAAATGTTGGGCACACCATCAGGAGTCATCTTTGGCATTGTGTACGTCTCTTTGCCCTTTGCCATTTTGCCCATCTACTCTTCTCTCGAACGCTTGGATAAATCCTTCTTGGAAGCCAGTCTCGATTTAGGTGCAGGGCAATGGAAAACTTTTTATCACGTCTTATTACCACTGACAGCCACTGGGGTCGTGACGGCTGCCATCATTACTTTCATACCCGCACTGGGTCAGTTCTTAACACCAGACCTACTCGGTCGCGGCCAAGTCGATATGATTGCCAATGTCATCGAACGCCAATTTAAACGCGCCAATGATTGGCCGTTTGGGTCTGCCCTATCGTTGTTCCTGCTCTACATCACGTTTGTATTGCTAGCCATTCGCTCGTTTTATGATGCTAGCAAGGCCAATCGCTCATGAATCGAAACCCCAAAAAACCGTTTGAGTACAGCCGAAAATGGTCCATGCGATTCGTGTTTCTGATCACGATGGTGTTTTTATATGCACCCATCCTTGTGCTGATTGTTTTTTCATTCAATAACTCTCGCCGTGGAGGCAACGTTATTTGGAAAGGCTTCACCACCAAGTACTATGCAAAAGCTTTTGCAAATGAAGAATTGATGTTGGCATTTGCCAACTCCATGACGATCGCTGTCACCTCGACAATTGTTAGTGTGTTCCTCGGAGCCATGACAGCCATATTTTTGTGGCGTTTTCGATTCCCATTTAAGCCGCTTGCCGAAGGCCTGGTATCACTACCGATCATCATTCCTGAGATTTGTATGGGGGTGTCACTGGCAATGTTTTTCTCTCAGATGGGTTGGTGGACCACTGGCAACACACCCTGGCCGTTGAACCTAAGCAACATCATCTTGGCGCACATCACCTTCAGTTTTCCTTTCGCGGCGATGGTCATTCGTACGCGCTTACAAAACTTCAATCGCGAGATGGAAGAGGCGGCAAAAGATTTGGGCGCTTCTGAGTACCGTGTGTTTAAAGACATTCTGTTGCCCCATATGAAACCTGGGCTTATTGCTGCCGCATTATTAACATTCACTTTGTCGCTGGACGATTTTGTTATAACTTTTTTCACCTCAGGGCCCAATACCGTTACGTTTCCTGTAAAAATTTATTCTATGGTGCGTTTTTCAATTACCCCCGAAATCAACGCGGCCTCAACACTGTTAATCGTCCTAACACTCATTCTCACATTTCTCGCGTTACGCTATCAACGTCTGACGGACGCAAAACATGACTAACCCATCCGCTGACAACAATCCGAAACCAATCAATACAGCGTTAAACAAACCCATTGTGTCGCTACGCAATATCGGTAAGCAATTTGGCAAGGTGGTCGCTCTAGAAGACGTTAACATCGACATACGAGAGGGCGAAATTTTTGCCCTACTTGGGCCTTCTGGATGTGGCAAAAGCACGTTACTGCGAATCATCTCTGGGTTTGAAACCCCAACCACCGGTGAATTGTTGCTAGATGAGCAAGACATGACACGCATGCCGCCCAACAAGCGCCCTGTGAACATGGTGTTTCAGTCTTACGCCGTTTTCCCGCACATGAGTGTGGCCGATAATGTGTCCTATGGTTTAAAGATGGACCGGCTCGCTCGCGATGAGATTAATCAACGAGTCAGCACCGTATTGGAGCAAGTCCATCTACAAGATTTTAAAGATCGTATGCCTGATCAGCTCTCAGGCGGGCAAAAACAACGGGTGGCCTTGGCTCGCGCTTTGGTCAAGCAACCACGAGTTTTGCTGTTGGATGAGCCGCTATCTGCACTTGATGCGAAATTACGCGACGCTATGCGATTAGAATTGGTCAAGCTGCAAGAAACAGTCGGCGTCACCTTTATCATCGTCACTCACGATCAATCCGAGGCACTTGCCATGGCAGATCGAGTGGCGGTTTTAGAATCGGGTCGATTACGGCAGGTCGACACACCTAGCGCCTTGTATCAAAAACCGGTTGACGCATTTGTGGCAGATTTCATTGGTCGTGTTCATACTTTCAGCACCACACAGATTGAACTCAATAATGAAGGTGCAAAAATACAAACAACGGAACTAGGCACCCTGCAGTTACCCATTCACACGCTGCCCCCCGGGGTGCAAGCGGGAGCACAAACCGAAAAGGGTGCAGTGCTAGCATTCAGACCTGAAAGTGTCTCAATAAGCTTAGCGGATGACACTAGCAACAACGCATCTCATGATGCACTTAAGTTGCCCGGACTGTTAGGAGATGTCGCATTTCAGGGACAGCATTCCATCGTAGAAGTGACGCGAGGGGACGCGCCAAGTATCAGCGCAATCGTTGATCACAGTGCATTGGCATCACTACAAGATAAACCCTTGGGCACGCCTGTGATCGCGCATTGCGATCAGCAAAATCTTATGTTGTTGCCGGACACGTTAAAGTAAGCCCCATGACAACCAATAACACCGCAGACCCGAAAGCACTAGACGTAACTATCGTCGACGTTCAAGGTTGTTTGCGAAGTAAAAGAATACCCCAAGAACTAATCGCGAAAGCGCTAGATGGCAAAACCTGTATGCCGTTGTCGACACAACTGTTGGATGTGTGGGGGGATGACTGTGACCACATAACCGAACAAGCACTTTCACAAGGTGACCCAGACGGCTTTTGTGTGCCTGCACTGACAACGCTAAAATCCATTCCTTGGCGCAACAATGAACAACAGGTTCTCACCTCATTACATCACCGTGATGGCAAAGCTAATTTTGCCGACTCGCGCCAGTGTTTGGCAGCCCTTGATGAGCAACTAAAACATCGCGGACTGACTGCAGTGGTTGCCGTGGAATTAGAGTTTTATGTGCTTGATGCCAGCACTCGCGAAACTGCTGTACCAACGCCACCGGGCGCACTTAACATTGCCGGTGATGTGAAAGAGCTGCAATTGTACGATTTACGTGTAAGGGACCGCCTAGAACCGTTTATTGATCGCGTCGAACGTTATGCCAATGCACTAGACATTCCCATCACCACATCCCTACTAGAATTTGGCCCAGGCCAAGTGGAAATCAACTTAGCTCATCGCCACACCGCCTTGCAGGCTGCAGATGATGCGATTTTATTTAAACGATTGGTGGATCGTGCGGCGTTTGATGAGGGCTTTCTGGCGACGTTTATGGCAAAGCCCTACACAGAAGCTGCCGGTAGCGGTATGCATACGCACGTTAGCCTAATCGATGAGCAAGGTCGATCCGTATTCGATGGCTCGGATGCGTTACTACACAGTTGTGCCGGGGTGCTTTCTCGATTACCTGAAATGCTGGCTGTCTTTGCGCCGCATATGAATTCGTGGCGTCGGCTGCAACCCGATTCATTTGCGCCCACCCGTTGTGATTGGGGCTACGATCACCGAGGGGTAGCCGTTCGGTTGCCAGAATCAAGTGGGGCATCGGCTCGCTTGGAACAGCGCGTAGCGGGTGCGGATGCTAATCCCTATTTGGTGCTTACCTTGTTGCTCGCTGCAATGATGGAAGGTTTGGATAATGGCAAGCCACCTAACCTGCCTGCGCTCAAAGCGGGAGACCCACAATGCGCTGATCATTTCACACACGACTGGCTTACCGCTATCGACACATTTGATGATTCCACATTCGCAGCGAACGCGTTAGGGCGTGAGTTCGTATCCGTATTCGCAAAAATAAAACGTCACGAAGCGAAAAAATTGTTAGCCAGCGTTAGTCATATAGACTGGAAAACCTACTTGCCGCAGTTGTAGCACAACATGAATGAATAACTACTACACCGCGTCGGTCCCGAATCGAAGAAATTGGCCTAGCCTAAGCGGTGACCTGTCCGCCGATGTGGCGATTGTGGGTGCGGGTATGACGGGGGCCGCTACTGCAGTTGAACTAGCGGAACGCGGATACCAGGTGGTGCTGCTTGATGCTAAACAAGTTGGGTGGGGAGCTACAGGTCGAAACGGAGGCCAAGTCACGGGCAGTCTCTCGGGCGATAACGCCATGCTCAAACAATTACGTAAAACGCAAGGGGATGCTGCAGCCGATTTTATTTGGAACCTGCGATGGCGTGGGCACGACATCATTAATGAACGCGTGAAGCGCTACAACATCAACTGCGATTTAAAAACAGGCCATTTATTCACTGCTTGGTCCGATGCTGATTTACCCGAGTTCGAATCGATGGTGAATGAAGCTCACCGAAGAGGCATGCAAGATTCAGTTTCTCTCTTGAGTAAGCAAGAAGTGCATGAACGACTCGACACGCCTTTGTATTGCGGTGCAATACTCAACACAAAAAATTTGCATCTGCATTCTTTGAAACTGTGTTTAGGCGAAGCCATAGCAGCGGAATCTTTGGGTGCAACAATCTACGAAAACACCCCCGTGCATGACGTGCAAATGCCGACAGGCAAACCCGTGCAGCTAATTACCGATAGCGGTACCGTGCAGGCGCAGCAAGTGGTACTCGCGGGCAACGCATACCATCGATTGATGCGGCGGCAATTGGCCGGATATCTGTTCCCTGCAACCCTGGGCAATATGGTGACAGCAAAGCTGGGGCAGGATCTTTGTCAACAAATCAATCGTGATGATAATGCGGTTTATGACAGCAGGATGGTGCTTGACTACTTTCGGATAACGCAAGACGGACGATTAATGTTTGGCGGGGGTACTAATTACTCTGGAACTGAAATTTCTGATGTTGCCGCCATGCTCAGGCCATCAATGGAAAAGACGTTTCCAGCATTGAAAGATATCCCAATAGACTTTGCATGGACGGGTTCGGCCGGAATCATCATCAACCGTATTCCGATGCTGGGCCGCATTCAAGATCGCGTGTACTACGCGCAAGGCTACTCGGGACATGGCATGGCAACTTCCCACATACTCGCTGAAATTCTTGGTACCGCCATTTCAGGCTCTCTGCACGAAATCGACACCTTCAATGATTTTTGGCGCTGGCGCATACCGGTGCCAACAGCCGCAGGCAGTGGCCTGGTTGCCCTGGGTATGAAGTACTTCAAACTCAAAGAGCAACTGGGTCAAAGATAATAAAAAGTGATGCACACCGCACATTTTTGCGCTGTCATTGTGGGCCGGCTGTGCAATGAGGCACATCGCCATTTCAGACACCTCGATACACTGGGCTCAACTTAAGGAGTAATCGTTTCGTGCCAATCGCTTCAATGACCACCGCACCCATCAACGGGCCCTTCCAGAACTGGGATGGTGTTAATCGCCGTGTGAGTACAGACGATCGGCGCAGTTACTCCTTAAGCACGCTGAAGCGCCAAATAGTTGCCCCACAGCGATTTCAGGGCCGGCGTAAAGAGGATCGCCGGTTTCCGGTGCTGGATCGATTTGAACCCGGTCTGTTTACCCTAGCGATGGTTCTTCTGTGTTTGTCCATATTGGATTCCATGTTCACACTCACGCTCATTGCCAACGGTGGCAGTGAGGTAAATCCGTTTATGAATGCGATGTTGAATATCAACGTGTGGGTGTTCATGGCGGTGAAAATGTTATTCACTGCCATTCCAGCGGTGCTTTTGGTGGCGACAGCAAACTTGAAGATGTTTGGACTTCTGCGCTCTCGTGCCATTCTGGCTGGCGCTGTGGGTCTGTATGCCGGGCTTATCGTGTATGAACTTGCCCTGCTATCAACCCTCTAATATCTCTGACGCGAACGCCAACTCCAGGGCTCAACACTAGGGCTAGGGCCACGCCCGTCATACTGAAAAGCCACCCATTTTCCGAAGTTGTCACTAAATCCGGTCAAACTACGCTAGACAAGCCAGCTGCAACTGAGACACGATAGGTCAAATAATTGATCCCGGTGCGTTCCACTGTAAGGAGCCGTATCACTACCATCAAACGAATATGAATTCACTCAAACTAGCCGCTGTTTTTTGTTTCACTAGCACAATGCTGCTGACTGGTTGTGATATTTCCAACGACACCAGCGCTAGCGGTCCGTCTGAAAACGCAGCAGTTGATCCGCAATTTGAAGAACCGGGCAACCCAAACCCAGAATCTGGTCCAATTGATCCGCCAATTGACCCTATAGAACAACCACAAATCGAACCCGAGATTGTAGACCCACCGCCCCCCATGTTAGGCGAGCCAAATGTGTGTACGCCTGAGGGCATCAACGCGTGGGTCGATGCACAAATGCGCGACTATTACATTTACTTTGATCAAGTCCCTGTGGTGAACCCAAGCGACTACGCTACTGCCGCAGATTTACTTGACGATTTGCGTGTGTCGCCAGACGAGTACTCCAGTATCAGCCCGCAGGTTGAACGCGAAACCTTATTTCAAGAAGGCGAAACCTTTGGGTTTGGCTTTCGTTGGAGACGGGATCAACAAGGTGCTCTGCGTTTTTCAAATATCGTTAGCGGCTCACCAATGAGCATAGCCGGTGCCCAGCGTGGGGACAGAATTCTAGCCATTAATGGCATACCAGAGCTCGATTTAACCGACAACGTACTGGATAACATATTTGGTGAGTTAGGCATTGAAACGACGGTTGCATTCACGTTAGCTCGAGGCAACGAAGCTGCGCAAATCATTACTGCAACTTCAACAACGTACACAATTAACACGGTAGGGGAAGTAAGCACTTTTGATGTTAATGGCACCAAAGTCGGTTATATCGAATCCTCTATATTCTTAAGAACTTCTGAAGCTGAACTCGACTCCGCAATGGAAACGATGTTGAATGAAAACCCAACAGACGTCATTTTAGACTTTCGCTATAACGGCGGGGGTTATGTTTACATCGCTCAAAAATTTAGCGCGCAACTGATAGGAAACGACTTCGCAGGCAGAACGTTTCAAAATAGCTCGTTCAACAGTCGTTACTCACAATTCAACAACGTTGCCTTACTAGAAGAGCAGACTCTCACCCTAGATCTTCCGCGCGTTGTTATATTAACAACACAAAATACTGCTTCAGCTTCTGAGGCCATCGCAAATAATTTAAAACCTTACATTGATGTGGTCCTTATCGGCACCAACACCCGGGGCAAGCCGTTTGCATCGGTATCAAACCCGAATTGTGACTTGGTGCTTAACGCAATGGATCGAATCACTAGTAACGATGCTGGAGAGAATGTTTTGGGGGGGCTTGAGCCCACTTGTCGTGTGAACGATGAATACCTATTCCCAAAATCCAATCCAGAAGATGCGCTACTGGGAGCGGCACTCAATTACATTGAAACCAACGCCTGCCCACCCGTTTCATCACTGGGGGTATCGACAGAAATTCGCGCAAATGTTATTAGCGCACCCATTGATGATTACCGAGAGCCTGATTTCGCGCACAGACTGTTTAACCCGATGATGGATGCTCGCTAACTTACGCGTTGCCTGTCACGCGTCCACGTGCCGGGCCGTTATCATTTTTCAGCAACCCTGCAGCACGACGCCGCTCATCACGTGGGGGAATGGAATAGGTATCCCGGTAGCATTTTGAGAAGTGCGGAGCCGAAATAAAACCGCAAGCTAAAGCGATATCAACGATGGGCATGCTGGTTTGCAACAACAGCTGTCTGGCACGCTCCAAGCGTAGCTCCAGGTAATAGCGTGTGGGCACACTACTTAAATACCGTTGAAACAAACGTTCGAGTTGTCGGCGTGATAAACCAACGTGGTAGGACAATTCGTCTAACGTCATGGGCTCTTCGATATTAGCTTCCATCAACGACACCGCTTCAGCTAATTTGGGCTGACTAGCACCAATTCGTTGAGTTAGTGGTACGCGTTGTCGATCATTTTGATCGCGGATTCGCTCACAAATAAATTGCTCGGATATACGCTTGGCAACTTCTGCCCCGTGTCGATCACGAACCTCGCACATGAACATATCAATGGGGGCGGTGCCACCGGCACAGGTGTAGCGGTTACGATCCATCTCGAACAACTCAGGTGAGATAACCAATTGTGGAAATTGCTCGCGCGCACTGGCCAGGTTTTCCCAATGTATGGTGCAACGGTAACCATTGAGCAGTTCCGCTTTCGCCAGAATGTAACTGCCGGTGCAAACGGCACCTAGAACCACGTCGGGTTTATCGTTTTGGCGCAGCCAATTTAATCCAGCCTCGTCTTCAAGCTGGTGGATGTTATTACCACCGCAAACAAAAATGCCATGGAACCCACTGTTGGGACGATTAGCCCCCTGATTCACCGCAATAGGGATGCCGTTGCTGCATTGCACAGGCTGACCATCGCTGGAGACGAGACTCCACTCGTAAAGCGTTTCTCCAGAGACCTGATTCGCCATCCGCAGAGTCTCGATAGCACTGGAGAATGCGATCATCGAAAAATTGGGTACTAGGTAAAAACCAATGCGCGTTGCTTGTGTGCCGGAGCCAATCATGTATCCATCCGCTCAGAATCAGGCGATTTGCGGAGTATCAACCAAAAGTCAGACTTTTTGGGAAAGATTCCGAAAACAATAGCAACACAATGTCGCAGAGTGCTTAGTAGTTCGCGTCTGGAAAGGATGCCTTGCGTTGTTCAATGAAGGCCAGCAAGGCTTCATCCACACCAGGATCGATGGCCGGAGCCTCGTAGGCCTCTAACGTCGATTTTACGCGGGCACTCGCTCGCTGACAGGCATCCAGTGAACCTTCCGACTCCCACTGCTCAAAAGAATTGTTGTCGGCAATTTCGGAGCGATAAAACGCTGTCTCAAAATTTTCCTGAGTATGCTGGCACCCCAAAAAGTGCTTACCAGGACCCACCTCATGCAGTGCGCTCATCGCTTGACCATTCTCGCTTAGGTCCACCCCGCCCAGCAAAGCCGGCAGCATTCCAGCTTGATCAGCATCCAGGATGAATTTCTCGTAGCCCATGGATAAGCCGCCTTCCAGCCAACCGGCGGTGTGCAGCATAAAATTCACCCCCACCAAAGCTGCAGATTGCATGGTGTTAGCGGCTTCATAAGCAGCCTGGGCGTCAGGGATTTTTGAACCACATA
Source organism: uncultured Granulosicoccaceae bacterium (assembly GCA_937930305.1). Classification (GTDB taxonomy): domain Bacteria; phylum Pseudomonadota; class Gammaproteobacteria; order Granulosicoccales; family Granulosicoccaceae; genus Granulosicoccus. Next base: position 65,069 of record CALGLE010000014.1, on the reverse strand, counting down.
ACCCACCCCCACTTCGAAAAGGCACTTTTAATCGCCTAGCAAGCGCTGCACAAACACTCATAACCAAAGTGGGCTCAGGTGTGCCAAAGGTGGGGGCCCCTGATTGCATGGAAACAGAACTGGCAAAGGTACCGAACACAACCGGTGCACCAGGGCGAACCAACTGCACAAACGCCATACCGGCTAAGGCTTCTGCCAGAATTTGAGCGGCAGTGCCTGCCACGGTCACCGGAGACATAGCACCGGCGAGAATAAACGGCGACACCACACACGCTTGGTTATTTTTGGCGTAAACCTTCGCAGCACCCAACATGGTGTCGTCAAAGGTCATGGGGGAGTTAGCGTTTATTAGATTAATGATGACCGTTTTCTCTTGCCCTGTGGCTGGGTCAATAAAATCATCACCGAACAATATTTTCGCCATGTCCACAGTATCTTGCGCACGTTCGGGTGCGGTTACGGACCCCATAAAGGCTTTATCGCTATAACGCATGTGGGCGTATACCATGTCAAAGTGACGCTTGTTGACCGGCAAATCCACTGGCTCACACACCGTGCCACCAGAGTGGTGAATGTGCGGACTGGCATAAGCGAGCTTGACGAAATTTTGAAAGTCGTTAATGGTCGCGTAGCGCCTTCCACCTTCCAGATCTCGCACAAACGGAGGGCCATAGGCTGGCACCGTGACCAAATGGTCTCCGCCGATCTGTACATTATTAGCTGGGTTTCTAGCGTGTTGAGTGAATTCTTCCGGCGCGGAATCCATCACCAACTTACGGCACAGACCGCGCGGGAATCGAACTCTCTCGCCTTGCACATCGGCACCGGCATCACGCCACATTTGTATGGCTTCCGCATCATCGCGAAACTCAATTCCAATCTCTTCTAGGATGGTTTCAGCATTGTGCTCGATGACTGCCAAGCCTTCGTCATTAAGCATCGATAAGGGAGGAATTTTACGAGTAATGTAGGGCAATCGGGCTTGAGCGCTGCTGGCACGCTGCTCACGTTTTGCCGCTCTACCACCTCCACGACGACCACGCCTAGCGCGAGGAGCTGGGTTTACATCAGAGTCTGACGGCGAATTCGGATCCATAACGGCTCCTAAGAGGGTTTAACCAGTAAGCTAAGGCTTTATGGTGCGACTCTACTGGCGCAGAAGGGTTGGAAAACGCGACCCGTGGGTAGCTCGATACGACAGCGCTGTGACCGAGCCGATATTACGCAGAGCAAACTAGCCGGTTTGATCCACCAACGAGAAGCAGCGTCGCACGTAATTTGACTGGCCCTTGGTTTGAATCCTGCGGCGGTTGGACTTTCGCACCTCAGCGATGGCGGCTTCTTGCTCCATGCCCATTTCCACCAAAATTCGCGCTGCCATCATGCCGGTGCGACCCAGTCCGGCATAACAATGAAAAACCACACGCTCACCGATGCGCAGCGAATGCCGAATGCGTTCGCCCTCCACGGCCCATACATCTTCAAAGTCTTGGGTGGGAACGCCCATATCGACAATGGGCAGGTGCTTGTACCACATGCCCCGAGATTCCACTTCGTCTTTCAGATGCTCAATTCGATGCATCGACAACTCATGGTGCTCCAGTAAACAAATTAGACCGTTCGTACCCCAATCAACAACCGCGTCCAAATCAACTGGGAGTAATTTTTTTGACGGCATCTCAGGTTTCATCACACGCGTGCCTGGACACGCAACCAATCCCATGCAGCCTGAATAACCCGGCACATTGATCGTGTCGATAAAGTTCGGTTCAACCGATTTGTGACGTCCAAAAACCATGGTTACTGTGACCTTATCGTGCGCAAAGCCAGACTATCGCCGGCGCGAAACGCCAATGCTGCGAAGATGGCGAACTATTCGCTGGCGCACAATTGTAAACGTTTCATGAAGCCACTGGTCGACAACAGACGGGAACCGCACCATTGTGATCATTGGCGTTAATTCGCAATTAAATTCGTTCTTGTAGCTGTTTTCATCACCCCGCATAAAGTCATAGTAGCGACGACCCTGCACTCGATTGCGCTCTATTTCCATCAAATGCGCCACCGTCAATGGCATATAGCGATTCGCAAGCGATTGAGCAAAACCACTTTGATAATAATGGCAGGTGTTTTCATCGTAGTAGCAATAGAGTGTGGCAACCAATTCACGATCTAGATAAAAGTGATGTATGTCTGCGGATCCTGATTGATACAGCAAAGGCAGAACCCGGTGATGAAAACGATTAAAACGCGCCGAGGAGAACGCACTTTTTGCTCGGCCTACATGCTTTTGTCGTTGGTCGCTAAGTGTGGAAACATCTTCAAGAACCGAGGCGAGCTGTTCTAAATCTTCAATTGATGCTTGTTGAAATCCGCCGTCACGTTCAACCGCACGCAAACTTCGCTTCACACGTTTGATGCGGTTGGGATTCATAGGAAGGTCATCGGTTTGCTTGTGCAAATCTATTCGATAACGAAAACCTAAATCCAGTTCCTGAATTCGCCACCTATCCGAACGAGCACGCATGGCTTCAGCAAATATGGAATTTTCCAACAAATGCTGAAACTCAAATCGCATTTTTTTACTGTGCGTGGCTAAGAAATCCAGCACCGCTTGGGTGGCAGTAGCCACGTGATCGGGGCTGGCCAAAATATCTAAGTACTCAGTGGCTACCTCATCAGCTTCACCTTCACCCGTGCCTAAAAACATGAGTAACGGAGGCCGCGGCCACGCTTGAATTCTTGAGTACATGGGTAACACCGCAATGAGCTCGTGTCGCAGCCGAACACAAAGTACGCACAGGCGTTGCGTGTCTTCACCACCGAACACGCCCCACCAGGTGTAATGCCAGGCCCAAGACATAAACACCGTTGTTCTATCGTTGTTGACTTGTAAGGCATCCCATTCTGCGCGCAGGGCTGCGAATTCTGTTGCATCCTCAACACAGCTCACCACCAAGGTTCCCTGGGTGGTGGTGTCATGAGTAGCTGCCCGTAGAGACCGTGAACTCACAACATTTTTGCCCGGTTTGTCCACTGTTCGCCGTGGTAGGCTTTCGTACATGAATAATCCCTTGAATGAGCTGCTAACAGCACGAAAGGTCTTGCTCGCCGATGGTGCGACCGGAACCAATCTATTTTCCGCGGGTTTACAAACAGGTGACGCCCCCGAATTGTGGAACATAGATTACCCAGACCGTATCAATACCCTTCATAAGAACTTTGTTGACGCAGGTTCAGACATCATTCTTACGAACACCTTTGGTGGTACCAGTTATCGGCTGAATCTCCACAATGCTGGCCACCGCGTGCACGAATTGAACGTAGCCGCTGCGCAAATTGCGAAGCGGGCCGCAAATCGGGCTGATAAAAAGGTCTTGGTGGCGGGTTCCATGGGCCCCACAGGCGAAATTCTGGCCCCCAATGGGCCCGTAACCATCGAAGAGGCTCGGGCCGCCTTCGAAGAACAAGCCCTGGCGTTAAAGGAAGGCGGCGCGGATATTCTGTGGATCGAAACGATTTCTTCAGCGGAAGAAATTAAGGCGGCCGTATTGGGTGCATCTGAGGTGGGCTTACCCATTGTCTATACCGTCAGTATCGATACCAACGGTCGAACCATGATGGGTTTGACCGCGGCCGACACCATCACCATCAGCACCAGTTTGAACACCCACATCACAGCCGTTGGCACAAACTGCGGCGTGGGTGCCTCTGAAGTCGTTGCAGCGGTTTTAAATTTAAACAAAGCCGCAGATTCATTGGGCGTTCGCCCAGCCATAGTCGCCAAGGCCAATTGCGGAATTCCCGAATACATTGATGGCAAGGTGGTGTACAACGGCACCCCCGAACTCATGGCCAAGTACGCCAGCTTATGCATCAACGCGGGCGCGAACATCATTGGAGGTTGCTGTGGTACCTCGCCTGAGCACGTGAAATCTATGCGCGATGCCATTGACGCCCATACGGTATCGGATGCACCCGAGCTTGCAGACATTGAAGCCGCTCTAGGGGAGGTTTCCGTGGGCGCAAAAGCCCAACTTGGAGGCGACCTATCAGTGGCTGGCGGTTCCGCCAGTGGACGAGGTAGCCGTGTTTCAAAACGGCGACGCAAAAACCGCAGTGCTGACTAAACACACAGTCCCTAATCTGGTCGCGCTGTGCATTATCGCTGCGTCCTTAGTTAGTCCTGATCCTATTAAGGCCGTGTTACTCAGCGTCGGCTTGTTTGCCTTGTCGGGCGCTCTAACCAATTGGATCGCCATCCATATGCTGTTCAATCGAGTGCCAGGGCTCTACGGCTCAGGCGTCATCGTGTTGCGTTTTGAAGAATTCAAACAAAGCATATTGGCACTCGTGCATGATCACTTGTTTACCCGTGAGCGCGTGGATGGCGCGATGATCGGGGGTGGCCTAAGCGATATCGATTTAGAGCCAATGTTTTCTAAACTCGATTTAGATGCCGCCTATGATCAATTGGTGGCAACCATAATGGACTCTTCATTTGGCGGCATGCTCGGGATGGTTGGCGGTGATAGTGCTCTTGAACCCATGCGGGAACCATTTAAAAAACGCATGGCGAACTTTCTTAAAGATGCCGCCGCATCGCCTCGCTTTCAACAAGCGGTAGATGAACAAGTACAGCAATTCACTAGCAGCGAAGATTTCTTACAAAAGCTGGATCGCATTCTACAAGCCAGATTGGACGAACTCACCCCAGAGATGGTGCGCGATATCATGCACCGAATCATTCACAAACATTTAGGCTGGTTAGTCGTCTGGGGTGGTGTCTTTGGTGGACTGATTGGCCTAATCGCTGGTGTGCTTCCGCTCTACACCTAAAAAACGCTTGGTTTTTTTAGTCGGCCACGTTCGGCTTCGCTCTGAGTGGTACACCAAAAAACTCAATCCCTTCCCAGCCAGTCTCCATGAACTGGCGAATATTCGGGTGGCTGGTGCCTTCTGCGTTTCTCAGCACATCGGCACGGTAGTAGGCACCAAAACAGGCTAAGGTTTCACTTTCGGTTAAGTCATGCAGGCGTGCAAAAGCAAATAACTTGCACGATCCTACGTTTTGCCCAGCTTCGCTCACCAACTCATGATTACGAAAACCCGTGGGAATGTAGCTGTACATATCGTTTATTAAGGCAATAACATCCGGGAACTCAATTGAATTGGGTTCTGAACGTAAACGATTAAGAAACAACTCTAGTTTCATCACAGGCAATTACGACGAGGCTTTACGTTGCTTATAGTCAATTGCATCCACTGACGCAATGGCGCAGAGATTAACAATACCTTGAACCGAGGTCGATTCGGTTACCACGTGAGCAGGATTGTTCAGCCCCATTAATATGGGACCCACGGGAACACCGTCCCCCATCACTTTAACCATATTGTAGGTAATGTTAGCAGCATCTAAATTGGGCATTACCAATAGATTCGCCCCACCAGAGTAATCCGCATTAGGAAAAATACGGCATCGAACCTCTTCCGACAACGCGGCATCAGCGTGCATTTCACCTTCCACAGGTAAATGCGGATAACGCTCACGAATTATCTCGCAAGCGCGTCGCATTTTTAGCGCACTGGAATTGGTCCGACTGCCAAAATTCGAGTGCGACAGTAGCCCAACTTTGGGTTTTAGACCAAACCGTTCCACCACCTCAGCACCCATGGCAGCGGTTTCTGCCAGATGTTCCGCATCCGGCTCGACGGTTACATGTGTGTCTGTCATGAATACTGAGCCACGATCCAAAATCATCAGAATAAGCGCGGATATATCGCGTACGTCTTCTCTGACCCCAATGACTTCGCGTAAGTAACGAATGTGGCGATAGTAAGCACCTTGCACACCGCACACCATGGCATCAGCCTCGCCTAATCGCACCAACAGGGCAGCCAGTGCGGTGCCCCGTGTTCGAACCACTGAAGCGGCGTATTCAGGTGATACACCAGAGCGCTCCATCAGTCGATGATAGGCGTCCACATGTTGCTCGTAGCGAGGATTGTTCCCTAAGTCCAATACCTCGAAACCCTTGCCAATGGTTAAACGTAACCCCAGTTCGTCTATCCCTTGCTTTATCACGTCGGGCCGGCCCAACAAGATAGGCCTGCAAACTTGATCGTCCACCAAAATTTGCAATGCGTTTAACACACGCGGGTTCTCCCCTTCAGCCAGCACTATGCGTTGAGGGTCAGCGCACGCACGTTCAAATACTGGCTTCATGATAAGCCCCGAGCGAAAAACAAAATCGCGCAGCTTACGCCGATAGGCGTCATAGTCATCGATCGGACGAGTAGCCACGCCGCTTTTTTCTGCCGCCTTAGCCACCCTTACTGGAATTTCAATCATCAACCGTGGGTCAAAAGGTTTCGGTATTAAATAATCACGACCGAAAATAAAAGGTTTACCACCATAAGCGGCAGACACTTCGGCGGTGGCTTCTTTCGTCGCAATTTCAGCAATCGCTTCAACACATGCCGCCTGCATTTGCTGATTAATTTCGGTGGCGCCTGCGTCTAGCGCACCACGAAACAAAAATGGAAAGCACAAGACGTTGTTCACCTGGTTTGGAAAGTCCGATCGACCCGTCGCGATCATCGCGTCATCGCGAACCGAATGAACCACATCAGGACTGATCTCTGGCGTTGGGTTCGCCAAAGCTAGAATGAAGGGTCGTTCCGCCATGCGTTTTACTTGATCACCGTTCATAACATTCGGCCCCGATAGACCAAGAAAGATGTCGGCACCATCAATGACGTCATCCAAGGTGCGAGCATCGGTATCACGGGCAAACACCGAGTTATACGGATTCATATTCACGTCCCGCCCGGTGTATAAAACGCCGTCTAAATCACATACGGTGATGTTCTGTTTTTTCAACCCCAGCGTGACTAATAAATTTAAACAAGCCAAGGCCGCAGCGCCCGCTCCTGAACACACCAGCCGAACATCTTTAAGCTCTTTTTTTGCGATCCGCAACCCATTTCGAATAGCGGCCGCAACAACAATTGCGGTGCCGTGTTGGTCATCGTGGAACACCGGGATGTTCATGCAGGCCCGCAAACGCTCTTCTATAACAAAACACTCCGGCGCTTTTATATCTTCTAAATTAATTCCACCAAACGTGGGCTCAAGAAGAGACACGGCATCAACGAATCGATCAACATCATTGGTATCAAGCTCCAGATCGAACGAATCGATATTGGCAAATTTTTTAAACAATACCGCCTTACCTTCCATGACGGGTTTTGATGCTAAAGCCCCAATGTTTCCTAGGCCAAGCACGGCGGTACCGTTCGTGATAACAGCCACCAAATTTTGTCGAGACGTTAATTCAGCCGCCAATGCAGGCGACTTGGCGATGGCCTTACAAGGGGCGGCCACCCCGGGGGAGTATGCCAATGCCAAATCACGCTGATTCAGCATCGGTTTTGTGGCACTTATTTCTAGCTTGCCCGCCCGCCCTTGGCGATGGTATTCCAGCGCCGCTTGATCAAATTGATCGAAGGTATCATCACTCATACAGTGGGTTCCAATAAACCATCTGCCACAGCTCGATTAAATGCGCTGCACACTGCTAATAACGAGGCCGATACAATGTTGCTATGTAACGACGCACCATAACGAGTCGCGCCTTTGCCAGCTTGGATCTCTATGTAACAGGCAGACTGCGCATCCGCACCCGAGCCTGTGGTGTGTTGGTGGTAATCTACCACCCGAAAATCCACATTAAAGTGGGTCGTGAGCGCGTTTACAAACGCATCGATAGGCCCGTTGCCAGTACCATCAATGTCACGCTCCTGCCCTTGATAGGACACACCGGCTTTAAGTTGACGAAGCGTATCTTGCTCATCCACAGCCACGGTTGTGTGCTTAATAAAAGTCAGCGGGGACGTGGCCCCGATGAATTCTTCATCGAATGCTTTACGAATGGTTGCGGAATTAACCTCCCCTCCCGTTTGCTCACTGATACCTTGCACCACCTTACTGAACTCAATTTGCAATCGACGCGGCAACTCTAAGCCATGATCTTGTTCTAAGACAAATGCCACACCGCCTTTACCCGATTGGCTGTTCACGCGAATCACTTCTTCATAGGTTCGGCCCAAGTCGGCCGGATCAATGGGTAGGTATGGCACAGCCCACTGTTCAGACGTTGACTCATTCATCGCCGCAAAGCCCTTCTTGATCGCGTCTTGGTGTGATCCTGAGAAAGCGGTAAAAACCAATTCACCCGTATAGGGATGCCTTGGATGTACTGGCAACTGATTACAAAATTCAACTGTGCGTTGAACATCGTATATGTCTGAAAAGTCCAACTTAGGATCAACCCCTTGAGTGAATAAGTTCAATGCTAGGGTTACGATGTCCACATTGCCGGTGCGTTCCCCATTACCAAATAGAGTGCCTTCTACCCGGTCACCGCCAGCCATTAAGCCAAGCTCGGTGGCAGCGACCGCACACCCTCTGTCATTGTGTGGATGCAAACTTAACGTAATGGCTTCCCGGTTGGCCAAATGCCGAGACATCCATTCAATCTGATCGGCATGAATGTTAGGCGTAGACATTTCTACAGTTGCCGGTAGATTGATGATGACTTTATTTGCGGGCGTCGGCTGCCAGATTCCATTGACCGCATCACAAACCTCTACCGCATAATCCAGTTCAGTTCCTGTGAAACTTTCTGGCGAATATTGGAATTGCCATTGAGTATCCGGATTTTTCGCGGCAATCTCTGCCACCATTTCCGCACCGTTGGTGGCGATGGCTTTGATGCCCGCCTTGTCTTGACGGAATACAACTTCGCGTTGCAACGTGGATGTGGAATTGTATAAGTGAACAATCGCACGCTTTGCCCCTTTCAATGATTCAAAGGTTCGCTCAATCAATTCTCGACGAGCTTGTGTGAGTACTTGAACGGTGACGTCATCAGGAATTAAATTCTCGTCAATCAGAGTACGCACAAAATCAAAATCGGTTTGCGATGCTGCGGGAAAACCAATCTCGATTTCTTTAAATCCACAATCCAGTAACAACTTAAAGAAACGCATTTTTCGTTCAGAGCCCATGGGCTCAATGAGCGCCTGATTGCCATCACGCAAATCCACACTGCACCAAATTGGCGCTTGAGAAATGATCTGATCGGGCCATTGGCGATCAGTGATTGAAACTGCAGGATATGCTTGGTATTTGTTCTTGGGAGGTCTTTTCATGGTTCTATTTAGCCTGTCGGCTGAGGATGCCTACCGGTATTAAAAGTTGGCATCTTTTCAAATGAAGATTAGGGCACACAAGTGCTAAGGGTGATGCGCTAATTGCCGCACCGCCTGGTCGCGCAAAGCCAGGCAGCCAAGACCAAGAAGCTTGCAGGTAAGCGATTGATTTCGCGAGGTGTTCATGCGTGGTGTGATGCCTTTGGAACGATTCGGAAAAATTGAAAGCGATAAATTCACTTGTTTTTTCCAAAATGAGCTAACTGTGTGGGATTAAATGGGTTTGCACAGGTACTCAGATTAGTCGACGGTTAAATACGGCTCCCGGCGCTCTAGAGAGAGGCCGGGTACATAAGTAATCGTATTGCGTCGAGAAGCATCATAATTCGAGATTAGCCTTACCAGCTGTTGGGGTCAAGCGTTCGGTTGAATTTACTGGGTTTTGTCCGATTCATCGAGCATTGGGCGAACCAGCTTTTCCAATCCATTCACCTTTAATTCATACACCAGGGCCATTCGCTGCCCTAAAGTGCCTGGCGGAAAGCCCTGCCCTCGAAACCACACCACATAGGGCTCGGGCAGGTCGATGAGCCGTTCCCCTTTGAATCGACCGAACGGCATTCGCATAGATACCGCTTCAATCACGTCCGCTGTGGCCGGAACATTTTCCAGTTTCGGTTTGTCTGGCGCTTCGTTATTCGAATCATCCACTAGGGATTTTCATCCTTATCCGCTTCCGATGGGGTGACCTGAGGGCCACTCATCATTCGTAAGTTGCGGGTGCGTAATACCGGTTGCTTCACCGACGCGACCAGTTCTCGCCAGATAAACATCAATCCAGATAACACAATGATGCTGGATCCTGCGATCACCCAACGATCAAGGGTTTCGTTGAACCACAGAGTGCCAAAAATGACTGCCCAAATCATTTGGCTGTATTGCATTGGCGCTACAAACTGAGCCTCGGCTGAGCGATAAGCCTGAATAACACAGGTTTGCGCTATCACACTCAAGGCCCCAGCTGCACAACACAGCAGTAAGGCCTTGCTGGGCATCGGTTCATAAACAAAAAACAATGCCGCACCGCTGAGTACAACGTTGGTGAGCATCGGATAAAGAATCAATGTCAGGCTGTGCTCGCGTGCGCCAATAAGACGGGTGACGACCGATGAACTTGCAATGCAAAAGGCGGCAAATAATGCCGCTGCATGCCCCATCGAAAAACTCGATTGGCCTGGACGAAGCACCACTATGACACCAATTAAACCCAGCACGATGGCTAAGCCACGAACAAACTTTACTCTCTCACCCAAAACGGGAATGGCGAGCAAGGTGATGAGCACCGGTGCCGAGAAGAGCAAGGAGTACACTTCCGCCATTGGAAGATTGCCAAATGCGTAAAATGCCGAGAACAAGGATCCGGCCGTAAATAAGCACCTTAATGCCACTAAGACAGGCATATTCGGCCGCAATGAGCGTTCTTGTCTACTGACCCCAACAAATAAGGTGAAGGGAACAAAGCTGGCCAAAACCACAAAAAACACAATTTGAAAAACCGGTACGACTTGCACGCTTTTCACCAAAGCATCGTGCAAGGAAAATATCGCAAAACCGGTCAGCGCAAAGCCAACCGCAGGTAATACGGAGCTGTCACTTGTTGAATTCGCAGGAGTCATCGGCAATAGCGTAGTCGTTCTAAGCGGTTTCGGTTAGCATGATATGGTCTAAGCAGTAATGAAACGATGAGTTCATAATGAGATTAATCGGATTCCTACCTTTTCTACTCATTGGTATAGTGGTCGGCTTGGCCGCCACCCACCTGTTCAATCGCAGCCCAATCACCGCATTCGTCAACTGCGTACTCGGTGTTGTGGCCGCCACTTTTGCACTATTTTTTCGTGATTTACTCGGTTTTGAATCCGGCATTTTATCCGGGCTGGTTGCAGCCTTCCTCGGGTCTGTCATCATTGTGTTTGTCGCGAACCTACTGGGGCCTTACCTGTTGTCATCGAACGACGACCACTCAGAACATTGAGCGGCTGCGCTGCGTTTTGCAAACTGCGCCCAGCGTGGGTGTGAACTAATCGAATTACACGACAAACCATCCAAAAATACCCGCGTTCTCACCTCAGGCACCGCAGTTCAAGCCGCTAGCCCTTCTCATGAGGAAAAAAATTGCAACTGCTGCGGTGTGCCTAGCCCTTGCCGGGTGCGGTGGATCAGGTGGATCCATAGAAGCAAACAAACAATATGAGCTATGTTCTGCTGACGACATGAAATCGGTCGTGTTGAGCCATATGCAAGACTACTACCTCTTCTATGACCAGCTGCCTAACGTCAATGCCAGCGATTACGTAGGCCCAGAAGACTACATAGAAGCGTTACGAGTTAGCCCCTACGATCGCTACAGCTACGTAACCGAAGAATCAACTCGCGAAGCATTATTTGAAGAAGGTAAACGCTTCGGCTTTGGTATGCGCGTAAAGCGTACAGAGGATGATCGGCTGTATTTCACGCTCGTTGAGCCACTATCACCCTTAGGGCTTGCAAACGCTGAACGCGGTGATGAGCTTCTGGCCATCAATGGAGTGACGCCAAACGGATTCACAGCAGAATTCATCACAGCCGCTTTTGGCGAACCTGATGAAGCCATTGATATGCGACTTACCCTACGTAAGAAAAATAGCACCCAGCAAGAAGATGTTGTTGTGACCAAAGCATTGTATGACGTGCGCACCGTTCTTGATACCCAAGTCATTACGCACAATAACGATCGTGTCGGTTATTTGAATTTTCTTACCTTTCTAGAAACCTCAGAAGCCGAACTTAACACCGCATTCGATAGCTTAAAAAGTGAAAACGTTGATGAGCTTGTACTGGATCTTCGGCACAATTTGGGTGGCAGAATTTCCGTAGCTGAACAACTGGGTAGTTTAATTGCTGGCACTGCGGTGGAGAACACCACGTTCACACGGTTCACATTCAACGACAAATACGCCAGCGCAAATACATCGTACCCGTTCCAAGCTCGTGACAATGCTTTGGGGCTATCACGCGTTTATGTTCTGACTTCGCCTGAAACCTGTTCAGCCTCTGAGATGGTTATAAACAGCTTGAAGCCGTTCATTGATGTAATCACTGTGGGTGGTCGAACCTGCGGCAAGCCCTACGGAACTCGAAGTCGTGAGTATTGTGGAAAAAGTATCAACGCACTGGAGGTTAATCTGGTAAACGCCGTGAACGCTGGCGGATACTATGATGGAATCCCAGCAGATTGCCCAGTAAGCGAAGACTTATCGCAAGCACTGGGTAGCCGGTCGGAGAATCTATTCAATGCGGCTTTGTCTCATGTCACCACCTCACAGTGCGCAACCGGCGTGCTCGCCAATGCCACTACCCCATCAGTAGTCGCCGCGGCAATCTTCGACGATGATTCCTCGGGCACTTCTGGCAACAACCCCACAGCCCCTGTGAAGCATCAGGAAGGCCCTCACTTGATGGATTTTCGCTTCGACGAGATACGGCCACTGCTCGTTCGATAGGTGTAATAATCGGCGCTCACACCTACAGCGGTTGAGCGCTACGCCATGAGTATTATCACGCTAGTTCGACACGGACAAGCTTCCGCCGGAACCGATGACTACGACCGCCTGTCACCGTTGGGCAAACAACAGGCCGAGCATTTAGGACACTGGTGGACAAAGACAAGTATCGCACCCACAGCCGCGTTTGCTGGCACCCTTAAAAGACAGCAACATACCGCCGAACTCTCCCTGGGCCAAGCAAAAATTTCGCTCGACATCGGCACCCTACCCAACCTGGATGAATACACTCACCAGGAAGTGGATAAGCGATTTGGTGGCGGCTTTACCAGTGACGCTGGCGTCAATCTCACCTTCAATGATTATTTGGGCATCATGGAACGATGGCGGGACGCATCCACTGATCAGTTAGAAGGCACGGAAAGCTGGGAGACATTTATGTCACGAGGCGTCAGCGCAATGCAAGCCGCTAGTGACGCCGTTGGGCCGGATGGCCATGCGCTGTTGTTCACATCCGGTGGCGTTATCGCCACGCTAATCGGCGCTCTACAAAGTCACCCGTTCAGTGTGATCATCGAAAACATCTGGAATATTCGCAATTCCTCAACCAGTACCTTAAGCCTGAAGACAAAAAACGCCCAACTGCTGGATTTCAATGCGGTCCCGCATTTAGAGTGGCACAATGATGAAGAACTCATCACGCTAATTTAAGCCCCTTTGGCAGCCCCGAGGCCTTAAGCCAATGACTCAAAACCATCATGATGCTGACCGACAATTCTCACTGCACCCTTACACGCATTTAGAGAACCATCAAAAGCAAGACCCTTTTGTTATTACCCGCGGCGACGGTGTGTACGTATATGACGATCACAACAATCGTTTATTGGAGGGTGTGTCGGGGCTGTGGTGCACATCCCTTGGGTTCAGCGAACAACGCTTAATCGATGCCGCCATGAAGCAGCTTCAAACACTGCCTTACTCACACTTATTCGCGCATCGTTCGATGTTACCCGCCATTGAACTTTCACAAAAATTAGTCGAACACGCACCCGAAGGTATTGGTAAAGCCTTTTTAGTGAACAGCGGCTCCGAAGCGGTAGATGCTGCCATCAAATTTGCTTGGTACTATCAGAATGCCCGAGGCAAAAAGAATAAGAAAACGTTTATTGCACGCAAGCGGGCTTATCACGGCGTTACCGTGGCCGCGGGCAGTTTAACGGGGCTGCCGTACGCGCAAGACGGCTTTGATTTACCCGCCATTCCCGTCATACACGTCAACACACCCCATGCATACCGCGAGGCCCATGACGGTGAGACTGATGAAGCGTTTGCCAAACGTCTAGCCGAAGAATTAGAAGCCACCATACTGGAAGCAGGCGCAGACACCATTGCAGCGTTTATTGCTGAGCCTGTTATGGGAGCCGGCGGTGTATTACTGCCACCAGCCGATTATTTTGATCGTGTTCAGGCCATATTGAAAAAGCACGATATTTTGTTCATCGCTGACGAAGTCATCTGCGGTTTTGGTAGAACTGGCGAATGGTGGGGCTGTGACACTTACAACATCAAACCCGACATGATCACCAGTGCGAAACAACTGTCCAGTGCGTACCAACCCATTGGAGCGGTGTTGGTGTCGAACCAAATGTACGATGCATTTGAAGCCTATAGCTCGGAACTGGGAATGTTCGGAACCGGTAATACTTATGGCGGGCATCCCGTCGCGAGTGCGGTGGCTTTAGAAACCCTTAAAATTTACGAAGAGCGCGACTTGGTGGACATGGTGAAACAACGTTCACCACATTTTCTAGAACGATTGCAAGCGCTACAAAATCACCCTTTGGTTGGCGATGCTCGAGGCGTTGGACTGATTGGCGCGATTGAATTGGTGAAAGACAAAGACACAAAAGAGCAGTTTGAACCGAGCGAAAAAATGAACGCGAAGGTGGTTGCTGCAGCTAAAGAACGTGGGTTGGTTGTGCGCGCCACACCGGGTGACAGTGTCGCATTCTGCCCGCCTCTCATCATCAATGATGATGAGATAGACGAGCTTTTCGATGCAATGAGTGATGCCCTAGCGGCCGTGCACAGCGCTTAAGCGGCGACTGGCTTTCCTGTGTCTGTATGACGCGGGAAGGCCAAATCGTCTTCACCAAACAAGTGGCAATTTTCGGCGCTGACCACCACATCCACCGCTTGGCCTTCCTTGGTAACGTCGATACCGGGGCGCTGTACCACGAAGTTCTCAAGGCCAGCACAGTTACCGTACAAGAAAGTAGACCCACCAAGACGTTCAGCAACTTCCACAACCATCGGCAAGGAAAAGTCGCCACTGTCTTCCCCTAGGTCTTCCGGACGCATGCCCAGTGTTACTTTGGAACCGGCTGCGCCATTTTCAGCGTTGACGGGCAGAGTCACTGTTTGACCGGCGATTTCAATCACAGCCGCATCGGCTCGCCCCTCTTTCAAGGTGCCATGGACTAAATTCATTTTGGGTGAGCCGATAAATCCAGCAACAAACAAATTATCAGGGTGGTGATACAACTCTAAGGGCGTTCCCACCTGCTCGACATGACCGGCACGCAGCACTACGATGCGGTCCGCCATGGTCATGGCCTCTACCTGATCATGCGTTACATAGATCATGGTTGCACCAATTTGCTCATGCAATTTGGCTATTTGCAAGCGCATTTCCACACGCAATTCTGCATCAAGGTTAGACAGCGGCTCATCAAATAAGAACACATCGGGATCACGAACAATGGCGCGACCGATCGCTACTCGTTGGCGCTGACCACCCGATAAGTTCTTCGGCTTTCTGTCCAGCAGTTGATCCAATTGCAGTGTTTTTGCAGCGCCATGGACTTTTTCATCCATTACGTGCTTTTCAACACCGGTCATTTTCAAACCGAACCCCATATTCTCCTCAACCGTCATATGAGGGTAAAGCGCATACGATTGGAACACCATGGCGATGCCACGATCTACCGCGGCCACTTGAGTCACGTCCCGTTCAGCAATGTGAACTTCTCCACTGCTCAAATCTTCCAAACCGGCCACCATTCGAAGCAGTGTGGACTTACCGCAACCAGAAGGGCCTACAAATACAATGAATTCACCGCTGGTGAGTTGCAGGTCAATGCCATGGATGACTGTTGTATTCCCAAACGATTTAACAGCCTTTTTCAATTCCACGTTAGCCATTAAAGCTTTCCTCTCATGTGTGTTCGACGCGGCATCAATGTGCCGAATTCGAGTGATTAGTTGTGCCAGGAGCCAGTCGACCAGAAATGCTAGCCGCTGATGCGATTAAGGGTTCACGCCATTGTAAAAGTTGATCAACCGATGCGCGAAAGGTGGGTGCTGTAATACTGATGCTGGCCACAGCTCGACCAGTGTGATCAACAATGGGCGCTGCTATGCTGCAGCTACCCGCAAAGTGTTCTTCTGAATCGATCGCGTAACCCCGTTCACTCACTTGGACCAATTCCTGTTTCAGAGCGCTGACATCGGTAATGGTGTTCGAGGTAAATCGCGCAAAAGAAATTCTGGAAAGTATGGATTCCAGATGTTTTTTATCGCACCAAGCCAACATGACTTTGCCAACACCGGTGCAATAAACCGGAACCTGAGTCCCGATACTGATGGACAGTCGAACACTTTCTCGACTTTCCACGTGGTCAATGACCACCATTTGCGTATCTGAGTGCACTGAAAGTTGCACCGTTTCGTGAGTAAACGCGCTCAGCCCTTCTAATTGGTCACGAGCTAGGGTGCGGATGTCAGAGCGAGTCCAAACGTGATTCGCAAGCTCCAGCACTCGAAATCCAGCTCGATACAGGTTGGTTTTTTCATCAAAGCTCACCAGTTTTTCATCTGTCAATTCAGCCAACAAACGATGCAACGTGGCCTTCGGCAAATCTGTTTGTTCTAGTATCTCGCTGAATCGGTACGGGCCAGATTCTGCGATGAGTTCAAACAATCGAATGGCTCGCCCAAGAACACTCGCATCCCGAAAGGGGCGCTGATTCGCTGCAATACCTGTCGACTTTGTAGGTGGTACGGAAGTCGGTTTTTCCAATTTACTCATTGATGAAAGACAGATCGACTCTGACAGCCAGGGGTGATTAATGTCGGAACATTGTTCCATTATTTCCTGAAGGAAGCAAATAACAGTGTGTGCAATAGCCACCAGTGCCATAGAATTGCGTCCTTACTGCCTCATCTTCCCACCGGCAAGCACATGAACCATTCCCCAGAACCCTTTGACATGCAACGATTGACACGTCGGTTCCACGAACAGTTTGGCAAAACAGGCCCTGCTGGTCCGTCGGTGTTTCACGCCCCAGGTCGGGTGAACCTGATCGGTGAACATACCGATTACACCGGGGGCATGGTGTTCCCGTGCGCCATTGACCGAGGCAATCTGATGCTGGTTCGCAGAACCGGCAATGATCAATTCCGCTTCGCCTCCACGAATTTTGACCTTATGGCCCAGCTATCCAAAGACGAGATTGGCCAAACCTACGGTGACAGCTGGATTAACTACCCATTGGGTGTCATCGACCAATTTCGTATACGCGGCTTGAAACTAGACGGCCTTGATTGTTTGTATTCAGGCAATGTGCCTAATGGCGCAGGTTTAAGCTCCTCCGCCTCCATTGAGGTGGTGACAGCCTTTGCCATCAATGAATTGTATGGTTTTGGGCTAGACCGAATGGAACTCGTCAAAATGTCACAAGCTGCAGAAAATGATTTCGTCGGCATGCAATGTGGAATCATGGATCAGTTTGCTGTCACCATGGGCCTGGAAGATCACGCCATGATGCTCAACTGCGATACGCTGGAATATCGTCAAGTACCCCTTGTACTTGGCGATTTTGCCATCGTCTTGGCAAACACCAATCAACGCCGAGAATTAAACGAATCTGCTTATAACGATCGTGTCAGTGAATGCGCAAGAGCGCTGGGCTATGTGCAGCAAACGCTTAATGTGCCCACTTTAGGGGCCTTGTCAGAAGCCGAACTGGAAAGTGTTAAAACATCATTCGCTGATGACGACATCGCTTACCGCCGGGCCAAACATATCTGCACAGAGAATGCTCGCGTTAACGCCGCAGTCATCGCGTTGGAAAACAGCGATCTGCAGACTTTTGGGAAATTAATGCAGGCCTCTCACACCTCTCTGAAAGACGACTTTTCCGTCTCTAGTCCACCTCTAAACGCCTTGGTATCTCTGGCCATGGAACACCCTGATGTATTGGGCTCTCGCCTCACGGGGGCAGGCTTTGGAGGCTGTACGGTTAACTTGTTGAGCAACAGCGCGGTTGATTCGTTCCAGCAAGTGGTTGGCGAACGTTACCGAGACGCCACCGGCTTAACCGCCGATTTTTATTCCATTCGTCCCAGTAATGGCGCAGAGGAGTATCCGCAATGAGCGGGCCGTGGGAAAGACGTTGGCATCTCTTGTTTGATGAGTGGGTCGTCATTTCCGCATCCTCCGCAGCACGCCCTTGGGCTGGCGCTCGCAGTGAGGGTGCAAAAGCCGCTGTGCCTCAGCACGATCCTTCGTGCTATCTCTGTCCTGGAGTCACACGCGCCAGCGGCGATGTTAATCCCGACTACAAAGGCCCCTTTGCCTTTGACAATGACTTTCCAACCTTTGCTGGCCATGCGCCAACGCCCACCCATGCGCTGGACACGGCCCCCAACGAACAGGCTCTAAGCCAAAACCCATTCGCCATCGTAGCCGCCTCGCGCGGGCAATGCCGAGTGCTCTGTTGGAGTGACCGACACGATATGACATTAGCCGATTTACCGGTTGAAGCCATGGGGGATGTGGCGAAACTATGGCAGAGCGAATTTATCGTGTTGAAGTCGAACGATGAGGTTAAACAAGCACTGCTGTTTGAAAACAAAGGGGTTGAAATTGGTGTGTCTAACTTGCACCCGCATGGTCAGGCCTACGGCATACCTTTTGTCACAACCAATACAAAACGCATGCGTACAGCGCAAGCGCGTTATGCCAAGCAGCACGGGCGATCATTACTCGTTGACATGCTGCAACACGATTCAGTGAAAGACATTCTAATTGTTGAGAAGGCCAAGCATTGGAGTGTTGTGGTTCCGTTTGCAGCTAGGTTTGCCTACGAAACCTGGATAGTGCCGCATGTCGCTGTCACTGACATCAGTGAAATCAATGAGGAGGTGCTGCTTGAATTGGGAGAGGTTTATCATCGCCAAGCGCGTCGCTACGATGCCCTGTTCCAACGTCAATCCCCGAACATCACACATTTTCATAATGCACCTTGCGACAACGATCCAGACAACACCCATTGGTGTTTCCATCTGGCGTTCCAACCCCCATTGCGTGAACCCGACAAACTCAAATACATCGCAGGCTTTGAATCCGCTGCAGGCAACATGACCAATCCGGTTCAACCAGAGTTGGCGGCAGCGCGTTTACGTGAACTGAATATATAAGGGTTGACGATGAGCATCTCCACATTCGCAACGCCTCGCTTAGGTGTTTGCTATTACCCAGAACACTGGCCAGAAGGCACTTGGCAAAAAGACGCCGAGCGCATGAAGGCTATGGGCATTCGCACCGTACGGATCGGTGAATTTGCTTGGAGCCGTTTGGAAGAGACGCCGGGGCAATTGGAATTCGGTTGGCTAGAAAGGGCCATAAACGTATTACACGATGCTGGTTTAGAAATTGTTTTAGGTACACCAACCGCTACCCCACCTCGCTGGATGCTCGACAAGCACCCGGATATGCTGGCAGTCGATGAGCACGGTCAAGCCCGAGGATTTGGATCAAGACGACACTATTGTTTTTCTCATCTACCCTACCGCGAAGAATGCAAACGCATTGTTTATGAACTTGCGAAGCACTTCGGCAACCACCCTGGCATCGTTGCCTGGCAAACCGATAACGAGTATGGCTGCCACGACACCATCACCAGTTATTCAACAGCTGCGCAACTCGGCTTTCAAGCTTGGTGCGCTGAAAAATATCTTTCCATCGAAGCATTAAACACAGCATGGGGCAATGTGTTTTGGAGTATGGAATACAACAGCTTCGAACAGATTGGGTTCCCGGTGGCTGCTGTCACAGAAACTAACCCTGCCCACCGACTCGCGTTTTGGCGCTACTCTTCCGATCAAGTCGTAGCCTTCAATCAAGTTCAAACCCAGCTCATTCGCAAACATTCACCCGGTCGCGATTTAATCCATAACTACATGGGGAATTTCGTTCAGTTTGATCATCATGCGGTGTCGAAAGATCTAGATGTAGCCAGCTGGGACAACTATCCATTGGGCTTTCTTACCCGAGACGATTATTCGGAAAGCGAACAGGCCACCTACCTGCGCACAGGCCACCCAGACAGCTCCGCGTTTCATCACGATTTATACCGAGGCTGCAACAACGGACGTTGGTGGGTCATGGAACAACAGCCTGGGCCTGTGAATTGGGCACCTTACAATCCCGCACCGCTAAGCGGCATGGTGCGCTTTTGGGGTTGGGAGGCCATTGCCCATGGCGCGGAAGTGGTGAGTTACTTTCGTTGGCGGCAATGCCCAGTGGCACAGGAACAAATGCACACCGGCTTGTGTCGGGCCGATGGTTCACTGGATGGGGGTGGAGAGGAAGTGAGCGTGCTTGGCGAGGAATTACTCACCCTGCAATCCAACCCAATCAACCAAATACTGTTTGAGCAAACTCAAGCCCCGGTGGCATTGGTTTTCGATTACACCGGCCTTGAGGCACAGCGTATTCAACAACCTGACGGCAAGACATTTGACCCGCTGACTTTCGCAAAGTTGGTTTACGGAGCTGCTCGGCAACTCAGCTTAGACGTCGACATAGTGGCATCCGATGCGGATTTAACCCGATACAGCGTTGTGCTGGTTACTTCCAACACCATAGCCGACGATGACTTCGTTGAGCGCCTGCAGCATTTCTCTGGCACGGTTGTGCTGATGCCACGTACTGGCAGCAAAACGTATAACAACAGCATTCCAGAAAACCTGGCCCCAGGGAGTTTTCGAACCTTAATTCCCATCCAAGTGCAGCGCTCAGAATCCTTGCCAAGTTTTGTACAAATGCCCACCGGAAACCACTTAATCGCGCACCAATGGCGAGAAACTGTCGAATCCGAGCTGCCTCCTCGAACACACTTTGACGACGGGGTCGGTTTTCATTATCAACATAACAACGTTCACTACTTGAACGCCTGTTTAACTGAAGTCAGCCTGATCGATTTCCTAGATGAGCTGTTCACCAGCGCTGGATTGCCCACGTGTCGCCTACCCATGGGCGTTAGGACCCGAACCACACGCGGTGCGGCTTGGGTGTTTAATTTTGGTCCTGAATCTGTCTCGCTCAAAGCGCTGGGTTGGGAAACACTGAGCCGCAGCGATATTCGTACGCCCATTGTTGGTGAAAAAGAACTCGGCCCAGGGTGCTTTGCGATGCTGCGATTGGCTGACTAACCAGCCCAAACTGATCACAAAAAGCCACACCCTCTGCGTCTAAATGCGTCAGATAACGGAAATCTGGGATTAGAATTGGAACATTGTTCCTAAATTGATTGACTTGACCCCGTTAATTGTCGGACTATTACATTTGGACCGAGTATCCATTGAGGCAATCGCCTCAAAATAAGTAAGAATTTTAATTGCACATCCAATGGAGGATATACACGCAATGAATTTACGATTAACCAAGCTGGCCTTAGCGGCCGCTATGGGTAGCCTGTTCTCTGGTTCAGTGCTGGCCAGTGACCTCGTTATCACATTTGATGATCTCAACCCCGATAAGAAAGCTGCCTACGAAGCTGCTGTTGAAGCCTTCAAAGCCGCTAACCCGGATATAAACGTAACCGCTAACAACGGTGACCGTGAAGCGCATAAAGACACCATCAGAAACGCACTACAGAACGACGCTCCTGACGTCATTACCTGGTACCCAGGTAACCGTATGGGCCCATTTGTAGACGCGGGTTTGTTCACCGATATCTCAGATCTTTGGGCATCCGATCCAAACCTCGCTGAGAACTTCAACGCCATCAAGCCCACCATGTCTCGCGACGGTAAGCAATGGGGCGTTCCCTACTCGTTCTACCAATGGGGCGTGTACTACCGCGCAGACATCTATGACAAGTTAGGTCTGGCTGAGCCAAAAACCTGGGACGAACTTCTGTCAAATTGCGATGCATTGAAAGAAGCCGGTGTTACGCCTTTCACCATCGGTACGCAATACCTATGGACAGCAGCTGGCGTGTTCGACTACTTGAACCTTCGCACCAACGGTTATGAAGTTCATAACGATTTAACTGCCGGCAAAATCAAATACACCGATCCACGCATTCGCGACACATTCGCTAAGTGGGAAGAAATGTTAGATCGCTGCTCATTCGTCAGCACGCACGCCACGATGGATTGGCAGGCAGCTATCGCACCTTTCGCTAATGGCGATGCGGCGATGTACGTTATGGGTAACTTCTCCGTGGGCCAATACAAAGACGCTGGCTTAACCGACGATCAAATTGATTTCTTTCAATTCCCTGAAATCACAGCTGGCGTGCCTCGCGCGGAAGAAGCTCCAGCCGATGCATTCTTCATTCCTGCCAATGCGAAAAACGTTGAAAACGCCAAGAAATTTCTGGCCTTCGTCGCTACCCCTGAAGTTCAGGGCGAGTGGAACAAGACCATTGGTCAGCTACCACCGAACTCAGCGGCTGAAATCAACACCGACGATAAGTTCATCGTAGAAGGCTTCGAGACATTATCAACGGCTTCAGGTCTTGCTCAGTTCTATGATCGTGACGCTCCTGCTGCTATGGCCAAAGCCGGTATGGAAGGTTTTCAGAAGTTCATGCTCGATCCGTCAACTTTGGACGAAGTACTGGAAAACCTGGATAGAGTTCAAGCTGAAGTTTACTGATTTAGTCTTTATGATAAATAGTTGAATCGAAGCCGGTTATACGTTGTTTTATAACCGGCTTCGTTGTTTGGTCTGTCGTAGAACGTAGTCAAGTCGTCACAACACACTCATTCTCTGGGGAATTCCATGACCGCCTCCGCCGCTGATTTAACTGGTAAATTCGACACCTCTAGTAAACAGGTCGGTGTAGCGGCAGCAATTCTGGCAGTTTGTACGTTAATCCTAGTTTTTGTAATTGACACCAGTTTGGTGCAGGAAGTCTTAGGACTGGCGCGGGCATTTGATGCTCGTGTGCCCACCTTCTTCATTCGCGTCGCTATCTTAATTGTCGCCCTAGGCGCAGCCTTGTATCTGGTTACCGGCCTGTCTTATTACAAGCGCAATAAGCTGGCGGTCACCCCTTGGCTATTTCTAGCCATCGGCCTCGGTTTGTTTATGCTGTATGTCATCGTGCCGATATTTCAATCGATTTCATACTCGTTCACCAAGTGGGATGGGCTATACGACATCAATGGCGATTGGACGGGTGAATGGGTTGGGCTGCACAACTACAAATTACTGATGTCTGATCCCAACTTCTATACCTCGTTGAAGAACAATATTCTTTGGTTGCTTTTGTACATGTTAGCCGTTCCGATCGGATTGTTTATCGCCCTATTCTTAAACCAAACCGTTCGTGGCATAAGAATCTATAAATCGTTATTTTTCTTCCCTTTTGTTATTTCTCAAGTGGTTGTCGGGCTAATCTTCGTGTGGGCCTACAATCCACAATTTGGTTTGCTAAGCGAATTTTGGAGCTGGTTTTTCTGTGACAACAAAGTCAATATTGTTGGCAACCTCACTCGCGTTTGCTCGGTTGAACCCCCTTCCATTTTGGGCAATGAGCACACGGCAACTTACGGAATTATCGCAGCTGGGCTATGGCCTCAAATTGCCTATTGCATGATCCTCTATCTCACAGGCCTCAATAATGTTTCGCCCGATCAAGTTGAAGCGGGCCAACTCGATGGCGCGCGTGGCTGGAAAATGCTCTGGCATGTAGTGCTGCCGCAATTAAAACCTGCCACCTTTATTGCCGTTGTTGTTACGGTTATTGGCGCCTTACGCTCGTTCGACATGATCGCCACCATGACGCAAGGTGGCCCATTTGGATCCACTAACGTGCTGGCTTACTACATGTACGACCAAGCGGTGGGTGAAGGTGTGGGTCGATATGGATACGGTTCGGCCATTGCCACCGTGCTCTTCTTAATTATGTTGTTGTATATCAGCTATTTCCTCTACCGCATGTACCAAGACGAGAAGGAGGGCCACTAGACATGTTTCCACAACCACTTGAAAAGCGCAGCTCAGGTTTTAATCTTGGGTATAAGATCGCCCTGCCTATTGCCCTGTTTTTCTGGCTATTGCCATTACTCGCAATTTTCATGACCTCGATTCGACCGGTCGCGGACATTGCAACGGGCAATGTGTTCGGCATCCCCAGTAAGTTTCAGTTCATCGAAAACTACCGTGAAGTGTTTGCCAAAACCGATGCTTTGCAATACTTAATCAACACCCTACTCATTTCCCTGCCCACCATGGTTCTTTCCGTCGGCATCGCTTGCCTAACGGGCTATGCCTTGGCGATCTATAAATTTCGATGGGCACTGCCGCTGTTTTTCTTATTTGTTGCTGGAAACTTCGTGCCTTTTCAAATCTTGATGCTACCAGTGGTAAACATCTCCGTTAAATTGGACATGATGAATACGGTTCCAGGCCTGGTGATGTTTCACTCCGCATTTCAAGCTGGTTTTTGTACTTTGTTCATGCGCAACTTTATAAAAGACCTACCCTTTGAACTGATTGAGTCAGCCCGCCTGGAAGGCGTGGGCGAATTTCAAATTTTTTGGCGCTTAGTACTGCCGTTAGTGAAACCTGCGATAGCCGCATTGTGCGTACTGATCTTCACCTTTATTTGGAATGACTTCTTTTGGGCAACTGTTTTAATTCAAGAAGATTCCCGTCTACCCATCACGGTTGGGGTACGAACGCTTAATGGTGAATTCGTTCAACAGTGGCACCTTATTTCGGCTGCATCGTTACTCGCAGCTATGCCACCGGTGCTTTTGTTTTTCTTAATGCAGAAACACTTTATTGCCGGGCTCACCCTGGGTGCCACCAAAGGCTAGGCAATCCCCTTAGCTCGATATCGACGCACCCAAGCTAAATCTGTGCACCCAAGGTAAATAAGGATTTTGCCTTGGGTAAGCCCTACCTACGACTCACGTAACGACAGCAGTAACCGCAGTGCCAACGCGCCCAGTACCAGCGCAGCGATCCGATCAAATTGTCGTTTAACCTGATCATAAAAAGCTCGCACAGCCGCTAGATTCATTGTGTGAGCCAGTAAGGAATAGAACACAATTTCTATGATGAGGTGATTGGCACTAAGTGCCAAAGCCTCCAGTGTGGATACTGGGGTGGGAAAAACCACAGCAATCACCGACGCTGCAAACAATACCGATTTTGGATTGAGAATATTCACACCCACCCCAAGCAAAAAGGCGTTTTGATTCGCCTTTTCCAACTGCGTGATCGGCTGCCCTGCGTTACACCACATCCCCCACGCCAGCCAAATTAAGTAGAGCGCACCCAGCGTTTTAACAACCCAGTAGGCCTTAGGGAATATCGCGAACACGATTTCTAAACCGAAGAACCCACACAGCGTCCAGCTGGCCGCAACCAAAGCCAGGCCTAACCCCACTTGCCTACCGGCTTTGGGCCCATCACTTAAGCTCGTTTTAATAGCGATTAATTGAGCTGGGCCTGGGCTTAAGATTGCCACCAGCAAGACAAAATTGAACATCAGCACTTGTTGCAAAGACATGAATACCCCTTTGAGATCGGTATCGGTAGAATCAGGCTCATGACGACGACGCACACAAGAACCCCTACCCTAATTCACTGGCTTGCTTTCACCATTATCATCGCCTCACTTTTTACCGCGATGCCCGCATCAACGCAAGAACAAGCCCCCTCTACGTCCAGTGCAAGCGGCTCAGCACGCGCTTTACAGCGTTTAGACTCGCTCAGCGCTCGATTGTCACAGCTCAGTGAGCGCAGGCAGGCGTTCATAACGGATCGCGGTGGCGTTATCAGCGACCTTAATGCAGCAGACACCAGTGAACTGCAGGATTTAGATACCGAAATTGAACAGCTAACGATTGCCTTTGAAACGATAGCGCTCGGCGATATTGACGTTACCGCCTTTGATGCCAAGCAAGATCAGCCATTTAATTGGCAACAGGAATTAAGTGAAGTTGCAGCCCCCATTGTGGATTCCATAAAAAATGTGACTGAAAAGCCTCGACAGATTAGCTCGCTGCGATCCGCTATTGATAAGAATCAACGTCAGATTCAAATTGCCGATCAAGCCATTGATTCACTGCGCAGCCAATCCGAATCCCCTCTTACAGAATCCTCAGTCGTACGAATGGGCACGATGCTCACCGAATGGGAGTCACTACGTCAAAGAGCGGAAGACCAGCTGGTATCTAATGAATCACGCCTAAAGCTATTGGAAAAAAATGAAATTCCAATAAATGAGCGCTTACGTAACGGTATGCGCACCTTTGTACTCGGCCGCGGCTTAACCCTCCTTCTCGCAGCAGCGGCCGCTGTTGTCACCTGGTTACTCATGCGCGGTGTTTGGTGGATAGCCGTCAATAAATTCATTACCAAAAACACTCGACGTAAAGCGGTGTGGTTTCGATTGGTGTCCTACAGTTTCGCACTGCTCACAGGCTTAATCATGTTCATCGCCTTCATCGCAGTACTGCAACTTCGCCAAGATACGTTGTTGCTCGCCATAGCACTTGTGCTGGTTGTCACCTTAGCACTCGGGCTTCGCAACTATTTACCCAATTTTATCAACGAAACGCGTCTGCTCTTAAACATCGGGCCAGTACGTGAGGAAGAGCGTGTAATACTCAACAACATGCCTTGGAATGTTGAATCGATTAATTTACAAACCGTACTAAGAAACCCTGCATTAAACGGTGTGCTGAGATTGCCCATCTCCGATATTAAACACCTAACTTCGCGTCCGTACCGAGATGAACTTTGGTTTCCCACCGAGCGTGGCGACTATATCTTGCTGCCAGATGAAACGTTTGGACAAATCATGGAACAAACACCCGAGCTGGTGCAACTGAAAGTAAGAGGCGGCATGATAAAAAGCTTTACCAGCGCAGACTTTTACGCCTTGCCTATCATTAACATGTCACGCGGAGAGACGTTTGGAATTGCGACAACCTTCGGTTTGGATTATGGCATTCAAGACAAATCATTGAATGAAATTCCAGCCACATTAAAGTCAACCATACAAAAAACACTGGTTGAATTAGGGTACAACGACACGGCAGAAAATTTGATGGTGGAGCTTAACGAAGCGGGTGCGTCTTCCCTAGACTACTTGATATACGCGCAATTTCCGTCAGAAAACGCCAATGAATATTTCAAGCTTCGCCGAGCCATTTTGCAAGCCTGCATCAGCGCCTGTAACGACAACGGTTGGTCAATACCCTTTCCACAAATGGTTATGCACCAGGCTTAAGGCACCAAACACCGCTCTACCAAAGCGTTGTAATAACCGGTAAAAGTCCAGCACGGTGGGCCAAATCAATCGCAATGAGGATGGGTACAGCCAGTAGAAACCACACCGCATCTAAAAACGCGTTCTGCATCTGTTTAATATTGATGGTGTACTGCTCGACGTTGGTGTAGAGCGACAACTTCGGCATCAACCGTGGGGTTCTAGCTTTGTATTCCAGATAATCCTTGCCTAGCATACTCTCAAGCTTTTCTTCTTCATCACGAATGGTGATGGGGTAGATCCACACGTAGAACAAGACGATGAGGGATGTGATGACTAATGAGCCCACCATGAAGCCGATGCCTATGCCGCCCAACAAACTAAAACAATACAACGGGTTTCTGACCATCGAATAGGGGCCATCTTGGATGACTCGCCGATTTTTATAGCCACAAATATAAAGTGAACACCACAAGCGCCCAAGGGCGGCAACGGTGACCAAAGTAAACCCTATTCCTCGCAGAAAGAGCATGAACACACCAGATGGCTGCCAAGCAGACACAGTGAGCAGAATAAGTGCGATTGCAATAACGAAGAATGCCCGTGACACACCGATGCGGTGGCGGGCTAGAAACTCTTGCATGGTTGAACGGTGACCGGAGCTAGGGGGTGTGGCTAGATTATAGCGTGCTCAGAACCGGCTTTTGAATCGGGTTTACTTTGACAGTTCGCCCCAAGCGGCATCCGAGGCCACTTTGTAGGTTTGCCAATTTCCGTCCGTCCAGCGCATCCGGCCCGCGCCCGCGTAAAACAGGTACAACTGGTCCCCCAAAATCTCCCAGTGGGTGCCATCGGTTTTTACCAGGCCTTTCCCAAGGCTCAAAGCATTAGCGCAATGGCCGTTGTAGGCGGGTTGATAGCGTTCCGGATCAGCCGCAAATAAGTCAGCGCTTTTCTGGCTCAAAAATCGCCACTTCGCCCCTTTGTATTTTACGACAAAGGATTTTTTGCCTGACACAGCGGATTCTTGAGGTTCGGCGTTCAGTGAATGGTAGGCCACGGTATCATGCCCCCCGATAGCAACCGAACTGAACCGATTTTTAGAGACCGGCTCGGCGGCAAAAGCCGTCTGCATGACCAAGCTCAATACCATCACCATCAGTGAACAGACGCTTTTAAAGCTCATAAATGGATTAATACGCATACGTGGAGCCCCGCTAACATTCAAACAACCCGTCGTTAAGACTGCTGACCGATCGGGTCAGATTTAGTTCCGTGGCCAGTGGACAAAATCATGGTAGCGACCACAAAAGCACCCGATAAATTCAACGCCCAATTCAACGGAATGAAGCACGCAACCGCCGCCACCACAAACACCGGATAACCCCACCATGGAATGGGCCCCTCAGAATAATTTTGTAGCAGTGCATTCAACGCATAGATACCAAACAGAGAGAACAGGCCGATTCGCAGCAATTCAGGCAGGTCTGCTCCAATCATCGGGGTGTAGGCGAACAGCAACGGAACCACATACAAGCCCTTGGCAATTTTCCAAGCCTCTACCCCAGTTGCCATCGGTTTCGATCCGGCAATCCCAGCCGCGGTAAATGCCGCCAAGCAAACTGGGGGCGTTACATTGCTGTCTTGACTGAGCCAAAATACGATTAAGTGAGCCGTTAGCAGGAACGTGGTCATCAGTGCTGGATCAATTAACAAAGGTCTTAGTGCCACAGAAATATCAAACGGCATCGTGGAAAGTAGTTCCCGTGCCTGAGCCTCGGGCAATCCAAGCGCTAACTGTGCCGGTAATTCCGGATCAACCAGCATGAACATCGCCGCCACGCCTGGGTCGCTGATTCCATTCATCAACTGCTCCAGAATTAATCCATCAGCCAACATCCCAGCAAGCGCCGGTGCCGAAAGAATGGACAACACGATATAGGCCGCTGTGACCGGCAAGCCCATGCCCAGAACTAAAGACGCCACCGTGATTAATGCCAGCGCAATAAGCAATGAGCCTTGCGACCATTGCGCAATCATTAACGCAAACGTATTAGCCAGTCCAGACGTTGTCACCGCATTATTAATAAGCCCCACAGCAACCAGCAACACCGCCGTCATTATCGAAGTTTTAATTCCTAAAGACAAAGCTTTGGATAATCTCTCGGGCGTCATTTTATTGGGTGTTGCAAAACTGACGACAACCAACGTACCAATGGCCACCGAGGCGGCAAAACTGGGAGTTCGCCCAGACACCAACATGTAAGTCATTACCCCTAACGGCAACACAAAATTCAACACACCGGCCCACATTTTCTTCTTATCAATAGCCGGAACATTTTCAGTACCAATTTGATATTTAACCGCTTCAATTCTGACGATGAACGCCACCGATAAGAAGTAAAGTAACGCAGGCACAATCGAAACCGCCACGATGGTTCCATAAGGAATGCCGGTATAGCTGGCCATGATGAAGGCGCCGGCCCCCATAATCGGCGGCATTAATTGTCCGCCCGTTGAAGAAGCCGCCTCTACACCGGCTGCAAACTGGCCGCGAAAGCCATTGGATTTCATCAGCGGTATGGTTATCACACCCGTGGATGCGGTGTTCGCGATAGCCGAACCTGAAATAGTGCCGGTTAGTGCACTTGAAATAACCGCCACAAAGGCCGCCCCACCCCGAAACCGCCCAGCAACGATTTTGGATACTTCAATGACAAAATCCGACGCACCAGAGACCACTAAAAATGCACCGAAAATCATAAACAAAGTGATGTTCGATGAAGAGATGGTGGTGATGATGCCGAACATACCCTCATCGTTGTAAAGCGAACGGAACAGCACATCGTCTAAAGGCAAACTGGCAGCGCGAAAAGCACCTGGCAAGTGCTGACCGAGAAACAAGATATAAGACACAGCCAATATAACCAGCATGGGAATAATCCATCCGGTGAGGCGTCGAGTAATTTCTATCGCGCCAAAAATCACGATGAAGCCCGCAATCCAATCCAGCACACCAAACTGCCAAGCCAGCCCTGTCTTGGCCAATGTTCGTTCGTACACCCCATTTTCCGCAGCCGCTATCCACAAGGACGACACAGCGATTAACACCCCAAAGCCAATATTCACGCAGTACATCACTCTGGACTGGTTGCCAGTGACAAACGTGGTGGTAATGGCGCCCAAAAATCCAAAGCCAGCGTAGTGAATCGCGTTCTGCCAAATACCGGGCTCTACTAAAATCAGATTGGTGTATATGTGCCATAAGGCGAACGCCACCGCTGCAACAAACACAAACCAATCAAAAGCTGTGCGATGGGTAGATCGCTCGATATCGGCGATGTAGTGTTGAGATTGTGGCGTTGAAGAACTCATGAGAATGATTCTTTGGGTAAAAAAAAGCGCTGGCCTAAACAATCAGGCGCAGCGCAGGTTCCGTACTACACGAACGTGTCTTACTGAGCCATCAAACGCTCGGGTACTTCTAATCCCATCTCTTTGTAGTAACGCGCTGAACCAGGGTGCAACGCCACTGGCAATCCCGCCATAGCCTTTTCAACAGCCATCGCTTTGGTAGCTGGGTGAATGGCTTGCAAGAACGGCAAGTTCTCATAAAGCGATTTTGTTAAAAGATACACATGCTCTTCATCCACATCGGCATTCACCGCCAGAAAATTCGGTTGCGCAATAGTTTGAACATCGGTATCAACACCTGGGTAGGTGCCTGCTGCAATGGTATATGGCGTCCACAAGTTGCGCCCGCCGTCCATTTTTGCCGCTTCATCTTCTGTCACATTAAGTAGTGTGAATTTGTCACCGTTAGCGGACATCAGTTTGGTCACCGCACTGGTTGGAGGGCCAGAGGGTATGCCTGCACCCACCGCTTGCCCGTTTGCAAGCGCGTCTACAGATGGGCCATAGCCTGCGTAAACAAACTCAAAGTCATTCGCGAAATCAACACCCAAGCCGGTCATCAAGACTTCGTTAGAACCTAAGGTTCCAGAATTTTCCTTACCCATGGCAACCGCTTTGCCTTTCGCTGCCATCATATCGCTAACGGTGCCGCCTGAAACTAAATCGTTGGCCAGAATGAATTGTTCAACGTTCTGCCACAGCATGGTTACAGAGCGCATATTCTCTTGCGGCTCAGAAACGGGGCCAGTACCGGTTGCAGCATAAGAACCATACAAGCCTTGTAAAATAGCGAACTGGGCAGTATTCGCCGCAAGAGCTTGTACATTTGCACCAGAGCCAGCCGAATTAACCGCTGTCAAGCTGAACTTTTCCTTGGGCAGTAACTTAACTTTGGACAAAGTGGCGATGGCGGTGCCCACCGGGTGATAGGTTCCACCCGTCGAGGCGGTATTCAAAATGTAATCGGTATCAGCAGACGCGGTGCCGACTAATCCGGCGCTAACGAGTGCTGCGCTCAAAAGCGTTTTTATTGATAAACGCATAGGTTCTCTCCTTCCAAATGCGGTGGGTCCAATCGATGGTGCGATTGGCCTAACGGATATACGAGAATCTAGTTTGAATCGAAAACCGCATCGCTTCAAGCCTTGTCAAATCATTGTTTTTATTGATTTTATTTATAAACCCCAGGTTATTTCGCACCGATGGCCTGCTTAGGTGGCGAAATTTCGCCTATTTTTAAGTGCCTTCGCCTTGGCGTCGAATGCCTAACCGCACCATCTTGTCGTTGAGCGTACGTCTATTGATTTTTAGTGCATCAATCACTTTGGCCACGCTGCCATCGTGTTCGTGCAAGCTTGATTCAATGATGAACTTCTCGTACGCCAACACGCGAGTGCGAAAAGACACGGTGTCCCCGACCTCTTCTCCAGATACGAATGCCACACGATCCACCACCTTCGAACGCTCATAACGATCCCGTAATTCAGTGATGGTTTTAAGTAATACCTCAGGGTCAATGGGCTTTTCTAAAAAATCAACGGCTCCGAGCCGCATGGCATTCACCACATCTGGCACGTTAGCGTGACCTGAAAAAAATACGATGGGCGTTAAGGGATGGGAGAAGCGCAATTTTCTGGCAAATGACAAACCATTCGTATCCGGCATGATGAGATCAGTTATAACCGCATCTACCATATGCTCACTTAAACGATCAAACGCACTCGTGGCTGAATTAGCTACAACCACCTCAAACCCTTCAATGCGCAAATACCGTGCGTTAGCGGCAAGCACATCGTGATCATCGTCCACGACGAGAACGGTAAATTTATTCGTTATTTCAGGCTCATTCATGCGTGGATGGCGACGCTATGGGTAATTGAATGGAAAATTGGCTGCCTTCTTTTGAGGATTGACACGACAACTGACCATCATGGCTTTCAATAATTTGCTGGGTAATGGTAAGCCCCAACCCTAAACCACCACTGTGCAAGCGATTCGTCGTAAAAGGTTCAAACAAAGATTCCCTAACATCTTCTGAAATCCCTGCGCCGTTATCCGCAACACGAATAATGACATGCTCATTCCACTGCAGCGCATCCACAGCAGCACCAGCCTCTGCGGCATCAACCGATGCCAAGGAACTCGTTGCGATCACGCGTACTGACGGGTTATCAACCTCTAAAACGGCATCAAACGCGTTGTAGAGCAAATTTAAAATACCCTGTTGAAGTAACGTTGCGTCACCTTTGATCGGTAATAGGCTGTTATCGACTTCATAACTGACATGCTCTGACATATTAGGTCGTTCAGTGTCAATCGTTGAACGAACCTCGGCTATTAAATCCCCAACATCTATGCTTTGTGTCGCCACACGATTTTGCCTAGCATAACTTCTTAAGCTGGTTATAACCCGAGCGATGCGTTTGGTCGTAAGATCGCTGTCGGTTACGATTTGCTGAACCGCCACTAATGATTCATCGCTTAAACGCGGTTCTTTAAACAACGATCTTAGTGATGCTAAATTTAACCGTAACGTGGCAAGCGGTTGATTCACTTCGTGATTGATGGCAGCTGACATGCGCCCCAACATAGCAAAATTCGATTCCGATATCAGTGTTTTTTGAATGGCTTCAAGCTCAGTCGTGCGTTGTTTAACTTGCTCTTCCAGCTCTTTTGAAATTCTTTGTTCCGCTGCCATCACCACACGTTGTTGCCGATAGAGCGAATACAATAGCCAAGCAATTAGGAGCACGGCAAAACCGGCAATGGCTTTATAGAAGGCTCGCATAGCCACAAAACGCTTTGGCCATAAAACTGTCATGCGCCAAGGTGTGTTTGCTATTTGCTTTGAATGTTGCCGGTAGGCGTCTAGGGAAAGTAAATTCGGCTCAGATGGCTCTTGAGTACTGAACAAAAACGGCCCGTAACGGCGTTCGGATCGTACCTTAGCAATAGCTTCATCACTATATTTTTCAGTGGGTCGATATAAGTATTTTGTGTCTGAACTTAAAATTACCGCGCCAAACTCATCTGTAACAACGGTGTGTATTCCTCGATTTCCCCACGACTGTGCGATACTGTCAAGCGAGACCTTGGCCACCACCACACCCAGGGTACTGCCCTCGATTTCCACGGGCTCAGCAATAAAATATCCGGGTATACCGGTTGTTGCCCCTACGGCATAGTACGTTGCTGATTGACCCAGAATCGCTTGTTTAAAATACGGTCGGAACGAATAACTTTGCCCAATGAACGACACGGGGTCTTGCCAATTGCTGGCAGCGACTGTCACACCTTGCGAATTTAATAAAAAACTAAACTCTAACCCAGTAGCAACTTGTGTCTCTTTTAAACGAGTACTGGCCAAGTGCAAGGCTGGAGCGTTTAACTCATTTTTTTCTGTTGTTGACTGTAAAGTGGCTTCAACGATGGTGGGGTCATTAGATAACAAGCGTGGAACAAAAGTCAGTTGATCGAGTTCTCGCTCGATGGCGTTGATTTGAGTTGATAACACAGCGTCGTTAAAAGCCTGCGATTGTCGCAACTCAGCGAAGCCAAAAAATACCCATAGAACAGCCAGCAAAAGTAATGAGGCAAACAGTGACAATAGTCTCTTCATTACGAATATAGTGCTCTATCGTGAGAGTATTTTCTTCGCGCAAACATAGATCAATGTGCCTAAAAGCATACCAAATAGATCAAAAATAAAATCCTGAACATCTGGGCTACGACCGACAACATGTCGTTGCAGTGCTTCAGTCGCCACCGCCAAAACCACAAGTCCCGCCAGCACTTGAGAAAATGTCAATCGCCAGCGCGCGCGAAACCAAAGTACTAACACCGTGAGTACGGCGAATATTCCCAAATGCCCAGCTTCCATGAAGCGTGTGAATTCTTTTGAAGATAATCCGCCGCCCAAAGACTGCACCCAGCTAACCATATAATTGAAGCCCAAAACGATCTTGGTTCGCGATGCCAGCACACCCATTAGGACCAGTCCGAGCGTTAAGCCAACTAACGCGGTGGGCAGCTTGGATCTTTGCCACGCTTTGACCACCCCCCAAATTAACGTCAATCCCCAAAGCGCCAGTAACGCCGTATAAGCGCTGGTGTATCGCGCATGTTCTTGCACTGAAGCTATGGAAACGCCCGAGAGTTGCCAGTTTGAGTTCTCTGCCGATATGAGCGCAATCTCTATCACTTCATGCTTACCCACGAGTTCAAGCACCTCATCAACAACCACGCTTCGACGAAAAAACAAAGGGCGCTCTACCAGTGGATAGAGTCTTGCACCTTGATTTAAACGCAGATGAAGAACCGGTTGCGGATTAAGCGTTAGGCGATCCCACATCGGCACCTCAGTTTTCAAGCTCGCTCGGACTCGCAACAAATCCGTATTCTCTGGAATAGATACATCCCGCGTAACTTTGGCCCAGCGAGCCCCTTCTTTGCGAATTTGAATTGCGTTATCCGTGTTAGGGCTTTCCCACGTTGCTTGTTTGGACATGATCCAAACAGTTTTATTCAACGCTTGCTCTTCGGATAAGAGCTCTTCGGTGATAACTGGGGTACGCCATGTGGGTGAAGCTGCGGCATGGGTTAACCAGGATAAAAGTAACACCCAGCACAACAAAGCAAAAAATTTCACTGATAGGGCCGTGCCCACACAGCTGTGTCGTGAAATACAGCACCACCATTGGGTTTACCCGGTTCAGCAGAAATCAGTGTATTGATTCCTATACCCGATTCAAAATACGCATTTGGCCATAAGCTTTCCACCACCACCGTCCCTGGCTGCAAACCTTCAAACGCTTGAACTTTCAGTGTTACCTCACCCAAGTCATTGCCCAAAGTAATTAGCTCAGCTTCGACTAATGAGTATTGGGCCATATCACTGGGATGCATGCGAGCCAGCGGCTCTTTTTCCATCTTACGGGCGGATGCTGTTTCAGTGAAACTGGTGTTAAGAAATTGTCTGGCAGGCGCTGCTACTAATCTTAATGGGTGTTGCTCTGTAGCCGAATCAATCACATCCCAATGGTCGGGCAACCTTGGCATACCCTCACTGTTGGGCCCGATGGCAGACCAATCAGGAGAAAAATGAAATTTTCCATCCGGCGTTTTAAACCCGTTTAGATGATTCATCTCTTCAATCGACTGCGCACAATCTATTCCACCTTGTTCATGCACCGTCTTGGCGTCAGGCCAGCCTGAATTTTTTAACATCTCATCAATCAGTTCCCACGCACTTTTATCAAATCCTGAATGATTCAAATTTAGCCGCTTAGCGAGCTCTTGTAAAAACCAATGATTACTTCGACACTCTCCCGGTGCATTGATCAGCTTGCGGCCAATTTGTAGATGGGTGTGCCCGCTGGCGGTGTAAATATCATCGTGCTCCAGGAACATGGTAGCGGGCAGAACCAGATCAGCCAACTGAGCCGTATCCGTCATAAATTGCTCGTGCACCACCGTGAACAAGTCGGCGCGTTGAAGACCACGCCGCACATCGCTGCTTTGTGGCGCGACAACCGCTGGGTTAGTGTTTTGAATAAGTAAGGCTTTGATCTCTGGGCCACCTTGCAAATCTGACTCATGACCCAACAAAGCAGGACCGATGCGGGACATATCAATTACCCGCGTTGAACTGTCTAGTACATCGTTGCCTTCAATTTGGGTTTTATCCAGGTTATAAATAACGGAGTTTCCGTATAGCGCGCCACCACCTGGGTATTGCCAAGCGCCAGTAATCGCCGGCAAACACGTTGCAGCGTGCAAGTTCACCGATCCATTGCGCGAACGGGAAAATCCATAACCTAATCGAACAAAGCTGTTTTTTGTCTCTCCGTACCAAAGTGCAAACTGTTCAATCTCAGCAACACTAAGGCCTGTGATATCAGACGCCCACCTCGGATCACGAGTTTGTACATGTTCTTCCATAGCCAAAAAATCTTTGGTGTATTTCTTCAAATAGTCACGATCGGCGTGCTCATCTCGAAACAACACATGCATCACCGCACAGGCTAAGGCACCGTCTGTACCTGGTTTAACGCACAAATGAAGATCCGCCTTCTCAGCGGTTCGAGTGTGGTAAGGGTCAATCACAACCAGCTTAGCCCCTCGATTGCGGCGCGCCTTCGCCACAAAATTCATCACATTCACTTGCGTATTAACCGGGTTGCCACCCCAAATGACGATTAAATCCGACTCTTGCATACGGCGGGAATCCGCACCGTGTTTGGCACCGTGGCCAGCAACAAAACCCGCATCCGCCAAGGCGGTGCAGAATGTGGAATGCTGGCGGGAGGTTCGATATGTATGTCGAAAACGATCCAGGCCATCTCGTTGCACTAAACCCATCGTACCGGCGTAGTGGTATGGCCAAATGGCTTCACTGCCAAATTCTTCAGCGATTGCGATGAATCGTTCAGCGATAATATCCAACGCTTGCTCCCATGAGATGCGGGCAAACTGGGGCTCAGAATCTGTTTTCGAATTGACTCTTTGCAAGGGATGCATAAGCCGATCTGGATGATGCACGCGCTCTTTGTAGCGAGAAACCTTTGCGCATATCACGCCATCGGTATAGGTGTGATCTTTCGCACCGTACACTCGACCTATTCGGTGTTCATCAATAACCTCGACATCTAGCGCGCACACACTCGGGCAATCGTGTGGGCACACCGTGCGAGTCAACGCTATGGCAGTTCGAGAGGCGATGCGGCAAGCTCCGGGTTACAAAGTCCCCAAACGATACCACTCTGACACATAAAACGCCTTGCCTTAAACGTAAAAACCCCGCTGCCATACTCGTTTAAGAGCAGGACAGGCGGGGCTTCTCGTGGGGAAACTGCTAATTCATTCGATTAACAGGCCAAAAGTTACGGTGGATTAGCTGGCTTTTTTCAACGCCTGATGGTGTTCTTCATTAATTTGAGAAATCAGCGCTTCCAGTGCTGCATCGGCTTTGTCGTTGTCGACCTGACAAGTTCCTGCAGCCGCATGACCTCCGCCACCGTAAGCGAGCATCAGTTCGCCGATGTTTGTGACACAACTGCGATCAAAAATTGACTTACCGGTTGCGAATACCGTGTTTTGCTTCTTCAAGCCCCACATCTGGTGAATCGAGATATTGCACTGGGGGAACATGGCGTAAATGGCAAATCGGCTGCCAGGGTGAATCACCTCTTCTTGACGTAAATCAAGAACCACCAAATTCCCATGTACCGTTGAGCAACGTTTAACTTGTTCTTCGAAATCTGACCTGTGTGCTTCGTATAACTCCACGCGTTCCGCAACGTCAGGTAAGGCGAGGATTTCGTCAATACTAGCTTCTCGGCAATAGTCAATCAGCTGCATCATGAGTTCGTAATTTGAGATTCGAAAGTCACGGAAACGACCTAGCCCGGTTCGTGAATCCATCAACATATTCAGAAGCTCCCAATTTTTGGGCTCTAAAACCTCGTCTATGCTGAACTGAGCAGAGTCCGCTTTATCAACCGCTTCCATCATGTCGTCCCAACTGGCCGGGAAGGCCTCGTGGCCACCAAAATGGTTCCAGACGATTCGAGCCGCGGAATCCGCTTCCGCATCAATCACGTAATTTTTCTGACCGGTGCCGTTTCGCATCGCTTCAGATTCATGGTGATCAAAAACAATATGAGCTGTCGCCACGTAGGGCAAATTCGTGGTGATGTCTTGCTCCGTAATATCGACTTTGCCATCCTGCATATCTTTAGGATGCACAAATTTGATGTCATCAATCATGTCCAGATGCTTTAGTAGCACCGCACAGACTAATCCATCAAAATCACTGCGAGTGACTAAACGAAATTTTTTCATGGCCTTTTGCCCTACTTTTATCTCTTTACTGCCAAGGCTATCGGCCCATTCCTTCAACCCCTTAACTTTATTTGCCTCCTTCCAGCCGCTATTCAAAAGCTGGTGTAAACCATGCAACAACAGACATATCCCAACGGAGAAGCCTGGATTACGCTAAATTTGTGATGGAATTCACGCTACCGACACGCCACTAAATCGCTATGGCCCAGAACCCGCTCACGGCAACTCCAGAATCTCACCCCGACCCTCGCGAACGGTTGATCAATCGCGAGCTCGGATTGCTCCGGTTCAATGAACGCGTGCTTGACCTAGCCGCAGACGAGTCGATTCCATTGCTTGAGCGCTTACGCTATCTGTGTATTTCCGCCAGTAACTTAGACGAGTTCTTCGAAGTGCGAGTTGCCGGTACAAGACAAAAAGTATTAGCCGGAGTCGAGAGCGCAGGTGTTGATGGCCTCTCCCCCACACAAGAGCTGATCCTCATTACCCAACGCGCACACGCGTTAGTTAAACACCAATACGAGCTATTAAACAAAACGCTATTTCCAAGTCTGGCTTTGGAAGGTATCAAGTTTTTTAGGCGATCAAAATGGTCCCCTGAATTGCAAGAGTGGGTAAAGAACTTATTTGAACAAGATATCGCGCCTGTGCTGAGCCCACTGGGGTTGGATCCCTCGCACCCATTCCCACGGCTGATAAATAAAAGCCTGACCTTTATTATTGAACTGGAAGGCAACGACGCCTTCGGTCGAGAACCGGGCTACGCCCTACTCCGAGTGCCGCGATCCTTACCCCGCGTCATTCCAGTGCCTAAAAAAATAGGCGGAGCCGAACACGGTTTTGTCTTTCTATCATCCGTTATTCACGCCAACGTGAATAACTTGTTCAGTGGGATGACGCCAAAAGGGATATTCCAATTTAAAGTCACTCGCAATAGCCACCTGTATGTTTCAGAAGAAGATGTAGCAAATCTAAAAAGAGCCGTTGAAAACGAGCTCCTACAACGTTCTTTTGGACAAGCGGTGCGCTTGGAAATTGACAAAGACTGTAGCCCTAGGGTGATAAAGTTCTTACAGAAACAATACAAGCTAGAGGAAAACGATGTCTATCGGGTTAATGGACCAGTCAATCTGAATCGACTGATTGCGATTCCCGATCAGATAGATCGACCCGATCTAAAATTCGATGCATTTCGCCCTGCCATTGCCAGCTACCTAAATGATGACATCAGTATTTTTAGCACCATTCGGCAACAAGCCCCACTGGTCGTACATCACCCGTATGAATCCTATATTCCAGTAACAGAGTTAGTTCGCCAAGCCGCCGCAGACCCAGATGTACTTGCAATTAAACAGACCCTATACCGAACCGGGCATGACAGCATCATCGTTGAACATTTAATGGAAGCCTCACGTCGCGGCAAAGATGTAACGGTTGTTATTGAACTATTGGCTCGATTTGATGAAGAAGCGAATGTCTCACTTGCCAACCAATTGCAAGAAGCCGGAATTCAAGTAGTTTACGGTGTCGTAGGCTTTAAAACACACGCAAAAATGTTACTGGTTGTACGGCGCGAAAAAGCGGGATTGAATCGCTACGTGCATGTGGGTACAGGAAACTATCACACCACCACTGCTCGCACTTACACCGACATCAGCCTGCTCACTGACGATCCTGAAACTGCTGAGGATGTAAACAGAGTTTTTCAACAACTCACCGGTGTGGGTCATGTGCTTAAATTAAAACGCCTGGAGCAAGCGCCGTTTACATTGCATCAAAGAATTGTGGGCAGTATTGCCAATGAAATTCAAATAGCAAATTCCGGTAGTGAGGGTCGAATCATAGCCCGCATGAATTCGTTAGTGGATCCGGCCACCGTCAATGCGCTCTACCGAGCTTCTCAAGCGGGCGTAAAAATCGATTTAATCGTGCGCGGAATCTGCGTGCTAAGACCTCAAGTTCCTGGCTTATCAGAAAACATACGTGTGGTCTCCGTACTGGGGCGTTTCTTAGAACATTCTCGAGTGTTCTATTTCAAAAACAACTCGAAGGAATTGTTGTTTATCAGCAGCGCGGACTGGATGCCCAGAAATTTTTTCAAACGAGTGGAAATTGCTATTCCGGTCAAGGGGCCAGCCTTGCAACGAATAAAGCATGAATGCTTAGATATGTATTTAAACGACAACTGCTCTAGCTGGAAGCTGCAGCCTAGTGGGGAATACAAAAGACGCAACCCAGGTAAGAAGAAATCATTTAATGTGCAGCAGCGTTTGATCAATTTGCATCAGGCGAATTTCGATCACGACGACTAAGCCCATGCAAGAAAATTCGGTGTTGAATGCCAAGCTGCAACAAAATGGCATTCTGTTCATGGTGGCAGGCACCATGATTGCCCCAGGCATGGACGCCATTGCCAAATTCTTAGGCGACGTTCTATCCCCCTTAATGATTACTTGGGGGCGATTCACCATACAAAGCATCATCATGGCAACGGCTCTGTTGGTTACCGGCGGTCTTGCATCACTGAAAGTAAACCGCGCAGGCATTCATACGATCCGTGGCATTCTGCTGGCTTGCGCCACCTTGTTTTTTTTCTGGGCTTTGCAGCACATGCCACTCACCGAATGCATGGCGATATTCTTTGTTCAGCCCATGATACTCACCCTACTATCGGCCGTCTTTTTAGGGGAATCCATTGGCTGGCATCGACGCGTTGCGGTCATTACCGGATTCATTGGCGCACTGATTATCATTCGCCCCGGCACCGCCTCTTTCAGTATTTACTATTGCTTACCCTTACTCGCCGCGCTCTTCTACGCCTGTTATCTGGCCATAACCCATGCGGTTGCCGCGTCCGATACACCCGTTGTGCAGCAATTTGCAACAGGATTGGGGGGTGCGGTATTTTTGTCCGTCCTACTCCTATTTGCAGACATAAAACCGCATGACTGGGCTTGGCAAACTCCTACCTCGACGCAATGGGCCTGGCTAGGCGCTATCGGCCTTATTGCCGCCGTTGCGCACACATTTGTCATCATGGGAATGAGCCGCGCACCAGCTTCCGTACTGGCACCCTTCGGCTATTCCGAAATCATTGCCGCCACGCTGCTGGGGTGGTGGATATTCGGCGACTGGCCCAGTTTGATGACTTGGCTAGGTGTGGTGATTATTATCGCCTCTGGTGTATACGTTGCCTGGCGAGAGGCCCAGACCTCCGCGATG
This sequence comes from uncultured Granulosicoccaceae bacterium, assembly GCA_937930305.1. Classification (GTDB taxonomy): domain Bacteria; phylum Pseudomonadota; class Gammaproteobacteria; order Granulosicoccales; family Granulosicoccaceae; genus Granulosicoccus. Next base: position 23,305 of record CALGLE010000014.1, on the reverse strand, counting down.
TGAAGTCTGTTCGAGAATCGGATCACAAGCGGCTCTTTCACAGGCTGACAAACAGCTAGCAGCGATTGAATTTGCGCTACGTAACCGTTTCATACACAGGACTTCTGGTAGCTTGGGCACCTGTTTCAAGGCGTTTGCAAAGGCGTATGCTTTCAATGACAATTTTCCAAGCCATTAAGCGCTTGCTGCCGTATGCCGTGGTGCTGATTTTGAGCGCTTGCAGCGATGGTGTTGTGGTGGATTCTGGCAACAACACAAACCCTAGCAATGGCGACAACACGAATCCGATCAGTGGCGAAGGCGGTACGCCAAACACCCCAACGGCTCCCGTGGACAATCCCAGCACGCCCGCACCCAGCGTCGACCCAGATTCAGGGCCTGAGACCCCAGCCCAAGCACCGCAAACTTCAGATTTCAGCACCGGTGCTCTTGATGCTGCCGATGTTGAAGCGGCTCGCTTTTTAACACAAGCCACTTTCGGCCCAACCCCCGAAACCATCGCAGAATTTCGACGATACGGTTCCATCGATGCTTGGATTGATTGGCAAATGAGCGTGCCAGTATCCACCACAAAAGACTACACCCAAGAGTTCAGCAACGGCAGTCTGCGCAGTCCAAGGCACCACGGCTGGTGGAACAATGTGATGGATGAGGATGATCAGCTTCGCCAACGCATGGCATTCGCGCTAAGCCAACTGTTTGTTATTTCTGACGTGGACTATGCACTGGGCAATGCGCAATACGGGGTTACCGATTATTACGACATGTTAGCGCGCGGTGCCTTCGGAAATTTCAGAGCGCTATTAGAGGAAGTGACGCTACATCCGGCAATGGGCGTTTACCTCAGCATGGTTCGAAACGAAAAGGCAAATCCTGCAGAAAACATTCGTCCCGATGAGAACTACGCGCGCGAGGTCATGCAGTTATTCACGCTTGGGCTTTTTGAACTAAACATGCGCGGCGAAATGATCCCCGCGGGTAACCCAAAACCCACCTACACACAAACTGATGTCAGTGAATTTGCTCGAGTGTTCACTGGCTGGAATTATCCGAACGTGCGCTCTTGGACAGATAACAACATCACCAGTGCAGCCTATGAGGGGCGCATGGTAGCCAACGAAAATTTTCATGACAACGGCGCTAAGAATTTGCTCAACGGAGCTGTCTCACCTGCCGGACTAAGCGCCAAACAAGATTTAGATGCGGCATTGGATAACTTATTCCAACACAACAACGTGCCACCCTTTGTAGCCAAACATCTTATCCAACGTTTTGTCACGAGTAATCCAACACCGGAGTATGTGGAAAGGGTAGCGCGTATATTTGTTAACAACGGTGCTGGCGAGCGTGGAGACTTAAGTGCTGTGATACGAGCCGTGCTCACTGATGAAGAGGCGCGTACCGGTCACCTTACGCTAACTAACTTCGGCAAATTGAAAGAGCCGGTCATGCGCTGGTCACAACTTTGGCGATCGTTAAGCGCTACCCCAGGGCCCAGCGCCAACGGGATTCATGCAACGGCAAACCATCCCACCGATCAGTTTGACTCCATGACGGGACAAGCTGTGATGCGTTCCAAATCAGTTTTCAATTTCTACCTACCAGACAATCCCCTGGTTGCTGGATCCCAACTGTTGTCGCCTGAGATGCAAATCATGTCAGAGGCAAATTTAGCCGCTACACACAATAACTGGCACCATCAAATCTACCGCTTCAACAACCGTGCGGATCTAAACGATGACAATCCTCGCGTCACGATTATCAATTTAGAGCCCTTAACTGAAATCGCTAGAAATCGAAACGCCTTGCTGGATTGGTACAACCTGCACCTGTATGCAGGGGGAATGCCTACCGAAATGCGTAGAACCCTATTTGACTTTGCACGCTCCTATCCAACGTCAAACCAGGGCCGATTCGAATTGGTGCAAGACACTTTGTTTGTTGTTCTTACCACCCCGCAAATTCAATGGCAGCGTTAATCATGGCAAAACCTAATTTTCAAAACCAACGCCGTAAACTATTAAAGCAACTCGCTGCCGTGCCATTAGGCGCTGGTGTATCCATGCTCAGCGGCAACGATGCCTTAGCCATGGGTTGTGACGGTAATGCCAAGTCACTGGTTTGTTTGTTCATGGCCGGAGGAGCTGATTCATTTAATATGTTCGTCCCTGGCGGTGCACAAAGCTACAGCGATTATCTAAACTCCCGTGGCGAAATCGCCATCGGCGAATCCAACTTGCTCAATGTGAGCGATGCCAATCAAGGTGCATTTGGCTTTAATGCACTTTTACCGGCATTCAAAAACCTGTACGACCAAGATCGACTAGCGGTGGTGAGTAACGTGGGTACATTGATTCGCCCTACATCACAATCAGATTACTTGGCCGAACAAGCATTGCCTGAATCGCTCTTTGCGCACAACACACAACAAAAACTTTGGCAAACAGGCGCAGGCATCGTCAGCGGAACATCCAGCTTTGGCTGGGGTGGCGCGATAACCGAGCACGCAGCGACCTGTAACGGCCCATCTGCGATTACCCCAGCGTTCTCTATCGCAGGCTCCAGTGCTTGGCTAGATTCAGCCAGCTCCCAATACATCAGTTTAAACGCTGACTTCGCGGTGCAACGCATGCAAGGCTTAGACAACATTTCTGATTGGATTCCACCGCAGCGCTTAAGTCGGGTGGGCAACACCATCGAAGACCTGATCGCACAAGGTGAAGCCAGCGGCAACGCAGCCATGCTGCGAACAATATCCAACGGCCTTGACCGGGCCACTGTGGCCACCGCATCCCTGCATGCCGCCTTACGCAGAAATCCTTTGAATCAAATGCAGTACAACAGTCGCAATAAACTCGCAAAACAATTGCACCTAGTCGCCCGATTGATCGCTTCACGAGAGGAATTGGGTATGTCACGGCAAGTGTTTTTCGTTTTAATGGGCGGCTTTGACACTCACTCAGATCAACCCGAGCGTGAACCAGTGTTAATGCGCGAAGTAAACGAAGCGGTTTCAGCCTATCAAGACACGATTGATGACATCGGCGCGGCCGATTCTGTCACCACGTTCACCGCCAGTGATTTTGGTCGAACCTTAACAAGTAACGGAAACGGTACCGACCACGGTTGGGGCGGACACAATTTTGTTTTTGGTAACGCCGTGGACGGAGGACGTATCATCGGGGATATGCCGAGTTATGCCAGCCGCAATAACCCAGATGATGCAGGTGAAGAGGACGGCACTTTCGCCGGCCGCATCATTCCCAAATTATCCGTCAATCAATACGGAGCCACCCTGTCGCGTTGGATGGGCGTGGACGAGGCGGCGATTTCACAAGCATTACCTGACCTGAAGAATTTTGCCCAGCAGGACCTTGGCTTTATGAAAAGTTGATGCGGCATTAGTGCATTAGTGCATTAGTGTATTAGTGTATTAGTGTATTAGTGTATTTTAATTGGACTCCCAATAAATGGACTCCTTCTCTGCAATCGCTGCCTCAAAAAGTTCAATCAACGGTATGGCTCTTACTGATAGTGCGACCGGGGCTGGTGAGCTGTCATCATCATCTAGGGGCGGTGGAGCGCTGCCTTCAGAATTTGAATTCAATCGCGTTCTCAACTCCGTCAGCGCCGGTGCGACATCTTCTGAGACCAAAGCTCCAGGCACGTTGCCACTTTGGCCCATCATCTCTAACAACTCTCTCGCCACATCGCCAAACATGGTGATGTTGCCGTGCGCGGCAGTTTTAAAAGTAACTAACATGTTCTGGGTTCTCGCGCCGTAAAATAGACTTTATGGCTGACTTTAACACACACTTTTTTACAGCTACAGCGGTTGGCGCTGTCTACGCCACAGTCGTGACCAAGGGGCTGGGTTTGGATACTGAACCAGCCTTGTTGCTAGCGGCCACCACCGCTATCGGTGGCGTTCTGCCCGATGTGGATCTAAAAGATTCAACCCCGAGCAAAGCGCTGTTTTTAGTCTTGGGGGCGTTAGTAGCCCTATTCGGCATGATGCACCATGTAAGTCGGTTCAGCGTAATGGAATTGCTGCTGATAGGAATAAGTTTATTTATCGCGGTGCGATATGTGCTGTGGGGCATATTTCATCAATTCACCGTTCACCGAGGATCACTGCACTCAATTGCGGCCACGATTATGTTCGGCACCCTGGCTGTCGTATTGTGCTACCGAGTGTGGGGAATGAGCCCTCAAGTCAGCTGGCTCGCCGGAATTGGCGTCAGCATAGGCTGCATAACGCACCTAACCTTGGATGAGCTTTACAGTGTCGATTTTACGGGCGTTAGGATCAAACGATCGTTTGGTTCAGCGTTAAAGATCATCGACACCGATCGTTGGCTGGGCAGTGTCGCGGTTGTGATATCCACCATCTTTTGTTTGTGGCTAGCCCCGCCTGCAAAGCCTTTTGTAAGGACTTTGCAGGCGGTTGATCCAAACTGGAGGGAATGGTTTCTAGCTATAAGCTTCTAAAAGCGTTTACCGCATTAACTAACGCTGCACCTTCAAAGCTTTAAGCGTTTCGTAAGTGACTCCACCGACATCGAGATCGTTCTTTTCCTGATATTCCTTAACCGCAGAGAGTGTTGCACTTCCTAACACACCATCGGCAGGACCTGGATTCAAACCCTCACGAGCCAATGCTTGCTGTAAGTTTCTAACGATCGTATCTGTAACGTTAGTTTCACACAAAACTCGGCGCCACACTAAAGTTGGCGGAGCAACCTGTACCTGACGGGTAACCGTTTTCACCCTTCTTGGCACGTCAGTTCGCTTTTCTGAGGCTGGAGAAACCAGCCGCTGCACTTTCACGGTTTCAAACTGCGCGGGGCGCTCAGCAACGGCAACTGACGCGGCTTTGGAAACAATCTGCTTTTTAATGGTGGTGAATTCAGCCGCGCGCGGAATTAAACAAACTTCTCTTCCCGAATACGTTGCATCACTATTCGCTTTCTCGTCCTTCTTAAGCCAGAAGAAACCCGCGTCAGCTACTTTGACTCGAGTTGGCACAGTGGCGTATTGTGGTTCAATAATTGTGCGCGTCTCGGCAGCTGGGCGCACAACACGTTCAACCTTAACGGTTTTATACAAAGCCGGTATGTCAACGGTTTTTGTCGCTGCAGGCGACTCGAGCACAGAGCGAGTTACCGTCTCGTAGCGCGCAGGAATTTCAACCAAGCACATGATTTCGCCAGTCGTGTCATCGATGCGTTCCAGTGGACCCCGTCCCTTCTTCCAAACGCTTCGTGCAGGCTCAACTAAAACTGACTCTGTTTCTGTTCTGTACACGGCAGGAACGTTGACTAAACGGCTGGAAGCTTCTTTGACCACGATGCGTTCTTCAGTGGTTTCATACTCAGCCGGAGTCACCGTAATGGTTTCGCCACCAGCGCGTTTTAACACACGTCGATCCTCAGTGCGATATTCAGGGGGCGTGTAGTACTCACGAAAGCACACGTTCTCCGCCACGGTGTCTAGATTGACGCCAGAAGCTTCGATGCCTTCCAAGGCACCTGGGCTAGCAGGATGTGAGCTGTTGCCAAACTTCATGACCCAGTTCGCCTCAGCCGGACGCGTCTCTACTTTTTCAAATTCATCCGAATAGGCGATCGGCACAGACGTGAGTACCCGGCTGGCTTCACGAGTCATCACGCGCTGCTCTGAGGTCTCGAACTCTGCGGGAACCGTGGCGATTCGCTCAGAGCCTTCCTGCACCACTATCTCTTCGGTTCGAGTTTCAAATTTCGCAGGTGTGACAACTTTTGCGTAACACTCGCCGGGTCTTGCATCCGGGAGCGTCTGGGTTTGATCCACTGTTTGTGCAAACAGAGGCGTTGTGGTCACAGTTAATGACACAAGAAAAGCGGTCGCAGAGAGTTTTTTCATTACTCGCAGAATCCTTAAGCCGAGGGCCGAACTATATCGGTATAAGGATAGCCTGCAGGGAGGATTTGCGCACCAGTTAGGCTTAAATTGTATGGTAATCAATCACCGAAATTGATGCGGTCATTACCAATAGTTTGACACTTCCGTCACCAACACAACTCTGCCGCCATGAAAGCGGCATTTACCTGAGTTTTTCACTCAATTGTTAACGAACGTTTCGCCGCCTCATCGCAAAGAGCCCGAGAAAAAATCCAAACAATTGCCAGCCCAATACGCCACCACCCCCGCTAGAGGGCTCGGTCACAATCCCACCATCTGACCCATCTACCGTTCCATCGCTCGTGCCATCACTCGTGCCATCACTCGTTCCATCACTCGTGCCATCACTCGTTCCATCACTCGTGCCATCACTCGTGCCATCGCTCATTCCATCACTCGTGCCATCACTCGTGCCATCGCTCGTGCCATCGCTCGTGCCATCGCTCGTTCCATCGCTCGTTCCATCGCTCGTTCCATCGCTCGTTCCATCACTCGTGCCATCGCTCGTTCCATCGCTCGTTCCATCGCTCGTTCCATCGCTCGTTCCATCACTCGTTCCATCGCTCGTGCCATCACTTGACCCACCGTCGGTGGGTGGAATGGTTGGCGTATCGTTTGGATCTAAGGGATCGGTGTTGTAGGTGTTTACCTCATCGCCATCATTAACGGTGTCGTTGTCCGAGTCTGCATCTTGCGCGTCGGTATAATAGACAATGACTTCCTCAAGATTGGTCAGGCCGTCATTATCAAGATCGGTATCGGGTTCGGTTCCACCCACCAACGACAAACTTTCATGCGAGGTGATTTCGGGGGAGCCGCCTTTCCCGGCGCTACCTGAAATTACATGAAAGCGATTCCCCAGTATCGAACCAGCACCGCTATGACGACCATCTTGCATGGGCTTTAATGTGCGCCACGAGTCGCTTGCAACGTCATAGGCTTCAACAGTAACAAACGCATTATTTTGGGTGGAGGATTCGCCGCCAGCAACAATCACCTCGGTACCGATGCCGACTGTCATGGCACCTGCTCGACGGGTGGGTATGTTCGCCCCACGGGTCCATTGATTGGTATCGAAGTTGTAGATGTTGGTTGGCGCAACAGTTTTATCAAACGGATTAGGCAAATCGGTTGTCCGACCACCAGCAACCACTAACTGATTACCGATGACAACAGCTTGAAAATGATCTCGTGGATCGGGTGCATTAGGCAACGTTTTCCACGTATCGGTTGCCGGGTTGTATTCATCAAACCAATTTACTGAGCCCCCATTGTGGCCAAGTGTGTTTCCACCTACGAGGTAAATTTTGTTTTTATAAACGACCGCGCCTGCACCACCACGACGACGGTTGGCAGGAATTTCTCCCGCCACACTCCAATTGTTATTGGTGGTGTCAAAAACATGAATATCTGCAACCGATGGCTCATCTGGATAACAACACGTCATGGCACCAATGGCGTAAATCTTTGAACCTATGGCGACCGGCTGGAAGTGATGTAACTGCAGCGGCGGGGCCCCCAACGCTTCCCATCCGTCAGTTGATGGCTTATAAACTTCGACTTGGCGCATGTGACGACCACCTAAAACATAGAGGTTGCCGTTAACCACAACCGATCCAGTCTCGTGCCGAGCGGTGATAGATGATCCGTCACTGGTGGTTTCACTGAGCCACTGCGAATCATCATCTGGATAGGCAGACAGAATCGCGGGTATAGCCCCGAGGGCTATTGTTATACCGAGAATGACGTTGTGAATTTTCATGAGTGCTAAACCAAGCAAAGGCGAAGGACTTGTGTGATGCAAATCACATACACAATGCCCAAACCGACACCTTTTCATCGGCCATCATCACACTCAACTGCAGGCCTGGAATGTTTCTAACTTCGAAACCGAGGCTAGTGTCCGGTTTTCGGGCTCGGTAATCGCACAATTAAGCTACTGGTATCCCAACGGCCGCCACCCGAGGCTTGCACATCAGAGTAGAACTGATCCACCATGGCGGTGACTGGCAAAGATGCTTTATTTGTTTTAGCTTCATCCAAAACAATGCCTAAATCTTTGCGCATCCAGTCAACAGCAAAACCATAGTCGAAGTGCCTATCCAACATGCCTTCGTAACGATTTTCCATCTGCCATGATTGGGCCGCACCTTTTGAAATGACATCAATCACAGCCCTTCCATCCAAACCGGCACATTCGGCAAAATGCAATCCTTCAGATAAGCCCTGCACCAGTCCAGCGATACAAATTTGATTGACCATTTTGGTTAGCTGGCCCGCACCGCTTTCACCCATCAATCGAACCGACTTTCCGTAGTGCTGCATGAACGGTTCAGCTCGCTCATAAGCGGGTGAGTCACCGCCAACCATAATCGTAAGCGCACCATTTTCAGCACCGGCCTGCCCACCAGAGATGGGTGCATCAAGAAACGCAACATCTTGCGAAGCTGCCAATGCGTGAAGCTCACGTGCAACCGTTGCTGAGGCTGTTGTGTGATCTACTAAAACTGTGCCCGCATTCATACCCGCTAATGCACCGTCATCGCCTAATACAACGGCGCGCAAATCGTTGTCATTGCCCACACAGGCCATGACAAATTCAGCCCCCATCGCCGCCTCTTTCGGTGTGCTGTGAGCGCTACCCCCGTGTTCTTTTGACCAGGCCTCAGCCTTTGCTGGGGTGCGGTTGTAAACCCGAACCTCATGACCGTTCTTAGCGAGATACCCTGCCATTGGGTAGCCCATTACGCCCAAACCTAAAAATGCCACGACTGCCATGATGTGATATCCGATTTTTATTTAATGTCGCCCAACAAAAAGGGCGGTGTCATGATAACACCGCCCTCTTGTTAGGCCAGATCGCACGCCAGTGGCGCGCTCACCGCTTTTGCTCAGCCAGCTCGATTCACGAGCATCGCCTCATTTGTCTTAGCGAAAGTTATACGTAATCTTTGTACTTCGCTAAGTGGCGAACCGGCTTTGACAATGCATCGCGGCGGAAGGGGTCGCCTAACTCACGGTTACACATCACTTCAATGACTGTGGTTTTACCGTTATTCATCTGAGCATCGATCGCGCTGCTTAAGGCTTTGCCTACATCGCCATACTGATCAACCGTTACGCCTTCAGCACCCATGGCGCGAGCCATTTCGGCAAAGCTTTCGTTCTCAAGTTCACCAGCGACGAAACGTCGGCCGTAGAAATCAACTTGGTTCTTCTTCTCAGCACCCCATTGGCGGTTATGAAAAACCACCGCGGTAACGGGAATGTTGTGTCGAACCGCTGTCATAACTTCGGTCATGCTCATAGCCCAAGCACCGTCACCCGCGTAGGCGACTGCAGGACGCTCAGGCGCTGCGCACTTAGCACCAATCATGGTGGGAAGCGCGTATCCGCAGTTACCAAAACTCATTGGAGCGAAAAAGCTGCGTGGTCTTTCGAATCGCAAGTAGCTGTTGGCCACTGAGTTGATGTTACCGATATCCGTAGACACCATGACATCAGCTGGCATCGCTTTTTCAAGTTCGCGCAACACTTGACGTGGGGCTAACCAACTACCGTCTTCACCTTCCGCTTCAGCGATCATGTCTTGACTGAAATCGTCAGTTTCATGAACCCAAGCATCGAGTTCCGCTTCCCAAGCATCCTTCTCTTTCTTGGTTGTGGCCATACGATCATCACGAGTGGCATCACAGTCTAAAGTCATGTCATTCAGGCGGGACAACAAGGCACGTGCTGTTGCACCCGCGTCGCCACAAATGCCAACCGAAATCGGCTTAACTAAGCCCAGCATTTTGTGGTCGGCGTCAACCTGGATAATTTTGGCATCTTTAGGCCAGTAATCCATGCCGTGCTGAGGCAAGGTGCCGAAAGGCCCAAGTCGTGAGCCCAGAGCCAACACAACATCGGCCTTTTCAATGAGCTTCATACCCGCTTTTGAACCTTGATAACCTAGTGGACCGGCCCACTGAGGATGGCTGGCAGGGAACGAGTCGTTGTGCAAATAACTGTTGACCACGGGGCAGCCCAACCGCTCAGCCAAGGCAACACAGTCATCGACTGCTTCCGCCATGACCACACCACCACCCGATAGGATGACCGGGAATTTCGCGCCAGCTAATAACTCCGCCGCTTCACGTTGCACATCTTCTCCACCCGCGCCGCGATCAAGTCGCATCGGTTTTGGAATGTCTACGTTAATGTCTCCGTAGAAATAGTCGCGTGGAATGTTGAGCTGGGTAGGCCCGATTTCTGAAATCGCACGATCAAAGCAGCGAGCGGTGTACTCAGCCATACGATTCGGGTTATTTACATGGCCCTGATACTTCACAAATTCTTGGAACATGGGGAGCTGGTGAGCTTCCTGAAAGCCCCCTAAACCCATGCCCATCGTGCCAGTTTCTGGCGTAATCATAACCACCGGGCTGTGCGCCCAATAAGCGGCGGCAACCGCCGTAACGCAGTTTGAAATTCCAGGACCGTTTTGGCCAATCACAACGCCATGACGACCCGTGGCTCGAGAATAGCCATCTGCCATGTGAGCCGCTCCCTGCTCGTGAACGACGGGGACCAAGCGAATGCCGGCGGGGGCGAATATGTCCATGGCGTCCATGAACGCCGAGCCCATGATGCCGAAAATATCTGTGACGCCATTGGCGACGAGCGTTTCAACAAACGCTTCACTGGGGGTCATGCGTGGCATGGTTTTCTAACTCCTGGGTAGTGAACGAACACTCTAACCAGACCCAGCGAAGCTCGCTAGGTCCAAGGGTTGCAGCGACAGAGCGCCAGAAGCCAATCGAAACCCTATTGGTTAGGTATTGGCTTAAGTTTTAGCGCAAATCGGCCTAAGTCGGGAAACTGTCGATGACTCGTGCCAGGCGTTCCACGCCAGGTTCAATGCGCTCATCACTGATGGATGAAAAGCCTAGACGACAAAAGTGTCGATTGCCGCTCGGTTTTGCAAAATAGGTATCACCCGCATTGATAAAGACACTTTCTTCCGCGGCACGCTCTTCCAATTCAGCCGCATTGACATGCTCAGGCAATCGAACCCAGTAGGACGATCCGCCAAACGCAGGCGCGATGGTGGATAGGCTCATGTGCCGACCTAAAGCATGATTCATTAACTTCCAACGCTTCTTATAGGCTTGGGATAAGCGCAGCACCGCCGCATCGTGATGCCCTAAGGCCAAAAAGTGCCCCACAGTTCGCTGGGTATTGCTGGGAGGGTGGCGATACATCAACCGCCGAAGGGCGCGCGCTTCAGCAATAAAGGACTTTGGCCCCACCATAAAACCTACCCGCAGGCCAGGTGCCAACGTTTTCGAGAGACTGCCGATATAAATCACTTGATGCGATTCATCCAAACTTTTAAGCGCCGGTGTGGGCTTACCAACAAAGTTCAGTTCGCTCTCATAATCATCCTCCACAATCATCACATTGTGTTTTGAGGCTTCGGCCAATAGGTCTCGTCGCGCATTCAAAGGCATGGTGGTTGTGGTTGGGCACTGGTGGCTTGGCGTGACATACATCAATCGACACTGCGCTAGACGTTCATCCGTTTGCACACCATCGTTACTCACTGGGAATTCAATTTGATGACCCGAAAACAGTGAAAAAATATTTCTGGCGTCGGGATAACAGGGATCTTCGATGCCCACCGTAGATTGCTTATCGAGCAGCAGTTGCGCAGTAATAAACAACGCGTTTTGGGCACCGGTAGTGATAAGAATCTGATCGGGCTCAGCCCACACACCGCGTCGCGGCAACACACGCTTATGGATTTGCTCAACCAACAGCTCATCGTCTTGAGCAATTCGATCATGCGTCCATTCATTAATGGCACCCACATGTAACGACAAACGACAAGCCTCACGCCAGTCATTCACCGGAAACAGAGAGGAATCCACCTGCCCGTAAATGAACGGAAATTGGTAATGATTCCAATCCGTAGGACGCCGGAGGTTTCTCTGCGATTGCAAATCCAGCACTGTGTCGATCACAACGTTGTCTTCACGCATAATCGATCGGTCTGTGCCAGCGGCATCTACCCGACCTTCAAGAATGGCTGGGTTAACAAAATAGCCACGACGCTCACGAGCGATCAAATAATTCTCGTCCACCAAGTGTTGATAGGCCAATACCACGGTATTTCGAGCAACCCCCAACTGCTTCGCCAATTCGCGAGACGACGGCAATGGCATGTCAACCGCCACTCGACCATCCAGAATGGCATTAACCAGGGACTGACGAAGTTGGGTTTGAAGACTTTGGGTGTCTTTGTGGTCTAGCTGAAAAAGCTGTTGCCACATCGGCTGTTCACGGCTTCGCGACATAGCTACACACTCACAACGATTGGCAAGCTGCAAAAAACCAGGGCGAGTTTAGAGGTCTTGGTTAACCAATTCTTCAAGGTCTGATAAATCGTAGGCTTCGACATTCGCGGTAAGTTCCGCCTCTGGCAATGTGGGAATGACTTGATCGTCTGGAATAATGCCAGTGTCAGGCTCACTTAGGGCTTTTTCATCTGCCAGCGTTACCCGTTTGATGAGTGTCGGCGGGAATTTGGCGTCAAAAGCATCTTTCAGTAACGAATGTTCCCGCTCGCGCTGGGTCACCAGAGCTTCCGCACCTTGTAATCGGCCCTTGAGCTCTTGAATTTGTTGATTTCGCTGCCCCAACTTAGAATCGAGACCATTACAAAGGGTTTGAAGTTTGTCCTGCTCAACTTGAAGGCGAGCGCTATGCTGGCGAGAATCCTCCAACAGCTTAGCCAGAAGCTTTCGCTCTTTCACCGCCGCACGTATTTTTCGGCGCGTTTTCACCGCAGCCCACCAGCCCATCATAGTGGCCCCCACCAAGCAACCAATCGCCACAGTTAAGCCAAACAGCACCGCAATCACCCACTCGGGGCTAAGCTGCGCTTCGAGGGCTTTTAAGAAATGGCCAAAGCTATTCATCTAAATTCGCTTCGATGTTAATCAACTGAGGCGCATCACCCAAAGTTGAAGCAGGTAAAACTGATTCGATCAATCGATTCGGCGGCAATCCACGATCGGCAAGGTAGGTCTTAATTATAGCGGCGCGTTCGTTCGATAAAGCACTGTTCGACGCATTCCCCACCGCGTCCTGGCTACCCACCTCAATAACGATGTCTGATTCTGAATACAAAAACAGATCTTCAAAGATTAAAGCCAGTAATGCCTCACTACCTCGAGCTAAGCGAGCTTCCCCTGGGGCAAATTTTATGCGTGTAGAGCGTTGACTCATACCGTCTAAAACAGTTTTTCGAAGTGATGCTAACGACAGTTCTGCTTCAGCTTGTTCCGGCGATACGGTTGCTGCATCAAAATTGTCCGATACGGTACCCACTAACAAATCATTGGAAGACAAGTCACTTGATTCGTTAATTTCATCAACCGACAAAGCGTCTTTAGATTCCAAGGAAATTTCGTTATCGAAGCCGGATTCAGCGGATTGGGCCAAAGCACTTTCTTGTGCCTCAGCAGTATCGATTGAAGCTTCATTTTGAATGAAGCCGCTCTCATCTGTTTGAGCTACTGTTAAGTCCCACACGTCGGGGCCAAATTCGGATTCTGTGCCTTGATCGGGTGCCGAATACTCGTTTGCTACAACCACTGGCACCTCACTTTTAACTTCGGGGGATAGCTCAGTCGTTTCAGCCTGCAACACCATTGGCTGACTGATTTGACTCAACAGAGCAGAAATTCTTGATGATTGCTGAATCAATCCAGCACCGAGAAGGATTAACGCAGAGACCGCAAGACAAGCTGTAATCAGCCACCCACTTAGCGCGGGTTCTTCAGACCAGGATGTGACTGCCACTGATGACATAAACGGGCTAAATTTTGGTGAACGTGGACAGCTCGTATAGTACCGCGAATACAGGAATTACCAAGCAGATAGCGCCCCACTGGGTCTCAGTTTACAGTTCCGGAACAATTCGTTGCCAACATCAGACCAGCAACATAACGGTACTTCATCACATATTTGCGCTGCAAACCCTGTCACACGGCGGGAGTTACCACGCTGCATATTCAGGCTAGGGCGCGCTCGCCGCTTATTTAACCCAATGAAGAGCTGCAAAAACATAATCACCCTGACGGTCCTGTCCACCGCACTCATTGGCTGTGGGTGGGTAGATTCCACCGGCGACCAGGGCTCTCGTAACAACGGCTCTTCCGCTACGTCTAGTGTGCAGCTGGTAGACGGTAGCGCAGTTATATTAAACGAAGCCTCAACAACTTCAACAACATTGCAAAACGCACCTCGGACCGTATCGACTTGGAGCTGGCGGGCAGAGAATTCGAATGTCGCGCTCTCTTTATGCCAAAGCCAAGAGGGGTTTGATGGTGATGTAGCCGTTCAACAGCTCGATCAAGCTTGTACGTCCGACACGAACTGCGCCATTTCCGTACAAGACTTTTCCGCCAATGGCACAACCGCTTTTGATGTCACCTTGCCTGAACTCAAGGCCCCTGTAGCGTTAAGTTACTCCATCGAGACGACATTGAATGACGGAGACATATATCGTCACCAACAAATTATTTGCGGAGTTGCGATTAACGAAGCTCCTACCGTGAACGAGAACGAGTACTTAGCAATAACAAACAATTCCCGGGTCGTGTATGCCAATGACGCTTATGCTGTATTTTCCGGCGCCACAGATGACGTGCATGTGCGCAATCAACCCTTGTTTATTAAGCAGGTCACCACAAACCCACAATATGCAGAAAACCTAAATGTTCTGTCGGATGGCACATTTCGCTACACACCCCAACAAGGCTTGGGTTTATCCAACAGTGACTATTTAGATGATTCATTTAAGCTACTGGTGAGCGACGGCGTACACGATGTGGAGACTACCGTACGCATTCGATTAGTAAATTTTAATTCCGCGCCCTATGTGGTATCAACTATTCCAGATTACTCTGTCAGCGTTGAGGATGAAACTCCGGTTGAGCTCGAATTGGACTTATCAGAATTTTTTTCTGATGTCGATGGCAATACCCTGAAGCTGCGGGTTCAGGACAATCCACTCATACAATCGGGTGCCTTAAGTTTTAGTGAAGCAGGCTTTCTACAAGGAGAACTCACCCTCGATGATGCGGGCACGTATCAGTTCAGTGTGTTTGCTAATGACGGCTTATATGAGGTCAGTGACAACTTCACATTGACGGTGGGGGGCTCTCAACCGCAAAACCAAGCACCGATCGTGACGGATATCAGAAATGCTCGTGTTAACGGTGCTTTTAGCTACGCGCTCTACACCTTTTTCTCCGACCCCGATGGCGACACCTTGACATACAGTGCCAATAATTTACCCCCAGGAGTCAATTTGTCAGACTCTGGCGTTATAACGGGTATTGCCACCGCACAAAATGAAGGACGCTGGTTAATTCAGATAACCGCATCCGACAATCGCGGTGGGAACGCCAGTGATCAATTTCGATTAACCATCGACTACTGATCGTTCAGCACAGCCAAGAGCTGTGCATGCAGCGCTGCATTTGCGGCAGCAACGACGCTTCCTCCGGATAAACACGCGTCACCATCCCAATTCGTTATGACCCCACCCGCACCTTCTACTATCGGAATTAACGCTTGAATGTCATAGGGCTGCAAACTGCTTTCAATAACGGCATCAATACCGCCCATAGCCAGTAAAGCGTAGGCATAGCAGTCACCACCGTATCGCGTCATCGCTACCTTGCTTTGCACTCGCTTAAAAGCCTGTTTGCTGATTGCATCAGTGAACATATCCGGTGTGGTGCACTGCAAAATACATTCGCTTATGGGGCGTTCAGCCCGAGTTTTAAGCACGCTAGATTTGCCACCATGCACAAGTTCAGCGTGTTCTCCATCGCCAATAAAACGCTCAGCTAGCCAGGGCTGATCCAACACACCGAAGACAACTTCAGTCCCATCATTTAATGCCACCAGCGTGCCCCAGAGCGGTAAACCGGTAATGAAAGCACGCGTGCCATCGATCGGGTCTACAACCCATGTCAGAGATGCCTGGTCTGATTGACTCAGTGGCAACTGCAGGGTGGGATCTAATTCAAGCGCGGCAACAGAATTCTCCTCGCCCAGAAATTGGGCATACGGCAGAGCCGCTGTAAGAGCATCTCGCAACACTTGCTCAGCTTCACGATCGGCTAAGGTGACCGGGTCAAAGCCATCGACGTCTTTATTGTCCACCACGATTGGTTGACGGAATTTAGGCAGCGTGACCTCAGCAGCCAAATCCAGAGCTTGATCCACAGAGCGACGGATGGATTGACGAAATTCGGGCGTAAGTGTTGTCATAACCGCAGTTTAGCAATCCTGTCACCGGTTCGACGCTATCGGGTTCTGTTGACGCGATTTATGCGCATTGCGTAGCAGTTGTTTGCACCTGTTGTGCGCAATAATCTTTACAATTGCCAAAACCTAAAAATAGGTTCGTTATTTCTCCTAACAACCGCTGGACAGTGAAAAATCCACTCCTATACTCACCGGCCCGCGCAAGACCTATTTAAGTAACGAATTCGATCGCCATGACATTCCAATGCACTAATCCCTTTGTGATGAAACCCTCGGTTTTTACCGTGGCTGCCATCGTTTTGGGCGCTTTACTAGCGACCGGATGTCAATCCATCGACTACCGCCAGGCGACGTACTCGGCTCTTCGCCATGAAGATTGCCGCCGAAACGAAGTTGAGACCTTTTGCACACGCTCCTATCATCACGAGTACCATGAGTACGAGCGCATGCGAAATGAATTTTTGCGTGATACGAAGCCAACCTCAGGAACTTATCAAGCATGGGGCAATTCAAGCGATCACTCCACCGCGTTGTAGCGCATCGCGGGGCATCTGCTGACGCCCCTGAAAATACTTTAGCCGCTCTATCACTCGCCATTGACCATGGTGCAGGCAGTGTTGAAGTGGATGCCATGATCTCCAGTGACGGCGTTGCCTACCTTCACCACGACGACGGCCTTGAACGCTGCACGAACGGCACAGGATATTTATGCGCAGCCAGCTCATCAGAGTTGGATACCTTAGATGCGTCAAATGACAACCCTCAATTCCGAGGTGAACCATTGCCCCGACTAGATCGAGCAATCGATTTGCTGATCAGCCATGGTATTGGGCTGAATTTAGAGATTAAACCTACACCTGGACTTGAAAAAGAAACCGCTGCGGCGGTAGTTAATTGCTTAAAAAGCACCTGGCCCACCACGCTCCCTTTGGTTTTATCATCGTTTAGCAAAGAAGCTTTGTTCGAAGCAAAAGCCCTTTGGCCCGACGCCCCTAGAGCATTGATTACTTGTGCTATTCCGGAGCAATGGCAGGAAGAACTGATCGCGTTGCAATGTCAAAATTTGCATATGGCAGCTCCACTGCTTGAAACACAATCGGCGAAAGAGATTAAACAAGCTGGTTATGGGCTTTACTGTTACACCGTGAATGATTTAGCTCAAGCTAAGGAATTGATCGCCATGGGCGTGGACGGTGTGTTTACTGATAAGCCAAAAATGATTGGCGCGGGACTCAAAACGTAACCACCTTATTGCAATCGCATACCTGGAATGCGCTTTGTATCATTGCTTTCTAGCCCTGATAACACCGATGGCCATATTCGTTGCCAGCAGCACCCGTGTGAGAAGGTACCGATTACGGTGGCAAATACGTTGGATTGGGATTGAATAAATGGCTTAACAATGGCGGGTGGGATGACCGAGTCGCGCCGTCCCATGAAATGCCACTGAGTTACAGAGCTTCTTAAGGGATCGCGTTTTGCAGGATTTAAAGATCCGTACAAAGCGGAATAGCGGTGGTGAGTCACCCACGCATCCGTATCTAAGTTACCGGCTAATGTAACGACATGATTCACTTCAGGCACACGTTCCGCGATCAGCAGAGCCAGTGTTCCGCCGCCGCTGTGTCCAAATAGGCGGATATTATGAACATCTTTGGCCTGTATGAGCTTCTGCAAGACTTGGGACATGCTACTCACCACCACTTCGGAGTATCTAGCAGACGTCCACAGATCATCCGAACAGCCTTTATCGGCATAACTGCCGTTGTAACAGGGTCGCCCCAGGTATACCGCCGGGGCATTATCCATCCCCATTAAGGCCAACATCAGGGGCTGACGCGGCGTTGGGTCCCGCATGCGCAATACCCGATATTTCCAAGGTGACCCGTCTCCCTCCAGATAGACATGCAAGGTATCGGTTTTCTCACGTTTGCCCGTCTTTTGAAACACCGGGTTCTGCAGCACTAAATGTCGGTAGCCATTTGCCTGAACCGACGAGCGTTGAAATCGCTGTGTATCCGCTAAATCAATCAGCTTAGAGGTCGGTGTGGCACAGCCCATGAGCGGCACAACAATTGCGCCTGCACATAGCCACTTGATTAACCTTTCGGATAAAGCGCCGCTGCGCGATTTTTTCAATGCTGTGGCTATCAATCGGTGCAACCTTTTCAGTCCAGTCACCTAGGCGGCCCGCTCACGGTTTTTCCACATTCGGTGAGATATAGTCAGATTGGCAGGCATTTAAGAAGCTTTGATTTAAGGACGTCCATGAGAACTTCAATAATTACCGCAGTTGTTTTGGTACTTGCCTTAGTGGTTTGGATGGCCAGCGGCATGTTAGACCGTTCCA
This sequence comes from uncultured Granulosicoccaceae bacterium, assembly GCA_937930305.1. Taxonomy (GTDB): domain Bacteria; phylum Pseudomonadota; class Gammaproteobacteria; order Granulosicoccales; family Granulosicoccaceae; genus Granulosicoccus. Next base: position 4,683 of record CALGLE010000014.1, on the reverse strand, counting down.
GCACCGACCCCCAAGATGGTAGCAGTGCTGATGCCAGTGTTGAAAATAACGGCTCATCTGAGGCCGAATCAGACTCAGAATTGATGAAAGTGCAGGTCGCAAAAGCGAATCTGGAGTCCAGGGCACGCGAAATAGTGCTGCAAGGCCAATTGGAACCTGCACGGGTTCTGTCAATTCGCGCTGAAATAACCAGTACGGTTGAAACCCTGCCTGCAACCAAAGGTCAGCGAGTGAAGGCGACAGACGTCATCGCCACCCTGGCGATGAATGGACGAGACGTAGACCTTGCCGAGGCTGATGCACAAGTACGCGCCGCCGTCAGTGAACAACAAGCGGCGGCGCAGCTTCGCAAACAAGGCCTGCAATCCAAAGTTCAATCGCAACGGGCAAGTGCCGTCTTGGCATCCGCGCAAGCGCAGCGCAATCGAATTCGTCGCGACATCGAAAACGTCACCATCACAGCCCCATTCGACGGAATCATTAATGCGATGCCAGTTGAATTAGGAGAGCTGGTCTCACCAGGAACTGTGGTTGCAGAACTGGTTGACGATTCAAGCTTTAAAGTATCCGCCGAAGTGTCACAACAAGCAGTGGCCGAACTAACCGTCGGTGAAGACATTATGGTTGAACTCATCACCGGGCAAATTCTTGAAGGTGAGATTACGTTTGTTGCATCGGTTGCAAACTCACAAACACGCAGTTTCACCGTAGAAGCAAAAGTTAAAAACCCCGGTGAAAAAGTTGCCGCCGGCGTCAGTGCCTCACTGAAGATTCCAGTAGAAACGTTAGAAACAGTTTTTCTTACACCCTCAGCTTTATCATTGGGCGACAAGGGCGAGCTGGGCGTTAAGTTAGTTGACGAAAACAATCAGGTGCTGTTTACACCCGTAACTCTGCTTAGCACAACCATTGATGGTGCTTGGGTGTCGGGAATTCCGAATGAAAGCCTCATCATCACACTGGGCCAAGCCTTTGTGGCCGTCGGCGAAACGGTAGATCCGGTGATGGTTGAAGAAGAAACCGATACCAGCGGGAATTAACTTATGCATGCACTCATCAATGCGGCATTTGATCGAAGCCGCACCGTTTACATGATGTTCATTTTTTTGGTCATTGCAGGTGTCCTCGCCTACAGCAGCATCCCGAAAGAAATGGAACCAGATGTACCCATTCCCATCATCTATGTCTCTTTATCGCTGGATGGGATTTCACCGAATGACGGTGAGCGTCTGTTAGTGCGGCCAATGGAAAAAGAGCTGCAGAGCATTGACGGTTTAAAAAATATGTCCAGCACAGCATCAGAGAGTCATGCCTCCGTGCTACTGGAGTTTGATGCCGGCTTTGATGGTGAAGCAGCGCTATTGGATGTTCGTGAGAAAGTGGATAAAGCGAAGGGCAATCTGCCTGCCGCAGCCGATGAGCCCACCGTGAATGAAGTGAATGTCGCCCTGTTCCCAGTGCTTAGCGTCAGTTTGTCTGGGAATTTACCAGAACGCACACTGGTTGGCATCGCACGTGACTTCAAAGACAAGCTGGAAGCGCTACCCGGCGTGCTTGAGGCCAACGTGGCCGGAGAGCGCGAAGAGGTTTTAGAAATCGTTGTTGACCCAGTGGTTTTAGAAACCTACAACGTGGACTTCAACCAACTGTTCTCCCTCATTCAGTCGAATAACCTGCTGGTGGCTGCTGGCGCCATTGATACTGGTGTTGGCCGAATGGTGTTAAAGGTGCCGGGAGTAATAGAGAACATCAATGACGTACTCTCCTTGCCAGTGAAAGTGGATGGCGATCGAGTGGTTACTTTTGGCGATGTAGCCGAAGTGCGACGCACATTCAAAGACCCACACAGCTTTGCAAGGTTAAACGGCTCCCCGACTTTGGTGTTAGAAATTTCAAAGCGTTTGGGCGCGAATGTTATCAGCACCATTGAAGATGTTCGTGCAGTAATCGCCGAAGAACAAAAGCGCTTACCGGATAGCTTAAAAATTCAATATCAGCAAGATAAAGCCAAAGAGACGCGCACGATGCTGACTGATCTTCAAAACAATGTGGTCTCTGGCATTGTGCTGGTCATGATTGTCATCATGGCCGCTCTAGGATTCCGTTCTTCGTTGTTAGTTGGACTGGCCATTCCCGGTTCTTTTTTAGCCGGTATTTTTGTTATCAATATGCTGGGCTTCACCATGAACGTGGTGGTGCTTTTCAGTTTAATCTTAGTGGTTGGCATGCTGGTCGATGGAGCCATCATTGTTACTGAACTGGCCGACAGAAACATTGACGATGGCATGACAAAAGAACAAGCCTATCGCGCGGCTGCCCAACGAATGGCATGGCCGGTCACGGCATCCACATTCACCACCATTGCGGTGTTTACCCCACTTCTGTTTTGGCCAGGAGTTATCGGGCAATTCATGAAATACATGCCCATCACCGTAATTACGTGTTTAATCGCCTCACTGGCAATGGCTCTGGTATTCATTCCCGTACTGGGCAAATTGATTGGCCGCAAACCGCCCAAGATAACCAAGCAAGAAACGCAAGAGCTCGATGCAAAAGCAGAACTTCGACGGGTGTTACAAAACCCTGACATGGCATCCAACGCAGGGCAAATCACGGCTCGTGAAATTCATGAAGGCACATCGGGGATTAAGAGTCGCTACTTGAAATTCCTGCACGTGCTTTTGCGTGGCCCATTCATCACGTTTTTGTGTGTTCTGGCATTCACCATTGCAACCTATTTCGTGTACGGAAAATTAGGCCGAGGTGTTGAATTTTTTCCTGATATCGAACCTGAAACCATGGCGGTGCAAGTCTATGCCCGGGGTGACTTATCTATTTATGAACGCGATGCCATTGTACGAAACGTGGAATCCTACGTTTACGAACAAGAGGGTGTAGAAACGGTCTATGCGAAAACTGGCGGTGGTGGCGGTGCGGGTAATGCTGCGGAAGACCAAATCGGAAGCATCGTGCTTCAATTGGCACCATGGAATAAACGCGAAAAAGCCTCCGCCATTATTGAAGAATTACGTGAAAAGACCAAAAACATTGCTGGCATCAAGCTAGAGTTTGCAAAAAACCAAGGCGGCCCGGGTGGCGGTGGCAAGCCCATTAACATCCAAGTCAGCGCGTTGAGCGATAAAAAGCGCGACGAAGCCGTGATGTATTTAAGAAATCTAATGGGAGAAGTGGGTGGCTTTGTCGAAATAAGCGACAACCGCGCCTTACCCGGCATTGAGTGGGAGCTGAAAGTCAATCGCGAACAAGCTGCTCGCAACGGGGTTGATATTGCGATGATCGGTAACGCCATTCAACTAATCACCAGCGGAATTCGTGTGGCCGGCTATCGTCCCGATGACGCCACCGATGAACTCGATATTCGCGTGCGCTACCCCGAAGAGAATCGAAATTTAGATCAAATCAAAAATTTACGCATTGGCACCCCACGCGGTATGGTGCCACTTAGTAATTTTGTATCCATACAACCGGTTCCAAAAACCGGCACTATCACCCGCGTGGACACACAAAGAGTCATCACCGTGGAATCCAATGTCGGTGAAGACTTCATCCCAGATACGCAATTAAAATTACTGCAAGAGCGCTTGCTAGAAGGACCTATCGATCCTGAAGTGTCGATTAACTTCAAAGGAGAAGCAGAAGAGCAACAAGAGGCCGGTATCTTTTTAGCCACCGCTTTTTTAACCGCCATCTTTTTAATGACCATTATTTTGGTGACCCAATTCAACAGCGTTTATCACGCCCTACTCATTCTGAGCGCAATTCTGTTTTCAACTTCCGGTGTACTGATTGGCTTGATGTTAGCGAAACAGACATTCGGTGTGGTCATGGTCGGTATTGGCATCATCGCTCTGGCCGGCATAGTGGTGAACAACAACATCGTACTCATCGACACCTATAACCGATTCCGAGCATCAGGTGCCGCGGCTTTAGATGCGGCGCTATTGACCGGTGCTGTGCGTGCGCGCCCAGTTTGCTTAACCGCCATCACCACCATCTTAGGTTTATTGCCCATGGTGTTGTCGATGAACATCAACCTATTGGACCGCACCATTACCTTTGGCGCGCCTTCCACTATGTGGTGGACGCAATTAGCCAGCGCGATTGCAGGTGGCTTGGCGTTTACAACCTTGCTGACGTTATTTCTAACTCCCTGTTTATTGGTGTTGGGTGCAAAGGTGACGGCACTGCGCAAAGTTCGGCGCTTAAAACGGGATCAGAAGCGAAAGGCTGCGGCTCGGCAACGGGCTGCTAGTGGGTCGACTGCGAACGCATGAACCCATCCATGGGGCTTCGCTGCGGCGTCGGGCCGGCCCCTTAAATAGCTCACCCACCCCAACTGCGAACGCATGAACCCGTCCTGGGGCTTCGCTGCGGCGTCCGTGCCGCAGAGATCGCTGTTAGGGTGGGTGAGCTATTTGAGGGGCCTCTTTAGTTGCTTTGGGTGGGATTATGTTTGGTTTAATATTGCTCGGTGCAGAGAAGTTTGGGGGGGAGTATGGCTTTTGATATGTCGAATATATTTTGGTAGTGCAAAATCCTTTCTGTAAATTGGCTTAGCCGCTCACCGGTTTTAGAGTGGCGAGCCATCGGTTATTCTTTTCGTTAACGACTAAATTAATGAAGAGAGAGAAACCAATGACTCACCAAGTACAGGATAACCAG
>CALGLE010000013.1 GCA_937930305.1 uncultured Granulosicoccaceae bacterium | reverse complement strand
ACGACTGGCTGCACGCAGAAATATCGATCTAAAGAGGCGGCATTCTAAAGGGAGTAAGAATGGAATCATTTTTTAAATCTGTTGTACTTGGTCTCTTACTATCAGGCATGCCAAATTCGGTGTTTGCTGCAGAGCAGAATACTGAAACGACCAGCGGCGATGTTGAACTGTCTATTTATCAGTTTGATCAACAAAAATATTCCCATATCTTCGATGGTGATGAGGAAAATAAACAATCAACGATGGTATCTTTTCGCACTGTCGCCTCTCCTTATATCGAATTAGACCCGATTGTGTACGGCGCACCTGAAGATCATCCGGGAAAAATCGCAATACAAAAGCTTGGCACTGATCAATTAAAATTTCGCGTCTCAGGTACTGTGTTTGACATGATTACAGACAGCATACCGAGTGATAAACGCCTCGAAAAGAAGGTGATCATAATGGCTGATAGTTTGTATGGAAAGGTATCAGCGGGTGCACCAATTATCTCAATAGACCGTGAATTTCAAATAACACAGACACCACATCCGGCGCAGACCTATTTTGACGAGAACCCAGATATCGAAGAGGTACTTAGACCGTATCCTTTTGCTGGACGCTTTGAATCTGAAGAAATTATTATTGATATAAACACCTTCTCTACACAGTCGATAGTCTTGATGACCAACAATGCTACTAATGAATTGGGGTTCGCTACTATTGATCTTGAATATGAAGTAGACGCAGCAAACTCGGATTACGAACTTTCAGTTGATGTACGGGACAATTCGGAATTTTCGGTGCACCCGATGCTTCTGCATATTCATGATCCTGCAGTAACTGAGGAGAATATCCACAACGCTAGAGTCATTGTAAACAGCAAAGAGATGGGGCTGCGTTATATCGATGGTCAGTTACAATTGGATAGACCCTTATACGGAATTTTCAAAGCGCCTATCGGCGGTGCACCCAATATTGTTCAAGTTCATGCTCAGCCGGGCTCTTTCTTTATCGAATATAAAGATAAAACGCTAGAGCTAAAATGGGATTGGGTAAACTAGAATCTCAAATAGGTAACGCGTTCGTTTTCTTAGCCATTTCCAAAACCACCGAACTCTCAATTTCTTTCACACCGGGTAAGGATACCAACTGCTGATGCAACAGCACTTGATATTGATCAATGTCACGCACCACGATGTGTAAATCAAAATCGTATGCACCCATTAATAAAACTGCATATTGAATTTCTGCAATCGCATGAATAGCGGCTTTAAATGCCACCAACGTTTCTTGATCGTGTTTTTCTAGTTTCACTCGGGCGACGACAACTACGTTAAATCCCAACTTACGGCGATCTAAATCAACCGACTTGCCTCGAATCACGCCCATCTCTTGCAATCGTTGAATGCGCCGCGAACAGGGAGATTGCGAAAGACCCGCCTCATCGGCTATTTGAGTGACCGATCGGCTGCCATCTTGCTGCATGGCTCGCAGAATTCTTAGATCGGCATTATCTAGGTCGCGCATGAAACACCTCTTTTTAGTCAAATATTGGCTGAAACTTCTCGTTCAGGCTCAAATTGTCCCCAATATAGAGCAAAAAACCCCAATTATGAGAACTACTCTCTAACAAGCAACCGATGCTGTCCATTTATTGCATGACTCCGTCCAAACGTTTGATGTTTCAAAGGTGCTACTTCCGATGAAAAAAAATGCTCCGGCGCTGACGTTTCCAAAGCCGCCTGCACGCCCCAATGAATCGCCCGATTTCTCTTCTGTTGATGTCGGTGTAGCGGGTGAACTGGGTGTGCCCCCCATCGATATCGTCGCGGCCGACTGTCGCCCCTATGCTAACGGGTTGATTCGTGTATTGAACGATGAGGGTCATGCGGTTGGCCCGTGGGCAGACTTTATCGACGACGTGGACTTGGAGTTTCTTACCCAAGGACTGCGTGACATGATGACCATACGAACCTTGGATCAACGCATGTTGAATGCGCAGAGGCAAGGAAAAACTTCGTTCTATGTGCAATGCACGGGTGAAGAAGCCATTGGTTGTGCGTTTCAACGGCAGCTGCAACCAGGTGACATGAATTTCCCTACCTATCGACAGCAGTCTCTGCTAATCGCAGCCGGTTATTCTATGGAGCTGTTGATGGGTCAGTTGTATTCAAACGAACTTGACCCCATGCAAGGCCGCCAATTGCCGGTAATGCATTCATCTCGTAAAGATGGTTTTTTTAGTATCTCTGGAAACTTAGGCACCCAATACATACAAGCTGTGGGTTGGGCGATGGCTAACGCGCTGACCGACGATGGAAAGATCACAGCTGGGTGGATAGGGGATGGGGCAACCGCTTCAAACGATTTTCATTCTGCGCTGTTGTGTGCATCGGTGTATCAACCACCGATCGTTTTGAACATCGTCAACAATCAATGGGCCATCTCTACTTACACGGGTGTTGCCAGTGGTAAGTCACGAACCTATGCGGCTCGAGCACGCGGTTACGGTATTCCTTCGTTAAGAGTGGATGGGAATGACTATTTAGCGGTATGTGCGGTGTCACGATGGGCGCTGACGCGTGTTCGCCAAGGTTATGGACCGGTGGCTATCGAATGGTTTACCTATCGCACAGCTCCGCATTCCACATCCGATGATCCGTCAGCTTATCGACCGCGTGATGAAGCCAAAGCCTGGCCACTGGGGGACCCCATTGACCGACTAAAGCAGCACTTGATCGTGAATGAGGCTTGGTCGGAAGAACGGCATGTGCAAACGCAAGCGCAATTATTGGATGAAATTACTACCACTCAAAAAGCGGTTGAAGCGCACGGCACCTTAGTGGACAACAAACCACTGTCGCCTGCGTTAATGTTTAACGAAGTGTTTGCAGAAATGCCAGAGCACTTACGTCGGCAACGACAAGAATCGGGGTTTTAAGCGATGGCGATGAGTATGGTTGAGGCGCTTCGTGATGCCATGGATGTAAAACTGGCAGAAGACCCGGGCGTGGTGATATTTGGTGAAGACGTGGGCTACTTTGGTGGTGTATTCCGTTGCACTGCTGGGCTGCAAGAAAAATACGGTGAACAACGCGTATTTGATACACCCATCAATGAAAGCGCTATTGTCGGTATGGCGATTGGCATGGCAACGCATGGCATGCGACCGTGCGTGGAAATGCAGTTCGCCGATTATATGTATCCAGCATACGATCAAATAACCCAAGAAGCTGCGCGCATGCGTTTTCGTTCGAATGGACAATTCACGTGTCCGATGGTGATACGAATGCCAACGGGCGGGGGCATTTTCGGTGGGCAAACACACAGCCAAAGCCCAGAAGCCTTGTTCACGCATGTGGCTGGGCTTAAAACGGTCATACCGTCCACACCCTATGATGCAAAAGGCTTACTCATTGCCGCTATAGAAGACCCTGATCCGGTTATTTTTCTCGAACCTAAGCGTTTATACAACGGTCCGTTTAACGGCGATCACCAAGCTAAGTCGGTGTCATGGTCGCAACACCCTGATGGCGAGGTGCCGCCCGATCACTACACGGTTCCATTGGGAAAGGCGGCTATTAGGTGTTCTGGCAACGAGGTGACGGTTTTGGCTTACGGAACCATGGTGTATGTGGCGCAAGCGGCCGCTGAAGAATCGGGAGTGGATGCAGAAATTATTGATTTAAGAACCTTGTTGCCGCTGGATCTTGACACTGTTCAGCAATCTGTCGAAAAAACGGGGCGATGTGTGGTGGTGCACGAAGCCACCAAAACCAGTGGTTTTGGTGCGGAATTAATAGCTGAAGTGCAAGAGGCGTGCTTTTGGCATTTGAAAGCACCCATTCAACGCATCACGGGTTGGGATGCTCCGTACCCGCACGCCGCGGAATGGGATTACTTTCCAGGGCCTAAACGCTTAGGCGCCGCTTTAGTCAAAGCGATGAAATACTAATCATGAATAGACTAACCATAAAATTACCTGACATTGGTGAAGGTGTTGCGGAAGCGGAATTGGTTGAATGGCATGTGAGTGTGGGCCAAATCGTATCCGAAGATGATTTGCTGGCATCGGTCATGACGGACAAGGCGACAGTAGAGATTCCCTCGCTTTACGATGGCACTATCGTCAAATTGCACGGGGAAGTTGGTGATGTTCTAGCCGTGGGCTCTGATCTAATCCATATGGATTCACATGCGCAAGGCCTTGAAGCAACAACGTCTAACGATTCACTGAACGAAACTCAGCAACGCAGCGATAGGGGTACGGATGTTACAAAGACGAACGCGACAAAGCCATCTTTTATTGAAACCCCAAAGCCTGAAGACATAGATTCCCAATCATCATCTCAAGTGTCCAATCGCATTTCTCAGCCCGAATCGACCGCGTCAAATACCGCTCAAAGACCCGCCGTTATGCGTGCGGAAGGTGCACCGGTGCTGGCGTCACCGGCGGTTAGAGCACGTGCTAGGCGCAGCGGAATTGCGTTAGAGCAAGTACTGGGTTCAGGTCCTGCGGGGCGCATCACTGAGGTGGATATAGACGCCTACTTTGAACACGGAGTAAATTCGCATTCATCCACACATGCCTCAGTGCGTTCTCAACGTTTTGGTGAAGAGACGATTAAGGTAGTTGGGCTGCGCCGAAAAATTGCCGAACGAATGGCTGAGGCAAACGCAAAGGTGCCTCATATCACGGTGGTTGAGGAAATCGATGTCACCGAACTTGAAACCTTGCGTGCCACCATGAACGATACGCGAGGGGACCAACCGAAGTTAACCTTACTACCGTTCATATCAGCAGCGCTTTGTCGGGCGGTGCAAGATCATCCTGAAATGAATGCCCACTTTGATGATGCAAAGGAAACTATCACACGCTACTCGCCGGTGCACATTGGCGTAGCCACAATGACCCCCGCGGGTTTAGTCGTACCTGTGATTCAGCACGCGGAAAGTCTGGGATTGTTTGATACCGCTGCCAGCATTGCACGGTTAGCTGAGGCTTGTCGCAACGGAAAAGCGCAAGCGAATGAATTAAGTGGCTCCACCATAACCATTTCTTCTCTGGGTCCGTTGGGCGCTATTGCTACAACGCCCATCATTAATTTGCCTGAGGTGGCGATCGTTGGAATTAATAAAGTAGCAACACGACCTCATTGGGATGGCTCGCAGTTTCAGCCTAGACAGATGATGAACATTTCTGCCAGTTTTGATCACCGAGTCATTGATGGCTGGGATGCTGCGGTGTTTGTACAAACACTTAAGAAGTTATTAGAAAACCCAGCATTGATATTTCTCGAGAGCTAAGCGATGAACCACGAAAACTGTGAGGTTTTAATTATAGGCGCTGGCCCTGGAGGCTATGTTTGTGGCATTCATGCAGCTAAGTTGGGGCTTAACACTCTTGTTGTGGAACGTAGGCACCCTGGTGGTACGTGTTTGAATGTGGGTTGTGTGCCATCCAAGGCGCTGATTCATGTAGCTGATGAATATTATAAGGCGTCGCAATACACCCAAGAAAATGCCTCGGGAATTCGTATTGGCTCTATTGAGTTTGACTTAAAACATTCACAGGTTTGGAAGCAGGGTATTGTCAATAAACTCAATAGTGGCGTCAGTGGGCTTTTACATCGGGCAGGAGCGCAATTACTGATTGGCGATGCACAGGTGGTAGATGGTAAAACCGTGGATGTTCAAACCGATGAAGGTGTCACCCGGTATCGCTGTGAACACTTGGTTTTAGCGACTGGCTCATACGCCACACCTTTGCCTGGCATTCCTTTTGGCGGTGACGTTTTATCTTCCACGGAAGCTTTAGCGTTGCAACAAGTCCCCAATTCCCTAGCCGTCGTGGGTGGTGGGTATATTGGCTTGGAGATCGGTACCGCATTGGCAAAATTAGGGTCCCAAGTCACGGTGTTAGAAGCAGCCGATCGCCTATTGCCGCAATACGACGCGGCTTTAACCAAACCTGTTGCTGACCAACTTAAGCACCTAGGTGTGGACGTTCACGTCAACACGCGGGCCACGGCATTTACTCAATCGGTGTTGCACGGTGAGGGTAATGGTAAAGAGGTTGATATCTCAGCTGATAAAGTACTGATCACGATAGGGCGCACACCTAACGGCTCGAACAACGGCATCAACTCGTTGGGGTTGGATCGACACCAAGGTGCAATCAAGATTGACAAAACCTGCTCCACATCCATGCGAGGTGTTTACGCCATTGGGGACATAACAGCCGAACCCATGTTGGCCCATCGAGCCATGGCGCAAGGTATGGTGGTGGCTGAACACATTGCAGGTAAAACCACGGTGTGGGACAAACGCGTTATACCGGCGGTTTGTTTTACCGATCCAGAAATTGTTGTGGCTGGCGAACTACCATCGCAGCAGTTTGAAAGCGCTACGTTCCCACTCGCAGGGAATGCTCGGGCCTTAACTATGGATCGAACCGATGGGTTTGTTCGCGCAGTTTATGAACCCAATACCCAGTTACTGCTAGGCATACAGGCAGTGGGTTCTGGTGTGGCTGAATTGGCCGGTGAATTTGCTTTGGCCATAGAAATGTGTGCAACACTGGAAGATTTGGCGAATACCATCCATGCACATCCAACCCTGGGTGAAACGGTGCAGGAAATAGGGCATATAGGGTTAGGTTTTGGCGTGCATATTTGAATATAAAACTGTCATTGTCTAGGTAGTGTTCCCGCGTGGCTACAGACAATGGCAGCGCTACAATCAAACAACGATATTCACAATTGCTTCCGGGTGATCTCCATCTTCCACCATAAGCATAGAGACAGAAGCTGCTTCCGCCTGCCTGTATTTAACGGTAGCTCGGAACGCTAACTCGCTTTGCGCAGTTGGTTTGGCATGGACGCTTCAACGGAATCACCGATCATGTCCGCGGTCGCCGCTGACAGCGTCCAACCCAAATGACCGTGACCTGTGTTGTAAAATACGCCAGGGTGTTTTCCCGCCCCAACGCGTGGCATCATGTTTGGCATCATCGGACGAAGCCCTGCCCAAGGAATGACGCAATCGGTGTTAACACTGGGAAATAATTTTCGGCACCATTCCGTCAAGGGACGAATGCGATCGTCACGAATGTCGTAGTTCACTCCGTTAAATTCTGCTGTGCCTGCAATGCGAAAACGATCACTTCCCAAGCGGCTGGTAACAATTTTCGCATCATCATCTAATAAGCTCACCCAAGGCGCGCCTTGCTGGCTTTCTTCATCGTTTAGTTCAACCGTAATTGAATAGCCTTTGACGGGATAAATGTTCACTCGATCCCCCAGCTGGGAAGCGAATCTGCGACTTTCTATTCCGGCACAAACAACGACACCATCAAAGCCCGTACTGACGGGCTCGGCGTCTTGGCCGATGGCGTATTCCAGATGAACTCCTAAGCCTGTGTGTTCCAGTTGTTTCACATGAGCATCAAATTCAAAGTGAGCGCCCATTCGCTCACAAGCCTGAGCTAAGCCGCGTGTGTACTTATGGATGTCACCGGTTGAATCACTGGGGGTGTAGTAGCCACCATAAAATTCCCCAGAAAGGGCGGGTTCAATGGCTCGCATTTCATCGGTACTCACCGATTCTCTGTGCAGCCCACCTTTTTTCAATAACTCATTAACTCGGGTGGCGTGATCAAAGCCTTTTTTATCTTGATACACATGCAAAATACCGCGAAGCTCGTGATCAAAATCAATATTCTCCTTTTCAGCCCAAGCGAACAAATGCTGCCTGGCGGCGATGGCTAAACGTGCCGTTTCGACGGTGTTGTCTTCATAGCGAGGGATGTTACTGACAAATTCGGCCATCCAAGAATACTTATGCCAGTCGGGCATGGGATTCACCAATAAAGGCGCATCCTTTTTTAGCATCCATTTGATGCCCTTTAAAATCGTGGAAGCTTGCGTCCAAACTTCTGCGTTAGACGCGGAGAGCTGACCACCATTAGCAAAGGAGGTTTGCATGGCGGCATAGCGATTTTTATCGAAGACAGTGACCGAGTAACCTCGGTTCAGTAGGGCATAGGCGGTAGTTACGCCAGTGATACCCGCACCCACAACGGCAATGTGTTGCATGAGCTTGTGCTCCAAAACAGGTTAACAAATACGCCGACAATCATTTTGTCTGCGCTGCTATCCCATCTGTCTTGGAACCTGAGAGCATGAGTCATGGCATGTTCTTGCCGTGACCTTTCCCCTTCGGTGGACAGACAATGCGGTCTGTCACTCTCCAGATGTCTACAACAAACTGTGGTCCGGGTGCCTGAGAGTTTACTGGGCGTTGCTCCTTCGGCGTCAGCAGATCTTTTGCCTTTTTAACAGGCTAAAAGTTACTGAACTCTCCCACAATTTGCCGACCGAACCGATGCGAAAACCCACCGACTCCGTTCCGACTTGCGAATGTTGCCCGAAACTCGAACAATTTACAAGCTCGGCTACGACGACTAGCAAAAATGGTTTCGGCCAACCCTATCTTCAAATTCAGCTCGACTTTGGGTTGGGTTCAAATTTTGATCAACCTAGGCTTTAAGCGAAGCCGTTTTGCGGCTGTTCTGAGGGCAACACCACAACTTTTTACCCCATTCAAAACGACGAAAAGTTGACTCAGGGCAAGGGAAATTAACGCACGGAAAACTAATGTCAGCTACGTCACAGAATGGGTTTTTGTGGTGGTACGATGGAGGGCTTTTTGTTCACCTGGTTTATGTATCCGGATGTCTATGACTGCAGAGAATACCTCGCTTTTCCAACCCATCGCAGAAGCTATCAACGCGTCTGCTCAACAAGTCAAAGTCGCTGTAGAGATGCTCGACGCAGGGGATACGGTGCCTTTCATATCTCGTTACCGAAAGGAAGCCACCGGTGGATTAACCGATACCCAACTGCGTGATTTAGAACAAAAGCTAGGGTATTTGCGTGAGTTTAATGCCCGTCGCGAAACGATCCTGACGGCCATTGATGAGCAAGGGGCGTTGAGTGATGATCTGCGACACAAAATTATGCAGGCAAGCACAAAATCGGTATTAGAGGACCTGTATTTGCCGTACAAAAAGAAACGCAAAACAAAAGGTCAAATAGCGATCGCTGCTGGCTTAGAACCCTTGGCGAATGCGTTATGGAATTCTCCAGAGAAACGTCCTGACGATGAGGCACGTGGTTTTGTATCTCTTGATAAGGGTATAGCCGATGAAAAGGCGGCTTTAGATGGGGCCAGATCGATTTTAGTGGAGCGCTTCGCTGAAGATGCGGAACTGATTGGCCGGGTTCGCGAACAGTTGCAAAATCAATCCTATCTTTGTTCCAGTTTGGTTTCTAAAAAAGCCACTGATACAGAGAAATTTCAAGATTATTTAGATCATCAAGAGCCGTTGTCGAAAGTACCGGGTCATCGTGCGCTTGCCATGTTTCGAGGTCGATCCGAAGGGGTATTGGCTCTGCGCTTATTATTAAAAGAGGCGGACGGGTATGGGGACACCGGATGTATTAACACCGTGGCAAACCATTTAGGGTTTTCCAACCAACAACGGCCTAGTGATGATTGGCGCGAGCAAGTGGTGGCTTGGGTGTGGAAATTGAAGTTATCCATTCACTTAGAGGCTGAACTCTTTACCGCTTTAAAATTGAAAGCGGATGCGGAAGCCATCAGTGTCTTTGCGGCCAATCTGCAAGATCTATTACTTTCGGCGCCAGCTGGTGCTCGTCCTACATTAGGACTTGATCCTGGGTACCGCTCTGGTGTGAAGGTGTGTGTGATTGACGCCAATGGCAAAGTGGTACAACACGATACGATATACCCGCATCAGCCACAGAAACAATGGAAACAAGCACTGAGCAAGTTGTCCTCGTTGTGCGAAAACAATGGGGTTGAATTAATCGCAATTGGCAACGGCACCGCCAGTCGAGAAACAGAGAAGTTAGCGGATGAAGTGATAAAAACCAGCTCACTAAAAGGGTTGACCAAAGTGCTGGTGTCAGAAGCGGGTGCATCGGTGTACTCAGCCTCAAAGTTAGCCGAAGATGAATTTCCTGATTTGGATGTCACGATTCGTGGGGCGGTGTCTATCGCTCGGCGCTTGCAAGATCCCTTAGCCGAGCTGGTGAAAATTGATCCCAAAGCGATTGGTGTGGGTCAGTACCAGCACGATGTGTCACAACCTGCATTGGCTCGAAGCTTGGAAACAACCGTGGAAGACTGTGTGAATTCTGTGGGCGTTAACTTGGAGACCGCTTCCGCTGCCTTACTGTCTCGAGTCGCCGGGTTGTCGCCCACACTGGCTGAAAATATCGTGGCATATCGGGATGAGCATGGGACTTTCGAGAATCGCAATCAGCTAAAAAAGGTGCCGCGTCTTGGGCCCAAGGCGTTTGAGCAATGCGCTGGGTTTTTACGTATTCCCACTGGCACAAACCCCCTTGATGCCTCCGGTGTACACCCCGAAAGTTACCCGGTGGTGAAACGAATCATCGAGCACAGCGGTCGGGAGTTAAAAGAACTCATTGGCGACAGTGCATTCATCAAAACGTTGAACCCCACTCAATTTACCGATGACACTTTCGGTGAGCCTACCGTTCGAGACATTTTATTGGAGCTAGATAAACCGGGCCGTGATCCTCGGCCTGAGTTCAAAGCGGTGAAATTTGCGGATGGCATTGAATCCATCAAGGATTTACAGGACGATCAAGTTTTGGAAGGGCAAGTCACTAATGTGACGGCGTTTGGCGCGTTTGTGGATGTTGGTGTGCATCAAGATGGCTTGGTGCATATTTCAGCGCTGGCTGATACGTTCGTTAAAGACCCCAGAACTGTCGTGAAAGCGGGCGATATTGTAAAGGTTAAGGTGATGAGTGTGGATGTACCAAGAAATCGCATTGCCTTATCCATGAGATTATCAGATAGCGCAAATGATTCTGAGAGTGGAAAAAGACCGGCTCGAGCTCAATCAAGTACGCAACGCTCACCCAACAGTTCAAGCAAAAATTCCAAGCCGCAACATCATGTAGCGTCCCAGGCGAAACCCGATTCCGCTCTAGCGTTATCACTAAACGCAGCTTTAACCAAAAAAACTAGTAATAAAGCGAAGAAACCATAACAACATTCTGGATTGAAGGGGAAGCTAGCAAAAAACCGTTTCTCAAAAGCCAAAACTTCCCCTTCAGTTTATTTTTGTTCAAATTTATTTATTGTTTAAGCCATGAAAACGTTGGCATGCACTAGGCGATCCTGTGATCGATTGGCTGTCACAGCCATCACTTTGAAAGGCTTGTCCGTTTTCTTGATATCCCGACTAGCCACCGTTTGTTCTGCGACGACTCCGACAGGAATCGTGCGACTGCGACCCGCGCCGATTGCGTAGCGACTGCCAGCTAGAGCGTTGTTTAAATCTAATGTTTGACCACTTACTTGCACAACCCCGGGGTTCAGTTGACTGACAATTGTCAGTTCCGCGCCTGTGTTGGTTACACGCATGGTGGGATGATTGCCAGTGGTGATTTCAATTTGCAGCTGTCCGTCTTTAAAAACACCGCCGTCGGCTATATAGTTGGGGGCCTCTTTATGCCATACTTTCGATAGCGCGTGTACTGATGTAGGAACCAAGGCACTTAACGTTAATAGGCCGCCGGCTTTTAACAAATTACGTTTTTCTTTATTGACCATGTTTACAATCCTAAGCTGGTATTTCTCTACCTATATAGAAGATACCCCTAAATCGACGTCTTTCAAGTATCTAGATACATTGCTTCACATTTAATTCCTCGCAGTTGCACCGTACTAAGAAATTAAATACATCGGTAAACCATGACAATTAAATCTTTATTTCGGCACGCGTGTCTTAACACGCTGGCGTTAATCTATTTAGGCATTGGCAGCAACGCGATAGCGTCGGAAAATAGTGCTGTATCTGAAGCTTGGACCTTCAATATAGGGGCAGGTTTTATCATTACCCCGTTATACACAGGAGATGATGAGCAGGAAATCCTGCTGGTCCCTTCTGTACAGGCAACGAAGGGAGAGCATTGGGAGCTCTCGGTACGTAAAGGCGTTCAATATACAATTAACCCAAATGCAACTCGCCGTTGGGCGGTGGCATTAGCCCCGAAATTTGGTCGTAGTACTGACGGAGAAAATCCGTTTCGCATAGCCGGGGACGCCACGAAAGATCTTATTGGGCTGGCTGAAATCGATGCAGCGCCTGAAATTCGGTTATTACTGGATGCAGATTTTGGACGCTGGACAGCCAGTGCTACGATGAACGGTACATTGGCCGAAGAGCCGCAAACCTCGTTTTCACTTGGCATAAGTCGCGGCGGTCGCGTGATGACCTTTGGCCCGCCGTTGATATTGTCTGCCGGCGCTGAGTTGCTCTTGGGTGATCAGCAAACTCTACAAAATCTGGTGGGGGTATCGATCGCGGAATCTGCCAACGCAGAACTTCCGGTTTATCGACCGGGTGCGGGTGTGGTGTCTGTTGGCGTTAGCGGAACGGGCATTTTACCCTTAAGCCGATCTTTGGCTGTTGTCGGCACGCTGTCCATTTCGACACTCGGTAGTGAGCTGACAGATTCTGATTTAGTACGCAATCGAGGTGCTGAAACACAGATTACCACGGGTTTATTTATTGATTACAAAATCAAATAGTTTGTTGTAAGCACATCGAAAAGTTGTTAGATATTACTAAGCTAGTGAGCGGTCAAGCTGTGCTATTAAAATTAAGTTTTAACACTGCCTCATGTTGGCTTAGAAAGATCTGCCCAGACAATAATTCTAAAAAATGTGATCGTTTAAGCCGATCCATAACCGGACCTTTAACTTCAGATAAATGCAGTAGAACATTCGACTCCATCAAGTGTTGATTGACTGACTCTAGACTTTCAACAGCACTACCGTCTATTTCATTTATTGCTGAGCAAAGCAGCACGACATGTTCAACAGATTGGTTCTCGGCAACCAACTCATAAATGGAGTCTTCAAGAAATCGAGCATTGGCAAAGTACAGGCTTTCATCGATTCGAATAGATAATACGCGCTTATTTGTCTCAACGGAGTGTCTGTGAATGTTGCGAAAATGCTCTGTCCCTGGCACTCGACCGACTACTGCGATGTGTGGCCTGCTAGTTCGCCATAGATGCAATAACAGCGACGCTATAACTCCAGTTATAACGCCCGGTTCAACACCAAATATCAACGTTACGATAATAGTTAGCATCATAGCAGTGAAATCACTCTTGGAATAATTCCAGGCGCGGCGGATCGCGTTAAAATCTATCAAAGACAGTACCGCCACGATAATGGTTGCGGCAAGAGTTGCGATCGGTAGATACTTAAACAATGGTGTTAGATATAATGTTGCTACGGCATTTCCTAGTGCTGTAAACGCACCGGCCAGTGGGGTTTGTGCTCCCGCATCAAAATTCACTACCGATCTGGAAAAACCACCCGTAACAGGGAAGCCACCTGAGAAAGCAGAGGCTAGGTTGGCAGAACCGAGCCCGATAAGTTCTTGATCTGGATCAATTCGTTGTCGTCGTTTAGCTGCAAGGGTCTGTCCAACGGATACCGATTCAACAAATCCAATTACGCTGATCAGTAGTGCTGCAGGTATTAGCTTCTGCCACAATTCAGCATCAAACTTAGGAAATGTAATTCCAGGTAGGCCTTTTGGAATATCTCCCACAACGTTAACATCGTATTCGTCCAATTTCATGCCTGCAACCACTAACGTGGATGCAACGACCGCAACCGCGGGCCCCACCTTAGTGATTGTGTTAATCATGCTGGAACGCATCTGAGCGAATTGCAGTAAAGGCTTTAAATAGTTCCGTGAAAATAGTAAAAATGCAATCACACTCAAACTTAATATCGATGTGAAGGGATTGAACTCTGTGGCATGCTGAGTTAGTGAAGTGATCAATTCGGGCAATGAGTTGCCTTGAGCTGATATGCCCAACAAATGTTTCAGTTGGCTTAGGGCAATTAGAATACCTGAAGCGGTAATGAAGCCGGATATGACTGGGTGACTGAGTAAATTTGCTAAAAATCCTAGACGTAAAAAACCTGATATTAATAGAAAAACACCAGACAAGAGGGCCAGCAACATAGCGATGCTCGCGTATTCAGCGCTTCCCGGAGTGGCTATTTGACTCACAGCTGCTGCGGTCATTAACGATACAACCGCTACCGGGCCAACCGATAATGTGCGACTACTACCAAAAATTGTGTACATGAGTAAGGGGCCAATACTTGCGTAAAGCCCCACAACCGGCGGCAGCCCGGCAAGCATTGCGTAGGCCAATGATTGTGGGATTAACATGACAACCACAATGAGCGACGCCCCTAAATCGTTTCCGAGCGTTCCTGTGTTATAGGTTCGGGCCCAAATTAGGAAGGGAAAATAACTCGATACTTTCATTGGCACGTTGTTTAATTGCATCATCTAAATGTGCACTTCGGTATGGTTAGCATTACTAGAGTGTATTCAATGGGATTTTCAAATAACGCTTTCCGTTAGTTTCTGGCTCTGGCATATTTCCGGCGCGCATGTTTACTTGCACGGATGGAATAATTAACTCTGGCATAGCTAGTTTGGCATCTCGTGCATTTCGCATTTCTACAAATGCTTTTTCAGATATACCTTTGTGAGCTTGAATATTGTTTGTTTTCTGTTCGATGACAGTGCTTTCCCATGCAAATTGATCACGCCCCGGTGCCTTGTAGTCGTGACAAGTAAACAAACGAGTGCTGAGAGGTAACTGATATATCTTTTGAATAGATTGGTATAGCTGGTGCGCATCACCGCCGGGGAAGTCACAACGAGCAGTGCCAAAATCTGGCATGAATAAGGTATCTCCAACGAAAGCTGCATCGCCAATTAAATGAACCATACATGCAGGTGTATGGCCTGGAGTGTGTATAGCGTTGGCTTCGATATTACCTACATGGTATGTCTCGCCATCCTTAAAAAGATGATCGAATTGCGTGCCATTGGTATGGAAGCTTTGCCCTTCATTAAAGACCTCAGCAAACACCCGCTGTACCGAAGCAATGTGCTCACCAATTGCTGTGCGCCCACCCAATTGTGCCTTTACATAAGGAGCCGCAGTTAAGTGATCTGCATGGACGTGTGTATCTATTATCCATTCCACATGAAGCTCGGCTTCCCTTGCAAAGTCAATCAAACGATCAACGGATGTTGTGTGTGTTCTTCCGGATGCTGCTTCGTAGTCCAGTAATGAATCGACTACGGCACAGGCTTTGGAGATTGGATCGGAGACGATATAGCTGATCGTCTTTGTTGTTTCATCAAAAAAGGCTGTAACCTCAGGCTTATTCATGAATTTTCCTTCTATAATTTATGACGCTACCCAATGGAAGCTTCGAATTTATCCATGGCATGCGCGCCAAATACATGCCTAACAGCATGGCTAAGAAAAATGCCAACACCGACTTTGGTGAGCTTGATACAGCCGCGAAGGCTGGTCCTGGGCATAGCCCAACAAGGCCCCAGCCAATACCGAATAACGCTGGGCCAGCAATTAAATTTCCATCGATGTCAGTGCGTGTTGGAATTGAAAAACCTGACGCGAAGAGCGGTTTAACTTGATTGTCAAGTGATCGATAACCAATAGATGTGACTAGCACAGCTCCCCCCATAACGAACGCTAAAGAGGCATCCCATGCCCCAAGGACATCAAGAAAAGCCAGTACCTTTGCAGGATTTATCATCCCAGAAATTATCAATCCGAAGCTAAAGAGCAGGCCAATACAAAACGCACTTAATAATTTCATGGTTTAAGCTCCTAGGACGTGTCGGGAGAGGTAAACAGTGCCAAATGCAAAAATCATAAACACGCCTGTAGCAACAATCGAACGATTAGAAAGTCTTGATAAACCGCACACGCCATGGCCGGACGTGCATCCGTTTCCCATTACCGTTCCCAATCCTACCAATAGGCCACCTATCAGCTGTAAGGCCACGTTGCTCGTGATCTCTATGACTGGCTGTATCCCGGTAATTAGTGTCATTATTAATGGCGCGGCGAGCACGCCGGCAAGAAAAGCCGACCGCCATAGCCAATCAGTCGATATCGGAGGCAATAGCCTACTGGCTATTCCGCTTATTCCCATAATGCTTCCGTTAGTCGCCATCAATAGCACTGCTGCCAACCCAATCACCGCTCCCCCCAAAAAGGCCATCAGAAAATCATGCATGTTTTGTGTTCCGTTTGTTAACTTTCATCTTTGCAGTAAGTGACGTAAAGAAACGACATGAGCTTCTTTACCTTTTTATCTGCGATGGAATAGAAAATCGTTTGGCCGTCTCTGCGAGCTTCAATTAAACCCTCTCTTCGAAGCCGATTTAATTGCTGCGACATGGCCGGTGGCTTCATACAAACCAGATCGCACAATTCGCCCACGTTATGCTCTGCATCAACCAGATGACACAAGATCATTAAACGCTTTGGTGCAGATAGGAGCTTGAGTAAGTCGCCGACCTGTTCCGCTTTAGCTTCCAGTTTTAATAGATTCATACTTCATTATATATGCAAATAATGAAATAAGTTGAGCGATATTTACTTTAATTGTTAACTTGTATGAGAAATGCGCGCAATTTAGGTAATGGGAGAAGGGGAGATTACCTGACCCATCTCCACCGGGCTGGGAATATGCCAACCTAAACGGTGACTGAATCTGGGGCAGAATCGAAAGATGTAACTGGACCAGTTTCGCAACTTACGGCAGTTTGGATGGGCCTAGCTTACGATAGTTACAGAATCGTGCATCGTTCCCAATCAATCGTAAAATGGCACAGCCTGCACTAACTCGTTTGCGCAGCTCCACAATACTGCGCCAAAGTGGCTTCTGTGCCTTCACGCCAAAGCATGCCCAACCAACGCTCAAATGAGTCACTGAACGCACTATGCTCAACAAGATCACCGTAGATGTGTGCCTGTTCTATCCACGCCCTTGGGTTCTCTTTGGTTTGTTCGGCAACTTTTACTAAGTCATCCCAATACGGGTCGTTGGGTTCTATTGTTGAACCATCCTCGCGCACGCCGGTACACATTCGCGCCCAGAGAGCTTCCACCAAAGCGAGTCCGTTAACCGACTGACCAGTGGCCAATGCATCACGAATAATTGGAAAAACAAACCCCAAATGACGAGCGGATCCATCAAAAGCCACGCGTCGGGTAGTGTCAATAATTTCCGGATTGCTGAACCGCTTGGCAATTAAGTCCACATAGTCTTCCGGTGTTATTTCCGGAACTGGTTGTACCTGTGGGGCGATTTCTTCGTGCTCAACTTTGAGTAGAAGTGAAGAAATTAATGGGTGGCTCATGCAGCCTGCGATGGTTTCTATCGACAGCAACTCACCCGCATTCGCCAACACTTGATGTCCAGCATTCAAAATGCGTAATTTCATGGTTTCGTAGTCGTGCACATTCTCTCGAAATGTTGCACCCACCAGATCCCAATCGGGTCGACCGTCGCAGAACTTGTCTTCAATCACCCATTGCCGGAAGTTCTCGTGCGTAACGGGAACAGCATCATCAATACCGATACTGTTGGCCAACGACACTTCTTTCATGCCGGTGGCCGGCACGATGCAGTCCACCATGGAATTTGGGAATAGGGTGTTGGTTTCAATCCAGGTAGCTAGCTCTGGGTCGCTCAAGCGTGCAAGGCCGATAACGGTTTGTTGAAGAATGTCGCCATTGCCCTGTAGATTGTCACAGCTTTGACCTGTAAAGGAGGGTAGGTCATGAGTTTTTCGAAATTTGAGCGCTGCGACTATAGCGCCAAAAGCGGTGCGAGGTGTGTCTGGATTCTGGGCATCAAAAACAATGTCTTCATGCGTGGTATCTAACCCTCCGGTGGCTGGATCAATGAAATACCCACCTTCGGTTACCGTTAAACTGACAATTCGAATTTCGGGATTCGAAAGACACTTGATCAAAGAGGCGTTGTGTTCTTCGACAGGTAAAAAGTCAATCATTGAACCGGTGATCTCAACCGATTGACTGTTTGGATCTAGCTCAATTAAGGTCGTTAAACAATCCTGTGACAGTAATTTTTCACGTGTGGCAGCATCCGCTGGTCGCACACCGGCACCAATAATTGCCCAGTTTTTTGCAGCACCGGTTTGCATCAAGCGGTGCAAGTACCAAGACTGATGTGCACGATGAAAATTCCCTAAGCCAATATGCACAATGCCCGGTGTCAACGCTGAGCGATCATACTGCGGCGTTTGAACCGCTGCGGGTAAGCTAGACAATGTTGCGTTGTTTAGCGGCATAAGATCAATAACGTTTGCTTTTTTCACTAGCTCATCCACTGGCCACCATCCACGTTGTAGCATTGTGAAACGACATAATTCGATTCATTACTGGCTAAAAATATTGCCATGCCGGTTAAGTCTTCTGGGCGTCCCATTCGGCCTGCAGGTACGGCTTGGCCAACCTCGATTTTTTTCTCACCAGGTGCTTTACTTTCTAAACGTGCAAAGTGCGCATCTACTCCATCCCAGTGCGCCCCATCAACCACACCGGGTGCGATGGCATTGACGTTAATACCGTGTTCAATAAGATTCAATCCAGCGGATTGAGTCAGACTGATTACTGAGGCTTTAGTTGCACAATAAACCCCGACCAAGGCCTCTCCACGACGCCCAGCTTGGCTTGCCATATTAATTATTTTGCCGCCTTTACCACGTTCAATCATGTGCTTTGCCACCGCTTGCAGCGTAAACAGGGTGCCTGCAACGTTGATACTAAACACTTTGTCGAAGTCTTCTCGGGTAATGTCAACGATAGGGTTTGCAGAAAAAACGGCCGCGTTGTTCACCAGGATGTCTAAGCCGCCGAAGTGTTGAATGGCCGCGGTAACACCCGATTCAATGTTGTCTTGGTTACTAACGTCCATTTCAATGGCTATGGCGGACGGGCCAATGTCATTTGCAGCTTCTTGGGCCAACGCTATATTGA
Source organism: uncultured Granulosicoccaceae bacterium (assembly GCA_937930305.1). Classification (GTDB taxonomy): domain Bacteria; phylum Pseudomonadota; class Gammaproteobacteria; order Granulosicoccales; family Granulosicoccaceae; genus Granulosicoccus. The sequence goes on along the minus strand of CALGLE010000013.1, from coordinate 67,463 downwards.
TATCTGCGATGGCCACCTGAGCGCCTTCTTGAACATAAGACTCAGCAAACGCACGACCAATACCCTGCGCTGCACCGGTTATCAGTGCAGTTTTTCCGGAAAGCCTCTTCATACGATGCGGTTTCCCCCACCATCGAACTTGTGCATCATGTCGGTGCGGGGTGTGAGAAAAATTTGATCCCCGTGCTTGAAATTCACTTCACCGTCCGCACGTACGGTTATGGTTTCAGCAAGACCCGTTTCATGAATGTGGAAAAAACTATCTGAACCTAAGTGTTCGGATACGCCAACAACACCAGACCACTCGCCAGCGGAATCTGATACCGCGATATGCTCGGGTCGAACGCCCAACGTTTGGGCGCCAGCTTTCTCAGCCACTTCACCTGTCATAAGATTCATTTTTGGTGAACCTATAAAACCTGCCACAAAGGTGTTTTTCGGATTGTGGTACAGATCCAAGGGTGAGCCCACCTGTTCAATAACGCCTGCGTTCAATACCACGATTTTATCGGCCATGGTCATCGCTTCCACTTGATCGTGGGTCACGTACACCATGGTGGTGTCTAAACGCTTGTGGAGTTCAGATATCTCCAAACGCATGCCAACGCGCAATGCCGCATCCAAATTCGACAAAGGCTCGTCAAACAAAAACGCTGAAGGCTCACGAACAATCGCACGCCCAATAGCCACGCGCTGACGTTGACCACCAGAAAGTTGCCCTGGGCGTCTGTCAAGGTAGTCGGTTAAATTCAATACGGCTGCAGCGTTCTCCACTCGAGATTTTATTTCTGCTTTGTCGAGCTTTGCCATACGCAGTGGGAATGCAATGTTCTTTCTAACCGACATGTGTGGGTACAGCGCATAGGATTGAAACACCATCGACAAGCCACGCTTGGCAGGTGGTATATCACTCGATTCTCTTCCATTGATTTGTATGGAACCAGAGGTCACATCCTCTAAGCCTGCAATCAATCGAAGCAGGGTGGATTTACCGCAGCCCGATGGTCCAACAAAAACCGCGAATTCGCCATCTTCAATGGTGAGATCTAGAGGTGGAATGACTTCAACGTCATCGAATTTTTTCTGTACTTTATTGAGAACGATTTGACCCATGAATCACCTATTTAACCGCGCCGAATGTAAGACCACGAACCAGCTGTTTTTGACTGAACCAACCCAATATGAGAATCGGAGCGATGGCCATAGTTGATGCCGCACTGAGTTTGGCGAAAAAGAGCCCTTCTGGGCTTGAATAGCTGGCAATAAACGCCGTTAGCGGGGCGGCTTTGGCTGCTGTTAAATTCAACGTCCAAAAAGCTTCGTTCCATGCCAAGATAAAATTTAAAAGCAAGGTAGATGCAATGCCGGGTATTGCCATTGGTGTGAGCACGTACAGAATCTCGCTGCGAAGTGAGGCACCGTCCATACGAGCCGCTTCCAAAATTTCTGCAGGAATCTCACGAAAATAGGTGTAAAGCATCCAAACAATGATCGGCATATTGATGAGCATCAATACGATGACCAATCCGATGCGCGTGTCTAAAAGCCCCAGTTTAATGAACATTAAATAAATGGGATACAACACCCCAACCGCTGGCAACATTTTTGTGGAGAGCATCCACAGCAATATATCTTTTGTACGTTTAGAAGGAACGAATGCCATGGACCAGGCTGCAGGAACCGCGATAATGATGCCCAACACGGTGGAGCCACCCGCAATGATGATGGAGTTCCATAAAAAGCGCATGTAGTTCGAGCGCTCTTGCACGATGGCGTAATTCTCCAACGTCCAATCGAAGAAGAAGAACAGCGGTGGATCATTAATCGCCTGACCTTCGGTTTTAAAACTGGTCAGTATCGTCCAAAGAATCGGGAAGAAAATAGTGAGGCCAATCATCCATGCTGCGATGGTGACAACAGCCTTTCGAGTTTTCGTGGTCGCGCGAGCCATAGTTTTTCCTCACCGATCCAGGTTCTTGCCAACAATGCGCATCAAAAAGATGGCGACGATGTTGGCTAGAATGATTGCGTAAACCCCGCCTGCAGAGCCAAGCCCTACATTCTGACTTTCCAGTACGCGTTGGAAAATAAGATACGTGAGTGTCTTGGTACCAAATGCACCGGCGGTGGTCACAAAAATTTCTGCGAAAACCGACAACAAAAAGATGGTTTGAATCAAAATCACGACCGTGATGGCGCGCCCCAGATGCGGCAGAATAATGTGCCAAAACCGGCTAAGCGCTGGGGCACCATCCATTTCAGAAGCTTCAAGCTGTTCACTATCGAGCGATTGAATGGCGGTTAATAAAATGAGAGTGGCGAAGGGCAGCCATTGCCAGCTGACGATCAGCACGATGGATTGCAGGCTGGCTTGGCTCAACCACTGCAGCGGTTCAGCGCCAAAAAATCTAAATAAATGCGCCAGAATTCCATTGATCGGATCCATGAACATGTTTTTCCAAACCAGTCCAGACACCGTGGGCATAACAAAAAATGGCGAGATGATAAGTATGCGGACTATGCCTTGTCCCCACATGGGTTGATCAAGTAGCAGTGCAAGCAAAACACCAAGTATCACGGTAATGACTAGAACACTGCCCACAATAATGAGCGTGGTTTGCACACTGGGCCAAAAAGAGCTTGAGCCAACAAAGCGTGTGTAATTTTGAAAGCCTACCCATTCGAGTCCGTTCTCTAAGGAATCACCCCGAAGTGGTAAGTACTTTTTAAATGAGAAATAGAGTGTGGCGGTCAGTGGTACCAGCATCCAGCCAAGAAGCAGGATTACGGCTGGCGCCATCATTATCCGGGCTGCGGTGCGAGAATGCTGGGTAGCGATGACAGCTCTCCTAGTCAGGCACAGTTTCGCGCCTTATTAAAAGAATAAGTTTAGAACAAAGGGGGAGGGTAAAAATCAAAGGGCGGCAGTACTTGCCGCCCTTTGTGGTAGTGCTTAGCGGTAGCCAGCAGCTTCCATAGCATCGTTGGTTAAAGCTTGAGCTTTTTCCAATGCTTCAGCAACAGTCTGCTGACCGGCGTATGCGGCAGAGAACTCTTGACTAACTTCAGTTGCAATTCCCGCAAATTCTGGGATAGCTGCGAACTGTACGCCAACATAAGGGCTTGGCTTCACCGTTGAATCGTTAGGATCAGCCGATAAGATTGAATCCAAAGTCATCTTTGCGAAAGGAACGTCTTTGTAGTTCTCGTTCTCATACAGTGAAGTACGAGCACCTGGTGGAACGTTCGCCCAACCTTCTTTCTCAGCGACCATTTCGATGTAGCCAGTGCCTGTTGCCCACTCAATGAATTGCTTTGCAGCAGCTTCTTTTTGTGTGCCAGCAGGGATACCTAATGCCCATGCCCATAACCAGTTAGAGCGCTTGCCCATGCCAGTGTCTGGTGCCAGAGCAAAGCCTACGCTGTCAGCTACAGTAGAGTCTTTAGGGTTAGTTACAAAAGAGGCCGCAACAGTGGCGTCAATCCACATGCCACATTTGCCTTGTTGGAACAAAGAGAGGTTTTCGTTAAAGCCGTTTGTGGCAAAGCCAGCTGGGCCTGAAGCGCTCATCATGTCGTTAAAGAAGTTAAGCGTGTTTGCCCATTCTTCTGTGTCAAACTGAGCGTTCCAATCTTCGTCAAACCAACGAGCGCCAAACGAGTTAGACATGGCAGTGATGAACGCGCCGCCTTCACCCCAACCCGCTTTACCACGTAGGCAAATACCGTTGATTTCGTTGTCACGATCGGTCATTGCCGCTGCTGCTTTAGCAATGAAGTCCCATGTTGGTGCTTCAGGCATTTCCATGCCAGCGGCTTCCATGAGATCCGTGCGGAACATGATCATTGATGATTCGCCGTAGAAAGGCGCAGCATACAAAGTGCCTTCATAAGAAAGGCCACCAGACATTGCTGGCAAGATGTCATCAACGTTGTAGTCAGCGCTTAGGTCATCCAGAGGTACTAACCAGCCGTTTTTGCCCCAGATTGGCGTTTCGTACATGCCGATCGTCATGATGTCGAACGCACCGCCTTTTGTGGTGATGTCGGTCGTAACTCGCTGGCGCAGTACGTTTTCTTCGAGTGTTACCCACTCAACGGTGTGGCCAGTCTTCGCAGTGAAGTCGTCAGTGTAGCCTTGCATGCGGATCATGTCGCCGTTGTTCACGGTGGCAATAACAAGGTTGTCGGCGTGAGCCGCACTGGTTGCCATTAGCGATGCAACGCCAACAGCCGTTAAAGCTTGCTTGAAATTCATGTGTTAGTAGTCCTTCCTCGGTTTAAGTAGCCAGGCAAGGATAAACACCAAATTTTCTCCCGTCAAGAAAAAACTTTACGCGAGACAAAATTTGTTCACGCTGATTCTCGAAGCACCAGCTTGGATGGGAACACCGTCTCATTTCGACTCTCAAACTGACCGTCGTGATCGATCAATTCAAACAGCCGTTCGAGCCCACAGTCGGACACCACATCGTAGTCATGCCCCACAGTAGTCAATGGCGGGCTGGTATAACGAGAGAACGGGTGATCATCATGCCCTGCAACACGCATGGCGCATCCACTGTAGCGCCCGATACGAAGCCCTTTTTCATAGCAAGCGGTGAGTAATCCAATGGCCAAACGATCGTTACTGCACAAAACGGTATTGCTCGGAAATGCCCGACTTTCCAAGGCTTTCATCGCGCCCTTGTAGCCGATCTCTTCTAAGTTCCAACCCTCACCGTCGATTTGGACGGACACCGGTGTGTGCCCCAACGCTTCCATTGAAGTTTTGTAGGATCGGCGCCGTGCAATGGAATTGGGGTTCATGGGGTTTGTCATTTCGAAAAAGCAGGGCGGCTCACCGGTGCGAACCAAATACTCCACACTTTGTGAGACAAAGCTTTCGTTGTCAGAACCCACAAACGCTTCACCTATATTGGGGATATTCCTATCAAACAAGACGGTCGGCACCTCGTCGCAAAAAGCGGCAAGCGCATCAATGTTCGATTGTCTTCCGAGAGGCGCCAGTAAAACACCGGCTGGTCGCAGGGCTTTTAACCGATCCAGGGCTTCAATTTCGAGTTGTTGCTCTCCATGGGCGCTAAGCAATGTGGCTCGATAGCCCGCTTCGATGCAGCGTCGTTCTAGATTTCGAGCGATTTCTCCAAACACTGGATCAGCCAGATAGGGCACCACAATGCCCACATTTTTCGTTTTACGCCGGTTTTGGTCAATGGCGAATATATTGGGGCGATAGTCGTACTGATCCAGCGCCGCTTCTATGCGCTGCCGGGTGGACTCCCTTACGCTGTCCGGGTCGTTAAAGTACTTGGAAATGGTGGGCCTGGAAATGCCGCAAGCTGCCGCAAAGGTCTCCATATTACTGAACTTCGTCTGACTCATGGATGCGTCTCTTGCCCTCCAATTAGGCCATGCTCTGAATTGGAATGTGTTTGAAAAAGGAAAACACCATAGCGAATATATTTTACGCGCGCAAATATATTTTTTGATTTTGAGAGCTAAAAAAACTCCTTGATTTGCACTTTTAAACTCTTTCAGCCTGCTCGTGGTGCCTTCTTTAAATGGAGCTTAAACGTGCCCCCAGAGTGTATTAGGTGGAATTGGTTGGATCTAAGAGCCAACCCTGGGAGGGTTCTAAGCAGATGAGCGTTACGATTCCGGAGATCGAAAAAACACATTGCTAGAACTGCGTCCATTCGCATCGGTTTGAAGCCAATTCAAAATCGCCGGCCATATTTCTCTTGCAGCGCTTCTCGAACTCACCAGTCGAGCGTGGTTGTAGTTTTCTAGAAACCCCGATTCCAAACCACATTCTTGATAGTGCTTCTGATCACTGCCTAGTTTGTCAAATATCGCACGACATCCTGCAGGCGGTGCGATGAATGTATCGCCGGTGCCTGACAACATCAATGTTGGCAGATTCACATTCGACAACGCTTCGAAGTAATCAAATCCATCGCTTCCTAACCAGCGTCCGGATAAGCTCCATCGATACCACTGCGCCATCACAGCGCCAAATTCATTTTCAGGTCCCAGCTTGAAATACTTGCCAGGGGCAAATCCCAGTAACCGTGTTATCACGTTAGAGACTTGTATAACGAATCGATTCTTGGGCACCTTGGCAGCATGGGTTGCCTGGCTGGCCAGCGTCACAATGGACTTTATGGCACTTGCGTATTCGGGTTTTCTGGCCAGTAGAGTCAAAACCGCTAAGCCACCGCCACTGTGGCCTATCCATACAATCGATTGTTTGGGGTAACGCTGCTTCAAAAAATCTAATGCAGCGGCAGCATCCTCGATGCACATAGAATCAAAGTCAGGTTCCTTTGCGGGATTGTCGCTGTGACCATGCCCCTGAAAATCCAATGTCCAGCAATCAAACCCATGTATGGCCAGCAATTGGGCCAGACCACGCACGGATCGATGGTTCGAGAAGGTACCGTGTGCTAACAAAATGGGCCCCTTCCGTTTCAGAGGCACCTCTTCAGTCCCTGAATAGCCAGACACGCATCCACTGGGCAGTGTTTGACTGAGTGCTAACCGGGTGCCAGATTCATTTTTAATGAACACAACTGACCCAGCTTCTTTTTTCATGCGGTAGCTTCGATTCGTACTGGAATGTCGGATACAGTTAATTTTTTAACGCTGCGAATTTCTTCCAACCGCACACTGGCAATTAGTGATTGCAACATCGGAATATAATATTGGCCTTTGTCGATAAACTCAATACTCTCATCGGTGATCTTTATCCACTGCCTACGCGCGAGCTCGTTCCAAACTTCGGCATACGCCGCAAGTAGATCTTCGTGAAAAATATTTTCGTAGTTTGAGTGATTAATGGACATGGTTTGCATGGACTGGAACAACCAAGCTAACTTGACGTCTTGGTGGTTGTACATAAAGCCACGGCCAATCGGGAACTTACCGTCATCGATATCTTGGCAGTAGTCTTTTAATGATGTTTGGTTCATGTATATCCAGCTGCGATCATCTGAATCAAGGCCGTTTGGATGAAAGTTTACCGCTGAGTACCCAATGCCGCACACTTGACGGGTTTTTTGAATTTCGCCATTTTCTTGGTCTACAAAATCGTGCATGGAATGTTCGTAGTCATAAGACGCTTTTCGCACATCATCATCACTATTGGCTTTCCGGCTCCAATCGTACACAGTAACTTGCTCAAAACCTTCAGAGTGTAAATACTCATTGGCCATTCGATACATCTCGATATTGGTTTCAATGGTGGGCAACAAAGCGCGTTTTTTTGGTGATGCAAAATCACTGCGCCCCGCCACGTTGAGTTCATAGTGCGTCAAATGATGCACACCGGCTGCAATAGCATCTTTCAAATCTTGCAGCATGTTATCCATCGTTTGTTCAGGCCAGCCATAAATTAAGTCCATGCTATTGGCTAGATTGTATTTGTGGCAAAGATCCACCGCATCGAATACTTGCTTACGGGTTTGCTTGCGACCGCTGTACTTAATTAAGTTATCGTTTAGCTGCTGCACGCCCATGCTGACGCGATTAAATCCGGCTTCACTGATTGCGCGCAATTTGGCTTCGTTAAATAACTGTGGAATGCCCTCTAAGGTTTTTTCGATATCTGCGGGTACGCCACCATAAAGGGTGTCAACATACTCCATGATTTGGCCGTAGTGCTCTGGACGATACAAGTTTGGTGTGCCGCCACCAAAATAGATGCTGGCTAAAGTGTCACTACCGTAAAACGGTTTGTACATCTCGAACTCTTTTTTTAAGTAGGCGATGTAACGTTCGACACCTTTGTTGCCCTCATAGTCCTCACTGGGGAAGAGGCAAAACCCACAACGAGCTGGTTTGGTTTTTATACAGAAAGGCGTGCCGACGTATAGATTGACTTCAAATTCTGATCGCATGGCATAGCCTGAGCGTTCATCTAAAAGAAAATCAATGGGCTCCTGCAAAGGCTTCCAGTGGGCTGGTGAGGGATGGCCGTGAAGCACTTTATTGGATTGACGCCGGAATTCTTCTTTGTCAATAAAGGATTGAACATACTGCTTCGAAAAATGATAGGTCACGAATTCTTCTCTGGCTAAGCGCGAATTACTCCGAACTTATACCGATGACTAGTGAAAATTTATCTTTCGTATAGTCACTGAAGAGCGTCGTCTGGTCAACCGTTGAAAGGAAATAAATTGTTTACAAAGAACATAAAATGAAACAAATAATAGGGTTGGATAGTTGCATGAAATAGCGTAGCGAAAAGGTGTTATCTCGCTGACTAACTACGCATGGATACTATGGGTCATTGACTAAAACAATAATCCGTGATTTTACCTACAATACAGTCAATTCTTATGCGGCACGTTTTACTTGAGTCATTGATAAAAGATAAGCGACTAACTTATCTGCTGTCATTGGTTTGGCGCACAAATAGCCTTGCACATAGGGGCAACCATGTTCTTTTAGAAATTGTAGCTGCTCATTCGTCTCTACACCTTCAGCCACACATTCATAACCCAAGCTCAGCGCCAGCTCAGTAATGGCTGACACGATTAACTTGGAATTTTGGTCCGCTGGAATTCTTTGTATAAACGACTTGTCGATCTTTAAAGTATCCGCTTCAAGATCACCCAGCACGGACAAGGAACTGTAACCGGTTCCAAAGTCGTCAATGGCGACGCGTATACCACCGTTACGAAGTATTTTACAGATTTCCATGTGAGACTTCGTATCGCGGCTCTGACTTTCTGTTATTTCTACTTCAAAATCAGACGCAGAGATACCACTTTCTACCACTGACTTCATTATAAAGTTAGTAAAGCTAGGCGATGCGAAGTGTTCACTAGAAACATTCACGGCCATGGTCAGTTCGTAGCCTTGTTCGTTCCATTCCCGCAGTTGCTTGCAAGCGGTTATCACTACCCACTCACCGATGTCTTTAATCACCCCGACACGTTCAGCAGTCGTAATGAATAAATCGGGTGGGATCAGCCCCCGCTCAGGGTGGCGCCAACGAATCAGAGCCTCTACACCCGCGATTGAGTTGTTTTGAGTGTCAAGTTTGGGTTGATACCAGAGTTCAAATTCTTTTTCTGCTAACGCTTTTCGTAAGTCCGATTCCAGCCTAACTCTTTCTAATGCTTCATCTTCCATAGAGTCTTGGAAAAAGGCTAAACTCTGTTTTCCATGTTGCTTCACATGGTACATAGCAGTATCTGCACGCTTAACGATCTGTTCGTGCGAGGAGCCATGCATGGGATAAACGGCGATGCCCAAACTGAGTTTGGGATGAATACGATGATTACCAATTTCTATAGGCCGATCAGTGAATGATAAACAGGCCGATGCCACCCGTTCAATTTCAGATTGTTCGCTAATCCCATGCAACAGAACGCAGAATTCATCCCCACCCAGCCGAGAGACAAAGTGTGTTCGATTAATCGACTTAACCAAGTGTTTGGCGAATGTAGCAAGGTATCGATCACCGCATTCATGCCCGTAAGAGTCATTGATGCTTTTAAAATTATCCAGATCGATATAGATAACCGAATAGGTCAGGGCGACTCCCGGGTCCACCTGAGTGTATTTCTCTAAATGTTCGTGAAAATGCCCGCGATTGGCCAGTTCGGTCAAGCTGTCGTAGTAAGCCATGCGGTACATCTTTTCTTCGGCTTTTTTGATATCCGATATATCCTGTACTGAGCCGAAAAAACTTTGTGCACCATCGGTGTCGGTTTTTCGCTTGATCAGTTGCCGCATGTATCGAGAAGGCGAACCATCGTTACCGCTTAGTCGATATTCCAGGGCGGTTTCTTCCTCATCGGTAGCAGAATCTTTAATTGTGTTGATTAGAGCTGCACGAAACGAATACCGATCGTCAGGATGAACTTGATTCAGACACTGGACAACAGAAACAATTCGCTTATCAAAGCCCAGCAACTTCGATAAATTTTCTGATAATTCAACGTTTTTATTGTTCTTCTCCCACTGCCAGTGGCCCATCTGTGCCATTTGTTCCGTCGTTTTAATAAGCGCAATATTGTTGGTTTGAGAATCTTGTTTAAGCCGGAGTAATTCGATGTAGTTAGCACCCACTTTCGCACCACAAATCATCAAGAATCCAAATACAAACGCACTGTACAAAGCCACCTCGATAGAGAATGGCGTGCCCACTGTAAGAAGCTTTGCTTCAACGGAGACAAATAAGATGACTTGAAATATCAAGCTCAGTCTGTTGTCGTAGGGTAACGAGGCTAATGCACCGCCCGCGACGGCACCGATGGTTAGCACAAGAAGTACTTGATACGCGGGATTGTCCGTTGGGAACATCAACCAAATGGCGCTACCCCAAGCCATTGCTGCAAGCAAAGCCAATCGATTGAAGCGTTTACTCCAGTAAAGAGTTCTTGATTCTGCTAGGGGGTCTTTCGAAAATTGAACACTGTCAAACACCCTCGCCAGGTAAACCAGGGTGACAATGGTCATCCATAGTTGGCTCGTACCATTTTCAACGATCGGTTGAAACGTTCTAGCCAGGACCACAGATGCTAGAAACGAACCGATGGCTGAGAACTTTACACCCGAGTACAGCAAAGCGTTCTGGTTGTGGCGAATGCTCTCGCTTCTGTTTAAAGAGTCATAACCCATACATATCTTTCTCAGCGCAGTGCGCCGTAGTGGCCCTAAAGTACAACTCAATTGGAGATAAACCGGCTCCTTTCGGTTTCTTTTGATTCTTTTTAGGTATCGGCTTAGCGCATTCGATCTGAACTATAATGTGATCTCATAAGCCGTTGATTTTTGGGTTTAATGCAAGTCTGCTGACCAAGCGTTGGCGAATCATCTGACTTTGCCACGCGCAATTCTCATTTTTCCATTCAATTAAACGTCAGCAAGGCAAATTGGATGGGTGAATTTGCACCTAAATGGTTCGTTTTCAACAAAAATGTGTTCGCGTCGACTTTTTGAAACAGACGAGGAGTGCCGCAATGCTTACATCACGTAGGGGCGGGTTTAGAGTATCTTAATGTCGGATTCGAATGCACAACTCATTGAACGGCGTAACCGCCTGCTGGGCCGACACGTGTCCACCTTCTACGATGACCCATTGCACCTAGTCCGCGGGGATGGGGTTTGGCTTTGGGATGCGCAAGGTCGACAATATCTTGATTGTTATAACAACGTAGCCCATGTGGGTCATTGCAACCCGAGGGTGGTTGAGGCGATACACCAACAGGCCAGTACCTTAAACACGCACACGCGTTATTTGCATGAAGGTATTTTAAATTATATCGAACGATTGACCGCCACCATGGACGCAAGTCTTACCTCAGCCATCCTAACGTGTACCGGTTCAGAAGCGAACGACATCGCCTTACGCATGGCTGAAGCGGTGACAGGTCATCGAGGCATTATTGCAACGGATGCCACGTACCATGGCAACACGGCATTGGTGAGTCACTTAAGTCGAAGCAATATACCCGAGGTGGGGTTTGGATTAGAACATTTCTTCCGGTACGTGCCGGCACCGGATAGCTTTCGAATTGAGGATGTTTCCGGTGAAGCATTTGCAGATCACGTTGCCGAACGCATTGATGAACTCAACAAAAGTGAACATGGATTTGCTGCGCTGTTGATCTGCCCACTTTTTCTAAATGAAGGCTTTCCGGCTCAAACTGAGGGATGGTTGAAACCTGCAGCTGACGTGGTTCGAAAATCGGGAGGACTATTAATTTGCGATGAGGTGCAATCAGGGTTCGGTCGTGTAGGTTCGCATTTTTGGGCGCACCAAAAGCAGGGCGTGATTCCGGACATCATGGTGTTGGGAAAACCTATGGCCAACGGACACCCAGTCGGTGCTACCGTCACTAGCGAAGATACGATCAATACGTTCCGTAAAAAATTCCGCTATTTCAATACGTTTGGTGGTAATCCGGTCAGTTGCGCTGCGGCACTGGCGGTTCTCGATGAATTGCAAGAGGAGCAACTGACACAGCACGCCAAAACAGTGGGCGACTATGCACAGCTTCGATTGAATAGTTTAAAGAAGAAGTTCCCATTTATTGGCGATGTCCGAGGCTCGGGCTTAGTGTTTGGTGCCGAGTTTGTCAATAGACCTAATGATACAGCGAGCGACAAAACGCCAGCAGTAGAATTTACAGATCGTGTGGTTAATGTCATGCGAGAAAAAGGCGTTATCTTGTCAAAATTGGGACGACATAAAAACACACTTAAAATTCGCCCTCCAATGCCGTTTTCCTTGGATAACACCAATCAATTATTTGATACGTTGGATGAGGTGCTTTCCGAGCACGCGAATGAAATCATAAAAGCGTAATCGGTTGGCACATCCCCTTGGCTAATGTATTAAAAGAAACACGGTACCCTGTGATAAGGTTTGATAGATTCAGGCGGATGGCTTTTGTCTAAATTCATTATTAGCGCTGCCCGTGAACATTGGTGTCTTAATGATGCAGCCATCACATTAGCCGCGGCTCGTGAAAACCAAGTCTATCGTGTTGATACGCCCAGTGGTTCGATAGCGCTTCGAGTGCATCGACCCGGATACCGAAACTTAGAAGAGATTCGATCGGAATTGCAGTGGATGAGTATGTTGTCGGAGAACGGTTTACCCGTGCCCCAACCCATTCCAGCCCATGATGGAAGTCATTACAAACGTTTTAACGGTACTGTAGTCAGTGTGCTGTCCTGGTTAGATGGCTCGCCCTTAAGTCAAATATCTCTAACAACGGACATGTATTTCCAACTCGGCCAAACACTGTCGAAAATGCACACGCTTGCTGATAGTTGGACATTGCCTACGGGGTTTAATCGCCCCACATGGAATTTGATTGGAGAGCAGCCCACTTGGGATAGGTTCTGGGAAAACCCTACGCTCCGTGTTGGGCAAGCTAAACGATTGACTGAGTTCAGAGATCATGCGCAAGAGATGCTCTCATCCATGGAATCGCTTGACGTGGGTTTAATTCACGCCGACTTAATCCCTGACAACGTGCTGCTACACAACGAGATATTGCAATTGATTGATTTCGATGACGGTGGCTTTGGCTATCGCTTGTTTGACTTGGCCACGATCACCCGTCGCAGTCGAGTGATCAAACCGGATAATTCACTGGCTGAGGCTGCCATCAATGGCTACAGCGAGCATCGAGACATCAACGAAACGGATTTGCTGTTGTTTGAAGCGTTGCGCGCTTGCACTTATGTGGGTTGGAATATCTCTCGTTTCGAGGAACCCTCGGGTCCTGAGCGGAACGCCAGATACATCACAGAGGCCGAGTTGGCAATTAACAATTACGAGCGATTAGGCTGATGCAAACGGTAGAAAGGGCCAATAGCGACATCTAAAAACGTCTCATCAATACACACCCATACTGCTTTAGAATAAACGCAGCTCCTAATTCGAACTTTGACAGGCCTTGAACTTGTTCTTCACAGGGAAATCGACATGAATAATCCAACTATCTTAATAGTCGGTACCTACGACACAAAACAGGCTGAACTTGAGTACATAGCGCAGTGTATTCAACGCCAAGACGGGCAAGTGAAAACGATGGATGTCAGTGTGCTAGGAGAGGCAGCAGTTGCCTGTGATGTGTCCAAGCACCAAGTCGCAGAAGCGGCCCAAAGTAGCATTAAAGCAGCGATAGATTCTGGTGATGAGAATATGGCCATGCAGATCATGGCAAAAGGCGCATCGCAACTGACTGCAGAGCTGCACCGAAGTGGTGATATACACGGCGTGCTGATACTGGGTGGCACCATGGGTACGGATTTGGCGCTCGATGTGTGTCAGGCGTTACCACTTGGTGTACCAAAATACGTCGTCTCTACGGTGTCGTTTTCAGCGCTCATTCCGCCGGATCGACTATCTCCTGACATTCAAATGATTCTTTGGGCAGGGGGCCTGTACGGTTTAAGCTCCATTTGTAAAGCCTCACTTAGCCAAGCCGCCGGGGCGGTGTTAGGGGCGGCTCGCTCTGTCGAGCTACCCTCAACCACACGCCCTGTCATCGGTATGACTTCTTTAGGCAGTTCCTGTCTGTCGTATATGAAAAATTTAAAGCCTGCGCTGGAAGAAAGAGGCTTTGAAGTGGCCATTTTTCATGCCACAGGCATGGGTGGAATGGCGTTTGAAAAAATTGCCTCGCAGGGTGGGTTTGTGTGCGTTATGGACTTTGCCTTACCGGAGCTGGGTAATCTATTAGCAGGATCGGTTGTTAATGGTGGAGAAGATCGGTTGTTGAATGCCGGTCGTGCAGGCATACCGCAGCTGATTGCTCCAGGGTGTTTAGATTTAATTGATTTCGCCGGTTGGCAGGACATCCCTGAACGCTACGCTGATCGCCCATTCCACGCACACAATCGATTGATCAAAAGTTCGGCGCTTAATGAAGAAGAAAGACGTGAAACCGCGCGCGCCATGGCGGATCGTCTTTCAAACGCATCCGCTCCGGTGCAAGTTCTGTTACCTTTACAGGGTTTGGAAGAATGGGATCGAGAGGGAGAAGCGGCTCACGACCCTGCGGGGCTGAACGCCTTTATTGACGAAGCGCGTCGCGTATTTAAAGCCCCAACAGAGCTTGTCGAGATTGATGCACACATTAATGATCAAGCATTTTCTGATCGTGTATTAGAACTGTTTGACGAATGGGTGCAAGATGGCGTAGTTACAAATCAGGTGTCCGAATGAGTTCTCCCTACGAAATACTGTTTGAGCCCGTAAAAATTGGGCCAGTAACGGCTCCGAATCGTTTCTACGCGGTTCCACACGCCACCGGCCACGGTTGGAATCAGCCCAACGGTGCCATGGCCTTACGCACCATGAAAGCGGAAGGCGGTTGGGGTACTGTAGCGGTTCAGATTTCGGAAATTAGCGCTGATACGGATATGGCAAACCATCCGATGGAACGGATCTGGGACGATAGCGATATCCCAAGACACGCAGCCCAAGTGGATGCGATAAAGCGTCATGGAAGTCTGGCGGCCATCGAGTTAGGACACGGTGGAATGCGGGCCAGAAACATGACCTCCGGGTTACCGGTCTTAGGCCCAAGCGCTTATCCGGTATTACGCCCTGAAGTGCCCGTGCAAGCGAAAGCGATGTCACTTGCAGACATTCACGCGTTTCGTGAATCGCACAAGGCTGCGGCTCGACGCGCCGTGCAAGCCGGATACGACATACTGTACGTTTACGCAGCTCACGACATCTCTTTACTGAGCCATTTTTTATCGATTAACACGAATAAACGTAACGATCAATACGGTGGATCGTTTTCAAATCGGATTCGTTTATTGAGAGAAGTCATCGAAGATACCTTGGAGGTCGCCGATGGAAAACGTGCGGTGGCCTTGCGTTTTAGTGTGGCAGAACCGGGTAGGGCGCAGGGTCTAACCAGTGATGGGGAAGGTCGAGATGTCGTGGAAGCACTCGCTGAGCTGCCGGATTTATGGGATGTCAATCTATCCGGGTGGGCAAAAGACAGCGCTACAGCTCGATTCGCGGACGAAGGATTCCAACTGCCCTACACCGATTTTGTAAAAACAGTGACAAGTAAACCGGTGGTGGGCGTCGGACGTTTTACCTCTGCTGACGCTATGGTATCGCTTGTAAAAAAAGGCAGACTCGACTTAATTGGTGCGGCCCGTCCGTCAATTGCTGATCCGTTTATGCCGAACAAAATTCGATCCGGTGAGATCGAAACCATTCGCGAGTGTATCGGTTGCAACATTTGCGTCAGCATGGACAGCTATGGTTTACCAATCCGTTGCACACAAAACCCCACGATTTCGGAAGAATGGCGTCGCGATTGGCATCCTGAAGCACCTGCGACATTGCATCAAACCCAGTCGCATCTTAAGCACCACATAATCATAGGTGCAGGCCCCGCTGGATTGGAGTGTGCGCACGCACTGCTCAAAGCGGGGCAACAAGTCACCATTGCAGACGCAGCTTCTGAACCCGGTGGTCGCGTGAGTAAAGAAAGCCGATTGCCTGGTTTGTCTAGCTGGGCAAGGGTGCGAGATTATCGGCTTCAACTCATCAACCAACACGCAAACGCAGAGCTTTACTTAAACAGCGTCATGAGCGCCGCTGATATTTCTGATTTTGAGTGCGATAGTATCGTGTTAGCCACGGGCGCAAAATGGCGTGGTGACGGGGTGGGCTCCTGTAATTCTGAGCCAGTAAACTTCGGTGCGATTAATGTGCATACCTGTGACGATATTTTGGATGAGGTCACTCTTGCTGAAGCAAGTCAGGTGGTTGTCTAAGATGACGATCACTTTTATATGGGTAGTTCAATCGCTGAAAAACTTGCCTTAGATGGTCATTCGGTTTCATACGTCACGCCCTTGCCCAGTATCGCCACCTGGACAGATAACACGTTGGAGCAAGCTGCCATCATTGCCAAGCTCAACCAATTAAAGGTCAAGTTACTGCCGAATACCCAGCTGCAAAACAATGCAACCTTTGTTAACGTCCTTACGGGAGAGAACGTCGAAGTGCCGCTGACCGACTTGGTTTTTGTCGGAGCAAGAGTGCCCGTTGACGCTTTAGAGGCCGAAATTCATACCATTAACCCGGATTTGGTGGTTAGGAAAGCAGGTGACTGTTTAACTCCTGGCATAATTCAGGCAGCCGTTTTTTCTGGCCACAGTGTGGCCAGAAGTGTATTGGCGGGTGAAAACGTTTTATGGACTCAGAAAAGAGATCAAATTCAATTTACGTGAAAAATTAATTGACTGATTCAAGCGCAAACGACTATTGCGCACAAACCACATTAGGAAAATACCGTTATGAAAACCATGACCTGCAAACAGATGGGCGGCGCTTGTGATGAGACATTCAGTGCTGAAACATTTGAAGAAATGGCGGAACTCAGTAAAGCGCACGGTATGGAGATGTTTCAAAAGCAAGATGCTGCGCACTTAGCCATCATGGAGGAGATGAAAACGTTGATGGAGAAGCCGGGCGCGTTGGAAGAATACATGGCAAATAAGCGTCGCGAGTTTGAAGCACATCCTGACGACGAGTAAGCCTTTGTCAGGAGCACTCGCATTGGCGATCTGGTCTGGTTAAGTTTTTCTATTTTCGCGCAGTAAAAATTACGCTAGAGTTTTATCCACGGCTTTTGCTAAACATTGGATGGCTTCATCGAGTTCACTTTCTGATGCTATAAACGGCGGGGCCAGCAAAATATGGTCTCCATTTTTACCGTCACGCGTTCCCGGCATGGGGTAACACACTAAGCCTTCAGCAAATGCGGCTTGCTTCAGTTTTGCTGCTAAATTTAACGATGAATCAAATGGTGTTTTCGATTCACGATCGGCGACAAACTCTAACCCCCAGAAAAACCCGCGCCCGCGAATGTCACCCACATTCGGGTGCTGCCCAAAATATTCGTTAAGTTGATTTTCCAAAACGACGGATCGATCTCGAACTTGTTGCACAAGGTCGTGATCTAAAATTTCGGAGAGTACGGCACACGCTGCGGCGGTGGCGACTGAATGACCTAAATAAGTGTGGCCGTGTTGGAAGAAGCCTGAACCTGCATGGATGGTGTCGTATAGTTGAGCTGTGCACATCATTGCACCGATGGGCTGGTAACCCGCGCCTAGTCCTTTAGCAATGCAAACGATGTCGGCTTCAATGTTCTCCACCTCGTGGGCGAAAAGATGTCCCGTTCGGCCCATACCGCACATAACTTCATCCAGAATCAGTAGCACCCCGTAGGTGTCGCAAATTTCTCGCACACGCTGGAAATACCCACCCACCGCGGTGACGGCACCCAAGGTGGCTCCCACAACCGGTTCCGCTAGAAAAGCCATCACCGAGTCGGGGCCTAATCGAAGAATTTCATCTTCTAATTCTTGCGCTGTGCGTTGTCCGTAATCTGCCAGTGATTCATTCGAATGACGTTCCGCGTATTCATAACATGGCGCAATATGACTCACCTCAACTAAAAGTGGTGCAAATTGTTCTCGCCGCCATTCGTTCCCGCCAACGGCCAACGCGCCCAACGTATTGCCATGATAACTTTGCCGTCGAGCAATCAGTTTTTTTCGCTGAGGCTCACCGCGCTCTACAAAATACTGTCGCGCAAGTTTAAGCGCACTTTCTACCGCTTCAGAGCCACCGGACACAAAGTAAACACGATCCAGCTTCCCTGGCGCTTGTTCAATGAGCAATGTCGCCAATTGTTCTGTGGGCTCGGACGTGAAAAACCCGGTGTGGGCGAACGCCAGCTGTCCGACTTGATCGGTGATGGCTTTACGCACTCGCTCGTTGGAGTGCCCTAAACAGGACACAGCCGCACCGCCTGAACCATCGAAATAGCGCTTGCCCTGGCTATCGATGAGGAAACAACCATCACCAGCAACGGCGGTGGGGTATTGGGTTTTGCAGTGCCTAGGAAATACGTGAGACATAGTGAATCGTATTGTCTGAAGAGGCTAAAAATAGGGTGGGTTAAATTAAAATTTCGGTTGCAATGCTACGTCGAATATATAAACAGCACCTGAAGAGGGTATACCAAATTAGTGCTTGAGTTTAGGCTTTTCCGAGGCGATATCGTTCCATTTTTAGCGCGGGCAGCTGCAGCCATATCCCCGTTCTAGCGCTACCGGGAACGTTTTTTGCCGTAACAATTAGACTCATTTATTCAAACCTTGTGCTTGTACTCTTTATGTCTGATGCCAACCTCGCCCCTGTTCCCGAGCTATATGCGCCCTTTGATCGCGTCGAAGCGCTTAAGCGTGATGCTGGAGATCTCCTATCTTGGGACCTCACCGCACGCCAAATTTGCGATCTTGAATTGCTAATGAACGGGGGGTTTTACCCGCTTTCAGGTTTTCTGACACAAGCGGATTACGAGTCGGTGCGCGATAATATGCGCTTAGCCGATGGCACCTTGTGGCCCATTCCCATCACTTTGGATGTGAATGAAAAGTTCTCCAATGAGATAAAGGAAGGTCAATCGATAGCGCTGCGAGACTTGGAAGGCGTTATTTTAGCAACGCTTGAAATCAGTGACATTTGGACCCCGGATAAATCGAAAGAGGCTGAATGCGTGTTTGGTGCCGATGATTCTGCCCATCCATCCGTTGCCTACTTGCACGAAACAGCGGGTAATGTTTATGTAGGCGGGCGCATCACGGGCCTTGAACGGCCACAACACTATGATTTTCGTATTCGACGCGATTCACCGAATGAACTTCGCAGCCAGTTTAGAAAACTGGGGTGGCGCCGTGTTGTTGCGTTCCAAACACGTAATCCGTTACACCGGGCTCACCAAGAACTCACCTTTCGAGCCGCCAGAGACGTAAAAGCCAATTTACTTATTCACCCGGTCGTCGGTTTGACAAAGCCAGGTGATATTGATCATTTCACTCGAGTACGATGCTACGAAGCCGTGCTGGATCAATACCCACAGTCTACGACGTCATTGTCATTATTAAATCTTGCGATGCGTATGGCTGGCCCCAGAGAAGCGGTTTGGCATGGCATTGTCAGACGCAACCATGGTTGCACACATTTAATCGTTGGACGAGATCACGCTGGACCAGGAAAAAATTCTGAAGGTGAAGATTTCTATGGGCCTTATGATGCGCAAGAACTTTTCCGCGAACACCGAGAAGAAATCGGTGTTGAGATGGTGGATTTCAAGCACATGGTGTATGTGCAGGAACGGGCGCAATACGAACCTGCCGATGAAGTAGAGAAGGAAGCGACGGTGTTAAATATTTCGGGCACCGAACTTCGACGCCGCTTAGTTGAAGGGCTGGAAATACCTGAATGGTTTAGTTTTCCAGCGGTTGTAGAAGAACTGCGACGATCTCGACCACCACGCGATGAGCAAGGGTTCACGGTGTTTTTTACAGGCTTTTCTGGTTCAGGAAAGTCTACGATTGCCAACGCATTAATGGTTAAGCTAATGGAAATGGGTGGTCGGCCAGTGACATTATTGGATGGTGACATTGTGCGAAAGAACCTCTCATCTGAGCTGGGTTTTAGTAAAGAACATCGCGACTTGAACATCCGGCGCATCGGCTATGTGGCCTCTGAAATTACTAAAAATCGCGGCATCGCAATTTGTGCCCCTATTGCACCCTATGCCACCACACGTAAAGCTGTCAGGCAAGACATCGAAACCTATGGTGCTTTTATCGAGGTGCATGTGGCAACGTCGCTTGAAGAATGCGAACGGCGTGACCGAAAGGGATTGTATAAGCTGGCACGGGAAGGAAAAATCAAAGAATTCACTGGCATCAGTGATCCGTATGATGTGCCAGAATCGGCTGAATTGGTGTTGCAGACCGAGTCCATGTCGGTGGATGACTGTGCACATCAGGTGATACTCACCTTGGCCAGCATGGGATTAATTTCAGCTTAACAGGCTCGTTTTCTTTACAAGAATCTCCCAGTGGCTTCTATTTTCTTTGCGAGCTAGTGCACAATGGAAGTGCACTCGATCCATTAGAAAACAAAACTGGCTATGGCGAATTCATCCACTGATATTTTATTCCACAATTACCCGCAATCACCTGTAGCTGAGAAAGTACGGGTGGTGTTCGGAATGAAGAACTTAGCTTGGCGTTCTGTTGAAATTCCACGGCTTGCACCCAAGCCGATGTTAACGGCGTTAACCGGTGGTTATCGGCGCACACCAGTAATGCAAATCGGTGCCGACATTTATTGCGACAGCCAATGCATTATTCGCGAATTGGAACGCCGCTTTCCCTCGCCGTCTGTTTTGCCTGTCGGTGATGCCGGTTTGTTATGGGGTTTAAGTCGTTGGACTGACGGAGCCTTGTTTGATTTGGCGGTAAAAATTGTGTTGGGATCCGCTGGAGAGAATCTTCCAGCGGATTTTGCATTGGATAGGGGTAGACTTTACTTTGGTAAGAATTGGGCCGAAGGCTTAAAGCAAGCCAACGTGCAATTGCCACATCTAGCGGCACAAATGCGTGCACCGATGTCCTGGCTTGACACGCAATTAGCCGACGATCGCCCTTATCTACTGGGTACAGAACCCACACTCATCGATGCGCAAATTTATCATGTTGTTTGGTTTATTGATGGTCGCTGGAGCGCTGGGCCAAACTTTCTTTCAGAATTTAAACATCTTAAACATTGGCAGAAGCGAGTTGCGTCCATAGGGCACGGAACCTCATCTGAGTTAAGCCCTGAGGAAGCCATAAGAACGGCACGGAACAACGAGTCTATGAGTGCTACCGGCGTGGCCGCTAACGACCCGCAAGGGCTTCGCGTAGCGGATGTCATATCGATTACACCAGATGTGGATGGAGGTGAACAGTCTGTTACCGGCACTGTGCGATTTGCTGATGCAGAGACCGTCACGATAGAACGGGAAGATGAATCGTGCGTCAAGGTTTGTGTGCATTTTCCACGGGCGGGCTATCGCATAGAACCCCACTAGATCGGCAGTTACTTAATCAATCGAATGCCTCGCCCTCGTACCATTTCCAAAATGAGTTTCTTGCCTTCTAAGGGTTTAAGTTTCTTACGCAGTCTTTTGATTAAAGAATCTATGGCGTCGTGACTGATGTGCCCGGGACTGGCATTGGGCCAGATAGCCAATGCTATTTCTTCGCGGCTCACCGGCTTGCCGTCCGCTGCGGCGATGAGTGTAAGCAGGGTGAATTGTTTTCTTGATAATGGGGGATCGATGCGATGTGCATTAATCCACACCGCCTCGCTTATCGGATCAATCCAAAGACCTTTAGTGGCACCTAACCTAGGAACCGAAGGGGTGGCTAGTGGGATGAGAAAACTGAATTCTACTTTCCCCGCTAGCAAAATGGAATCACCACTTTTCAGTGCGACCGGGTCTTCTGTGAGGAAATGACCATTAACTGCCGTCCCGTTACGACTATTTAAATCTCGAATAAGATAGTTTGAAGATACTGGTTTAATTTCAGCATGTTGCCGAGAGAGGGTGTGAATATTGAATTGGATGTCCGCGTTTTCACGTCCGATAATAAGTGGTTTATTAATCGGCCAACGCTCGGGGCTCACAGCGGTGTCGTTTGCTGCCAGTTGCAGAGTGGCACAGACATTGTCAACCAGTGCTAGAGTCATCGACTGTCCTTAGTGTTTATGAATGGGATTGGATTGGTCGACGTTCTCACGTGCAGTCACCACCGGCTTGAGTGAACACAAGATTGTCCACCAACAACGTTCCTTCGGATGCGTTTTTATAAACCGACGGAACCGCAAAGTGCGCGTTTTGTGGCACTTGGATTGAATCAAACACGGCTTGACCTGTGTGTTGTTCAATTCGCATTCTCAGATGCGCATCGTTCATCAGCTGCCAGTCTTTGTCTAGCCAAGAGACAATCAATTCCGCGTGCTCTAGCCCAGAACTCGGGTAAGTGTGCACCGTAAATGTGTAATGCAAAGCGGCATCGATAGGTACTATTTGTCCGTAAAGACCGTATCGATTCTTCTCACCGACTCGGATGAGTGGTGACGTTTGCGTTGCCGGCATATGAACGATCTCGACGACATCCGGATAAGTTGGATCTTGATAAAAGTTGTTTTTTACAGGTGAATTAAACGCTGGGTTTGGCATCAGGTTTTCACATCCTGCCGAAACTGCGCGTTGATGTCGCGCGCTATCTTGATTATTGATCGTATGCAAATGCCGCTTAAAAGAGCTAGCAGCCGACATTTGTAATGCACCAACCGAAGGGCCAACAATCACAGAACTTTGCGTATTAGCCACCCCAACGAAAAGCGTTGTGCAAACAATGCACCCTATAAAAACCCCAAGTAGCGCAGTCGTTTTTTGGAAGTAACGCCTGTGTGTTTGAGAATAGGGAACCCCATCAGCGGGTAATAAATGAATGAGCTGTGTTCGATCTAATCGAGCATTTTTGCCCAAGTATGGGGATTCTTGTAAAGCCAATTCCAAGGCAGCTAAGCTGTCGTATCGGCATTCTGGTCGCTTGTGAATGGCCTTGTTAACCGTCGAATCAAGCTGCGCACTGATCTCTGGACGGGCTTCAATCAAGGGGTCTACGCTGGAATAAAGATGATGATGTAAGGCACTCGCAGCTTGTAAGATAAGGTCATCGCATTGCGAATCGAATGGCCAAGTGCCGGTGAGCATTTCGTAAATCAGAACGCCTAAGGCGTATTGATCCGTGGCGAAGCTCGGACCTTCACCTTTGATGATTTCAGGAGCGACATACCGAAGCGTTCCAAGGGTATCGGTTTTCGCAGTAGCGCCTGTCAACTTATATGTTTGGCCTAAGCCAAAGTCTATAATTACAGGTGAACCGTCTGGCCTTATCAAAACGTTGGCTGGAGAAATATCCCCATGAATAATGTTGAGTTCATGGGCGGCACTTAAGCCATCCGCCATGGCCCGCGCTATGCCTATCGCTCGATCGACGGTTAGCGGCCCCTGTGTGCGCATCACGTCGCCAAGGCGCTCACCCTCTACCCACTCAGTGGCTACGTAGGCCTGGTCGTTGAAATACCCAACAGAGACAAATTTCGCCAAATTAGGGTGGTTCAGGGTGGCTAGGGCAGCGGCCTCTTTTAGAACTTGATGCGTATTTTCCTTATCGTGATAGACCTTTAATGCCACAGCATTCGACGTGCTAGCGCAGTGAGCTCGGTATACAACAGATTGTCCACCCACGATGGATTCAGCATTTATTTCAAAACCAGCCAGCTTGGCCAATTCAGGGTCGAATGAGTTCAAAAGAAATGCCTAACGTCGTGTTTTGCAGACCACTAACTATATCGTTTGAAAATTAATAAACATTGCAATTGACTTACAAATTGGAATTGACGCAAAACGTTCTGTTCTCACCGTCACTTTAAATACATCACTGGGATCAGATACTTACTTGCAATGCAGTTGCATGAACGTCAAGTAAAGTTACTGGAATGGACATTACTAGCGAGTAACGAACTACGCAATCAACCCCATTTCGCCCCGTAAACGATCTGTTAACTTTAACCACAGTCGAGCATAGTTTGACCCATGCATTCATGAACTGTCATGAAGTGATACCACACAAGCATCTTTTGGGAGCAATACCATGAACTGGACCACTCGCGATTTGGTTATAGGTAATAAACCGACCACAGCGCTCTACACAAAACGTATCCCTTCAAATCCGAGCGCTCTTTACGAACATATGAAAAGCGTTATGATATTTTTTGCTCTCGTAGGTTTGAATGCTGCCACTGTGGCTCATGCAGCTCCTTGGGCGTTTTCAGAAGGGTTCGACGGAGACCCATCAGCACCGTCGCAAACGCTGCTACCTCAAACCATGGACTATGTGGTTACCCATCGCACACACCCAAAAGAACACTTCACAAAGAATTTTCAGCCCTATGCGGCTGATCATGCCCTGAACTGCGCTGGACCGAATCCCGCCGCCAGTGCGATACCCCAGCACGATGTGTACACCTCACAAGCGGATAACGGATTCACCCCAGATTCCAGTTTTTTCATTTGTAAAAACCACATGATGTCATCAATGGGGGATGTTTCACCTTATTCGATTTCAGCCTTTTGGCCAAAGCAGGAATTTGATTTCTCTGATGGTGGAGAGCTGATGTTCGATGTCAACGTAAACGAAGGGCATCGTCAGCGCCATTGGTGGGAAATTATGATCGTGCCAAGAGATCAATTAAAAGTTGCAGCTGGCCCCGCCTGGGCCGCCATCGATGAAAATTATCCTGAGGATCGTATCGTTTTGCAATTTCGAGAGTTAGTCAGGCAAGTCAATGTGGGCGGACGTGATGCGCAATCCGATGGGCTGATTGTCGAAAAAAGGCAATTTGGCCAATGGGATTGGGCCTATTGGGGCGACTTACATCCCAGTGACCCTGCCTTAGTGGATCGAAGAATTCGTCGTACCATGAAAATACGCATTGACGATGACACTATTTCATGGGGTATAAAAACAGCTCAAGGGACATTCGATTGGTTTAAGGTTCCGGTGCCTGGCGGGCTTCCATTTACCAAAGGTTTAGTCGTTTTTAAAACTCACGCCTACACACCACAAAAAGACGGCAATTTCGATACCTACACATTTCACTGGGATAATATTCGTTTTAACGGACCCATCGGTTCACGCTATGAGTCTTACCCAGCCAATGATTTAATTTATTTACAAGCGAACGGAAATCGACAAATCGGTGAATCGCAAACAACCACCGTACAACTGCCCGAGGAAATCAGTAATAACCCCGTGCTGTTCGGGCAACTACACAACCCTAAGCGAGGTCAAGTACTGCTCAGTGTGAATGGGCAACCCAATCAAGTCGTAAACCCCTACGAGTACGACAAGGATAACTGCTATAGCAGCGATTGGAAAAGCTTTCGAATTGCATTAAATAGGGACCATGTACTACCGGGTGAAAATACCTTGACTTGGACCATCGGGGAGCGACCCGATTGTAATTTTGGCCCAATCGACTGGGACGGATATTCAGTTAAGTTTCTTCATATTCAGCTTGATCAATAGAACCGGCTGTATTAAATTTGAGATACATTCTATTTAATGCTCACGAACGTCTAGTCGCTATTGGAGGCATTGAACTAACCGGACTTATAAAATTACCTTGAGTGAATTAAGCGAACAAGCAAAAAAAATAAAATCTTCCCTTGTTCGCGATTCTTTGGATAACACACCGATCGAAGACAAACGACTTGCTTGGGAAGAAAGCGCTCGCTTAGTTGAAACCTCAGAGCACATTGTTTTAAAGAAAACTTGCATTCACGATGACTCCATTCGGCTCGCCGCTAAAATCAAAAAATCAATTGGCGTCGTCAAGCTGATAGAGGCGCAAGGGCTTTGGCACGTATGGCCAACTTGGGGAGATTTTCCAGAAGCTCAGCTTTCAACGCAGGACATCGTAAAACACATAGAAAAGTATCGGTAAGGAATCCGTATACTGTCTCTGCACCCGCACAAATGCACATGAATGGATATTCAACCAGCACTTGTTCGTCAATTGATCGATGAACAATTCCCACAGTGGTCCAAGTTGGACATTGAAGCCGTTGCGCGCAGTGGATGGGATAATCGAACATTCAGGCTGGGTGAACAACTTTTAGTGAGAATGCCCAGCGCAGAATCCTATGCACCGCAAGTACAAAAAGAGCAACGATGGCTGCCGTATCTAGCCAATCATCTATCAACCCCAATCCCGCACGTCGTCGAACAGGGTGAACCTGGGCATGGCTACCCTTGGGTGTGGTCAATCTATGAGTGGCGTGAAGGTACTGATGTCGAATCAAGTTCGATTGTTGAGCCGGTAAAGTTGGCGCAATCACTCAGTCGATTCTTAGGAGAACTTCATCAGGTGGATTCCACCGATGGGCCACAGCCTGGCTTACACAATTTTTTTCGTGGTGGCAGCCTATTCACGTATGACCAGGACACAAGAGCCTACATTCGGCTCCTGTCTGATGAAGTATGTACTGAGAAAACACTCGCTATCTGGAATGCTTCGTTACAGAGCTCGTGGACATCCAAACCTGTGTGGGTGCATGGCGATTTGGAACCGTCAAACCTGTTAGCAATTGATGGGCAACTTTCTGCCGTTATTGATTTTGGGTGTTGTGCCGTGGGCGATCCAGCCTGCGATTTAGTCATGGCTTGGACCTATTTTGACGAACACGAGTGCGATATTTTTCAATCATCACTTTGTTTCGACGATGCCACTTGGAATAGGGCGCGTGCCTGGGCACTGTGGAAAGCCTTGTTTCGAATGTCTGAATCGCTTAAAGCGCGAGATGATGAATTCAAGGCCGCAAAACTGCTCGTTGAAAAAATAGTGAGTCGATGTTCTTAAAGGTTAAAGGCCCTGACATTCGGGTCGTTTTTGCTGTACCCGGAATGGAATTGTTACTGATCGATTTGTCCCTTATCAAGGAAGGAAACAGAATCGAAACGTCTAGCCTCAGATTCCACATCCAATGTCATTAGTTGATCTAAGCGCACAGATTCAGTACCAGACGCTGTATTGATGATTAAATACTCACCGTCCTTACGAGTTTCTGTGGTGGATGCTTTGCCACGCACCGTTTGTCCCTCGCGCAACGTTACCTGGATGTCGTAAGCATCCATACAGGCGATTTCGAGATAATCGTACAGCTGGCAATCAATAGGTTGATAGGGAGTCGTTGTCATCGGATTTGGCCTAAGCTCTGGGTGAGATCGCGCAAACTATCTTGAGCCTAAAATATCATGGTCACTATTCATCACGTTAACCTTCCCGCCAACGATGTGAGAGCATCGGCCAGGTTTTATTCTGAAATCATTGGTATGTCAGAAGGCAGCTGGGTGTTTCCACCCGCGGAACAAGTGGGTCATATCAGCTCCGACACGCGTAAGCTGACGGTTTTTCCAGCGACCACAATGAGCCAAGGTGAGAACGCGGGGTTACATCTCATACGGCCCGATCCAGAATTTGCTAGAAAAAATCAACTTGATCACAACCCCTCGATAGGGGGCCATGTGGCTTTGCAGGTGACCGATCTAGATGCTGTTGTTCAACGGCTGGAAGCTGCTGGTATCCCATATTCTCTGACCGGTACCTTTGCCATACCTGGCATGCGTCATCTGTACTGTTATGACCCGTCGATGAATCTGTTAGAGATAAACGAGATGGTGGGTGCTGAATCCTGACCAGGCATTGTTGGCTTTGAGCTGCTCATTCATTTCCGGCTGTCCAAGACAGTAGTCGGGCATAGTGCGGCGTATTTGATAAACCAAATCACAAGTAGGGCGTATGTCACCACAGCGAATCAGTCATCTGAGGTCGTCATGGGCGTGATTTACGACGATATTGGATGAGGTGAACTAACCTGTGCGGTGCAACTATTGTTCGTGTATCCGTCTAAGTGATGTTCGTTCGTTTTAGACACTGCCGCTCTCGGCAATGAGCCAGCAGAAGCATCAACTGAGCACAACGATCAGCGCTACCGAACCACCCGTGCTCACACCTTGTGCACAGGCAGTACAATTGAGAAAATCCGATCTAACGAGACGATGATATCGGTGGCGAGCTCGATGGGTGATGAGGAAATAGGGGCTCTCGCTTTATATTTCAGTCGTCAATAGATAAGCACAAAAAGGAATCGGACGATGAGCGGTTTAACAAGAAGGCAGTTTGCTGGAGTCTTAGGCTTAAGTGCTGCAGCACTGACGATGCCCATCAAAGCGATGGGGCAAGCAAAACCCAAAGTGGTTGTGGTGGGGGGAGGTGCGGGCGGGGCGACTGCCGCTCGTTATTTAGCGATGAACAGCAAAGGCGCGGTAGACATTACCCTGATCGAAAATTCTGAAACCTACACCACCTGTTTTTTTTCAAATCTTTATCTCGGTGGTGTTAGAGAATACGATTCCATAACGCATCGCTACGACACCCTGGCCAATGACTACGACATAAACATTGTCCAAGCGTATGCCACAGAAATTGATCGTTCTGCAAAAATGGTTAAGCTGGAGGATGGAAGTTCCATTGCTTATGATCGACTGGTGTTGTCCCCAGGCATAGATTTATTGTTTGATAGTGTTCCAGGTTATTCTGAACAAGCGGCAGAAATTGCGCCTCATGCTTGGCAGGCGGGCCCGCAAACAAAATTATTAAAAGACAAACTGGATGCGCTGAGTAACGGTGACAATGTGCTGATGCTTGCACCACCCAATCCGTATCGTTGCCCACCCGGGCCTTATGAAAGAGTGTCCATGATGGCGCATCTATTCAAAAACAAAGGCATGACAAACAGCACGATAACAATTATTGATCCCAAACCTAAATTTTCCAAGCAGGGTTTATTTACCGCCGGTTGGGAAAATCACTATCCCGGCGTGATCGAGTGGATTGGTCCTGATATCCACGGCGGCGTCTTGGGTGTGGATGTTGATGCAGGTACGATTGAAACCGATTTCGATACCTTTGAAGGCACGTTGCTAAACATCATTCCAAAGCAGCAAGCAGGGGCCATTGCTCATCAAGCTGAGCTCGTCAACGAATCGGGCTACTGTGAAATCGACAGTGATTCGATGCGATCCGTCGTGGACGAAAATATCTTCATTATTGGTGATGCCAGCGTGGCGGGTGCGATGCCTAAATCGGCTTTCTCAGCGAACAGCCAAGCCAAAGTGGCGGCAATGGTCATCTTAGGCGACACCATCGCAGCCAGGACGTTCCCTGCTAGATACTCCAATACCTGTTGGAGCATGATTGGCACCGATGATGGCGTAAAAGTGGGTGCTCAATATGCCTCTATAGATGGGAAAATCGAAAGTACGTCCAATTTCATCAGCCAGGTTGATGACGATGCAATGGTTAGAAAGGCAACTTTTGCTGAGTCTCTGGGTTGGTACGATGGTATCACCCAAGATATATTCGGCTAGCGGCTGTGAGAGAGCTGATGTCCTGGTGCCACGGTGCCCTGTTATTACTTGCCTATTGCCTGTAAATCACTCCCTATTGTAGGATGAACCCAGTTTAAGAGCCCACACCTGCGACCAGGCCAGCGTCAATTGTTTCGCTTTTAATCATCGTCTTGACCAATTGAGGTGCCTTTCATGGGTAAGAGCCCATCCACGAACGATGTTCTAATCGCTGACGAGCATTTGGTCCAGTCGTTTGCCGATTTAGACGCCTTGAAGCAGAATGAGGCGCGCACCGTTATCAACCGCGCACAAGGTGCCTACGTTTACGACGGTGAGGGTAACGAACTTATCGATGGTATTGCTGGGTTGTGGTGCGTGAACATCGGGCATGGGCGTCAGGAGCTCATCAATGCCGTCACCGAACAACTAAGCACCTTGGACTATTACTCTACCTTCTACAACTTTACGCACCCTAGTGCCGCAGCACTCGCTGAGAAAATTACCTCACTGGCGCCGCCAAATCTTAACCATGTGTATTTTGCCAATTCGGGATCGGCCGCTAATGATTCGGCCATTCGTATTTTGCACCACTACTATAATCGCTTGGGTAAGCCCGAAAAACGTCTTGTGCTGAGCCGAATTGGTGCGTATCACGGATCCACTTACCTCTCCATTGCGATGACGACGCCAGCTTACTCAGAGTGTTGGACTGGCGCTAACGATTTGGTGCATCACCTTCGCTCTCCGCATTATTGGCGTGAAGGGGAAGGGATGAGCGAAGAAGAATTCCTGGATGCGTTGTTGTTGGACTTAGAACAAAATATCGCCCGCATTGGCGCGGAAAATATCGCCGCATTCATTGCTGAACCTATTATGGGTGCCGGTGGTGTCATCGTTCCGCCAGACAGCTACCACATAAAAATGCAGGCCATTTGCCAGGCCAACGACATTAAATATATCTCTGATGAAGTCGTGACGGCGTTTGGACGCTTGGGTCATTTCTTTACGTCCAAAGATGTGTTTGGTATTGAACCAGACATTATAACAACCGCTAAAGGATTAACCTCTGGCTACCAACCGCTTTCTGCTACGATCATTTCTGATGATATTTATGACGTTATATCCGAGCCAGGTGAACAATTTCTACACGGCTTTACTTACTCCGGCCACCCCGCAGCATCCGCTGTGGGTTTAGCAAACATAGCGGTGATGGAGAAAGAGAAATTGCCGGAACGGGTACGAACAACGGGCAAGCTGTTTGAAAACACATTAAGGGACTTAAACAAACTCGACATCGTGGGTGAAGTGCGAGGCAGTCACTTCATGATGGGCATTGAGTTGGTTAAAGACAAAAGCGATAAGACGCCATTTGATAAGAAAATAGAAATTGGCAACAAAGTGGCAAAAGCGGCCCAAGATCGAGGTTTAATTGCACGGCCGCTAGGTAACAGTTTGATCTTGTCTCCTACGTTGATCATGACACCCGAACAAATTCAAACCACCGGTGAGATCTTAGAAGACAGTATTTTAGCTGTCACGAAAGACATGGGTATGTCGAAGGCATGAATCCCAATGAAGTTCTCAATATTGCGTTAAACGCAAGGTCGACTGTGCTTGCCGGAACTTGCGTTAGTCAATACACTTTAGCGGCACAAATTTCAATGCCACAAATTAGGAGTTGAAAGCGAGTTGACGGATTCATCACCATTAGCGCTTGAAGTAAGCCACGCTGTGAAAATATATGGGGCTTTACCCAATGCGGTTAAAGCGCTCAATGATGTATCTATCGATGTTGCCAACAACGAGTTTTTCACTCTGCTTGGCCCATCGGGTTGTGGAAAAACAACCTTACTGCGAATGATTGCAGGTTTCGAAACCATTACCGAAGGATCGATTCGTCTTTTCGGTGAAAATATCGAAAATCTACCCGCAAACAAGCGACCGGTTAATACGGTGTTCCAGCAATACGCCTTGTTTCCGCATATGACGGTTTTACAAAATGTCGCCTTTGGCTTAACCATGCTGGGTAAAAGTGATCGTGAAGCGAATGGCATCGCGACACGTATGCTGGATATGGTTCAATTAGGGGAATTTTCAAACCGAAAACCCACGCAATTGTCAGGCGGTCAGCAACAACGCGTTGCGCTGGCTCGCGCACTAGCGCCTTCACCGAAATTATTATTGCTAGATGAACCTTTGTCTGCACTGGATTTAAAACTGCGACACGCGATGCGTGTGGAACTCAAGCAAATACAGGAAGAACTCGGCATCACGTTTATCTTTGTTACCCACGATCAAGAAGAAGCGTTGACTATGTCCGATCGAATCGCGGTGATGTCAAACGGTGAGCTTCAACAGATCGGTACGGGAAGAGAAATATACGAAGAACCCAAAAATAAGTTTGTTGCAGATTTCATTGGTGAAACTAATTTGCTAACAACGCAGGTTGAGTCGATTCAAGGCGCGAATGCGGTGTGTGTAGTGGGCAATCACACCCCATTGGAATGTGCCTCAGCGGGCGGCATTTCCATTGGGGATACCGGCATCATCTCCATTCGACCCGAACGCATTACGTTGACAAAACCCGGCTCTGATGCAACTGGCTCAAACCTGACCGGGACGGTGAAGCGCTTCATTTATCTGGGTACCGATACCCAGTGCATGGTGGAATTGGACGATGGCACGGAAATCCATGTCAGAGTGCAAAATGCGCATGATTCGGCAACCGATTTTGATGTCGGCGAGCGCGCATCCATCAAAATCGATCAGGGCGCAGCTCGGTTGTTAGTGAACTGATGTCAGCTCCCATCGCGCCATTGAATGCCAAGAAAAACCCAAACGCCGGTGTGTTTGACGGCATAGGCCTGTGGTTACTCTCACCTTCGTGGATCGTTATCGGCGTATTTCTTTTACTGCCTGTGTTCATGATGTTAATTTTCTCTTTTTTGACGAAAGAGTTTCGGGGGGGCGTCATTTGGGAGCCCACACTGGCAGCCTATGATCAGTTCCTGTTTGATCGAGGGTTGTTTGGGGACGAACCGCCCACGATTGAATGGACGTATATAACGATCTTCGCGCGCTCCATCTGGCAGGCCGCTCTGGCGACACTGTTTTGTTTGATCATCGGTTTTCCCACGGCCTACTACATCGCAACACGCTCAGCCCGATCACGCAGCGTTTGGTTATTTCTCATCACGATTCCCTATTGGGTGAACCTACTCATACGCACGGTTTCGATGAAATTTTTAATTCGCGACACAGGCCCACTGAACCAGTTTTTAATGTCCACCGGTGTCATCGATTCACCGATACACATCGTGAATACCAATTTTGCAGTTCAATTGGGTCTGTTTTATTCGTACTTACCCTTCATGGTATTGCCAATTTACGCAGCCGTTGAGCGCTATAATTTTGCGCTCTCTGAGGCCGCCTGGGATCTGTATGCAGACCGCTGGACAACGCTAAGAAAAATTCTCATTCCTGTGGTTAAGCCAGGCATTATTGCGGGGTGCATTTTAGTCTTCGTACCCAGCCTGGGCGCATTTCTAGCACCGGACTTATTGGGCGGGGCAAAGACGTTCATGATCGGTTCCTTGATAGAGGAACAATTTAAAGGCAATGCTGGTAATTGGCCCTTCGGCGCTGCAGCTTCCATGATACTGCTGTCGATGGTTCTGATCGTTTTGATGTTTTATGCACGCCAGCAAACTCGCGCCCAAGCTGGAGCGCGCTGATGGCAAAAAATACCACCGATGTTCGTCGCTATCCAGGATTTTTCTCGTTCACCATCCTGTGTTTATTCCTTCTATACACGCCACTAATTATCGTTACGATTTATAGCTTTAACGATTCAAAATCCATTACCACCTGGGGTGGATTCAGTTTTCGGTGGTATCAAGACATTTTTTATGGCTTAGAGGCCGCAAAGTTTAAAACCGCGGCATGGAATTCTATTTCGATAGCATTGATGGCCGGAATTACGGCAACGGTTATCGCAACGTCCGCTGCCATCGGTATGATTCGGGGTGAACCTTTTAAGGGCAAATCATTAAGTTTTGGGTTGATCAATTTGCCGTTGATGGTGCCTGAGATTGTCTCGGCTGTTGCCACGCTCATATTCTTTAGCGCCATTGGCTTCACACGCGGGTACATGTCTATTTTGCTTGCGCACATTGTTTTTTGTATCCCGTTTGCGTATCTACCGATTGCGGCACGTCTTGAGGGTATCGAGAAAAGTTATGAAGAAGCCGCCATTGATCTATACGCCACTCGCTGGAAAGCATTTACCAAAGTGCTGATGCCCTTGATGGCACCAGGAATTTTGTCAGGCTTTTTGTTGGCGTTTATTATTTCTTTAGATGATTTTATCATTACCAATTTTGTCAAAGGGGCAGGGGTTGAGACTCTGCCAACCGCTATTTTCGGCTCCGTAAAACAAGGGATAAAGCCGAATATCATGGCGCTTTCAACACTGATGTTGTTGGTGTCAATTTTCTTTGTTTCGCTTTCCTACTTGATTAATAAACTGGGTGAGCGAACAGGAGATAAGCAGTCGTAGGAAAACAAAGATCTGTACAAACCACCATTGGAGAGATGTTATGAAGCACACCAAAAAACTAAGTGCGGTATTACTGGCAGCCGCTTTCACAGCTGGAACCGCGAACGCGGCTGAAAAGTTATCGATATATCATTGGTTTGAGTATATCCCGCAAGAACTACTGAATAAGTTCACGGATGAAACCGGTATCGAAGTCACCATGGATACCTTTGATTCAAATGAAGCCATGTTAGCGAGCCTTAAGGCGGGCGCGATGGGTTCCTATGATGTGGCGGTACCCAGCGACTACATGGTAAAGATATTGTTAGATTCGGGCATGTTGCAATCGTTTGAAAGCTCAGAATTGTCTAACTTTGACAACATTGATGGCCCTTGGAAAGACCCATCGTTCGACCCGGGCCGAAAGCACTCGGTGCCGTATCAGTGGGGCACCACCAGCTTCGCTGTGAATCGCGATGTGTATAGCGGCGATATCAACACCACTGACATGTTATTTAACCCACCGGCCGAAGTGCAAGGAAAAATCAACGTGCTCGATAGCCAGGGCGAACTCATCTTAATGGCGCAATTGCACCTTGGTTTGGAACAATGCTCAACGAATCGAGATGATGTAAAAAAACTGGATGCGCTACTGCAAGAATCCAAACAACATTGGGCATCGTTTAATTCAGACGGTGCGAAAGATGTGCTGGTTTCAGGCGATGCCGCGGTGGGGCAAATATTTAATGGGTTCTCCACAAAAGCCCGCGAAGAAGGCGCAAATGTGGAATACGCTTTTCCTAAAGAAGGCTACGTGGCTTGGATGGACAACGTCGTGTTGTTAAAAGATGCGCCAAACCGAGCGTCAGCGATTGCGTTTATGGATTTTATGCTTGAACCTGAAAACGCCGCTGCGGTTTCAAACTACGCACAATACAAAGCCGGAGTTACGGGTGCCGAAGCGTTTTTTGAAGACACGATTAAAAATTCACCCGAGTTGAACGCCCCTGACGGCAGCCCGGATGGCACCTTTATCCAAGCGTGTAATCAAGAAGCACAAGCGTTATACGATGCGGTTTGGACTCGACTAAAGAAGTAGGCGATGTAAACAACGCGATCGCCGCAACGTCTGTGGGCTGTGGCGATCGCGTTGGTGTATTTTCCTAGCAACGTCACGGGCGTGCAGGTTTTATAAAGGTCATCAACGTGAAGACGATTTACACCGAAAAGCATCGATTGAGGAATTCCAAGACGGAATTGTATGGTGGTCAATTGGTGGAGCCGTTTGAACGACCCTCCCGTGCAGAGTACATATTAAATAGGGTGCAAGAAACCCAGTTGGGCCCAATTCTAGATCCCCAAGATTTAGGTTTTGAACCTATCTATAAAGTCCATGATCGTCACTATGTCAAATTTTTACAAAGTGCCTGGGAGCTGTGGCAGGCTGAGGAATTTCTGGGTGAGGCCATTCCCACGACTTGGCCGGCTCGACGCATGAGTCACCGAGTACCGGAATTTATCGAAGGAAAACTGGGGTACTACGCCATGGCGGGCGAAACCTCTATCAGCGACGGAACCTGGGAGGCAGCCTACTGGTCGTCGCAAGTCGCCCTGACCGGCGTGCAAAAGGTATTAGCCGGGAGCAAGGGTGTGTTCGCACTGTGCCGACCGCCGGGGCATCACGCGGCCATAGATATGTACGGAGGTTATTGCTTTCTTAACAACGCAGCCATAGCCGCGCAGTCATTTTTAGATAACGGGGCGAGGCGTGTTGCGATTGTCGATGTGGATTTTCATCACGGCAATGGAACGCAAGATATTTTCTATAAACGTCAGGACGTGCTATTCGCCTCCTTACACGGACATCCCACCGACGCTTTCCCACACTTTCTCGGCTATGCAGACGAACAAGGCGAGGCAGACGGGGTGGGTTTTAACCATAACTACCCCATGAAGTCGGGTACCGGTTTCGATCAATGGCGCGAAGCGTTATCCGATGCACTCAAACAGGTCAGTGAATTCGCACCGGATGCCTTGGTTATTTCGCTGGGTGTCGACACCTTCGAAAATGATCCTATTAGCTTTTTTAAGTTGCAATCGCCTGACTTCATCACTTATGGCGCGGACATCGCGCAACTGGGCCTGCCCACTCTGTTTGTTATGGAAGGCGGGTATGACATCGGTGAGATAGGCGTTAATACCGTGAATGTGCTGCAAGGGTTTGAAGGTACTTAACCATGGCTCGTGATCCACGTTACGACATTCTGTTCGAGCCAGTGAAGATTGGCCCCGTTACGGCGAAGAACCGTTTCTATCAAGTCCCACATTGCAACGGCGGTGGCTATCGTGACCCATCAGCCGCCGCTGAAATGCGGGGTGTTAAATCGCAAGGCGGTTGGGGGGTTATTTTCACAGAACAATGTGAAATGCACCATTCCTCTGAAATAACGCCCTTCATTGAACTGCGATTGTGGGAGGACCAAGACATTCCGCAATTGGCAAAAATGGCCGATCGCATGAAAGAGCATGGTGCCCTGGCTGGGATTCAGCTGGCTTATTCCGGCATCAACGGACCGAACCTGTATACCCGTGAAGTGCCACTGGCGCCCACTGCAATGCCCATACGCACATTCACCAATGATCCTGTCAATGCGCGCTCCATGAACAAGCAGGATATTAAAAACTTACGACGTTGGTTTGTTAACGCGTTCAAACGCAGCAAAACAGCGGGCTTTGATTTGGTGTGCCTATATGGCGCGCATGGTTTTGGAATTTTTCAACATTTTTTGTCTACCGCGACTAACCATCGCAGTGATGAATACGGAGGGAGTTTAGAGAATCGTTCCCGGTTTGTGCGTGAGGTAATTTCCGATGCACGCGATGAAATTGGCGACAGCATGGGCATCACCTTACGCTTATCGCTTGATGAAATGATCGGTGATCTCGGTTTTGCTAATTCAGAGGTTCGTGACTTTATCGAAATGCATAAAGATCTACCCGATCTTTGGGACTTAGCGCATGGTGCTTGGGAAGATTGTTCTGGGCCATCGCGATTTAAAGAAGAGGCGGCTCAACAAGAATTGGTTCAAGGTATCAAATCACTCACCAACAAACCGGTGGTTGGAGTCGGTCGATTCACTTCACCAGACGTCATGGTCAAACAAGTGAAGTCCGGTGTTTTAGACTTTATAGGCTGCGCTCGCCCATCCATTGCCGATCCGTTTCTGCCAAAAAAAGTGGAAGAAGGGCGCATTGAAGATATCCGGGAGTGCATTGGCTGCAATATTTGCATCACCGGTGACATGACCATGTCCATCTCACGTTGCACACAAAATCCCACCTTTATGGAGGAATGGCGAAAGGGTTGGCATCCAGAGCAAATGAACAAGCAAGGCAGCTCCCAGAACGTATTGATCGTGGGGGCAGGACCTGCAGGCCTTGAAGCGGCACTCGCCTTATCCAAGCGTGGTTACGATGTGGCACTGGCAGAGTCTGGCACCGAAGTGGGTGGTCGAGTCACGTTGGAAAGCCAATTACCTGGATTATCGGCTTGGGGTCGAGTTAAGGACTATCGCGAATACCAAATCAGCCAACAAAATAATGTACAAACTTATTTTGACAGTCGTTTAAGCGCCGATGAAATTCTCGAGTTTGGATTTGAACATGTGGCCTTAACGACGGGATCCACTTGGCGGCGGGACGGTGTGGCCCGCTATCATGTAAAACCGATACCGATGCACCAGGCCATGCCCATCTACACCCCGGATGATTTGATGGCCGGTAATCTCCCCTCTGGTAACGTGGTGCTGTACGACGATGATCACTACTACATGGGCGGGGTGTTAGCGGAGTTGTTGGTCCAACACGGGGCGAAGGTAACCTTAGTGACTCCGGCGGCGTACGTATCCGAATGGAGTATTAACACATTGGAGCAAGCAGAAATTCATAAGCGCTTGGCCGGGATGGGAGTCAACATTGTTCTGAATCGAGCGGTGGCATCGATTGAAGATTCTGTAGTACAAACCGAATGCACCTTCACCTCCATTCAATCCCCACTAAGCTGTGATGCGGTTGTGCTCGTGACGGCGAGAGTGCCAGTGGATGATGTGTGGCGTGAGCTGGAGGCCAGGGCCAATGAATGGTCTGACAACGGCATCAAGACTATCAAGGTACTAGGGGATGCAGAAGCGCCTGGTCCCATTGCTTGGGCAACCTACGCTGGTCATCGATACGCGCGAGAATTGGACATGCCAGACATGGGGGATGCATTGCCTTTCCGACGCGAGATAACCGCGTTACAGAATTAAAGACGAATAGCGCTTAGGCAATTAAGTCTAGGCGCTTCTTTCGTCGGAGGGGTGCCCTGGGTCGATTTCACAGTCCCCATATTCAATCATGCACAACGATTCGAACGGATCAAACCCCCAAGGCCACGGACCACCATTCCAAGCTAAGTTGCTAGAGGCGGCACGAATAGCACGCGGCCCAAACCGTGCGCCCGCACGATTGGTGACAGACAAGTCATAGGGAATGCCCCAGGTAGCGATATCGCTGCCGGTTAAATCCCGCGAGTACACCCGCCGAAATAAACTAAGAACTCCGGAATAGGTGGGCTCATAGCCCATGGCATCGGATCGATTGCCCGTCACGGCTTGGTCTGTTTTAGTCAGCATGGGCGAGTTCCGTCGCTAAAGTCATTTAAAAAAGCTCGCTGAGTTCGTCACTTACAAATTTGTAAATAATCAGCCAAGTCCTGTTAAACCCCGTGCGAGATTCTAGCGTCAAGCCACAAGGTTTCCTTAATCAACCGATTAATGATACCTCACCCGATAAGGAAGAACGATGATGCGATTATTGAACAGTGTAATGTTAATGCTCTTGGTAACGCCCTTAAACCTTGCGTTCGCCAAACCCGACTTTGCCGACTTGTATGCTCAGCACGCCAAATCTGTTGTAACCGTTTATACCGTCAGTGTGGCAGTGGAGGGCGGGCAGATGAAGACGGCCAGCGGCGTAGGTTCGGGTGTACTCATCGAAGAAGATCAAATTTTGACTGCAGCGCATGTGGTCGATAGTGCCCACAGAATTGAAGTTCAATTCGCTAATGGTGAGCGCATTCCAGCTGACGTGATGGCGGCTGTAGAATCTAGCGATGTGGCTTTATTAAAACTTAAAAGTAGCCCTAATAATCCACACATTGCTGTGCTGGGTGATTCTGATCAAACACGCACTGGCAGCGATGTTTTTATCATTGGTGCGCCGTTTGGCATTGAACAAACACTCAGTGTGGGAATATTGTCCGGGCGAATGAACCGAGGCATTATGGCCGGTGGTACGCCAATTGAATTTTTACAAACGGACACCGCGATTAACACCGGTAATTCAGGTGGTCCCATGTTCAACACACAAGGGCAGGTCATCGGGATTGTCAGTTTTATTTTGTCGAAAAGTGGTGGATTTGATGGAATTGGATTCGCAACGTCCAGTAATTCTGCCCAACAAGCTTTAATGTCCAGTTCCGGTGTGTTGGCAGGCTTCGAAGGCGTGATGCTAAACGAAACATTGGCAAAATCTTTAAATTTCCCGTCAGCCGGTTTACTGATTCAGCGAGTGAATGCAGATTCAGTGGTTGGGCGCGGTGGGTTGAAAGCGGGAAGCATACCCATTGAAATTGCCGGCAAATCGTTTCTCCTTGGCGGGGACCTCATCCTAGAGATCAACGGTTTAGTATGTCAATCACCGCATGATTTTGAACAATTAAACCAGTTAACAAGGGCGTTTAGCGAAGAAGAAAGCTATTCGATAAAAATATTTCGTGAGGGTGCCATTGAGGAACTCATTGTCGGCTTGCCAATGCAAAGTAACTTCCCGCTGGTGTCCACAACGGCTCATTGAGCATGAGGTGGTCGGTGTTTTTGTGGCCACTGGGTGCACTGGTGATACTGATTCGACAATTGCAGTAAGGGCAAATCGCTGTGGCGAGCTCCTATCAGTTGCATCCCCATGGGCAGTCCCTCATCAGAAAAACCCACCGGCACATTTAAGGCCGGTAACCCAATCAGTGATGCGGGAACCACCACTTCCATCCATCGATGGTAACTGCTCATGGATACGTTGTTGATCTGTTTTGGCCAGTGCAGCGTTTTATCAAAGGGAAAAACCTGGCTACTGGGCAGCACCAAACAATCGAATGTGGAAAACAATTCAGCCGTTTTCATAAACCAGTCAGAACGAATTTGGCTGGCTTTTGCAATGTCGTCACAGCTCAAACTCATCCCTGACTCGATCTCATAAATGGCTTCAGGCTTTAATAACTCACGCGTTTGTTTGTTGGCATACGCATCAGAAAGCAACGACGCGATGGTGAATGAACGAAGCACTGACCATGAGTGCCAGAGTTGCTCTTTGTTAAACGGTGCCGCCAGCAACTCCACTGAATGACCGGCTTGTTTAAACAACTCCAAAGCGTCTTCACATAATGCGAGCACCCCAGCTTCCATGGGTAGCTCTCCATCCCAATCAGCCAGCCAAGCAATGCGTTGGCTTGATTCAATCGATTGCGGCAGCATGGCGGCAAAATTCGATTGCCCATTAATAGAATGAGGGTGCCGACTATCCGGGCCTGCCATGACATCAAGCAAAATCGCCAAATCATCCACGGTTCTCGCCATGGGCCCAAGGGTAGACAGCTGTTGCAAGAATACGTCACCACGTGGCTCATTCGGCACTAGGCCATAAGTTGGCCTAAATCCGTACACGTTACAAAACGCGGCAGGGTTACGCAGCGAGCCCATCATGTCGGAACCATCTGCAACGATCAGCATGCCAGATGCAAGAGCGGCCGCGGCACCGCCACTGGAGCCACCGGATGTTTTACTCAGATCGTACGGGTTAGCGGTAGTGCCGTAGACCGTGTTATACGATTGCGAGCCTAAACCGAATTCTGGCGTGTTCGTTTTCCCAATGACAATCGCACCTGCGTCTTTGATACGTTGAGCTGCCACATCGTCTTGAATGGGAATATGATCTTTTAATAATGGAGACCCACTGGTGCTGACGATACCAGCGGTGTTCACCAAGTCTTTCAAGGCAATGGGAATGCCGTGCAACGCACCGGAAACCGGTATTTGATCCGCTTTACTCGCTTGTTCTATTAAATCGGATTCCTCTTGCAGCGCCACAACCGCATTGATCGAATCGTTTTTGTCTTTGATCACAGCGAGCGTGTCACGCATCAATTGCTCATAGCTGTAGGAGCCTGCTTCTACAGAAGCATGCACATCACGTAGCATTAGATTATCAAGCTTCAATTGTCGCCTCGGAAAGTACAACTCACCCTAGTTAAGGGTATCAGTTACATAGGACAACGAATAGGCTCAGATTTGGCGTTGCATGAGCCGCATGAGGGGGTGGCAAATTGAGCTAACCATCTTAGCGCTTAGAATCTGCATTTGTACCCAGATAAGGCCACGTCGTGCGGCGCGCATTTCCTGTATTCTTTGGTTTATAACTAGGCCACAGACACGTCCCCTTAATTATGAGTGATGCTTACCCATCCGTTTTTCAGCCGCTAGATCTTGGATTTACCACTCTCAAGAATCGTATTCTGATGGGATCGATGCACACGGGTTTGGAAGACAAACGCAAGGACTA
Organism: uncultured Granulosicoccaceae bacterium; assembly: GCA_937930305.1. GTDB lineage: Bacteria > Pseudomonadota > Gammaproteobacteria > Granulosicoccales > Granulosicoccaceae > Granulosicoccus. The sequence goes on along the minus strand of CALGLE010000013.1, from coordinate 25,864 downwards.
CCCGAAACTGGCGGCCTATTTTGCAGAACGCGCTGCCGGTGGTGCGGGTTTGATGGTAACGGGCGGCATATGCCCCAGTATTCAAGGCTGGTTAGGGCCATTTTCTGGCACGATGAGCCACCGTTGGCACGTTGGCCCTCACAAATTAGTCACTCAAGCCGTCCATGAAAACGGTGGCAAAATCTGTATGCAGATCCTTCACGCCGGTCGCTACGGTTATCACCCGCTGGTTGTGTCATCCACGGATAAAAAATCCCCCATTTCCCCTTTTAAACCTCGGGCATTGTCAAGCCGAGGCATTCATTCACTCATAAAATCCTTCGCACGCAGCGCCGCATTAGCAAGAAGCGCAGGCTACGATGGGGTGGAAATCATGGGTTCCGAAGGCTATCTGATTAATCAGTTCTTATCGGAGCGGGTGAATAAACGCAACGATGAATGGGGTGGTGACGCTACCCGCCGGCTGCGCCTAGCTGAAGCGATTGTTAGCCGAGTGCGAGAAGCCGTGGGTAATGACTTCATTGTTATTTACCGACTCTCGATGCTTGAGTTGGTGGAAGAAGGCAGTGATTGGCCAAACATTGTTAAGCAAGCGCAAGCCATTGAAAAAGCCGGTGCAACCTTAATCACTACTGGCATTGGGTGGCATGAAGCGCGAATTCCGACCATAGCGGCCATGGTGCCGCGAGGTGCCTTTTCAGCGGTTACCGCAAAGTTAAAACCCGATGTATCAATTCCGCTAGTGGCGACCAACCGAATCAATACCATTCAAACCGCTGAGCAAGTGATATCTGCTGGTGAAGCGGACATGGTTTCGATGGCGCGACCGTTCTTAGCGGATGCCGCGTTTCCGATCAAAGCCGAACAAGGTCGAAGTGATGAAATTAACGTGTGTATCGCCTGCAATCAAGCGTGCCTTGATCATGTATTCCAGAAAAAAACCGCCAGCTGTTTGGTGAATCCGCGCGCCTGCCACGAAACGGAATTAAATATCACGCCAACCAAAACCCCACGAAAGATCTGTGTTGTGGGAGCGGGGCCAGCAGGACTGGCAGCTGCAACCACTGCAGCTCAGCGCGGGCATGCGGTGACGTTGATCGATTCTAGTGACGAAATCGGTGGCCAATTTAATATGGCCAAACGGGTTCCGGGTAAAGAAGAATTTAACGAAACGCTTCGCTATTTTGCTAAACAAATTGAATTAACCGGTGTGAACTTACAATTAAATCGCCGCATCAATGACGCCAATGAATTAAAGGATTTTGACGACGTATTGTTGGCCACTGGAGTGTCACCGCGTACGCCGAATATCGAAGGCATCGATCACGATAAAGTTCTCTCCTATGTGGATGTCTTACGCGGTCAAGCGAATGTGGGTGCTCGTGTGGCGGTCATTGGCGCAGGCGGGATCGGGTTTGACATTGCAGAGTACTTAACTCACGACGGTGCCAGTTCAAGTACAGACACCCAGGCGTTCATGCGGGAATGGGGGATCGACAACCGCTTTGATGTGGCCGGAGGTGTCACTGACTTCAACCCAACACTCAGCTCAGCTCGTGACGTGACTTTATTACAGCGTAAAACCTCAAAGCTGGGCAAAAACCTGGGCAAATCCACCGGATGGATTCACCGTCGAGCATTGAACATGCGTGGGGTGACTATGCTGGGCGGGTGCGAGTACGTCAAAATAGACGATGAAGGTTTGCACCTACGCGTTAACGATGAGCCACAGCTACTCGATGTAGATCACGTCATCGTATGCGCAGGTCAAATGCCACTGCGTGAATTAGCCGAACCCTTAGAGCAGCTGGGCGTAGCCACGCAACTCATTGGCGGTGCAGACGTGGCTGCAGAGCTGGATGCAAAGCGCGCGATAAATCAAGGAACTCGAATCGCAGCCGCGTTATAGTGAGCCACACACTATGTGAAACTTCCAAGGTTTCTACCATTGAAATTTATATTTTTATGGCTATTTGCATTGTCAACCGCGGTGGCAAATGCAGAACCGGTAACGTTTAGAATCGGCACAGGCGGCAGTGCGGGAACCTATTTTCCCATTGGAACGCTATTGTCTCGCTCCATTACACAAGCCAATCTGCAAATTGAGGGGGCTGCCAACACCGATTCGCATGTGATTGCAATAGCACAGCGATCCAACGGTTCGGTGGCTAACGTGACCGATATAGAAAATGGGCTGCTTGAAGGCGCACTTTCTCAGGCTGATGTTGCGCACTGGGCATACCACGCATCCGGCCCTTTTTCCGATGATCAACCCAAAACATCGCTGCGAACGGTTGCCTCCCTATACCCTGAGAGTATTCATTTGGTGGCGCGTTCCGGCAGCGGCATCAAAACAATTCAAGACTTAATTGGGCGCAGCGTTTCAATTGACGTGTTTGGCTCAGGTACGCTATACGATGTACGACTGGTTTTATCCGCATTTGATATCAAGCTGGATGACATCAATCCGGTTTACTTAAAACTCAACGATTCTATTGATCGACTTCGAAGAGATCAGCTGGATGCGTTTATTGTTGTGGCCGGTTATCCCGTACAGCAAATCACTGATTTAGTCGATGAGGGCAAAGCATCGATCGTGGCCATTGAAGGCCCCAGTGTCATGGGACTCATTGAGGATTATTCGTTTTTCTCTGTTGATACGATGCCTGCCGGAACCTATCAAAATGAACCTGCCGTGAATACACTGGCGGTATCGGCACAATTTATTGTAAGCGAAACTTTAGACAACGAGTTGGTTTATCAAATAACCAAAACCTTGTGGAGTGATCGCTCCACTGAATTGCTAAAGAATGGTCACCCAAAGGGCAAAGCCATATCCATCGAGAATGCAGTTGTCGGTGTCAGTATTCCGCTTCACCCAGGCGCTAAACGGTTTTACGAAGAGCTTTCGATTGATACCAGTAGCGCGCCGGCACCCTGAATTTTGACTGCTTCCACAAATAATAATAAGCAAACCATTAACGGGCATTTTTGGACTGTCCTGATGATTTTGGTTCTGCTTCTCGCAGGCATCTTACTGTATCAATTTGTGAGTCGAGCGACGACGAACATTAGCGAAGCCTTAGCTGAGGAAGTTCTTGAGCAGCAACGTGATGTTGCAGAATTACTGCATCAATATTCTGCGGTATCGTTGTCGTTATCAGAATATCAACGCAGCCCGTCCAATACTCAACGCGACCTCGTCGTGGCTGCTTTGAAAAATGTATCCAGCCAGCTTGAGATCATGCGTTCAAACTACAGCTTCGAACGACTTGATGGTGCTGCCAACGCTCACGCGTACGTAAAACCCGTGATCGAAGATGTGAATCAGTGGGTTACCTTAGGCATTGGGTACTACGATGAAGATCAGGATTACATTTTAGAACTCGCCTCGCAGCGGCTTGCTGATCGCATTAATACCCTTCGATCGATTGCCCAAAATACGGACCAAACCGCGCAGTCCTTGATCTCTGAACAACGCGGTGAGATCAGTAGCTTTAGAGATTCATTATTAACGTTACTGCTTAGTTTTGCGGTATTGATGTCGCTTATTATTTTTCTACTGATTAGACAGAGAAACTTACAAGCTCAGATTACTCGAACTCAGCAGATGCAAAGTCAATCCGTCATTGAGGCTGAATCCAGGGGGCGACGAAAAGCGGAAATCGCATTATCAGAATCGGCCAACATTCAGCGTAAAATATTGGATGCTGTGCCCGAAAATATCGTCATGATTGACTCGAAAGGAAAAATTGTGACGGCTAACAAACAGTGGCGAGACCTTGCTCACAGTAGAAATCAAACGGTAATCGATGGCGGCATAGGCACGTCATTTAATAAGGTTTACGATTTACTTATCGATGAAGGTTTAGAAGGACGACAGGAACTGCTGGATAATATTAATTTTGCCAAGGAACACGGCACAGAGCTTCGCTCGAAGGAATACATGTTAGGGCAGGCTGAAGCCAGGCAGTGGATTGAGATATCTGCCTTGCCTTTCATCAGTGAGGAAGAGCGCCACACGCTATTGGTTCATAGGAACGTCACTGAGAGAAAGCACCTTGAAGCGCGCGATAGAAAACTGATTGCCGATATGGCCCACGTATCCCGCCTATCCAGCGCGGGAGAGCTTGCCACCGGCTTAGCGCATGAACTCAATCAGCCGCTAACGGCGATATCACATAACTGTCATGCAGCATTAACCGATGTGATGACGAATATTCCGAGCAACCACGATTTGGTTGAAACGCTGGAGGACACCTACCGAATTGCACAACGTGCTGGGAACATCATTCGCAGCATGCGGCGCTTCACCCGTAAAGAAGCCGATGTTCGAATTCCCACTGACATCAATCATTTAATCGAAGAAACGATTCGATTAACACGACCAGAAGCTCGCGAAAAAGGGGTTGCTGTCAGTTTAGTGTTACTTGAGAATGTGCCGAAAATAGAAATCGATCCCGTGCAGATTCAGCAGGTTTTAGTTAACTTGGAAAGAAACAGCGTTGAGGCCATGAGTGCGTTAACCTCTGAAACGAAGAATCTTACGATTACGACGGCGCTAACGGATAAGAATGAACTGTGCATTTCAGTGGAGGATACCGGGCCGGGTTTGTCTAAAGAGGTGGAGAACACACTATTTTCTACCTTTCAAACTACAAAAAATGACAGTATGGGGTTGGGTTTAGCGATTAGCCGTTCTATAGTCGAGGCCCATGGTGGTAAATTATGGGTTGATAAAAATACGAAAGCGGGGGTGACGTTTCGTTTCACACTGCCGTTATCTATTGAGTCCAATTGATCTATGCAAAAAGATACGGTCTACATAGTCGATGACGATCACGACGTTCGTAAAGCACTCACTCGATCCCTGTCACAATCAGGCTTTCGGGCGGAGACTTTTTCCAGCGCTACCGAATTTCTTGACCAAGCTGATTTACACGTTCCCTGTTGTTTAGTACTCGATGTTCGCATGCCTGGGATGAATGGCCTGGATCTGCAACAGAATTTGGTTGAGAGCGGCCATCAAATCCCGATTATATTTATTACTGGGCATGGAGACATACCCATGTCCGTGCGTGCGATAAAAGCGGGGGCCTATGAGTTTCTCGAAAAACCGTACCAGGTTGAAGATCTTTTAATAAAAATTCAATTCGCCATAGAACACGGTAAAAAACTCCTATCAGACCAAGGCCAGAAGGCCGAAATATCTGAAAAATACGAAACGTTGACGGGGCGAGAAAAAGAAGTATTGCAGTTGCTCGTTGCCGATGCCGCCAACGTTTCAAACAAATCCATCGCAAGAAAACTCAACATAAGCCATCGTACGGTGGATGATCATCGAGCAAAAATCATGAAGAAGATGGAAGCCAGCTCTCTGGTTGAACTAGTCGAAATGACCAAAGTGTGCGCTGTATTTTTGCCTGAGAGTTAATGATGTCAAGGCATCGGCGCTAATTATAGTTCTTTACCGCGAATATCCGTACGCTTACGGATAGGCAATTCATTCATTTCCAAGCAATCTAGTCTGAACCTTGCCGCAGCGTTAATAAACGCTCGAAAAAAGGTGCGTAAAAATGATTAGGGCCAACGCCCATAATCACTCGATTCTTATCAATGTCAATCGAGTTCGATTGGCAAAGACTTGGAGATACAAAACAATGGGTTTTAAACCAACTCTACTTGCTGCTACTTTGGCTATTGGAACATCCATAGCGGGTGTTGCGAGTGCTGAGACATTCGTCACCATCGGCACAGGCGGCCAAACGGGCGTTTATTATGTTGTCGGCGGCTCAATTTGCAAGCTCGTCAACCGAGGCACGAAAGATCACGACGTCAAGTGTACTCACACGACGGGTGGCTCTGTTAAGAACATCAACGGTATACGCGCTGGTGACTTGGATATGGGTGTTGCGCAATCTGATTGGCAATACCATGGTTACAACGGAACGTCGCCTAAGCAATTCCCCGATGGTGCGTACGAAGAACTGCGTGCGGTATTCTCTGTTCACCCAGAACCCTTCACGGTTGTAGCGCGGGCTGACTCTGGCATTAAGACGTTTGAAGATTTGGTTGGAAAACGCGTTAATGTCGGTAACCCAGGTTCCGGTGCTCGCGGCACGATGGAAGTGGTTATGGAAGCCATGGGCTGGACCATGGATAGTTTTAAACTCGCAGCTGAGCTTAAATCTTCCGAACAGTCTCAAGCATTGTGTGATAACAAAATCGATGCGATGGTGTTCACCGTAGGCCACCCAAGTGGAACCATCAAAGAAGCAACCACATCCTGCGAATCGGTGCTAATCCCTGTTGTTGGTGAGGTGATTGATAAGCTAGCCGCTGACAACGACTACTACTCACAAACGGTTATTCCTGGTGGCATGTACACCGGCACGGATGCGGATACCGCGACATTTGGTGTTGGTGCGACTTTCGTAACGGCTTCGACTGTTGCTGAAGATACGGTCTACACCATCGTTGCTTCTGTATTTGACAACTTCAAGCGTTTCAAGCGACTGCACCCAGCGTTCGAAAATCTCAACGAGAAAGATATGATCACCAATAACATATCGGCCCCGTTACACGATGGCGCAGTGAAGTACTACAAAGAAAAAGGTTGGATGTAATACCCAACCGGCAGTAGCTCACACACCCATTAGGGTGTGTGAGGTTTTACCCATTGAAGTCACTGACGCGATGTAAAAAAGCAGCAAACTCCCCAATACCCAAACACACAAGGATTCTTCGATGAGTTCTGCAGATTCACCCAGCACCTCCACACCCACTGATGCCGATCTCGAGGCACTGGTTGCCTCATCCGACACCGGTGGACGTAACCCCAGCAATCCTTCTGTTGCGAAGCTGATTACCGGTGTCGCCTTAGTTTGGTCGTTGTTTCAACTTTGGATCGCATCCCCGTTACCCTTTGAACTGGGTTTCGGAATTTTTAATGATACGGAAAGCCGATCCATCCACTTAGCATTCTCCGTATTCCTAACCTTCACGGCCTATCCCGCGTTTGCAAAATCACCGCGTGACTATGTGCCTACGATCGATTGGATTTTAGCGATTGTAGGGGCATTCTGTGCCGCCTACTTATTCCTGTTTTACAACCAGCTGTCGAATCGACCGGGTAGCCCGATTACCATCGATATCGTTGTCGCCTCAGTGGGTATTGCTCTGCTGCTCGCAGCCACTTGGCGTGCACTCGGTCCGCCGCTGGCTATCGTTGCCACGCTATTTTTACTCTACTGTTTTGGTGGCCAAAGCATGCCGGGCATACTGGCCTGGAAAGGGGCGTCTTTTGGCGCAATCGCTGACAATCAATGGTTATCGACCGACGGGGTCTTTGGTATCGCCTTGGGCGTATCCAGTGGATTTGTTTTCTTGTTTGTTCTGTTCGGCGCGTTGCTGGATAAAGCGGGTGCCGGTAACTACTTCATCAAAGTCGCGTTTTCATTATTAGGTCACTACCGAGGTGGTCCGGCCAAAGCGGCCGTTGTGTCATCGGCTATGACGGGTTTAATTTCTGGTTCGTCCATCGCCAATGTCGTCACCACGGGAACCTTCACCATTCCCATGATGAAGCGGGTTGGCTTTAGCGGTGAGAAAGCTGGAGCGGTGGAAGTTGCCTCGTCAGTTAACGGACAAATCATGCCTCCGGTTATGGGAGCTGCTGCCTTCTTAATGGTTGAGTATGTCGGCATCAGTTACTTTGAGGTGGTGAAGCACGCCATTATCCCAGCTCTCATATCCTACATCGCACTGGTTTATATCGTGCATTTGGAATCTATGAAGCTCGATATGAAAGGCTTGCCGCGCCGAACCGTACCTCGTCCATTGCTAGAGGCTTTGCTGCGTTTCGTCGCTGGCGTAATTCTCGTCTGCTTACTCAGCTTTGGCGTGTACTACGGACTGGGTTGGCTGAAACCGCTGGCCGGTGATTCAGCAGGCTGGGTGATCGCGGGCATATTAGGATTTGTGTACGTTGCATTGGCATTCACTTGTGCCAAGCAACCTGATTTAGAAATAGATGATCCTAATTCACCCGTTGTAGAACTGCCTGACCCACGCCCCACCATCTTGTCCGGACTGCACTACTTATTGCCGGTGATCGTTTTGATTTGGTGCTTAATGGTTGAACGACTAAGCCCAGGCTTATCGGCTTTCTGGGCCACCGTGCTGATGATGTTCATTCTGATTACCCAGCGACCGTTGTTTGCGCTGTTCCGTGGCGACGGTAAATTGGGTGCCTTCGCCAAGCAAGGTTTTAACGAACTGATTGATGGCTTAGTCACCGGAGCCAGAAACATGATCGGCATTGGCATCGCGACTGCCACCGCTGGCATCATCGTAGGTGCGGTTTCGTTAACTGGCGTTGGCTTAGTGTTAGCCGATCTGGTTGAGATCGTATCCATGGGTAATTTAATGCTGATGTTGCTGTTCACAGCGATCTTAAGCTTAATCTTAGGCATGGGTTTACCAACAACAGCGAACTACATCGTTGTGTCCTCATTGCTAGCGCCCGTTATTGTGACCCTGGGCCAGCAGTCGGGATTGATCGTGCCGCTGATCGCAGTTCACCTGTTCGTGTTTTACTTCGGCATCATGGCCGATGTTACCCCGCCGGTGGGTTTGGCTTCATTTGCAGCCGCAGCTATTTCCGGGGGGGACCCAATACGCACCGGCTTCGTGGCATTTTTCTATAGCCTACGTACTGCCATGTTGCCTTTTCTGTTTATTTTCAACACCGACTTATTGCTCATCGATGTGGGGTGGCTTGAAGGCATATTCGTGTTCATTGTTGCAACGATTGCGATGTTGCTGTTTGCAGCCGCCACGCAAGGTTGGTTTCTGACTCGGAATCGTATTTGGGAAACACTGGCGTTATTGTTGGTGGCCTTCATGTTGTTCCGACCGGGATTCTTGATGGATAGAATCTCACCCCCGTTTGCAGATTCTGAGCCCGGCAATATGGTTGAAACATTGGCCAGCGTTGAACCCGGTTCAGAACTTCGCCTACGCATATTAGGTGAAGACGATGTCGGTCGTGAACGCTCATTTGTGGCCCCCATTAAAGTGGGTGAGGGCAGCAGCGGTGAAGAGAAGCTCGAATCTATGGGTATTGAGTTGATCACTGACGATGACGGTAATTTGGTTGTCGATGGTGTTGGTTTTGATAGCCCGGCAGAAGCTGCTGGACTGGATTTCGACCAAATTATTCAGAAAGTTTCGATACCGCAGTCGTCCTTGCCTAAGCAGCTGATTTACATCCCAGCATTGTTACTACTGGGTTTAATCTGGAAATTGCAATCAGGGCGTCGAGGCAAGCAATTCGTTGCCGATGCCAAAGCTGAAACAACTGCGGCGGAGGCTGGCTAATGTACAAGCGAATATTGGTACCGGTGGATATGTCTTCACCAGAGGCCGGGCAAAGGAGCTGCCCACAAGCTGCTCAACTAGCGGAAGCTTGGGGAGCACAGGTGCAACTATTGACCGTCATGCCAGGGTATAAAATCCCGATGGTGGCCTCCTTCTTCCCTGAAAGTGCTGTGGAAGAGATGACAAAAAGAGTGTCAAAGGAGCTGCAGGAATTGGCCAAGCAATACTTTAAAACGGCTCCTGAAATTAAAGTAAGAAATGGCAAGCGTGCGCAAGAGATTCTTGATGAAGCCGCTTCCTGGAACGCAGATCTGATCGTTTTTGGCTGTCGTCCCAAAGATGCGGTGGGCGGTGAATTGATGCTCGGTTCCTGTGGTACTCGAGTTTCAGAAGCTGCACCTTGCAGTGTGTTGGTTGCTCGTTAGGTTGTTGTTTGCAGTGAGTACTTTCCGGTCATTGCTTGGATGGCAATGACCGGAAAGTTGTTCGTGTTCTGTGCACACCGGCAGGTCATACAAGCAAAACTTGCCTAGTGAATTAGATTCCTTGCACTTCTGAGGTTTTTGCTGGTACTGGGACAAAAGCCAGGGCAATAACCGACATACTGATCGAATTTAAGTGACAGGCTTGGGTATCAGCTATTCCGATCAAAGAATATAAAAAAATACAGCTTGCAATTATATCTGAGTCGTAGCATCGTTCCGGTAGTAACTACGGGAACATGGCGATGAGTTCGATTGCGCAAAGAGAAAGTAAGTCTTTTTCATCGTTAAAAGCCGCTGCCGCCGAGGATGTTAGGCAGGCGATTCGTCGAAACGAGTACGCCGGACACACCGCTGGGCTTTGTGATGGCCTGTTGCAATGCAATTTGGTGATTCTTCCTGAACAATACGCGGCCGATTTCGAAGCCTACTGTCAAAGCAACACGGTTGCGTGTCCGCTACTCGGGAAATCGCCTGTTGGCGACTACCACATTGATAACCTCGGTGAAGCCATTGACCTTCGAACCGATTTGCCGCTCTACAACGTTTACAAAGACGGCAAGCTAAACGCATCCGTGCAAGACATCAAAACACTATGGCGCACGGATTTGGTGGCGTTTGCCATCGGGTGCTCCTTTACGTTTGAACGCGCTTTGATTGCTGCTGGAATTAACATGCGGCACATTGAGGAGAACGCCACGGTACCGATGTTTAAAACCGATATCCCCACAAAAGCTGTTGGTCAATTTGAAGGGCCAATGGTTGTTAGCATGAGGCCCATCAAGCCCTCAGACGTTGAAAAAGTTGATGCCATATGCGCATCGTTTCCACACGCCCATGGCGCACCCATACACGTCGGGGATGCGCAAAGTATCGGAATTTCAGATTTAACCCAGCCTGACTGGGGAGACGCCGTATCCATAAAAGATGGGGAAATTCCTGTTTTCTGGGGTTGTGGAGTCACCACACAAAATGCGCTGGAGCGCGCGCGCCCGGAGTTGTGCATCACACACAGCCCAGGCGCCATGCTAATCACACAGATCGATGAGAATTTGAACTCTGACAGTAAGTGCGCCGAGCTTACTTAAGATTACTTTACTAACCGGCGGGAGAGAGATCCAATGAAATTCACGACAGGTCTGATGGCCTTTACGATTGCGCTGGTGGGCACAGCCGCGCAAGCAGAAGAGCTTTCCGTAGTAGGAAGCTGGAGTGGTTTACCACTGCATAAGCAATATGAAAAACCGTTTTGGGAAACCAAAATGCCTGCAGCAAGCAACGGCGATATAACCGCTGCGTTAACCACCCACGACCAAATGGGCATCAAGGGCGGTGACGTATTTCGTATGCTGGGCCAGGGTGTGTTTGATGTGGGTATGACGGTGGCCGACTACGCCGTTTCTGACACACCAGCGCTAGAAGGGTTGGATGTGCCATTAATAGCCACCGATGCTGCGGCTGCTAAAGCGATGGTCGATGCGGCACGACCCTTAGTCGATGACATTTATAAAGATGTATTTAACGCGAAAGTATTAGGGGTGGCACCGTATCCGCCGCAAGTGGTTTTTTGTAACGCAGAGATCGCTTCACTCGATGATCTTAAAGGGAAGAAAATTCGCGCATCAGGGCGCATGACCGGTAAGCTTTTAGAAGCCTTAGGCGCTGAAGCGGTTAGCGTAGGTTTTGGTGAAGTGCCCGGTGCTTTGCAAAAAGGCGTTGTCGATTGTGCGGTAACCGGAGCGGGCTCAGGTTACAGCGCTGGTTGGTGGGAGGTGTCAACGCACCTAATGCCCATTCCTCTTGGCGGATGGGACCCAGTCGTCACAGCCATCAATCTTGATAAATGGAATTCTTTAAGCGCAGAACAGCAAGATCTTTTGCAAGCTACGGTGACCGCAGAGCTTGAAGCACCCGCTTGGGAGTCCGCGCAAAATGCTTTGGCCACTGATGTTGCCTGTTTAACAGGAACGGGAGATTGCCCCGGCGAAAAACGAGGTATGACCTTGGTTGCCGCAACGGATGCGGACGTTACTACCGCACGTGAAATTCTAGTATCCAAAGTACTTCCAGACTGGGCTGAACGAGCCGGTGGTGATTGGGGACAACGCTGGAACGACACAGTCGGTAAAGTCACAGGCATTGAAATCCCGCTTAAATAATGTCTGGATAGAAAAGGCTATGGAACACCTCATCTCGTGGCTAAAACGCACAAACGAACGACTCGCTGTGGCTGCTGGTATTTTGTTACTTATTAGTGTAACGGTCACGTTGTTCGATATCATTGCGCGAATGGTTGGTCAGTCAATCGGTGGTACGGATGAACTGTCCGGCTATGCGATGGCCATTGCAACGAGTTGGGGTGTTAGCTATGCACTCACTAGCATGGCGCACGTGCGCATCGATTTAATCCGGTCACGTTGCGCCTTGCGTGGGCAAGCGTTCTTTGACTTAATCGCCATGCTCTCCCTAGCGGGAGTTGCACTTGTTATTTCATATCGCGCATGGCCCGTGCTAGCCAAAACCATTGAAAATGGCTCCACCGCCAACACCACATTAGAAACGCCATTGTGGATACCGCAGTCTCTTTGGTATGCCGGTTGGCTATGGTTTTCTGTTTCGGCTGTGTTGCTAGCGGTATCGTTGGTCTATTTTGTCGTATCTCGACAATACAATACGGTGAACGAAGTGGCTGGTGTACGAGGTGAGTCTTGATTTTATTCACCTCTGGTGGCTTGTTCGCTTTATTGGCATTGTCCATACCGGTAGGCATCGTACTGTTCCTACTGGCCTTCGGTATTGATCTATTTTTTAGCCCGTTTCCACTAATGCGTGGGTTAGGGCAAATTGTTTGGTCTTCTTCTAACAGTGCTACCTTAATTGCCATTCCGTTTTTCGTGCTACTCGGCGAATTGCTGGTACGTAGTGGCGTGGCGCAACGCACCTATGCAGCGCTTGAGTCCTGGGTATCTTGGATGCCCGGTGGGCTAATTCACGCCAATATTGCCACCGCAACGTTGTTTTCAGCCACGTCTGGCTCCTCCGTGGCTACCGCGGCAACGGTGGCCTCTGTGGCCATGCCGCAAGCGGATAAACTCGGTTACGACCCTAAACTGTTTTCGGGAGCCATCGCAGCTGGCGGCACGCTGGGCATCATGATCCCACCGTCCATTAACTTAATCGTTTACGGCTTTCTTACCGAGACATCAATTCCGAAACTGTTCTTGGCTGGGTTGGTGCCAGGGCTGTTTCTCGCGCTACTGTTCATGCTGGTTACCGCTATTCTTTGCGGAATAAAACCCTCCTTAGGTGGCCCCGGTGTTAATTCGAGTTGGAGTAAACGCATCACAGGGCTTGCAGACCTCATTCCATTACTCGGTTTATTCATCACCATTGTGGGTTCTATTTATGCAGGTGTTGCCACACCCACAGAAGCTGCAGCCATTGGTGTGGCCATGGCATTTTTAATTGCTGCCAGCAAAAAAGCGATCAATCGCACCATGTTAATAGACAGCCTTAAAGGTACTGTGCGCACCACGGCGATGATCATGCTGGTGGTAATCGGAGCCTATGTTTTAAATTTTGTATTAACCGCCGCTGGTGTCAGCCGCGTATTGCAGGAATTTCTTCAAGATCTGGGCATGGGAGCCTTGGCCACACTGCTCGTCATCGTCCTCCTTTATATCGTATTGGGATTCTTCATCGAAACGTTATCCTTAATGGTGGCAACCATTCCAATTGTCGTACCCATCATTGTGCAGCTGGGATACGACAAACTGTGGTTCGGCATTTTGATGATCATCCTGGTTGAGATGGCGCTCATTACGCCACCGGTGGGCTTGAATTTGTACGTTGTGCAAGGCGCACGAAAATCGGGGAAATTTTCCGATGTCATGATTGGTGTCATACCCTATGCCATTGCCATGTTATTCATGGTGGCGCTTTTAATTATATTCCCAGCCATCGCACTCTATCTTCCCTCTAACCTTTAGGAATTAACCAATGAAGTTCATAAACTCTGGTCAAGAGATCAACATGAGAATTGATCACTTGTACGTGGCGGGTTGGACTGGAAGAAACAAAGACGCTGTTGAGCACCATATTGAAGAGCTGGCAGCCATCGGCATTGCTCCGCCCAGTCAGGTGCCGTTGTATTACCGGGTGTCGAATAGCTTACTGACCCACACGAATACGGTGGAGGTGCTGGGAGAGGGCACCTCAGGCGAAGTGGAACCCTTACTCATTCAACAAGATGGCGAGATTTGGTTGGGGTTGGCTTCAGATCATACTGATCGTGAATTAGAAGCCCATTCCGTGGCTGCCTCCAAGCAGATTTGCCTTAAGCCAGCGGCTCAAGAACTGTGGAAATACGAGGACGTGAAGCCTCACCTGGATGACTTGCAGTTGGAATGTTCAATAAAAGAGGCAGGGGATTGGGTGATTTATCAACAAGGTACTTTAGCCAATATCCGACCCTTAGCTGAACTGATGGAATCTTCCGGATTTGGGGATAATTGCGCCATGCTGTGCGGCACCTTGTCAGCCATTGGTGGGGTAAGAGCAGCGACAGATTATCAAATGACATTGGTGGATCCGGTACTCTCTCGTACCATAACCTTAGAATATTCTGCCCGTACACTGCCTATCGTTGCATAAATTGTTGGCATCTCACCAATGACTCTTGATCAGCTGAAAACCTTTCTTTGGGTAGCTCGCTTGGGCGGAGTACGTAAAGCCGCTTTAGAAATGAATGTATCTCAACCGGCTGTGTCGGGACGAATCGCCGCACTAGAAGAATCATTGGGTACGCCCTTATTTGATCGAGCACAGCGCGGGGTTAGCTTAACCAAAAAAGGTGTGTTGCTACGAGACTACGCCACTAAAATAGTGGACATCATTGAAGACATCAAAACGAACATTGTTCCCGATGAAGCGGTTGATAATTTGTTACGCATTGGTGTTGCTGAAACCATTGTGCAATTGTGGCTGCCTAACTTTCTGTCTAAACTTTACGAAACCTTCCCTAATATCAAAGTAGAGATTGTTGTCGATGTGACCATTAACCTCAGACAGCAATTATTAGAGCGTTCGTTAGATTTTGCTCTTTTGATGGGCCCAGTATCAGAACCTTCTATTGACAATATTGAACTACCGAATATCGAATTGACTTGGTTTCGATCCGCTGAAAAACCCAATACCGATTTTACTGTTACACCGGTTATTACCTATAACCGAAGCTCAAGGCCCTATCGAGAATTACGCGCCGAGCTGATCAGGCGTTATGGACATGAAACACAAATATTTCCTTCCAGTTCAATCTACGCCGGACTTGAAATGGTGGCATCGGGTATTGGTGTGGGCTTATTTCCCAAACAATTGGGCAACGAACTGATTAAACAAGGTCGCTTATTAGAATTTGACCCAGGTTGGACACTGAAAGCACTCGCTTTTACCGCATCATTTGTTGGGGAGCCTCGCAATGAACTCTATGTGCGAGCCGCAAAATTAGCGGTTGCTGAAGCTAATCACTATCTGAAGGAATGAGCCATGTCGTCTGCGTACTCTTGGTCTGTGCACACCACACCGACTCGTTTGAGCAAAATAGAACATCGGATCAATTCGAATGAACCAGAATTGAATGCAATATTTACCCAAACGTTTTTTACCCAAGCGCACGAACAAGTCAAAAAGCTGAATGCTTATTCGGAATTTCCTCTGTGTGGCGCTATCGTTTCGGTAAAGGATCTGTTCGATGTTCAAGGCTTTACGACGAAAGCGGGTTCAACGTTCATGGCCAACGACCCCGCAGCTACAGTTGATGCAGAACCCATTAAGAAATTGCGAGACGCCGGTGCAGTTTTTATCGGGCACACCAATATGACCGAGCTAGCGTTTTCAGGACTCGGGTTAAACCCGCACTACGGCACACCCAAGAACGCATTATACAGCGACGCCATCCCTGGCGGGTCCACGGCCGGCGGAGCGGTATCGGTGGCACATGGCATCGCCGATATTGCCATTGGAACAGATACGGGTGGCTCACTACGAATACCCGCCGCATTCAATGGCATCGTGGGCTTCAAACCAAGCCAAAGAACGGTATCGCGTGTGGGGTGTAAGGCGCTTTCACGAAGTCTTGACAGTGTGGGCCCCATGGCGAGAACGGTTGCTGAATGCCGAGTTGCGTACGACACCCTGTCAGACATCAAGCAGCGTTGCGATAAAAGTTTGGAAACAGAATTGATAATTCCAAGCAACTACGGAATGAGTGATTTACAACCGGAAGTGGAGGCTGCGTTTTCTGCAGCTTGTGCCAAGTTAGTGACACACGGTTTCCGAATAAAAGAGGACTCGCTGAACAGTCTTGAAAACCTTAAGAACTTACCCGTCTGGCATTTCGCGTCTGTGGAATCACGCGCCGAATACGACGATGCCTACACCCACCATCGTAAGTTGATGGACCCACGCATAGCTGGCCCGACGCGAATGGGCCGAGCCGATGAGGTTGATGCGGTTTCTTACAGAAAAACCCTCAATCAAAGACAAGACTTAATTGAAGAATTTACACGCGATATGAACAATAGAATATTGCTTTTACCCACCACCCCCATTCTGCCACCAAACTTCGATGTATTTGAAAGTGATGAAGAGTACGCACGGATTAATCTTCAGGTATTACGCAATCCCTCGATTGGTAATGTGATGGACGGTTGCAGTATATCGATACCGTATAAACACGACGGTGCCACGATAGGTGTCATGCTTACCGCAACGAATGGCTTTGATATAGAGTTACTAGCGCTGGCGGAAGAAATCGAATCTCTATTTACTTAAATAGAGATGCGGTTATTTACGTGCCCCTTGCACCAATCGGTCAAGAATCATGGCGCAAAACAGAATCGAGAATCCCGCCAAAATGCCTTTTCCAACATTGGCGTATTGCAGCGCTTCAAGCACATCTTCACCTAAACCTTTTGCGCCGATTAGGGAAGCTACCACCACCATCGCCAGTGACAACATAATGGTTTGATTTATTCCCGCTCGAATCGAAGGGCTGGCCAAGGGTAAATCCACTTTAGTGAGCAAATACCATTTACTGGCACCGAACGATATGGCAGCTTCTCGCACGCTGTCTGGGACACCGCGTAACCCCAACACCGTTAATCGTACAACCGGTGTGCCACCAAAAATCATGGTGGTTACGACGGCCGCCGGTTTGCCGGTTCCAAAGAATGCGATGACAGGAATCATAAAAACAAACGCGGGCATGGTTTGCATGAAATCCATGATCGGTTGAATGAATGAATACAAACGAGGGCGCCTGGCACAGAGCATACCCAGTGGAATACCAATCAAAATGGACAAACAGGCCGCTGTGCCCAACAACGCCAATGTGGTCATGGCTTTTTCCCAAAACCCCAGTAACCCCATGTAGGACAGGAAGGCAGCGGTGTAAATGGCGGCTCGAATGCCAGCTGTTAACCAGGTTAATAAAATGATAAAGCTGGCTATCACTATCCACGGCGTACCCACAAACACTTGCTCTAAGGCGTCGAGGATGGTTCGAATACCGTAGGTGATGGCATCAAATAAGGTATCGCCTCGGGAAACAGCATAGGCGAAGAACTGTTCTACCCAAGCAATCGCTGTGCTGCGAATTCCTGCATGGGTGGGAAACTCGGTGAGCAGGGTGTATTTACCCGGGAAGCTGTAGTGCAACATCGCGGCTATGGCAATTAACCCCATAAAAATGGCGCTAAACACCAGCTGTTGAGTGGGCATGCCAGAACGTACGGTGTGGTCTGACAGCCATTCTGAAAAGCGGTGCTCTAAGGCCCAGTTCCCCACCACCGCTTGCACCAGTTTTACAACCACCAAGATCGCAAGACCCGTTAAAGCAATGGTGGTTCCTTGCTCAGCCATGGCCTGAGCTTCCATTCTTATCCCACCGATCGATGCCTCTAATGAGTCAACAGATCGTTGATACACTTCAGCTTTGTCTGAACCCGATTCAATGGCGGCCGCAAGTTGGCGCTGACGTAGCTCCAGTGTGCCTTCTATGGACGCAATTCGAGCAAAGGCATCCGAGGCTAAATCACCAAACAGCCCACGAGCAACTTGAACCAGCCCCAACGTTTCCAGAATGAGAAAGGGGATTGCCCAGCTCCAAAGTCCACGCGCACCGAACCAAATTGGGCCGAGTAAACCGGCGGCCAGGTTAAACGTTGGAGTGAAACGTGCGCTCTCCCCAATCTTATTAAATTGTTTGACGTAGTAATCAGGATTCGTGTCAACGAATTCAGAGATGTCGTGTTCACGATTCTTCGCAAAATCTCTTGCCGCATCGGTGTCGCTGGCTTCCAACGGATTATTGGCCGATGAGTTCATGACATCTCCGTCCCTTCAACAACCGTTTTGAGTATGGCCTCTCGGGTGATGACACCGACAATCTTACCGTCATCAATGACCTTAATCGGGGAATCGGTATCGATAGCCACAGCAATAATTTTACTTAAAGTTTCGCCTTCATCAACGCTCGGGGCGTCTTCCGGTAATGCTGGGTGATTGGCCACATATTCTTCAATGCCTTGCATCACTGCATGGGCATGCACCACCTTTAACCGAGAAATACCCGCGACAAATTCGGCCACGTAGTCATCCGCTGGGTGCATGACGATATCCTCCGCTGTGCCTATTTGAACAACACGCCCGTCTCGCATAATGGCAATGCGGTGACCGATTCGTACCGCCTCATCCAAATCGTGTGTGATGAACACAGTCGTTTTTTTCAATATGTTTGAAAGCCTAAGAAACTCGTCTTGCAGTTGTCGCCGTATTAAAGGATCTAACGCGCTAAAGGGTTCATCCATCAACAGAACATCAGGATTTGCCGCCAACGCTCTGGCCAGGCCCACGCGTTGCTGCATACCGCCAGACAGTTCATGAGCAAACTTACTGCCCCAAGCACTGAGCTCCACAATTTCTAATATTGCTGCCGCCTGACGCATGCGATCGTTTTTGCTGATTTGCCGAATCTCTAACGGCATCGCTACGTTGTCGAGAACGGATCGATGTGGCAGCAAGGCAAAGTTTTGAAACACCATGCCGATTTTTTGATTTCTAAAGGTTCGCAGCGCTGCTTGGCCAAGGCCCATAACATCAATGCCTTCAATGAGTATTTTTCCAGCCGTAGGTTCGAGCAGACGATTGAAGTGGCGAACCAAAGTGGACTTGCCGCTGCCAGACAGCCCCATGATGCAAAAAATTTCGCCGCGCTTAATGTCTAGTGAGACATCGGCAACCCCAACGACAGCGTTGAATTTTTCTAGTACTTCGGCCTTTGGTAAGTCGTCTTTCTGTACCGCTTCCAGTGCTTTTTGAGGGTTGTTACCGAATATTTTCCAAACATTCGATAGTTCGATAACCGTTGATCCTGGGGTTGCTGTAGCTGTTGGGCCTGGTGAGGAAGACACGTTGAGAATCTTTTACGTTAGTGGAAAGAAACTCTTAAGCGACGGTGGCAAACACCGTCGCTTAAGTCATAGATAGCGCTCTACCTAGGTTTATAGACCCAACCAGCCATCAACACGATCAGAGTTATTCTCTATCCATTCCGCCGCGACTTCAGCCGGGTCTCGACCATTGCCTGATATTTCGAAAGCAAAGCCACTGACGTCTTCAGCCGTTAGCGCAAAGTTATTGAAAAATTCTGCAATAGCAGGAGAGCGATCAGCGAGAGATTTCGACCAAGCGATTTGCACTTGCTTCAACGCATCTTTGGTCTCTACCTTGGATTCCTCAAACCATTTATCAGAATCTGACGGTTGCACCATGACGTATTTGGCCGGATCGTAAGTAGGTTCAGACAGCATTTCAACATCGAACATGAACCAAATTGCGTGCGGCTTATAGCAATAGAAGGCATAACCTTCGCCTTTCGTTATGGAGTCTTTAACGCGTGCAGTTTTGACACTTTCATCGGCTCGCACTGGTTCAATAAAATCCATCAGGCCATAGTCACGAACCTTTACTTCATTAACATTTGCTGAAGCCCAGCCAGGTGCACCGATCCACATTTCACCTTTGCCGTTTCCATCACTGTCCATTTTCTCAGCCACATCGGGACGACCTAAGTCAGCGATATCGGTGATATTCATTTCACCGGCAAAATCTTTGGACACACAAAACCCTTGATTACCTTCGTAGGGGTTACCAGATAGTTGCACCGTACCCGCGCCATCAACGTACTTTTTGGTGAAACTCTCTTGGTTCGGCAACCAAACATCTGGGTGCACATCGATATCGCCTTTGCCTTGATCCATGGCTTGGAAGATGGTGGCGTTATTCCCAGGCACCAGTTCAGCTTGACCACCGATTTTGGTTTCAACCACTGCGGCTAGCAAGTTTGCGATCGCTTGTGCACCTGTCCAGGAAGGCACACCGATGTTAACTTTCTCTGCAGCACTGGCAGGAACTGTTGCAAGAGACAGCGCAACGGCCGCCAATGCAGGTTTGTAAAAGTGTTTCATTTGGTTTGTTTCCTCTTCGTCGTGATTATTCGATACGGTGTGGTTGCCAACCGTTTCTTTAACCGGTTGGATTAGCTCATGGCTTTAAGCAAAACGCTTTCGTACGCGAACAGCGCCGCCGAGCCACCAGTGTGTAAAAACAGGACATTGTCGGAAGGTTTAAAAAACCCTTTACGCACGTTGCCAATCAGTCCTGCCATGCCTTTACCTGAATAGACGGGGTCAAGCAATATGCCTTCTAATCGGGCCGTTAATGAAATTGCTTCAACCGTAGACGCAGCTGGCATTCCATAGCCTTCGCCAACGTACTCATCATCCACAATAACTTGGTTAACATCAAATTTCTGCACGCCCAAACGCCGTGCTGTTGCGACAGTAAGCGCATGAACGGCAGCGATTTGCTTTTCTCTGGGTTGCCGAACGCTCACTCCCAGCACCGGTAGGTTGCTGCGACAAGCGGCGAATCCTGCTAACAAACCGGCTTGTGTTCCAGTGCTGCCTGTGCCCATAACCAACCAATTGGCTGGGGTGTCTGAGTGGCGATTCTGCTCTTGAATTTCTGCCGCACACAGCGCGTAACCTAAGGCGCCCGTCGAATTCGAACCGCCACCTGGGATGAAGTAGGGCTTGTGGCCTTGGGCTTTTAGCTGGTCACATACGGTTTGTGCTTCGGCGTTCATATCGAGACCACTGGGGCGATATTCGTATGTGGCACCGAACAATTTATCTAATAAAACGTTACCACTTTGCTCGTATTCTGGTGGTTGTCCATCAACCCGCCGCTCCAGCAAAGCATGACATTTGAGTCCGGCATGACAGGCCGCAGCCGCTGTTTGGCGCACATGGTTGGACTGTACAGCTCCTTGCGTCACTAGCATATCGGCGTTCTCAGCCAGGGCTTCGCCCAGCAAAAACTCCAGCTTTCGGGTCTTATTGCCTCCGGATGCCAGACCGGTGCAGTCGTCACGCTTGATGTACAGATTGGGACCACCCAGATGCTCAGAAAGCCGGGTCATCGGCTCTATAGGGGTGGGCCGGTGGCAAAGAGGCACGGTAGCGAACTGGCTGAAATCAGGAATTGTGGCTTGGTCTTGTTCGCTCGTCATAGCAGGCGCAGGGCTTATTTAATGGCTGTCATGTTGCGGCTTCTGTCGATTTTAATCCAATGATATGTTTCAATAGCATTATGCAAATTTCGTATAACTGTAAATGGATCTGAACTGGTTTCGTGATTTGACGCACTTGGCGAAGACCGCCAACTTCAGTCAAGCGGCCGTGATGAGCAACGTCAGTCAACCCACTTTAAGTCGGCGTATTCGGGCATTAGAATCCTGGGCGGGTGTAACGTTGGTGGATCGCGCGCATCAACCGGTCTGTTTAACCGATGCGGGTAAACAAATTCTGGAGGCCGCTGAACAAGCCATCAGTCGTTTAGATTCCGAGCGGCAGCAGATTCTTGATGCGCAGTCCGTGCCCGATCAGTACATCGTTACATTCGGCGCCCAGCATTCCATTGGATGGCGTTTTTACCCCAAATGGTTGCAAGCATTTGAAGAGGCTTATAAGCCGATATTGTCCAGACTTAGAGCGGATGACTTACCCAATTGCTTGCGAGACTTATGCGATGGACACGTTGACTATGTGATTGCCTATCAAGCTAAAGAGCAGGGTGAACCGGTTGAGCGTTTTGCTCAATTAGACAAGCCCTTACCCCCATTGGAATCCATCAGCATTGGCAGCGATGTGCTAGTGCCCGTGTGTAAACCTCGCAACGACGGCAAACCGTTGTTTGATTTAGATGATGCCAGTGTGGAACTTCCGTTTTTGAACTACGGCCAGGATGCCTATCTAGCCACGGTGATAAAGCCTTCTATCCAATCTGCACTATCCACTCGAAAATTACGCACGGTCTATGAGAATTCTATGGCGGGTGCGTTGAGAATTCGTGCACGTGATGGTTTGGGGCTGGCTTGGTTACCACACAGTTTGGTGGCACCTGATATCAATGCAGGTTTACTCTGTCAGCTTGAGAATCCCAGTTGGTCGATACCATTGGACATTCGTTTGAGCCGAAATAAACTATCATCCAATCCGCTGACACGAGATATCTGGGCGTATTTATCGCGCCGCCAAACGATACCACTTGTGCTTGATCGGTCAGAATTGGATGATTGATAAACTCACTTATTTTATTTGGCGTTTCTTGCGTACTGATTCGCCTCATCGGTGTCGATATCCATTCTCCAAACCGTATGTAGAAGCGATAGTCTTTTGTTCATCAAACTCAACTTGGAGAATATCAGTTGCCAGAGAATTGGCTCATTGCGGTTGATCTGGACGGTACCCTGTTTCACACAGATCATCAGATTTCAGAGCGAACCTTGAGCACAATGCATGACGTGGCCAAGCTGGGTCATCGCATCGTCATTGTAACCGGTCGAAGTTCGCACTCATCGGTACCAAGATTAACGTCTATGCCGGATGGTATCCATATGTTGTGTTCAAACGGAGCATATGAATACGATCGAGACAGTGGAACCATCCTATGGGCCAACAAGTTGTCTACCTCAAATTCTATTGAGATTCGGCGAATCGTTTTGACTCATCTTCCCAGTGCCAGTTTTGGATGGGAAACTGTCAATGGGCTCAACTACGAGGATAAATTTATTGACGAAGCCGGTGGCGCTCATACGCTAGAGCAGGGCGGCCGTCATGAGCAATTAGGTGACATGGATATTATTAAACTGTTTGTTCGAACGCCGGAGCAAAAGGGTGAAGAATTAGCCACATCACTAGATAAGCTATTCAATAATGAATTTGAAATTGCTTCATCAGGGGTACCTTTTGTCGAAATTACAGCCACTGGAGTCAATAAAGGCACCGCGCTTGAGAAGGTGGCAACAAGACTTGGGTTTGCATCAAATCGTACCATCGCATTCGGTGACAACTTTAACGATATGCCGATGTTTCAATGGGCCGGTGAATCCGTGGCTATGGGCAATGCGGTCGCTAAACTAAAAGCCTTATCCACGGCGCACACTTTAAGTCATGCTGAAGATGGGGTTGCACACTACCTCACCCAAAGATTCATTGGCGCTTCTAATTAAAAACTGGCCACACCCATCAGTGAATGCTCAGCGGCTGCTTGCCAAAGACAGTACCCGAGGAATTCTATGGATGGTGTTGACTGGATTTTGCTTTGTCGGTGTTACGATTGTGGTGCGCTATATCGGTACGCGAATACCGGCCGCTGAAGCCGCCTTCATACGCTATGTCGTGGGCACACTGTTACTAGCGCCCATTTTCTTTCGTCTGTACAAAGGCGAATTGCACGTTCACGACTGGAAAACCTTAGCCGTGCGAGGCGTTTGTCATGGGGCGGGGGTGCTGCTGTGGTTTTTCGCAATGGCCAGAATCCCCATCGCGGAAGTCACCGCATTGAGTTATCTCACGCCCGTGCTCATGACGATTGGTGCGGCCCTGTTTTTTGGTGAAAAGTTGTATGCCCGGCGCATCCTTGCGATATTTTTTGGCCTGGTGGGCGTTTTCATCATTTTGCGGCCCGGTTTTACCACCATTTCTATTGGTCAAATTGCCCAGCTAGCGACAGCACCTTTATTCGCTATTTCCATGCTGCTCACTAAAAAATTGCTTCGCACAGAACCCATCTCAGTTATTGTCGCTGGGCTGTCGCTCGTATGTTCACTCACTTTATTGCCTGCGGCCCTGTTGAACTGGGTGAATCCTGATCTGACAGAGGTGCTTTTGCTTTCACTGACCGCGGTGCTCGCAACCGCTGGCCATTACACCATGACTCGAGCATTCTCTTTAGCGCCCATCGCCGTATTGCAGCCGGTCAGTTTTTTACAACTGTTATGGGCCACGCTGTTTGGGTGGTTATTGTTTGCAGAAACCATTGATGGATTCGTTGTGCTCGGAGGCACAGTGTTGGTTGTTTCCATTAGTTACATCGCACATCGTGAATCGATCGCCAAGGATGAAAATTAAGTTCTTACTCTTTAAGCCTTCTTTAAGACTAGACATTTCTGATATCGTCGGTTTAACCTAAACCATTCAGATACCTTTTCCACCTTTTTTTATCCACCGGAAAGCGCATACGATTATGAGCAAACGCCCCGTTCAAGCCGATAATGTGACGATGTCAGCCGGAGGGCTTTACTCTTTAGCTACCATTGGCGCAAAAGACGTCATTGATCAGTCCATCCCCAGAGTGTTGTCGGCCATTGACCACATCGAACCGCAGGGTGATGAGCATTGGAGTTTCTCCGATATGGGCTGTGCTGACGGAGGTACCTCACTGGATCTTTGGCGTTCAGTAACGCAACACTGCCGAGAAAAGAATCAAAACGACATTCAAATTGTGTATGCCGATCAAGCTAGAAACGATTTCAATGCCTTGGTGGGCATCCTGCATGGTTTAACGCAATTCAAATCCTACTTGCCTGAATTACCCGATGTGCATGCGATTGAATCGGGGTCATCGTTCTACCAACCGATATTGCCAAAAAATTCCTTACATCTAGGCTTTTCTGCCACAGCAATGCACTGGCTACGAGGATCGCCCCGAAATATAAGCAACCATGTTCACATGGTGGGGGCCGAGGGTGAAGAGCTTAAAGCATTTGAACAACAAGGCCGCGAAGATTGGGCCACCATTTTATTGCAACGCGCGCGAGAACTTAAACCCGGCGGCCGATTGGTGTTTATTAACTTTTGCCGAGATGAGCAGGACAGATACTTGGGCAACACCGGTGGGGTTAACATGTTTGATAACTTCAACGCTAACTGGCAATCTTTTTTATCCGATGGCGTCATTACCGAACAAGAGTATCAAGCGATGACACTACCGCAGTACTACAACAGCGTGGATGAGTTCAGCGAACCGCTACTCGACAAAAGCAGTGAAGTGTACAAAGCTGGGTTAAGGCTGGAAAGTATTCAAACAGCGGTCGTGCCTTGCCCTTTTGCTGAAGACTATAAAACTCATGGCAATGCTGAGCAATTTGCCAAGGCCTACATTCCAACTATTCGAAGCTGGAATGAAAGTGTATTTGCCGGTGCTTTGTCTAATGATCGGTCGCGACAAGAACGTGTGGAAATCATCGAAGCGTATTACCAGCGCTATCAAGATCAGGTGGCTGCTGCGCCAGCAGAACATGGCATGGGGTATGTGCATGCGTATATGACGATTGCTAAAGAGGTTGGATAATCTTCTTTCAATGAGTTATCTAGTTTAAGCTCATTTTGCGATACACCCGACTTGACTCATGATCTGATACACAGGTAGTGTTATAAAAGAGAGATATTTTTAGATGAATTCTGTCTCGTTTTTATCGGTAGTGCAAAATCCTTTCTGTAAATTGGCTTAGCCGCTCACCGGTTTTAGAGTGGCGAGCCATCGGTTATTCTTTTCGTTAACGACTAAATTAATGAAGAGAGAGAAACCAATGACTC
>CALGLE010000012.1 GCA_937930305.1 uncultured Granulosicoccaceae bacterium | reverse complement strand
CGGATTCAGCCAAATCCACCACGGATAGCCAGGCAGCCAAGTTTCGGGGAAATTGATCAGCTGAACACCGGCGCGCCCAGCTTCGTCGATCAGGCCCACCGCCTTCTCAACACCTGCGTTTAAGTCGAGCAAGACCGGCGCCGCCTGCACGGCGGCTACCTTGACGATTTTTCCTAAGGGTCCGTGACTCATGACATCGGCTAACTGACGTTGATTGCTGCTTTGCGCTTTTCCGCGCTCAGCTGCCCGTCATAAGCTTGTGGATATCACCCACCGTTTTGTCACCCGCAGCTGATTCAAGAACGGTAGGCATCACCTCGTCGACGATCGCTTGCATTTTTGCACGCTCGTCGTCGCTAATATCAATGATTTCTAAGCCGCTGTCTGCAGCCAGTTGCATACCTTTCATAGATATTTTGGTGTAAGTGGCGCCTGCGTTTAAGGACAAATCGGAACTGGCGACTTGATCTATTGCCGCTTTGTTTTCATCACTCATTCCTTCATATACCGCTCTAGACATAGCTACAGCGAATGAGGCAGCACCACCGGGAACATAAGTGGTTATGTATTTACCTGCTTCGTGCAACTTGAAAGATCCAATACCCGCTGGATCAATCATCACACCATCCACAACACCGTTTGACAGCGCTTGATTCACTTCGCTGACTGTCATGGCTATGGGTGATGCGCCATATGCACCACCGCGTTGGTGGCATTAAACGCCTGATTGCACAGTTCAGGCTGCCCATACATGAACACGCGCTCCCAAGGAACGAAAATGTTTTCGAAGATAACCACCGCATCCATCTCTTCATAACGAGAGGACAAAGGCGCATCAAAATTAGACTTCCCGTGATCATAAGTATCGCGGCAAATGAGCTTTAAGCCCGGGGTGGCAATGGGAATAGCGAACGCGAACGCAAAGGGGATGTTTTCATCTGATCCTTTCAGCACAGTAGATGGAAACACTTCAATTTCATCGGCTAAGGGGCCCAGTGTGGCCAGCAGTCGCGCACCATTCACAACGATGCCTTCATTCGTTTCTTTCACCACTTGCAGGGCTACCTTGCCTGAGTATTTTCCAGCTGCCGCCTGCGCATGATTGATGGCAGGGTTTACTAAAGTGTGGGTGAGCACCTTGTCGTTGGTGCGAACATAATCATAGAAATTGACCATGCTCTGCGCCATCACAGCCCCGCCCGGCCCTTTCGTGCCTTGAGACAAAAAGTCGGGGGCGGAAGCAAACGCCATGAGTGAAGCGTTTTTATAATCTGGGGTACGGCCAAACATGCCGTTAGACCATTTGGCCCATTCGTAGTAGGCCACGCCGCGCGCTTTTACATCTTCTACCGATTTAGGCGCTTTAAATGCCATCGCACAACGATGGTTGTCATCGGCCACGTATGTCACAGAATCCTGAAATTCGGTGCTGTGTTGCTTGTCCAAAAATTTGGCCAGGGTTTCGGCCCCTCGCCCCATACCAGGCTCTGCGGTGACATCGTCAATTTTTTTGCCGCCAGTCCAAATTTCTCTATCGTCGCGCAGGCCTTCAAGATACTGCTGCCCGGTACGAATGCCACTGCCTGACACCGCGTTGGCGATCGACTTTCGGTTCACTGCCATCACATTTCCCCTCACATTCATGGACTAATTTCAACGCTAAGGTGTCATGGCGGCAGTAACGCTCGATCCAGCTTAAAATGCCAAGCCAAATACCTTTTAATTAGTTATTTAATAATTAATGTATGAATGATTATACTGAGAATTTTCGACATTGCAAGCCCCTTGAGAAGGCTTCTAGCCAGCCGATGCGTCAAAGCGCACGCTTTAAACACAGGAATTTTTCAGTCATAGCCGTGGAGGGGCCGCCACGCTGGGGGGGGTAAAGAGCAATAGCAAGGAGCGGCTAACGAGACGCAGTTAGTGTACCTTTGAGGTTGTAACCCCAGCTAACACAATCATGACGACAAACACGCAACACGTATATCAATCCATCGCAAAGAGTTTGGTCGACCACGAAGTCAAAACGCTCTTTGGCCTGATGGGAGACGCCAACCTCTTTATGGTGAACGATTTCGTTCGTAGCCATGCAGGCACCTTTGTGCCCGTGGCGTACGAGGGAAGCGCTGTTTTGATGGCACTTGCGTATTCGAAGTTTGCGCAATGCGTGGGTGTTGCCACCGTGACCCACGGGCCTGGATTCACCAACTGCATCACCGCTTTGGTCGAAGGGGCCCGAGGCCACACACCGATGGTTTTACTATGCGGCGATACACCCGTTATGACACCACAAAATTTACAGAACATTGACCAACGTGAACTGACAAAAGCCACCGGAGCTGGGTTTGTGCAAATGCGCGCACCCAGCACGGCTTCTGAGGACATTGCGAATGCGTTTTACCAAGCCCGCTTGGAACGACGACCCGTGGTGTTAAATATGCCCGCAGACTTTATGTGGGAAGAAGTTACCCACACTAAGATCGTTAAATCTGTCTTCGATGACCCTTCATTAGTGTTAGAAGGCGACAACCTAGACGATGCCATTGGCATGATTGCCTCAGCGAAGCGGCCTGTTATATTGGCGGGCGGTGGTGCAATCGGGGCAGAGCAAGCGCTGATTCGTTTGGCGGATCGATTAGAAGCACCACTTGCTACAACATTGAAGGCCAAAGCGATGTTTAATGGGCATCCGTACAACATGGATATCTTTGGTACCCTCAGTACACCCGAAGCCTACGACGTAATCGATAAAAGCGATTGTGTCGCCGCTTTTGGTGCCAGCTTGCATCACTTCACCACCGACCGCGGCAAGCTGATGAAAGGTAAGCGTGTCGTTCAAATCAGCGACACACTGGCAGACATTGGCAAGAACTATCACCCAGACGCCGGACTATTGGGGGATGCGGGTTTAACCGCTGACA
Source organism: uncultured Granulosicoccaceae bacterium (assembly GCA_937930305.1). Lineage (GTDB taxonomy): Bacteria > Pseudomonadota > Gammaproteobacteria > Granulosicoccales > Granulosicoccaceae > Granulosicoccus. The sequence continues at coordinate 89,587 of CALGLE010000012.1, read as the reverse complement.
ACATAGTTTCGTGGCTAGATGAGGCCGAAATACCGCCCAGCGGCTTTACAAAAGAACTGAACAGTGAAGCACTCACAGCACATCCGCCAGCGACTAAAAAAACATCGAAAGGCGGTACGATCGATTTTGTTTATGCGCTTGAACAATTAGAAGCCGCGCTGCCTACCAACAGAATTTTAACCACCGACGGTGGGCGGTTTATGACCGAAGTTTGGTGCCGTATCAAAGCCCCTGATGCAAAAAGCTTTATCGCCACGACAAATTTTGGTTCGATAGGCATTGGCCTACAGCATGCCATTGGCGCCTGCTTTGCCGTGCCCGATCGCCCGGTGGTTCTATTTACAGGCGATGGAGGATTTATGATGGCCGGTATCAATGAATTCAACACGGCCGTGAGACTGAACCAAGACCTCATCACAATTGTGTGTAACGACTCTGCCTATGGCGCTGAACACATTCAGTTTGTTGATCGAAACATCGACCCCAGCTTGTCGCAATTTGAGTGGCCGTCTTTTGCCGATGTGGCAACCGCCTTAGGTGGACAAGGCATCTTAGTGGAAACCGAAGATCAAATGACAGATGCCATCAAAGCGATTGAAACACGCAACCGTCCGTTGCTGATTGAACTGAAACTTGACCCCGATGATGTGCCTAGAATGCGTATATAACGCATGTACCGTCGGACATAAAAAGCCTTGATGATGAACTTCATACACTGCTGTTTTGGCAATTTCGCTAGCTGCCATAGACGCTGTACTGCTGCCCATGATAACCGCCACGCGCTCAGGCGACAATTCATCGGTTACACGCTTCACTCTTTGAGTTAACCCGAAGCGTGGGCGTTTCAATTCAACGGAATGTCATTACCGTCTTTTTTGCCCTGATAGATTTCAGACAAGCCATCGTAACGTTGTGCAAGGCTTGAGGCTTGTTGTGTTAGTGCCGCTTTCAAAGACTCATCACTAACGGCAGCCAATAGTTTCTTAATGGCGTGGCTAGTCCAGAATTCATTGGTTTGCTGATAGCCGCCGGGGTCAATACCGAACACGGCTTTTAGTATTTTTAAATCGTGAGGAATCGCGAAGCTGTCGCGAGAATCTTCGTGACTGAAAAAATAATAAAAATTATCAAAACCTGCCCATGTGATGGCGGACAAACACAAACTGCACGGTTCGTGGGTGCTAAGAAAAATTAATTCATCGGTGTTGGGCCGGGCATCGGCTGGAGTTTCATAGAACCGCTTCAAAGCATGCATCTCGCCATGCCACAAAGGGTTTTCCAGTTCATTGTTCGTTTCGGCTAAGACTAAAGACATGTCCGACTTTCGAAGTAAGGCTGCACCAAATATTTTATTGCCAGCAGCCACACCTTCTTCAGTGAGCGGTAAAATATCTTCAGCGATGACTGAGAGCAGCCTGGTTAAAAGAGCGTCAGGCGTGTGCGCGTTTGTTGCCATCAGTTTCTCAAGGTGCCACGACCCGCCAACAAGTGTTCAATGCGAGCTTTGGATTCTGGGGTTTTTGCAAGACGTACAAACGCATCACGCTCACGCTTGTACATTTCATCCTCATTCACTACCACTTCAACCGCATCATCTGCACACACAATGGTGGCCACTTGCATGGCCACAGTTAAATCATGCGATGTAAAATGCCCTTTGGCCACCCCCTCTTCCATGAACGTGCGCATTCGATTTAGCATGTCGCCACCAACTAATGTAAAGCTGGGTTCAAGCGGCGGAGTGTAACCGTTAGCTAGGCTCTTAACTTGATCAATCGCCGTTGAATATAGACGATCACGATTAATGACTTGAATATCAATGCCGTCTCGGTAGTAGGTGAGCTTTTGAGCTAGATCAGGAGAGGTACCCGTTGCACCGTAGCCCACGTTCATCCAGGTTTTCCAAGCCGCCTCGTTCCAGTCCCCTAACTGTTCATACCAACGTAGGTAGGTTTCTTTAACGCCACCGCCAGAAGGAATTAACCCCACGGAGGATTCCACCAATCCCATTACGATGTTGGCGTGCATCACCAACTGATCACAGTGCAATAGCACCTCACAGCCACCTCCCAATGACAAGCCACTGGGAGCGCCGACAACGGGAACTGGTGTGTACTTAAGTGCTTTCACTGACATCTGAAAACGTTCTAAGAACGCATCAATGCCTTGCCAATCGGACGCATTGATCATGTCGAGAAAGGCATTCAAGTCCACCCCTGCGGAGTAATGCTGTGCATCGTTGTGAACGATAATGCCCGCACCAGGGTTGTTTGCCGCTTCACTCACAATCTGCATGGACGCATCCGTGAGAGCATTCGCTTTGCTATGAAATTCAATCAAGCGAAGATCATCATTGAGTTCGTACAAACTGGCCGCTGCATTGGATGCGATCGGCGTTAGCGCTTGTTTATGTAAATGAAAACGTACAACGCCTGCCGGCAAATCGATGGGTTTTAATTGACCACCCGCATGACGCACACATAAGGCGTTGTCTTTTACTTCGTAAAAGCGCTGATTATTTTTTAGCGCAGGTGGTACGGGTTCATCCAACTCACTTAAAAACCCTGCCACCGTATCAGCACCTAAGGCATCGATCATTTCGAACGGACCGCGGATCCAATTAAAACCCAGCTTCATCGCGTCATCGATCGCCTGAGGAGAGTCAGTAACTTCACCGAGTAAACTTGCCGCATACCCCAGCACCCGTCCTAACACGTGCCGACAAAACAACGCTTGCGCATCGTCTCCCTGCACAAGATCTGTTAATGGCTCTTTTTGTTCGGCAATGGCGACCGCGGCAGCATCTGCACGAGCCGGTAACGCAGCATTTTTTATGCGATAGTCCCCACTGGCTAAATCTTTGGCCATGGCTTGTTGATTCTGATTGCAGTAAAAACCACCTAAGCCTTTTTGGCCGGTGTAGCCAGCTTCAACCATGGCGTTAATCATGGTGTTCTCGGCACCCACCGCATGAAAGGCATCACCCTTAGGCAGAATGGAGCGCAGCGAGCGCACCACATCGGCCATTAAGTCAACACCAATCAAATCATAAAGCCCAAACACACCCGTTTTTGGAATGCCCATGGGCCGCCCCATTAAGGCATCAGCAATTTCTATCGGTAAATTTAATTGGGTGGCCTCATCAATACCGACTTGCAAAGCGAACACACCAACTCGATTACCCAAAAAACCAGGCGTATCGGCGCAGGGGACAACACCCTTACCCATTTGCTTGTCGTTAAAATCGGCCAGCACTTGCATCACATCGTTGCGCGTGTGTTCACCGCGAACCAATTCCAACAATCGCATGTACCGCACCGGATTAAAGTAGTGCGTAATCGCGAAGCGCTGTTGAAAACTCTCCGGCATACCTTCAACTAATAATCTAATTGGAATGGTTGAAGTGTTTGACGTAACAATGCAATCACCGTTGATGGTGGCATCCAGTCGTCGATAGAGATCTTGTTTGATATCCAATCGCTCAACCACAGCCTCAACGATCCAATCCATCTTGGCCAATTGATCAAAATCGTCGCGAATGTTACCCACGGTAATGCGCTTTGCCACACCTTTATTTAACAGTGCTGGCGGGTCAGAATTTAATAGTCGAGCCACGGCACCTTCGGTCACCGAATTCGGCGAATCATTACCCGGTAAATCCAGCAACAGCACCTCTAAGCCAGCGTTAGCAATTTGGCCGGCAATGGCAGCCCCCATCGTGCCTGCGCCGATGACCGCAATGCGCTCAATCATATTGATCTTTTTCCGTTCGGTGATCCAAGGCCCACACTTTACCCTTGAAAGCTGCAAAACGGTGGCGGGGAAGCGACGTTGTATGTGCTCAATTGGCACAGCCGTTACACTGCCCAGATGTCAACTGAGAACAAGACCGAAGTTTTGGTCATCGGCGCCCTGCACGTGGATGAACTGGCCTTATCAGCGAGCCCTTTTATATTGGGGGAATCCAATCCGGTTCGCTGGGAAAGACGCGCCGGTGGTGTGGGCGCTAACGTAGCCAGAGCTGCCGCCAGCAGCCAAAATGTTGCGGTGACCCTGGTGGCAAACCTGGGTAAGGATGAAGACGGCAATCAGCTCACCGCCACCTTAGCCCAGGCGGGTGTGTCTGTTCAAGCAACCGAGCAACTTGAATCAGCCACCGGCCGCTACAGCGCGGTAATTCAGCCCGATGGAGCGGTGTTGATTGGATTGGCCGATGTTTCTCAAGCAACACAACTGACTTTACCGATGATTAAAGCGCAGGTCGATTTGCAAGCCGCACACACTGTCATCATGGATGGCAACCTCTCTGGTAACACTTTGCAGGAACTTTCTGTGGCGTTGCGCCAAACTGCGAAGCCACGATGCCAGCTTATGGCCATTAGCGTGTCCCCTGCTAAAGTGAATCAGCTCGCGCGCAGCTTGCCGCATTTGGATGTATTGTTCTGCAATAACTCAGAAGCTCAAACTTTGTCGCAGCATCTGCAAATCGATGACGTGCAATCACCGACTTCGCTATTACACAATTTATGCAAAACCGGCTGCTCACATATTGTGATGACGGACGGTGGTAACGGCGTGCATGTAAGTTCAGTCGATGATTACACTCACATTCCGGTTAAACCGGTTGCCAGCATTCAAACGTCAAACGGCCCTGGTGATGCACTCGCTGGCGCTACCGCAGCTCAGCTGTGTCATAGTGAGCTCACCCACATCGCCGTTATTCAAGCGGTGAAAAATGTTGGTTTAGCCGCCGCTGAAAACGTATTATCGGGGCAACATCAGGCCCCATTGCTGTAAGCGGTTCGTGGATGGATCCGATCACTGCCGCTTCAACAGCCCTTACTTTACCGTTTAAAATTTATTTCCGAACCACAAATCTTATGACACTACCCATCACGCTTTCACCAGAAATTCGTTCCGCCAAAGACCAGCAACAACCTATTGTGGCACTGGAAAGCACCATCATCACCCACGGCATGCCCTACCCCGCCAACCGGGATACCGCGTTAATGGTGGAAGCCACCGTTCGTGAACACGGTGCGATTCCGGCCACCATTGCAGTCATTGAGGGTGAATTAAAAGTGGGCTTAGACGGGGCCACCATTGATTCACTGGCGCAAGCCGATGAGGTTATGAAGCTGTCACGAGCCGACATCGGCTTTGCTGTTTCCAGTAAACGCAATGGATCAACCACTGTCGCTGCAACCATGATTGGAGCCCACCTCGCGGGCATTGAAGTATTCGCCACGGGCGGCATTGGCGGTGTGCATCAAGGGGCGGCGAACACCTTTGATATCTCAGCCGACTTATACGAATTTTCCAAAACCCCAGTACACGTTGTGTGCGCTGGAGCCAAGGCCATTCTAGACATTCCCAAAACGCTGGAAGTGTTAGAAACCTTAGGTGTGCCGGTAGTAACACTAGGTCAAGAAAATTTCCCAGCATTTTGGTCACGCGATAGTGGGCTTGCATCGCCCTTACAACTACCGCATGTGAATGACATGGCCGCCTTCATTCGCGCGCGCGAAGCTTTGCAGTTACCCGGTGGTGTATTAATCGGTAACCCGGTGCCGGAACATGCGCAAATTCCTAAATCAGAAATGGACCAGGTTATCGTTAAAGCATTGGCAGAGAGTGAAGCGGCGGGGATTACTGGAAAAGATGTCACCCCCTGGTTGTTAGGTCGAATCGTTGAACTCACTGAAGGTCGCAGCTTAGAGACGAACAAACATTTGATCTTTAACAACGCAGCGATTGCCGCTCAACTTGCGCTCGCATTGGCCTAGCGGGAAACAAACAACCCATCAGTAACCTAATGCGCCGCCATCCTTACGAGGGTCGGACCCACCAGTAAGTACCCCTTGCTCCCAGTCGATCTGAATGGCCTGAGAGCCCCCAATCGGTGTGTCTGCTGTCACGATGTTGTGGCCCATGGCACGAAGCCCCTCACAGACTGATTCGCTAACACCGGCTTCCACATCAATGTGGTGGGTGTCCAGATCTAACATGAAGCGCGGTAAGTCTTGCGCGTGTTGAATGTCGTAATTGAAATCGATATGTCGCGATAAGAATTGCTGCTGGCCCATGGCTTGGTAATGCCCACCCATGACACCAAAACAATGCGATACACGACCTTGTTGCGTCAACATGGCCGGAATGATGGTGTGCATCGGGCGTTTGTTGGGCGCTATCACATTGGGATGTGACGGATCCAACGAGAACGATTGGCCACGGTTGGTTAAGGTGACACCCGATTTTGTCGTGATGCCGCTGCCATAGCTATTAAACAGCGTGTTTATAAAGCTACACGCATTTCGATCTTTATCCACCACGGTGATGTAGACCGTGTCCTTATGTTTGGGTTGTGGAAAATCCGACGGGCGTTCAGTCGCTTTTAGTGGATCAATTTTCCCGAGTAGATCGACGGCAAATTCTGTACTGAGTAGCGCTTCGTAATCCACGTTTACTTGATCAGGATCAGCCACCCAGGCGTCACGCAACGCGTAAGTAATTCGGCAAATCTCAATTTCCCAATGCATTCGTGCAACCGTTAACGGGCCGTGCGGATCAACAGGCACTTCTCGCAGCATGTTCATCATGAGCAGTGCGATGATGCCTTGGCCATTGGGTGGACATTCATGTAATCGATAATCTCTGTAATCGGTGTGCATGGATGCAACGTAGTTACCGGCTGCATTGGCAAAGTCTTCTAGGGTGTGCAAACCACCGCGAGCGGTTAATTCTTCCACCATGTCGTTGGCTAAAGGGCCACGATAAAACGCATCACGCCCTTCTGTTGCTATCGCCTCTAAGGCGTCAGCCAGTTTTGGTAGTTTGCGCACGGACCCCACAGCGGGTGCTTGTCCGTTCTCTAAAAACGCATCAGCCGTGTTCGGGAATTGCGAGATAAAGTCCGCTTGTTGTTGGGTGTCAAACTGAACTCGTTGTGATAACCCATAGCCGTTTCGAGCTGTGGTGATGGCCGCTTGCAACAGTGTCGCAAACGGCAGCTTGCCGTGGTCTTTGTGCAACTGGCACCATGCGTCCACAGCCCCCGGCACCACCACAGCATGGGCCGAACCGCGCTCAATGTGACTAACCCCCAATTGCTTGAACGCATCGGCCGTTGCCGCGGCAGGTGCGCGACCCGAACCGTTGAATGCAACCAGTTGATCACCACCGCCAGGGGCATAAAGTGCAAAACAATCACCGCCAATTCCGGTTGACCCAGGCTCAACCACACATTGCATCGCACACGCAGCGATGGCCGCATCCAAGGCATTGCCGCCGGCTTTCAGAACATCCACTGCCGTTTGAGTGGCCAAAATGTGCGATGTCGCCGCCATGCCGTTTAAGGCATGTACGGGAGAGCGACCGGGGCCATCTAAGGGACGGCGTTTTAAAGTGTTGTTATCCAAAGCCCGGTTTCCTTACAAGTGAAAAAGAATTTAAACAGATGTCACTCAAACTAGTCACCAGATTGCTGATCCGGCTGATTACTTTGCATTGCTTCAGCACGCAGTGGAGACACCGCATTGGCGTGACCATCAAAGCCTTCATAGGTAGCAAAGCGATGGACGCGCGGGGCTAATTCGTTATAACCGGCTTGGGTTACCTCACCAATGGAGGCACTCTTCATAAAATCGTGCACACCCAGAGGTGAATGCGTATGGGCACCACCAGAGGTGGGCAGCACACAGTTCGGGCCCATCATGTAATTAGCTAATGAGCCTGCGGTGTGTTCCCCTAACAGCACTTCCGATGCATTGCGAATGTGCGGCAGATGCTCTCGCGGTGTTTTTGACAAAATCTGCAAGTGTTCTGGTGCGTAGTCGTTAATGAAGTCATAAGCGTCTTGAGCAGAATCGGCCAAGACGATGCCACCACTGTTACCACTGAGCACCGAGGATGAAAAACCAGCTAGGGTCTCACTCATAGAATCCCAATAGCCTGGCACCACCGCTGCCACGGCCGTTGCCAAGGCTTCACTCCAAGTCACTAAAAACGCGCTGCTGTCATCGCCATGCTCTGATTCAATCAGTAAATCCAACGCCACCACTCGTGCGTTTGCGGAAGGGTCGGCTAGCACAATGGTTTCACTGGGGCCGGCTGGCAAACCCGGATCAATGCGATTGGCCAATACCCTTTTTGCCGCCACTAACCAAGGACTGCCTGGGCCAACAATTTTTCGACATCGGGGCACCGTGGCTGTGCCAAATGCGGCAGCGGCAACCGCCTGCGCGCCACCAGCTTTGTAAACCTGTTCAACACCGGCTAAGCGTGCCGCCACTAAGGTGGCCGGATCAATCGCGCCATCCGGACCTGCCGGCGTTAAAATTATGGGGTTTGGCACCCCAGCAACACTCGCTGGCACAGCAGTCATCAACGTCACCGACGGGAAAGACCCCTTGCCGCGTGGGGAATAACAGGCCACCGAATCGATGGGCGTTACCCGTTCACCCACGGTGACACCGGGACGAATTTCCATGCTCCATTCGCTTTGAGGCAATTGCTTTGCATGAAAGCTGCGAATGTTGTCGGCGGCATAACCTAAAGTGTCCACCATTTCGGCACCTACGGCATCAAAGGCGGCATCAATCTCAGCCGTTGTCGCAGCTATCGCGTCCGGGCTTACAGGGGATTGATCAAATTTCTTAGCAAAATGCGCCAACGCTTGATCCCCCTCATCACGCACCGCGTTAATGATCGGCAGAACTTTCTCTATAAAGGGTTCCAGATCGTCTTCGGCCCGAGTTAACAGCTCGGTGCGCTGCGCTTTGGATAATTCAGACAAGCGGTGAACCGCGATGGCGGGGTAGGTTCTTTGGCCCATGAGAAATAGCGTTGCTCGCAATGGATGAGTCGAGTATAACGGGGTCGCGTATTGAACCCAGCCTGAACCCAGCACAAGATCTATCGCTGCAACGCCTTGAGATAATTTTCTGTGACCGAAGCCCATGCTCCCAGCTACTACGCCGCCAGCGCGAATCCAACACCGGAACGCCCCCCCTTAGAAGTGGATACCCAAGCCGATGTTTGCATTATTGGCGCGGGTTTCTCTGGTCTGTCTGCCGCCCTGCATTGTTTGCAACAAGGCCGCTCGGTACTGTTACTTGAGGGCGCTAAAGTGGGCTGGGGGGCATCAGGACGAAACGGCGGACAAATCGTTAACGGACTGAACGCTAGCTTAGAACGCATTGAATCTCGCTTCGGCAAGGAGACGGCAATTTTTGCTGGCGCTTTGTTACAAGAAGGTGCTTCGGTCATTCGCGGGTTTGTTTCCGACTACCAAATCGACTGCGATCTAAAACAACGCAATGTGTATGTGGGGTTTAACAAAAAACACATACAAGAATTGCAAGCTAAACAAACGTTGTGGCGTAGCCACGGCATGGATGATCATGAAATGCTGGATAAAGATGCGCTGCAGTCTTATGTAAAGTCCGATTGCTATTACGGCGGCATGGTGGATCATTCCGGCGGTCACATTCACCCATTAAATTTAGCGCTGGGCGAGGCGGCGGCAATTGAATCACTCGGTGGGGTGATTCACGAAAACACCCACGTCACGGCGGTGGATACGGATGCAGTAAAACCTGTGGTAACCACAGCCAACGCCGTTGTCACATGCCACACCTTAGTCATTTGCGGTAATGCGTATTTGGGTAAAAGCGTACCGGCCTTAGCGCCACGTGTCATGCCCGTATCCACCCAAGTGATGGCCACCGAACCCTTAGGCAATGACCTAGCACATCGCCTACTGCCCAATGATGCGTGCATTGAAGACGTACGCTACATACTCGACTATTACCGTTTGTCCGCAGACAAACGCTTACTGTTTGGCGGCGGCACCATTTACGGCGGGCGCGATCCACGCAGTGTGGAAGCGAAACTTCGGCCCAATATGGAAAAAGTTTTCCCTGAGTTAAAGGATGTCAAAGTGGAATACGCTTGGAGCGGAAACTTTGCCTTATCATTTACCCGGGTACCGCAATTGGGCAAGTTAGGTAGCAACACTTTTTTCGCTATGGGTTACAGCGGCCACGGGGTCACTGGCTCGCATTTATTTGGCCGATTGTTGTCTGAAGGTATTGCTGGCCGGGGGGATAGGTTTGATAAATTCGCCGCTCTTCCTTGGCTACCGTTCCCCGGTGGACAGCGCTTTGGCCCCGCTTACAGCACTGTTGGCTCATGGTGGTACGGTTTTCGCGATGCAGTTGGGGTGTAAGCTAGGCACTATTCTGGCGTGCTTAACCCATCGCTTTTGAATTTTTCGCACATCCATCCTTAGAGGTTTTGTGAGCAATAAAACACATCCTGTGGTCGGCATACTCGAGTGTGGCCGTTTCTCTGATGAAATGGTGTCCACACACGGCACCTACTCCACACTGTATGCATCCATGTTGGGTGATGACGTTTTTGACTATGCCACCTTCGAAGTACACAAAGGCGCACGCCCTACTATCGAGGACGCTGATGCTTGGATGGTGTCCGGCTCACGCAATGGCGCTTATGAAGATCACGATTGGATACCGCCATTAGAAGACTTACTTCGAGCCGCCTATGCGGCCAAGCAACCCATCGTTGGTGTGTGCTTTGGCCATCAAATTTTGGCGCAGGCGTTGGGCGGAACTGTCGAGAAGTTTAAAGGTGGTTGGCAAATTGGGCAAACGGACTATACGTTAGAGGGTCCTTTCAAAGACCTAAATCAAGATTCCGCAAATTTATTGGCCTTCCATCAAGATCAAGTCATTGACTTACCCAAAGATGCGCAAGTGGTTGGTAGTGCAAGTCACTGTAAATACGCTGCCCTGCAATACGGTAACCAAGCGCTAAGCATTCAACCTCATCCAGAATTTGATGATGTCTTGGTGACCGACTTGTTGGATGAGCGTGGTCATTTATTCCCGTCAGACAACGTGACCCGTGCGCGACAATCCTTAGGCGACAAACTAGACAACCCCAGTGTTGCATTGGTGCTACGCAATTTTATCTTGCAAGCACTCGAGCAACACGCGGCTTAAGTTATGAGCAATACAGCAGACGATTTTCTAAACCAGTTACCTCCTGCCTTCATTCAATGGTTGGGCGCACGTCGAGTGGACGATGTGGAATGTATCGTGGCGGACATCGCGGGTATGTCGCGCGGTAAGGCTATGCCTTGGCGCAAGTTCACGCGCGCAGATAACATGTATTTGCCAACGTCTATTTTTCAACAAACCATCAACGGCGACTACGTTGATTTAGAAAATAGCCCAGAGCAATGGAAAGAATCGGATTTATGCTTGGTGCCTGATTTTGCAACCGCAACGGCAGTGCCTTGGTCGGACGATACAACACTGCAAGTGATTCACGATGTTCAAGATCGCGCTGGTAACCCCATCATGGTGGCGCCGCGTAATATTTTAAAAAAGGTTTTGTCTTTATATGATGCGGAAGGTTGGCGTCCGATAGTGTCACCTGAACTGGAATTTTATTTAACCAAACCTAATATTGACCCTGACTATCCCATTGAACCGCCTATCGGTCGATCCGGCCGACAAGGGGTAGCACGCCAAGCCTACTCCATGACAGCCGTTGAAGAGTATGGAAAAGTCATCGACGACATTTACGATTTTGCTGAAGCTCAAGGTTTTGAAATTGACACCATTATTCAAGAAGGTGGGGCTGGGCAAATTGAAATTAACTTACAGCACGGTGACCCACTGGCCCTGGCTGATCAAGTGTTTTTTTACAAGCGCACCATTCGAGAAGCCGCCATGCGCAACGACTGTTTTGCTACCTTCATGGCAAAACCCATGGAAGATCAGCCAGGCAGTGCCATGCACATTCATCAAAGTGTGGTGGACAAACATACCGGTCAAAATCTTTTCACCAAAGCAGACGATTCAGCCAGCGACTTGTTTTACCACTTCATTGGTGGGCAACAAGAACATCTACCTTCTGTTATCTGTATTTTAGCGCCTTACGTTAATTCGTATCGCCGCTTCACGCGTGAGGATGCGGCCCCTATTAACATTGAGTGGGCGCAAGACAATCGCACCACGGGCATTCGCATACCCTTATCTAGCCCATCAGCCAGACGGGTAGAGAACCGTGTGGTGGGCATGGACTGCAACCCCTATTTAGCCATAGCCGCTAGCTTAGCGTGTGGGTACTTGGGCATGAAGCACAACACAAAACCTCGGGATGCGGTGCGAGTGGATGCGTATTCATTGCCACGTGCACTGCCCTATGGTTTGTATGAAGCGTTGGAATTGTTTGAAGGCAACCAAGCCATGCGAGACATATTAAGTGAAGAATTTTGCACCACTTACCGCGCGATCAAAAAACATGAAACCTCAGCCTACGAACAGGTAATTAGCCCATGGGAGCGCGAGCATCTGTTGCTGAATGTATGATGGCAGCATGAAGCTGCTTTATGTGAATGACACAGCCGGTCAACACGCGAATTCCTGGTACCACGCTACCGCGACTGTTCCTGATTACCCCACCTTAAACTGTGTTGAACACTATGATGTATGCGTCATCGGTGGCGGTTATACCGGTTTATCAGCGGCCCTAAGTGCAGCCTCTCATGGGCTGTCCGTTTGTGTGCTAGAAGCGCATCGGGTGGGCTGGGGTGCGTCGGGCCGTAACGGTGGGCAACTGGGCTCAGGCTTTAACCACCACGAAAGCATCGAAAAAACCTACGGCTTAGATGCCTCCATCGCTTATTGGGTCTTGGCCGAGCGAGCTAAGCAACAGGTGCTTGAACTCAGCCAAACGCACGGCTTCGATATTAATTACACCCCTGGTATTGTTAATACGCTGCACCGAGCAACGTCTTTAACCCGCTTAGCAAAAGACGCGGATGAATTCAATGCCTTACATCCAGGTGCGCAATTAGAAGTGTTGAATGCAGACGCATTACAAGAACATATTAAAAGCGACGCGTATTATGCGGGGGTGTTTGATAAAAGTTCAGGGCATCTGCACCCTTTAAAGTTGGCTATTGGATTAGCCAAAGCGGCACGAGCTGCCAGCGCAGACATCTATGAAACAAGCCCTGTTACCCGAATCGAACGATTGTTAACTTCTAGCGAACGCTTTCGAATTCACACTCCACAGGGCCAAGTGATAACCAATCATGTGGTGTGCGCCATGAATGGTTACTTAGATGGGCTCGAGGCAAAAGCGCGCACCGATGTCATTCCCATCAACAATTTTATTATTGCCACTGAACCCTTAGGTGAACGCATAAAAGCGCTGCTTCCAAGTAATGCTGCAGTTGCTGATTCACGCTTTGTGGTCAATTACTTTCGCCGTAGTCTGGATGATCGTTTGCTTTTTGGCGGCGGGGAAAATTACGGCTATCAATTTCCGGTCAACTACCCCGAGCGGGTTAAGCGTGCCATGGTTTCCGTTTTTCCTTCACTGCATGATGCGCGAATCGATTTTGCCTGGGGTGGCACCTTGGGTATTACACGAACCCGCTGGCCCAGTGTTAGAGAATTAGAACCAGGTTTATATTCCTCCAGTGGCTACTCTGGCCATGGTGTGGCCTTGGCCAACTTTTGTGGCTCTGCGGTGGGCAAAGCCATTGCCGGGAACACTGTAGACTTTGATTTACTCAGCCGACTAACCACAGGCCGCATTCCCGGCAGTGACAGGGTGCGCCCCTGGCTTGCGGGTATGGCCATGGGAGGCTCGGCGCTTATAGATAGAATTCCGTCCTTTGGAAACAAAAAATGATTGACCTAGCTCGTGTACGCGCCGACACCCCCAGCTGCGAGAACTTGTTGCATTTCAATAACGCCGGTGCGTCACTTATGCCGACGCCAGTATTTGATTCCGTGATCAATCATCTGAATTTAGAGCAACAAATCGGTGGCTACGAAGCGCACGCCCATGCGATGGACCAAGTTGAAAATTTTTATCACCAGATGGCGACATTACTCAACGCCAACACCGATGAAATCGCGTTTATAGAAAACGCAACCCGGGCTTGGGACATGGCGTTTTATGCCCTGCCCCTAAAACCAGGCGATAGAATCCTTACCCACGAATCTGAGTACGTGTCTAACTATTTAGCGCTGCTGCAACAAGCGGAGCGACGTTCGTTGCACATCGATTTGGTGCCATCAGATGAACAAGGGCAAATCGATGTTAACGAGCTGCAAAATCGTATTACTGATCGCACTCGTGTTATCGCACTCACCCACGTGCCCACCCAGGGCGGTTTAGTCAACCCGGCAGAAGCGGTCGGAAAAATCGCGCAAGAGGCCGGGCTCATTTATATTTTAGATGGATGCCAATCGGTTGGGCAGATGCCAGTGGATGTGCAAAAGATTCAATGTGATGTGTTGTCAGGTACTGGGCGTAAGTTTATGCGCGGTCCGCGCGGCACCGGATTTTTGTATGTGCGAAAAGGCTTGATAGAGAAACTTGATCCGCCATTTATCGATTTACATTCGGCCATGTGGTCAAGTGATGACGGCTTTACGTTTCAGCCTAATGCCATTCGATTTGAAAATTGGGAATCGTTCTATGCTGGACGCATCGGTTTGGGCAAGGCAGCAGAGTACGCCATGGCCATTGGCTTGGAACCCATCGAACAACGAGTCACGACACTCGCCGCCTCTTTACGTTCGAACTTAAACAACTTAACAGGGGTTCGCACCACAGACCAAGGAAGCCGTCAATGTGGTATCGTCACGTTCATCAAAGACGGAGTTTCTGCACAACAGATGCAGTCCGCCTTACACGCACAACGCATGAATGTGTCAACGGCGTTGTTCACTTCCGCGCGTTTGGATTTTTCTCGCCGCTCGTTACCCGATGTAGCTCGTGCCTCGTTGCACTACTTCAACGACGATGAGGAAATTGAACGTTTCGTTCAGGCCGTTGAGCAAGTGAATTGACTCGATGAGCCAACGGATTGACTTATCGGTTTGAGTGACGGTGTATGTAACCAAACGTTACAGCAATGGCATTCGCACGCGATATTGCACCTAAGTTGTTGATCAGCGTACGAAATCCGGGTCAATCCACTGAACTAAGGTATTAAAAATTGTGGCACGTTTCCAGAAATGGCCACTTATACCGGGACTTCGCACCATATCGTGTGGCAGATTGGGTTTTTCGACCCAATCAACGCGTTTGTCGCGGTATCATGCGCCAACAGATTGCCACCAGCTATGGAAAATCGATTGTGATAGCGAAGTCAGACCTCATCATCTTAGTTGTATCGGGCACTCTGTTGGGCGCCGCTATCTATCGTTGGGATCAAAACACTCGCCACGTTGATACCTCCACCGTGCTCGCAAACACCCGCGTTGAAGCCCCTACCGCTGACAACGGCTCAACCATCGATAGCACTATTACGCTGACCGCATCCAACACCAACGGCAACGACAGCGCCGGCCTCACGACAGATACTCAGGTCATTATTGAAACACCCACCGTTGCCTCGGTGGTGGTTGAAGAGCCTGCCGAAGAAGACACTGGCCGCCCCTATCTAATCCACGTGGTTCGTTCCGGTGATTCCCTGTCGGAGATTGCAGCGCGTTACAACACGTCAGTGACGGCGTTGCGTGACGCGAATGGAATCAATGGCAGCACCATCTATATCGGTCAAGAAATTCTCTACCCAGCCAACTGATTTAAGCCCAGTTATACGCCCATCCGTTAAGCTACGTGTTTGAACCGTAGCGAGAACTTCCCATCATGAACCCAGGCTTCGCAGCGAACCTGTTCGAAAATCGAACAATAGCGATCACGGGAGCCGGTACCGGCATTGGTCGCAACTGCGCTGAGTTATTCGCCCAGCTAGGTGCTATCGTTCTTGCCCATCAGGGCAGAACTTCCCACGCCGACACGTCACTGCATACCAATATTCACGGCATGACGGCAGACTTCGCCACACGTGAGGGGCAATTGAGCTTCGTAGACTTTGTCAATGAACACACCCAACAAGTGGATGTGCTTATTAATAACGCAGGCACGATGGTGGGACGCTTCCCAGCCGACACTTTAAGCGACGAAGATTACAGCCATATCGTGTCGTTGAATCAGGATGCGGTCATGCGCATCACCCGAGGCCTGATACCCACACTCAAACGAGCTGCTGAGATCAACCACGCCGCCGCCATTGTGAACACGGTATCGATTTCAGCCAGTACCGGTGGCAGCCCAGGTTCATCGATTTATTCTGCCACGAAAGCGTTTGTGTCTACCTACACCAAAGCACTCGCGCGTGAGTTAGCACCACAACAGATACGAGCGAATGCCTTGTCACCCGGCGTTATACACACCGATTTTCATGATCGATATTCGTCAGCTGAGAAACTGGAAAAAACACGTCAACAAATTCCTTTGCAACGCTTAGGCACAGCCGAAGATTGCGCTCCAGCGTTTGTGTTTCTGGCAAGCCCTGCACTATCGGGATACATCACCGGGCAAACCCTAGAAATAAATGGCGGTCAGTTTTAGTTCGTAAACCGCCATGGCGCACTGATTGGAACTTCTTCATTAATGCGGAAAATCAAACCGATATCCCATGTGTAAATCCGCGAGAATTTGTGCGATCGCATCGGTATCGTGCGTATTAATTAGCAGAACATAATACGTATCTGAAAGATCGTCGATAAACACCTGGCGTAAGCCCGCTTGATCCAAGGCCGCCACAACAGCCCCCAGTACACCTTCGTAAAGTATTGAGGCATTGCTTGGGTAGCGATTAACCTCTGGCAACGACAAGGCCGCAGCAATTTTCGGATGGGTAGCTACCGCCGAATTCAGTTTCCACTCATAGTCGCTAACCGCTTCCTTCCAATCCATTGATAGCAAGAAAACGCCCTCACTTGGATTCGGTAAGTCCCTATCAAAAGCCGTCATGATTTGATGAAAATACGCATAGGGATCCGCGTCTCTATACGCATCGGTATCAGCTGCAGGTATGGCAACGCTGAGCACACTGTTTTCCACATCGCGCGCGGCGCAAGAATGCACAACGCGTTGGTTCAGCGTCAACCAAGCCTTTTGCGCTCGATCTATTTTAAACGCCGCAGGGTTGTGCAATTCAGCCGATTCATTATAATGGATTTGATCTTGTAATTCAGCAGCTTCAGAAAGCTGAGCTTGATCAAGCAATATCTTAGCTTCTTCCGTTTTGATTTTTTTCCGACGCCATCCGATGGCCGCAAACATAACGATTACCGCAGGAAACACTAAGTACAGTGGCTTAAACTGTGATTTGTTGATAAATTCGTAGCCTGAAACCACCATACCCAGAAGGCCAACGCCGATGCCCATGCTGATAGCCTGTGGGGAAATGCCCAACAAGTTTTGATCGAAGCGTTCTTCAAAACTGCGCTTACGCTGCACACCCAACACCGCTGCACTACCCGGATTTTCTTCAACCAATTCGCGCAAAGGCTTCTTTCGCAGTTCATAGCCAGAATAGAAAAAATAGATCAAAGGTAGTACGAATAACCCCGCTCCAATATAACCCCACTGATCACCTGTGAGTACCTCAGAATCCAATAGCGTCAGTGCGGCAACCATGACGACGATTAAAACGAGCATCATGCC
Source organism: uncultured Granulosicoccaceae bacterium (assembly GCA_937930305.1). Classification (GTDB taxonomy): domain Bacteria; phylum Pseudomonadota; class Gammaproteobacteria; order Granulosicoccales; family Granulosicoccaceae; genus Granulosicoccus. The sequence goes on along the minus strand of CALGLE010000012.1, from coordinate 72,013 downwards.
GAGCGTCCAACGGAACATAAAGCGCTGTGAACGATTAACGAAGGATTCAAATTCCGTCACGTAAGCTGTGTACTGCTCAGTAGACAGCGGGATACCGTCCCCATAACTATTCGAAAAATATCGATAACCCAGCCCCGATTTATCCGGCTTGAATTGAGCTTTGTAGCCCTCGATAATATTCTCAATGGCGATGCTGCCGAACATGGGCGCCCCTTCAGAATGACTTTGAATGTGCTGTGTTCATACCTAAAGATAACGCACCCAACACTTATATCTATCGATGGATTGGAATGCGTTTCAATCTTGGTGTTTTTCTTTCGCTAGACCGGTATACCAAGCGTATAGCCCACAAGCCACTGACAAGGTTGCCAATAGATGAAACCAAACTTCTGACTTAGGCAATAAGATACCCAACACGATCGTGAGCAAAATTCCCACCCCCATCATCAAAGAGCCAGCAATGCCAGATGCGGAAGCTGCGAGTGGCGGATAAACGTTCATAGCACCTGTAGTCAGGCTGGGCAATGACATCCCATTCGAGAATGCGATACAAGCCATGGGGAAGAACAACGCACCGGGGGATTCAAAAAACAACGACAACCAAAACCCAATAATGCCGATGACTAACGGAATTTGGCCTAAACGGATCATGCGCCGAATACCAATTTTTTCTGACAACATCGCAGCCGCCATATTGCCCGACAAATACCCCACTGCCACCAGCATGAACCAGCGACCAAAGTGGGACGCGGAAACCCCACGCACTTCCATGACCAGATACGGAGCGCTGCCTAGAAACGAGTAGTACACACCGACAGCCCCTGCCATCAACAATGCATAAGCACGAAACTCCGGGATGCGCACTAAGGTGGATGCTGCTTTGATAAATGACACCGACTGCACAATTTCTGAACTGCGTTGAGTTTCTGCCAATGAGCGCCAAACCAGAAAACTCACCACAAAACCCACCACCCCTAAAATGCCGTAGATGTATCGCCAATCAAATTCATCCGTTACCCAACCCCCAAAGGCTGGGCCAAACATGGGCGCTAACATCATAGCCATGGTCATGTAACCAATCATGCTGGCGGCGCGATCTTGTGGGAATTGGTCCCGCACCATGGTGCGTGGCAAAAAGGTACACACAGACCCGCCAAAGCCCTGCAGGATTCGACCGAATAATAAGATCGCCATAGAGCTTGCGAACGCGGAAACAAAGCACCCCACCGCGAACACACACAGGCTGATTATCAGCACCGGCCGTCGGCCCCAACGATCGGCGCAGTAGCCTAATATGGGCTGTGCCACAAGAGTAGCCATCATGAAGATAGTCAGCGTCCATTGCACCAAAGAGTAGGACACGTCGAATTCAGACATGATGGCGCTGTTGGCGGGCAGCACGCCATTGATCATGATGGGCGCAACTGCCGATATCACAACCAACAGCCACAATCGGCGCAGGTCACGAAAACCGCCCGAGCCGCTCATCGTTGATGCGGATTCATCAGAATCAGTTGAAGCGCTGGAATTGGGCATCAAGGTAGAATACGCGTTCACCTTCGAAACCGCTTAGCCGCACACACCATAACTGCTATGCATATTCTTCTTATTGGATCGGGCGGCCGTGAACACGCCATCGCGTGGAAATTGGCCTCTTCACCGCAAGTAAACACCGTCACCGTTGCGCCGGGCAACCCGGGTATGCGGGCCGAACCGGGGGTGGAAACGGTGGCCATTGATGCCACCGATGTGGATGCCCTAGAGGCCTTTGCAAAACAGTATCAAGTGGACATGACGGTGGTGGGCCCCGAAGCTCCCTTGGTGATCGGTTTGGTGGACAAATTTGAAGCAGCCGGATTACGTGTGCTTGGCCCCACGCAAGCCGCAGCGCAGTTGGAAGGCAGTAAAGACTTTGCCAAACAATTTATGACCCGCCACAACATACCCACTGCAGCGTTTGAAACCTTTGAAACGTCCGCTGACGCTTTGGCGTATTTAAACACCCACCCCGCCCCCATCGTGATCAAAGCCGATGGCCTCGCTGCCGGTAAAGGTGTGGTTGTCGCACAAACCGATGCTGAAGCTCAACAAGCGGTGCGCGACATGTTAGACGACGGCGCACACGGAGCAGCCGGTGCTCGAGTGGTTATCGAAGAATGTTTGATCGGTGAGGAAGCGAGTTTTATTTGTTTGGTTGATGGCACCCATGCACTCCCGTTTGCCACCAGTCAAGATCACAAAGCTCGTGATGAAGGCGACACCGGGCCAAACACCGGCGGCATGGGCGCGTATTCCCCAGCGCCTGTGGTAACAACGCGTGTGCACGACAAAGTGATGCAGCAAATTGTTAATCCCACCGTGCAAGGTATGGCCAAAGACGGTGCTGCATTTAAAGGTTTTTTATATGTCGGCTTAATGATCGACGCCAAGGGCGATCCCCGCGTAATCGAATACAACGTACGTTTGGGTGACCCAGAAACTCAACCGTTAATGATGCGTTTAGACAGCGACTTAACCGAGCTCTTCAATGCCACCATTGATGGAAACTTAAATTCCGTGGAGGCTAATTGGTCAAGCGATACCACCTTAGGCATTGTCATGGCCGCCGGTGAATACCCGCGTGGCAGCAGCCGCGGTGAAGTCATTAAAGGATTAAAGGATGCGGCCGCAACCGGTGCGAAAGTATTTCATGCCGGCACGGCAGTGGATGACTCTGGCAACACCACCACAGCCGGCGGGCGTGTGTTGTGTGTCACGGCCCGCGCTGAAAACGTAAGCGATGCAAAAGCCTTAGCAGAAAAGGCTGCTGCCAACATTCAATGGCCCAATGTGCATTGGCGAAGAGACATTGGTTATCGCGCGGTGGCTCGTTTACTCGGCGCTAACGCCTAGAATCGTCTGGTGCCGGTTAACTCCCTATCGGTTTTTGTGGTGTCGTTAAAACAAGACACCGAGCGTCGCGCCGCGCTTCAGACACGTCTAGATGCGCTCGGCATCAGTTTTGAATTTGTGGATGCGTTCGATGCGCGAACGGATTTGGATACGTTAAACGCGGCACAAGTCAACCGTGACCCGAACCTACACATCAGCGTGCCCGAATACGGGTGTGCTTTGTCACACGCCTTTTTGTACCAGCGCATCGTGCAAGAGCAATTACCGCACGCACTCATTTTGGAAGATGACGCCTTACCCTTACCGCAGCTGGCCACCTTCTTAGAGCGCCGTTGTTATGAACAAGCCCCGTTTATGATGTTGTATCACGGCAGGGCTTACGTAAAACCCAACATATCCATACCGCTGTTTGATGATGTGGTGGCCAGGCCATTAAATTTAAACTGCAGCCACACGGTGGCCTACACACTGAATTTACACGCTGCCACCGTTTTGAAGGACGCCACCACACCGGTCCAAGCGCTTGCCGATTGGCCTACGGACATCGCAGCGCTTAATGCGTGTATTGTGCGTCCGGTGTTGGTGCAGCATCCACCCGATGAACAGGGTTCGGGCTTAGCCTCGGTGCGGCAGAGAAAACCCAAAACACTAAAGCGCTACTTAACTCGCGCTCATTACCGCAGGAAGCGCTTGAGGCGTCAGTCGATACGCATTGAACCACAAACCCTCAACGCCTCGGACGAATCGGAAAATTTGTGAAAAAACTGAACCGTAAATTTCGTTTGTATCGACAAACCATTGGTTTGCCTGCCACCCTAGGCGTTCTCAAAGATTGGTTGAGAGGCAAGGTGAGAACCCATGACGTCACCCTGCCCGGTTGGCCGCATCCGGTGGCGCTGCGCTTGCCCACATCTGATATCCAAGTGGTGAAGCAAGTATTTAACACCGAAGAATATCAATTCGATACCGCCGAAGACCCCAAAGTCATTATTGACGCTGGGGCGAATATCGGGCTTGCGGCCATCTGGTTCACGCACCGGTTTCCCGGGGTGCGCGTGGTGGCCGTTGAGGCCGAGCGCAGTAATTTTGAAGTGCTGGAAAAAAACGTTGCCCCCTATCCCAACATCACACCCATTCATGCGGCCCTTTGGGATACGGATGGCAGTATTGAAGTGCGCGATGTGGGCGTCGGTCATTGGGGTTTCATGACCGGTAGCGCGGATGATCAAAATTCTGCCATGGATGGGCACACGGTCAGTGAAGTGGAAGCGATCACCGTGCACACGCTGATGCAGCGCTTTGATTTAAACTATGTGGACCTACTGAAGATGGACATTGAAGGGGCTGAGCTGGAGGTATTTCGCACCAGCTCGAATTGGTTGGATCGCGTCGGTGCGATGATTGTTGAATTACATGAAGGCATGAAGCCTGGGTGTACCGACAGTTTTCGACGTGGCAGCCGAGGCTTTGATGCCGAATGGATGCAAGGTGAAAACGTGTACCTCACCCGAGACGGTGTGTTGGTACCGCCAAACCGAACTTTCTCACACTCTCGAGCCCTACCTGCATGAGCCTGATTCGTTTCTATCTTAATAAACTCACTGGCAAGCCATCGGTTTTCGATTTCTCCTTGTTGGGTGAGACGGTGCGCTTAGGCATTGCTGCACCCCGAGAGATTCGGCGTGCCAAAGAGATTGGCACCGAAACCGAGTTAGTGGAGCTGATGCGACGCACGCTATCCGCAGGCGATACGATCTTTGATATCGGTGCAAACATCGGTTTAATCAGCTTGCTCATGGCCAAGCACGACAACGGCTTAGATTCCACCGTGCATTGTTTTGAGCCTGAGCCGAGAAACTTTCGCCAACTCACCCAGAACATAGAACACAACCAGTTACTGGGCCGACTGCACGCGCATCAACTCGCACTCGGTGCAGAAAACGGATCGGTTGATTTACACATTCGTGGGACCGAAGGCGAAGGCCGACACTCCATTGCCACCGACAAAGGGGCGACTGATGCCATTACCGTCACCTTACAAACCATGGCCTCTTTTGCGGAAGAGCATAAGGTGTCACCTGATGTCATAAAGATTGATGTGGAAGGCGCCGAAGGTCAGGTGCTTGCGGGCATGGAGCCTTTGATTGAAACAGGCGCACCCACGCACATCTTTTTAGAAATTCACCCCAAAGGCGAAGGGGAATTTATGCCCGACGGCACCACCACCATTGAATCGTGGTTAACCGATCGCGGATACCGCTTGGCTTGGAAAAACAAACGCGGCTCTGGCGAACATTGTCATTTCACCCTGGCCCCGATCGACGTTAAGGAGGCTTCAAGTGGCGAAGACGCATCCGTTACCCAGGAACTTTCAGGCACCCACACGTGATCGACACGCCGGTTAATCCAGACATTATCTTTACCACCTACTTCACCGGCAAGCCGGACCCACAAGCTGGTAGTAAGCGCAAAAGTAATCTCATTAAACACGCCAAGACGTGGCTGCGCAGCCGCCGCGGTGGTGCAGTTTCTGAATTACCCGGTGTCGCTGGCCCCGATGAATACGAACGCATTGAAGTTTGGTATCAAAGCCTATTAACGGTCGGTTGCCGTGCGGTGATTTTTCATGATGAATTAAGTGAGGGCTTTACGCGTAAATGGCAGCGCGAAGCCGTGCAATTTGAACAATATACGCTGCAAACGCCGCGTTCGGTCAATGATGAGCGCTACCAATGCTATTACGAATTCTTAGAACGCCACCCCGAAGTGCAACGCATATACATGATGGATTTGTTTGATATTGAATTTTTCAAAGATCCCTTCACCCTCATGAATGATGAGCAATACGACATTTATTGCGGCGGCGATTCGGATCAATACAACAACCAAATGAACCGCGACAAAATGATGCGAGCATTTGGTGAACCTCACTATGAGGATCAAATAAAACTGAATGCGGGCATTCTAGGTGGCCGACGAGACGTCATCATGCCGTTACTGGAAACGATGATGGCGGTGTTTGACGGCTTAACTGAGAAAGGCGAATTGTTCAATCTGAACATGCCGATATTTAATAAATGTGTGTACGACTTGCACCAACCGTCGCGCATCATGACCGGTTACCCATTGAATAGTCGTTTTAAAAAATACGAGCGCAGCGGCAATTTTGCACTGCGCCATAAATAATTGGTAAACCATGTTAAACGCCAGTGGCACAAGGGATACGCAATGTTAGTCACCTGTGCTACGTGGAATTATTGGGACTTACTGCAACCGCTGCTGATCTCTCACCAGCATTCCAACCCTAACCACACCTTGCATGTGCACGCCATCGATTGGCCAAATGATGCACGAGAAAATGCTGCCCATCGCTTCCCACACGCCACATTTATCCACTGCCCGTTTCCAGAAGACACCGGCCCCATAGAAACACTTGGGCCCGTGCCACGCAGTGCCGCCATCTTAAAACTGAAAGTGCGCTTACTCAAAAAACACTATGACAATACAACGGGCCCCGTCATCTGGGTGGACGCCGACACTTTGCTTCTAGACCCCATAGAACCCCTACTGCAGCGCTTACAAAGCACTGGTGACTTCGCCGTTACTTATAGACATAAGAAACGCAATCACGCGAAATTCGCTGTTGCTGTGCTTTGCTTCACCCGCAGCGAGCAGGCTGAAAATTTACTAAACGCCTACGTCGAAGGGACGGAAGCATCAGCAGGATTAGTTAAAAAATCTTCTAATGACGGTGTTGCCTGGTTTCATGATCAGTTGGCCCTGTGGCAGGCGTATTCAGAACAAAGTCGTTATTGGTTTGGCTTACCCAAACCAGGCGGTGCGCGCTTAATGGCATTACTCGATTCTGAGCATTCCATTGATGGCAGCGCTGATGCGATATTTGTTAGTCGCCGTGATGGCGTATTAGACTTAGGCGCGATGATGGGGGTTATAAAGGCGCGTTTTTCGCGATAGTTAATTTCATTCAAAAAAAAAGCCGCCTTTCGGCAGCTTTTTTCGTTATCACAATGCACCGGTATCATCGATGCAAGCCACTTAGCGTGTTAGTTAGCCCGATTGGCAAAACGCCAAGCCAAACCATAACTGCGCGCTGCGCCATATAGCCAATCGTTATTCCGTTGACGATCACCTCGGGCTAAATTATGCTGAGCTAATGGAATATTCTCTGACTCACTATTCGTCAATTCAGCTAAGGCGATCTCATTTGTCGCTAGTAGACGAAGACTATCTAGCACCTGCATGCTGATCAGATCTAACTCAGCCCGTAGTTGAGCACTCGTATAGTATGAATCAGCAATTCGTTCAATGTTATACAACGCATCACTCGCCTTATTGAAAACACGATAGCTCCCACGTCGAGTGAGTGTATTTTCCGAGCTCCAATTGCGATCGTTCAAGGCCGAATTAAGATCTCTAAGCGCCTCGCGAAGCACTTGTTTTTTAAAGCCCGAAGTGCTTTGCACTACAGCGCGCAAGTCATTGGCAGCTGATGCAATCTCACTTCTGATTCCATCACCACCCGTCGGCTCTTCACACGCATCACCGATGCCATCTTGATCAGAATCTTGTTGCAATGGATTGCTAATCAGCGGGCAGTTGTCTTCAACGTCCACCACGCCATCACCATCGCCATCCGCTCGATCATCGGTGGCATCACAAGCATCGCCTGCACCGTCACCGTCTAGATCCGATTGATCGCCATTGGCATTGATTGGACAGTTGTCCATCACATCATCCACACCATCACCATCATCGTCTGGATCGATTGCGTCTGGAATGCCGTCATTGTCTAAGTCGGGGCGATTATCAATCGGATCGCACACGTCACCTGCACCGTCACCATCCACATCGGATTGATTGGAATTGACATCGATCGGGCAATTGTCGAACGTATCATCCACACCATCACCATCATCGTCTGGATCGATTGCGTCTGGAATGCCGTCATTGTCTAAGTCGACTCGATTGTCAACGTCATCGCACACGTCGCCTGCACCGTCGCCGTCCACATCGGCTTGATTGTCGTTGGGGATTAACGGACAGTTGTCTAATATGTCGTCGACAGTGTCGTTGTCATCATTGGGGTCACACACATCACCCAACAGATCACCATCGTTATTTTCTTGATTAGGGTTCGGATCTACTGGGCAATTGTCCAAACTATCATTGCGCTCATCCCCATCCACATCACTACAAACATCGCCTAAACCATCAAGATTAAAATCTACCTGACCGGGGTTGAAATCAATGGGGCAGTTGTCGTCCAGCTGCAAAACACCATCATCATCCGCATCGTCACAAGCATCACCGATATTGTTTCCGTCCACATCACTTTGACCAGGATTAGCAACAAACGGGCAGTTGTCTTCGAAGTTCTGAACGCCGTCACCGTCATCATCCGAGTTATCAACCGAATCGCAGGCATCGCCAATCTCATCACCATCCATGTCTTCTTGATTTGGATTGGGATCCATGGGGCAATTATCTAACTCATTATTAACTCCGTCTTGATCCGTATCAAGATCTCGCGGGTAGAGTTCAAATGCACCAATATCACAGGCACCATCATCTGTTCGAGAACTAAACCGACGCTGATCGGAAAAAAGGCAAGCAGATTGATCTGCCGCGTCCCTAGCGGGACTAAATTCACCAATGGGTAAAGTTAATACGGAAATATCAAGAAGGTCATCCGAACCATTATTCGATAAACCATCAGAAAAAATGGAACTAGCGTCTGTCACTAAAGTGAAACCATCCGTGCCACAGGTACCATCCGTTGTGATGTTTCCACTGGCAACACCTGAGAATCCAACCCCGCTAGAATTACTGCAGTTACCACCACCATTTTCACTGAGTATGGTATTCACAATGCTCACAGCACTGCCATCTTGAGTAGGAAAGTAACGCAAGCCGCCACCATTCACTCCACCTGCAGTATTGTTCGAAATAGTTGAGCTCAGTATGGATACAGCACTGGGGGTTTGGAAGTAGATAGCACCACCACCGGTGCCAGCGCTGTTGTTCACAAACGTCGATGTTTCTATCTCGGCAGACGCGAAGGAATTGTCCTCAGGCCGTGTTCGCGACCAAACTGCACCACCAATAGCAGTCGCAGTGTTGCCCTCGAATGTAGTTCGATAAATAGCTTGTGTTGACCCCAGCGCTGCGTATATCGCCCCGCCATTCGTGGCACCGTTTTCGTAGAAGCCGCTGTCATTGACCACTGAATCGTTCGCAACATAAAGCGCCCCACCATTACCTTGTCCGTTCGGCAACGGGAGTACCTGATTATTCCGGAATATTGATCCGCTGACATCAGCTTGAATCAAGGAGTACACGGCACCACCGCGACCATTGCCAAGGACTGTATTATTTTCAAAAGTCACGTTACGTATCAATAGCGTACGGCTACTGTAAACCGCGCCTCCACCGATGGCCGCTATAGACACGCTCGGCTCAACATTGACAGTTGCCGTATCATTAAGATCTGCTTCGCCGTTTCGTAAGGCTAAATTTTCAAGAAAAACAGTGCTTGAGGCAGTATCAGCAGTAGGCCCTCTGACTATCGACAGTAAGCGAAATGATGGACTGTTAGCTGCACGTTCAATAGTTCCATTTTGAATAGTTAATGCATTTACACCGTTTGAGGTGGCATCAGGCCCAACAATCAACTGACCGCCTTCGCCGGAAACAGGGTCCTGGGTTAGCGTGATGAGATTGCCGCCTAAATCGATCGTATCGTTTTCATTATTAGATTCAGCTGCCAGCAGCGCACTGCGCAGCTCAGCTTCATTCGACACATTAAAGGTTGCGGCTTGGGCGAATTGGCTGGATAACGCGACCATCCCAAGTGCAAATATTTTCACCAAGCCCTTTGAGCAATGGTGAACATTCGGAGCTGTCTGAAAGACAGCTGAAATACGTTCGGATAAAAACACAGAACTGACACTCCATCAAAAAAACTTGGGCGAGTATAGCCTTCGTCTTTTTTTAGAAATATCGATTTGCAGTGATTTGCATTCAGAAACTCACGCGGTGTTTCACTTATGTGGATTCGTGCACATTTAACCAGGAACTTAATCGTTGCTCTAGAAAATATTGTTTGAAAATCGCCTAGAAATCAGCTCTAGAAACTTTGTTCATGGTGTGTGGCATTCAGCTCTCAACGTATACGTGAACACATTCCAAGGCTTAAATCCATGATCACCACCAGGTTTAGCTTGCTTTGTATTGTCCAAAGCGGGTCTTATTTAAAAGAACCTAAAAACGGTGTTAGCGGTGACTTCCGGATTTGTTAACGCAAACCCTGCTGCAAGCTCCCGATAAGCCATTCCTGATGTTTCAAGGTATTTTCTAAACTCCCCAACATCTTCTGTTAAAAAATCCATTCCAGCTATACACGGTAGCGCTTCATGGAGTATCTTTTCAGGTACAGCGCCAACCGTGCTTGCGAACGCATCCGGTTCAAAAAACCTCAGCACCCCATTGGCCGTTTGAAATTGGAAACCTCCATCTAATAGTTGATGGGTTCCATAGAGCTTTGAAAAACGCTGTTGCAATTGCTCATGATGCACAGCCTTCGCAACCGCATTCACTCCACAAATTCCGTGAACTGTGTTGGGGTGCTTCAACCATTGCGGTACGTAAATTAATTCGGGCCGATGTTGTTGGCATAAAAAGAACGACAATCGCGGGAAGGTTTTATCGGGCATCAAGGCCAGTGTGGTTTTTGTTCGACCGGTGGACCCATCCGGTAAAGTCACGTCTCGACCAAATTCAAGTTGACCAGCTATGTGAAAGCCTTGGTCTTCTGCGTGTTCGGCATCTTGTTCTGAGTTCAAACTGTGCAATGCGGTCAAAGCGATGCCTTCGCGCAGCTGCAGGTGTTCAAACACATGCCGCCCAAATCGAAATTCGCCCGCGGGTACTTCATCAATCAATGTGCTGTCATACAGGCCCATAATTTCTAACAAACAACCGTCAAACATGGCAAGACTGGTGCTGGTACCCCACGGGTGTTTGCCAACAGCGGTCATGTTAAAACCAAGCGCGATAAGATATTCACGCAGGGTATGAATGTCGTGGGTTGCCAGCAGTGGATGGTCAATACCGAATGAGGCATTCAAAATAGGGTCTCCCCTTAGGGTACGTAGCCAAAAGCAATCATTGGCGTGGGCGCACTGTCTAGCCAGACACTTTTTGCTGACGTGTATTCCATTAAGGCATCACGCCCGCTGGATCGCCCAAAGCCTGAATTCAACGAACCACCAAACGGGGACGACACATGAATGGCTTTATAACTGTTTATCCAAAAGGTGCCTGCCCTAACCGCTTCTGCCAACCGGTGAGCACGCCCAACATCTGCAGTCCATACAGCGCCTGCCAAGCCAAAGTTTGACTCGTTCGCTAGATGTATCGCTTCCGCTTCATCGTCAAACGGTATGGCGGCTACCACGGGGCCAAATATTTCAGTTTGTGCGGCCGTGGATGTATTGGACACTTCATTCAACACTGTCGGTGGTACGAAATAACCGCTGTCGTTCGCCCCACTGCGAGTAAGAACCGTCGCACCTTCACTCTTGGCTGTCTGAATCATGCCTTGCACATGCTTAAACTGACGTGCATTACTGATCGGACCAACCTCTGTGGCTTCGCCCAACGGATCGCCCAGTTGTATTTTGTTCATGCCTTCCGACAACATGGCAACCATATCGCTGTGTACAGAGCGTTGAACCAGCAACCGAGAACCAGCCACACAACTCTGGCCTGCTCCTGAAAATATGGCGGCCTGTGCACCTAAGCATGCGTGTTCTAAATTCGCATCTTCAAATACAATATTGGCCGACTTGCCACCGAGTTCAAGCACGGAAGGTTTTAAGTTGGCTGCGGCGGCCGTGGCCACGCGTCGACCGGTTTCCGGCGAACCCACAAAAATCACTTTGCGCACTGCGGGATGCTCAATGGCCGCTTGCCCAGCGGTAGGGCCAAGACCACACAGCACATTTACTAAGCCTTTGGGCAAACCGTGCGCTTCCGCCAATGCGACTAACGCAACCGTTGTTATAGGGGTCAATTCACTGGGCTTAATCACCACCCCATTACCAGTAGCGATCGCAGGTGCAATTTGCCAACCGCCGGTAAAAATGGGTGCGTTCCACGGTGTGATTTGAAACACCACACCCAAGGGTTCTCGCAAGGTGTAGTTTAAATGACCCGAAGGAACCGGAATGACTTCGCCGTGCAGCTTGTCTGCCCAACCCGCGTAGTAGGCGAACATTTCCGCCACTTTGGCCACTTCAATTCGACAATCGCGTATCGGTTTACCGGCAACGATGGCTTCTATTACTGATAAAGGTTCGGCGTGTGCCAGCACCGCTCGTGAGATATCTTGTAACACTTGCCCGCGAGCAGCGGCAGAGAACGCTTTGGCCCATTGAGGTTGCACAGCGAGGGATGCATCACACGCACGCCCAGAGACAGACGCGCCGGCATCACGATAGGTGCACAATGTATCTTCTGTGTAGGGATCAACCAACGTGATGACATCACCATCACCATTCACGAAACTTCCGTTAACCAGGCTCTGCGGTGAATCCCCCAAGCCCACAGCACCCATAGCGTGTTGCAAACGCTTCTGACGATCTGACATAACCATGGCCTTCTATTGGACTTTATTGTTAGATATTTTTAAGGTTTGGGTTTTACGATTTCGTTGAAGTCAGCGCTGTTTGGCACATGTTCAGAATCCGTTAACCACACATCTGCTATAGGTTTAAATCCAGCTAACTCAACACCCGATTCTTGCGCTAATTTTATAGCAAGGCCCACATCTTTTCGCATAAGCTCCATGGTGAAGCCGGAATCAAATGCGCCATTCAACACCCATTTAGGAAAGTTCACTTCACTCACCCCACTGCGCCCAGAACCTGCATTCACCCCTTCCAGTAAATCCTGCGCTTGAACGCCGCAGGATTCACCCAAACGAACCGCTTCTGCGACCAGAACCAAATTGGCGGCACACAGCATATTGTTTGCAATCTTTGCCGCATGCCCTGCGCCCGATCCACCCACAAACACGGTTTTGGCGGTAAGCACATCCAACACAGGCTTCATCGTGTCAATAGCGACACGATCGCCACCGAGTAGCATGGTCATGGTGCCAGCGTTTGCCGCTGCCGGCCCGCCACTGACCGGTCCATCCACGAAAGTGAATCCGCGTTGCTCACCCAAAGCTGCCATGCGTTGAGAGGTAGCAGGTTCTGATGTGGAGGTATCTAATACGATACTGCCGGGTTGAATGTCTGCCGCGATATCGGACATAACCGCTTCGACAAAAACCGCTTTTGGCAACGATAGGATAATGACTTGGGCAGCATTCGCCACTTCGTTTGCTGACGCAGCAGGTTCTGCACCAGCCTCACTGAGTTCGTGCAGAACCTCAGCCCGAGGATCAAAACAACACAACGAATAACCGGCCGCTAACAACTGCCGTGCCATGCCGCCCCCCATGCTTCCACATCCGATCACGCCGATATTCAAAGGGTTTTTCCTATACAGGTTTAATGGACTTTGCCAAGGATTCGCGATGCAACAAATACACTGAGGAACCAATAATAATGGCGCCACCGATTAATGTGTGCAAAGTGGGCACTTCGCCAAAAATCACGAAACCGAATAGGGCCGCATAAATCAGTTGCACATATTGAATATTGCCTACCAAGCTGGCCTCCCCCAACCGCAACGCCTTAACACCAAACCATTGCCCACCTGCGGCGGCTGCCCCCATGGCTAATAGAAAGAAAACACCAAACACATCGGGTGCCTTCCATAACCACAACAAAGGTATACCCGCTAGCACACCCACAAATACAGCTTGATAAGCCAACAGGGTTGCCGTGGATTCTTGTTGGGATAATTTTCTTACGGACACAATGGCCACCGCAGCGCCAAGCGCACCCAGTATAGGAATGAAGGCATAGAAGCTTGCAAAATCATCAGCACCTGGACGCATAACCACCACAACCCCTATAAACCCAACGAGGATGGCGGCGAAACGATTCACACTCACGGCCTCTTTCAAAAAAACCATCGCCAGTAAGGCGATAAAAAACACCGATGTAAATCCCAACGTAATTGCGGTGGTTAATGGCAGTACAGACACCGCCCAAATGCCGCACGATAGCGCAATAAAAGACCCCACTAGGCGCACCACATGAATCTTCGGATGGGCTGTTTCTAAACTTCTTGGAAATGAGGAAGCAATAACCGGTAAAACAGATAACAACACAACCAGTTGCCTGAAAAATAGAATTTGAAGCAAGGGGTATTGCTTAACGCCCACCTTGGCCATGACCGCAGCAATGGCAAACAAGGCTGTCGCAATAAGCGCCCAAGTGATGGCCAGTGTGTTGTTTGTGGTGTTAACCACGGGCTTTGGTTTGCTCACACGAATTCTTTTGAGCGACCAAATGGCACTGCTGGGGAACAATAGGAAGTCAACATGAGTAACGCCAATAAGATCGCTCAATCATCTTACCCAAACCCACAATGATAAGATATCCGTTTCAGCACCTGAATACACTTCATCCCCCTACTTCATGATATGCCAGTGGGGGTTGCTTGGCGTTGATTTTTCAAGCGATTGGGTGTCGCAGCTGACAGTTAACGTCACACCACAACTGGTGTTAACAAAGCCTACATTCAGCCTTGAAAGCATCATCGGCATCGCTGTTCCACTGCTCGTTGTCACCATGGCTTCACAAAACATTCCAGGCTTGGCTGTGCTGAGTGCCAATCATTATGAAACACCCGCTGCACCATTAATTAGCACCACCGGCTTATTCAGTTTACTCGGTGCCCCCTTGGGCGCACATACTGTGAACCTTTCGGCCATCGTTGCCGCAATGATGGCCAGTGAAGAAGCTGCGCGGCCAGCAGCGGCTGTTACTTTTTTATTCGCAGCCTCCGGCATCAGCATATTGGGAATATCAGGGGCGTTTTGGGGTTTGTTGGTTGGGGTATTGATGGTTGTTGTGCAACAGCGGTTGCGTGGGAGTTAGCGGACATTCGCATGCTTGGCGAACCCAGGTCAAACTTTGGCAGAAAGAGTCCCCATTTCGGCACTAGCCGTATTTTCCACGAATTTTCACAGTATGGGATTCTTAGCTTCGAAAAAGTGAACGGATTCCAGTAACTTGTTCACCCATAGGGGACAACTATCTCGCAAGACGCCGCCATCGAACCACCCAAGTAGGTTCAAAAGGACTGTCATCTCTAATCTCAGTGCGGCAAGACACCAGACGGTTAATAATTAACCGAACCGCTTATATTTCACTTATGCAATAGCGCTTTAACGGGTAAGTGATCTATTGCAAATCGGTGATAAATTGTTTTCTACAAGAGCCCCTTCTCGTCTCCAATTTTGCACTCCATCAACGTTACTAAGGCTTATATTGTTCATATCAATTAACGTAAAAGAACTTACGGCTCCGCCGTTTTCTGGGTCAGTAAAGCTGAATTTGTTGTCTCCCAAATGGTCAAATTGCTGTACCGAGGACTGTGTATAGCAGTTTAAAAACGAACCGAAAGCGTCGTTTTCATAGTCATAGACAACAAACGAACCATCAGACCGAAACACTGTGTAGATCTCATCCAAAGTCGGCTGTCCAGTTTCGTTTAAGTTTTCAACTATGCTTGAGTTCCAAACTCCGGAAATATCGGAGAAAGGGTTGGGCGTATCAAGGACAACATTTTCCGTATTGCCGCTATCGTTAGTTTTACTACTGCTACCTCCACAAGCTACCAACATGGTTACAGTTATCAATACTATTGTTAGCTTTATTTTCATAAATCTATCCTTCCTTATTATTTGATCTGTTCTGGTTGAGTCCTATTCTTCATTGACTCATCAGGTGATGGTTTTGTATCCATAAGTTGTCTCGCTTCCATCATTCGCAATTTCGCTTGTTGTCCCACCACCTTCGGATGGATTGCTAGAGCTACTGCAACCAACTAACAAGAGCGAACAGCACGCTATAATATAGTCAAGTAGTTTCACTAAAAATCTTACGTGTTTTTGGAGAGTGAACACATTAAGATACAAATAGTTCACTTTTTCGAAAGCAAGGTCAATAAGACAACCGCATAACTATGCCGATTTTGTGACTTGACCGAGCCTGAAAATGAGATAATTTGAAAAAATGATACGGGATCGATGCAACACAATCAAAGTCTTGATACCGCTTAGCAGAACTTTAAATTCAGAAAATCTCATGCACTGCCTGTCACGCAAAGTAGCAATAGTTAAAAATCCAATATCACCACTCAAGCGCCTGTTCAGTCGGAACCACCTCTTCGAACGAATTTTCCGTTAAATCAGCAATAATCTCCACCTCCCGACCAGGTCGCTTTTTCTTAAGAACACCGTCTGTAGAAAAATAAACAACCCCTTCCTTCGTTATATCTGCCCAATCACATCGGCCAAAATCGATTTGCTCCTGTTCATTTTCATACTTCAATTCATGTACGTACATCGCGCCTCGGCGCTCATACATACCGTGTGTTTCCATCGCTATTTTGGCTTTACCATTTAACGCAGCCTTTATCCAGATCTGCGGCTCGGTATATTCAATCCTTAGCTTTGATCCAAATTTATTCTGTTTTCTAACGCCTTCTGAGTGAGGTATCCAACCGTCTCGCACAAGCCGATGCGATAACACCAACTCACCGGTTCCCCAGCCGGAGAACTCGGCTTGCTTTCGCACACGAAAATTCGGTGGTAGCTTAAACCCATCGGCCATAGCCATCTCTGAAGGACTGTGGTTCAGCGTAATGCCGTTGCTGTCTGCGTCGAACAGACCACCACCGCCCCAGGTGTCACCTTTGGGCCACAGCGCCAGGGCTGAAAAATAAGGCGGCTTACTGATCGCTGACCAAGTGCCATACGGAGGTTTAAAATTTGCCGCGAAATAGAGTAAGTATTTTCCGTCGGGTGATAAATCACACAGGCGCTCATAAACGCGTCCTTTAAACCACTGACCGGGTGTAAGCGTATCGTTGGCTAGGTCCCACTGAAGTAGTTGAACGAGTTTACTTGGGCCACGACGAAAAACAACACCATTAGAATGGTTGCGCGCTAACAGTGCATATAGTCGTGTTGCACTTTCCGCCATGAGCTAACTTAACGGCTACTCAACCGCTGCATAAGTAAATTGCGTAAATTTTGCTTCGCAGGCACTGGCCGTGACATCAAAAGCGACTAACCCCACAAACGCACCAGTAAACGAGGAATGTTCCAGCCCTTGCCCACCTTCATCAGAAATAATTGACGCATCCAATGATGGCCCTAAAGATTGCGGCGTTTCACCCGGTGTTGCCCAGAAAAATTGTTGGGAGGCTGCACGAACTTCAACTGAGAAGTGAATGGGCCCATCCGGTAAAACCACAGGCTTCTCTAAGGGATAAGACAACTGCCCTTCCGGCCATTGCGAGTTACACGACATCAGTGTGGCCACACGAACGCCATTCTCAACCGTAATAAGAGCTGCATGAAAACGGTGCCGATCGTAGTAAGTGGTTAAACCGGCAGCTTGTTGATAGGTGGTGGGAGAAAACTCTAGGCGGGTGGCTGCGTTGTAGTTAAAGTCTTCTTGTCGCCTGGCCACTAACGATTGCTCGAACCAACTGCCTAAGCCTTCACGTCCTATTAACACCAATGCACCGTCATCGATTCGAAACAAACGCTCGGGGTACGGTGTGCGCAACCATTGAAACGAACTAGGCAGCTCGGAGAAGTGTTCGTGCACTTCATCGGTTCTTGGCTGTGGTTGTGCGCCGGGCAAACGGCTGGGCGGTAACAGGCCACCGTCTTTTAAGTACAACCAATCGTCTTTCCACACGCATTGGGCAATACCCGTTTCTCGCCCCATGGGGCAGTTGCGTGTTCCAATGCCTGTTATGGGCCTGCCCATTAAAAACGTATGCCAGGCGGTGCCATCGGCGGCTTCCACATATTGACCATGCCCGACTCGTTGTAAGGGATGTTCGGGCGTATCGCGCGCGCTCATCACATGCTTCTCAGGATGGTCTTCATACGGCCCCCAAAGATCGGTTGAGCGCGCCAGACTCACGGCATGATCGTACTCGGTGCCACCTTCTGCCGTGGTCAAGTAGTAGTAACCGGCGCGTTTAAACATATGCGGCGCTTCGGTTAAGCCACGATCGGTTCCGGCGTAAATGTTTTTACAAGGCCCAATCAAGCCTTCGGTGGGTGACCATTCCTGTAGAAGAATTCCGTCGAATGCATCGTGCGTTGAATTACAACCGCTGCCAATGCCGCGATGATTCCAACGCATATTCATAAAATACTTACGACCATCCTCATCATGAAATAACGATGGGTCAAAGCCGCTGGAATTCACATAGGTTGGATCAGACCATTCGCCGTCGATGGTCTCGGACGTAACAATGTAGTTGTGGGCGTCTTTAAAATCACCCGCGTGGCGTTTTACATCGGTATAAACCAACCAAAATTTTCCGTCGGCGTAGCTTAAACACGGCGCCCATATGCCGCAATCATCCGGGTTGCCACGCATATCGAGCTGTGTAGCGCGATTCAACGGACGAGACACCAATTGCCAGTTCGCTAAATCGCGCGAATGATGTATTTGCACACCCGGATACCACTGGAACGTCGAGGTGGCGATGTAGTAGTCATCACCCACTCGACAGAACGAGGGGTCCGGATTAAACCCTTTTAGTATGGGGTTTTGAATCATCTCAAATAATTAAAATTCTCAGCGCTTTTCAAACGGCGATTTAACGCTTCATCGCATCAAAGAACTCATTGTTGGTCTTTGTTTGTTGTAAGCGACCGAGTAAGAATTCCATCGCCTCAATTTCATCCATGGCGTGAATGAACTTACGCAAAATCCAAACCTTTTGCAGCTCTTCCTGATCCATCATCAATTCTTCACGACGTGTGCCGGAACGGTTGATGTTGATGGCAGGGAATACGCGCTTCTCGGCAATACGACGATCCAAGTGCAGTTCCATGTTACCGGTGCCTTTGAATTCTTCGTAGATAACTTCGTCCATCTTCGAACCGGTATCGATAAGGGCTGTAGCAACAATAGTTAAGCTGCCCCCTTCTTCGATGTTACGAGCGGCTCCAAAGAATCTTTTTGGACGATGCAGTGCATTCGCATCCACACCCCCGGTGAGTACTTTGCCCGATGAAGGAACCACGGTGTTGTATGCGCGCGCTAAACGCGTTATGGAATCAAGCAGTATCACCACATCTTTTTTGTGTTCAACCAAACGCTTGGCTTTTTCGATCACCATCTCAGCCACTTGCACGTGACGGCTGGCAGGTTCATCAAAGGTACTGGAAATCACTTCACCCTTAACCATGCGCTGCATTTCGGTCACCTCTTCGGGTCGCTCATCAATCAGCAACACAATTAGGTGACATTCAGGATGGTTCGCGGCAATACTTTGCGCCACGTTCTGCAGCATTAAGGTTTTACCGGCTTTTGGTGGCGATACCAGTAACCCGCGTTGGCCCTTACCAATGGGCGCTGCAATATCAATAATTCGCGCGGTAATGTCTTCGGTACTGCCATTACCGATTTCCATATTCATACGCTCGTTACAATGCAACGGCGTTAAGTTTTCGAACAACACCTTGTTTTTGGCTTGCTCGGGTGGACCAAAATTAATTTCATCCACTTTCAATAAAGCAAAGTACCGCTCCCCTTCTTTGGGCGGCCGAATTTTGCCCTCTACCGTGTCACCGGTTCTTAACGAGAAACGACGGATTTGGCTGGGAGACACGTAGATGTCATCCGGGCCAGCTAAGTAGGAGCTGTCGGATGAACGCAAGAAACCGAAACCATCTTGCAAAATTTCAACAACACCGCCGCCGAAGATGTCTTCACCTTTGCGCGAGTGCTGTTTCAAGATCGCGAAGATCATGTCTTGCTTGCGTTGGCGAGCAATGTTGTCGATACCAATGGACTGAGCAAGATCGATCAGCTCAGTGGGGTTCATTTTTTTAAGATCGGTGAGGTTCATTGACATGGGTAGTACTCGGCGCGAATGCGCTGTGCGTGCACGCGGACGCGTGGCTAATGGCTTTGTGTGATTTATTTTTTGGTGGGGATTAGATCGATTAACAGCCCGGTCTTGTGCCGACACTGCGTTATACAACCAACGTGTACGTTAGCACGCTTCTGCAAAAGGCGTCTACCTCCGTGCGGTAGAACACCGTTTTAACCGCTGTTTGGTCGAATTTTGTGCGAAATGCCTCACGTAAACCCAGGATTTGGTCGGATTAACCTCGTGAGAGCGCTTCTTGACTCACCATTCGCCCTCCCCTAACCGGCCGACAAATTGAGACGACTAGGAGAAAGCGAACGTTTGAACTGCGAAAAGAAAGGCTGGCCAAGTTATATGGCTTGGTCCAGCATTTCCGTTAATTGAGCGCGGGATAAGGCACCCTGGGAAGTCTTTTCTACCGCACCATTTTTGAACACCATCAGGGTCGGTAGTGCTCGAACCCCATAGCGCGCCGCAGAATTCGGGTTGCTGGCGATATCTACTTTCACAATTTTCACGCGTCCTTGATATTCCGGCGCGAGCTCTTCCAATACGGTACCTATGGCTTTACAGGGGCTGCAGGTCTCGGCCCAATAGTCCACTAATACAGGCTCATCTGACTGTAAAACCTCAGAATCGAAGCTAGCGTCTGTAATCGCGGTAATATGGTCACTCATAATTAAATGCACCTCCTCAGTGCCAAAGCGTGTTCGTTGATCGATACGCATGTTACTCGGTGAGGGTCCCGACATCACCGAGTGTCAAACTATAAATGTAACAAACTCATGACTACAGATTCTGACGTCACACCGGCGTTCAGCCAATTGTCCTTACCAGAACCACTTCTGCGGGCCATTGATGAACTCGGATTCGACCGTTGTACTGAAATTCAGGGCCTGGCCTTACCGGCCATAGCCCAGGGCAATGACATCGCAGCTCAGGCGCAAACGGGTACCGGGAAAACCGCTGCGTTCCTACTGGGCAGTTTTGCCAAGTTACTAGAAAACGATGGTGGCGAGCGGGAAAAGAATCAACCCCGTATGTTGGTGCTGGCCCCCACCCGAGAACTGGCCATCCAAATTAAGAAAGATGCCGACGACTTAGGCAAGTACACAGGGCTCACGTCCATGGTCGCCTACGGCGGGGTTGACTACGATAAGCAACGTAAAGAATTGGCCGATGGTGTGGATGTTGTCATCGGCACACCAGGGCGACTGATTGATTACTTTAAACAGAAGGTATTTAACTTAAAACGCCTAGAAATCTGTGTGTTAGACGAAGCCGATCGCATGTTTGACCTTGGCTTTATTGCTGATATTCGTTATTTATTGCGCCGCATGCCTGAACCGGAAGAGCGCACCAGTATGTTGTTCTCAGCCACCTTATCGCACCGCGTCATGGAGCTCGCCTACGAGCACATGGATAATCCGCTGGCGATCAAAACAGAAACGCGAAACGTTACGGCCGATGGGGTGCGCCAAGCGTTATACCACCCGGCTTCTGACGAAAAAATTCCGTTGCTGTTGGGATTGGTGCAAAGCATGAAACCCGATCGCGCGATTGTGTTTGTTAACACCAAACGCGTGGCGGAAAAAGTGGCCGCGTACTTAACCGGTAATGACATAGCGTGCGGCACCTTGTCAGGGGATGTGCGTCAGAAGAAGCGACAAAAGATTTTGGCCGACTTCACCGGCGGGCAATTGAACGTGCTCATCGCCACTGATGTGGCCGCCCGTGGGTTGCATATTGATGATGTCACACATGTATTTAACTACGATTTGCCTCAGCAAGCTGAAGATTACGTACACCGCATTGGCCGAACCGCGCGAGCAGGCACACAAGGCGAGGCGGTGAGTTTTGTTTGTGAGGAATACGCCTTTTCTCTACCTGAAATTCAGGAGTACATCAGCCAAACCATCCCCACAGAGCCCATTACCGATGAAATGCTGATTGAACCCAAAAAGCCAGTATGGGGGGATCGTAGTGACCGTGTACAGTCCAAAAAACGCGGTGGCCATCGCGGCGGTGGCCGCCATGGCGGGCGTTCTGGAGGTGACCAGTCCAACCGTTCGCGCCGTGGCCCAGCCAACGGATCTGGCGGGCAGAATGCGTCATCGGGCCAATCGGGTGAATCCGGCAAGAATCCTGAAAGCTCTGGTGAAGGCACCGCTAAAAAGCGCAGCAGACGGCGCCGGCGCCCAAAATCTGACGCGGCCAATTCGGGTGGATCGGAGAGCAGCAGCAGCTGACCCACCGATCTCAATTCAGCCCGCTAACAAGTTTCTTTCCATAACACTTGAGTACTGGGCTGAACAACTTCTCTTATAATGCTCATTCGACAGGTTTTCCCCTGCCGTATCGACCGCGAACTATTGACCGAAAACCAAACACTATGAACCCTCTACAGAAAGCTCGTGAGAACATGATCGAACAGCAGGTCCGCCCTTGGGACGTGCTGGATCAACGTGTTTTAGATGTGTTGGCCGAGGTGCCTCGGGACCAATTTGTAGCGGAAGAACATCGTGGCCTGGCCTACAGTGATTACCAATTGCCGATTGGCTTCGGGCAAACTTTACTAAAGCCAACAGTGGATGGGCGTTTGCTACAGACACTGGCGCTAAAACCCACCGATTCGGTGTTGGAGATTGGCACCGGCTCTGGTTACCTCACCGCCTGTTTAGCCCGATTATCGCGACACTGCGACAGCATTGAAATTCATCCCGAGTTGCATGCCAAGGCGAAAGGCCATATCGATGCATTAGGCGTCACCAATGTGTCACTGATGGTGCAAGATGCCGCCGATAACTGGGATGCTAGAGATGCCTACGACGCCATTGCTTTCGGTGGCGCGGTGGCCGACGTTCCGGAATACTACCGGCAAAAAATGGCCATTGGTGGCCGATTGTTTGCAGTTCTAGGTGACAACAGCCAACCGACCATGGAAGCCATCCAGTTAACACGGTTGTCTGAATCCGAGTGGATCACTGACAGTCTATTTGAGACCCAAGTTGATCCATTGATCAATTTTTCAGTATCAGAACAGACATTTGTGTTCTAAATAAGAGTCTATGACAAATCGATTGGCACGACCCTCAGGACGAACCCTAGCTCAATTTGCAGCTCGCTCAAGGCTGTGTGCAGCTGCTGTTTTGATGGCGGCATCGTGTACCGCGAATGCCACTGATCTCAGTGACATCTATCAATTGGCTACTGAGTATGACCCCACCATTCAGGCCGCCATTGCGACTCACCAGGCGGCCACCCAGCAAGTCCCATTAGCTCGTTCCGCGTTTCGACCCCAAGTGAATTTGGGTTTTGACGCTAGCCTGAACGATATTAATGATGATTTAAGCGAGACTTTCCCTTCAACCCGCTTAACCTTATCGCTCAGCCAATCGATATACCATCGCAGCAATGCAGCCCTGCTCGATCAAGCAGAATTTGCGGTGTTGCAAGCCGATGCCAACTTGGAGAGCGCACGCCAAACTTTAATCGTGCGTGTTGCTGAAGCCTATTTTGAAGTGCTCAGATCTGAAGCGAACGTTGCGTTCAGCCAGGCTGAACTGCAAGCGATTGGACGACAAAAAGAACAAGCCGAGAAACGCTTTGATGTGGGCTTGGCCACCGTTATTGATGTGCGTGAAGCGCAAGCCCAATATGATCTAGCCATTGCGCAAGAGGTGGCTTCCCAAAACGGCTTGTCCACTGCACTAGAGGCGCTGCGATTACTCAGCGGTTCCCGTGCCGATACCTTAGATCCATTAAAAGATGACATTCCGTTGGTTTCCCCAGAGCCTGCCAACATTGATGAATGGGTGAATTTAGCGAAAGATCAAAACTTAGATCTAGCCACCACTCGATTGCAACTGCAAAGCGCAGGTGTTCGAGTGAAAGCTGAACGAGGGGCGAGCTACCCCACTGTGGACATCCTCGCCATTGGTTCATCCAGCACCACCGAGCAAACCGGTCGACGTGATGTCGACGCAGGCGAGTTGCGTTTGGAAGTTCGCATGCCGTTGTACACCGGAGGGCGCATCAAAGCCCAGGTTGCCCGCGCAAAAGCGGAAGTCACCGCGGCTGAATCTCAACTACGAGTGCAAGAATTAGCCGTTGTGCAACGCACCAGCGATGCCTATCGAGGCGTGCTAACCAACATCAGCCGCGTGCGAGCCTTACGACAAGCGCTCGATTCCACACAAAAATCAGCCGAAGCCACCGATGCAGGCTTTCGTGCCGGTACCCGAACTTCGGTGGATGTGCTGCGTGCTTTAAGAGACACCTTCAGCGCGCGTTCAGACTATGTGAATGCACGTTATGATTACGTACTGAATACGCTAAGCCTGAAGTCTGCCGCCGGAACACTGGGTGAGCAAGATTTGATGGCGGTTAACGCACTGCTTGAAAAACCACCCCAGTAACGCCAATGCGATAGGCGAATTAGCGTTTAACGCAAGCGCCTATCGCCACCCTAAGTACTGGCCAATCTGGCTGGTACTCGGCCTACTTTGGCTGCTAACCCGACTCCCTTTTGATGCTGCCATGTCGATAGGCAGAAAGCTTGGCGCGTTAGCGTATTTTTTGATCCCCAAACGACGTCGCGCCACCCAAGTCAACATCGCTTTAGCCTTCCCCGAGCTCAGCGATGCACAACAAGCGACGCGAGTAAAAGCCGTTTATGCCCATGTCGGCATGACCATCGTAGAAACCGCCTGGTTATGGTTTCGTGGCATGGACGCTGTGGATGAACGATTTAGCGTTGCAGGCGTTGAACACTTAAACTCGGCATTGAACTCGGACAACGGCGTAATTTTTTTGCAAGCCCACTTCTCTACCTTAGAGATTGCCGGTGGCTACGTGGGGCCACGCTGGCCAATTGCCGCCGTCTATGACCCACCCAAAAATCCCATGGTGGCCGAATGGTTGGTGTCGCAGCGCAAACGCCGGATTCAACCGATGATTGATAATAAAAACATTCGCGACATGATTCGCCATTTAAAAAAGGGCCATACCGTGTGGTACTCACCTGATCAGTGCGTCAGCCAATCACAAGGTGGTATTGCCACACAGTACTTTAAGCAACCCGTACTGACCTCAAACGGCACCGCGCGCATTGCCCATATGACCAAAGCCACCATCATTCCGATGATTCCCACGCGTCATGATAACGGCGCCAGTTATTGCATCACTTTTTTTGCACCGCTGCAATTAGATTTAACGGATGAGCTAAGCAGTACACAAGCAATCAATGATTTATTCGAAGAACAAGTATCGCGCTTTCCTGAGCAATACTTATGGTTACACAAACGCTTTAAACCCCCGCCAGGGGCCACGAACCCCTACGTGTAATGTCAGCGAATTCAGCATCCAACGTAAAACCCGGTTGGCGTTACCAAACGTTGATACGTCTTGCATCGATACTGTTTGTTTGTCATGCCGCTTGGAAGTCTTTCAGCGAACGCGATAAGCGGTTTTTCGGAGAGCGCTTAGGCTTTGTATCTAAGCGGCATGCGCTGAAAAAAAACTCGCAACAGCAAACGCAACAGAAACAGAAACAGAAACAGAAACAGAAACAGAAACAGAAACAACAACTATCGCAGTCATCCTTTGATTGGTGGCACGCCGCTTCAGTGGGAGAAATTCAAACCGTTTGGCCTTTATTGCAATCGGTCATTCAAGAACGATTAAGCGAAGCACCGAACGCGCAATGGTTGGTCACCACCAATACCACGACAGGCTTTCAAGTGCTGCAGCAACGTTTAGATGAGTCCGAATTGGGCCATTGTGTGCAGCACGCCTACGCACCCATCGACACAAAAAACATCACATCCCGGTTTATTTCCAGAACATTGCCTCAACACGTGGTGATGGTTGAAACAGAGATTTGGCCCAACCTCTACACCACACTTCACCGCCAACAAATACCGGTCACCCTGGTGAACGCGCGCGCCACTGAGAAAACATTAAACACCGTTGAACCGAATCACCGTTTAGCTAGCACCTTAGCCCCTGCCTACCAAGCGGCTTTGCACTCGGTACGTGTGCTGGCACGCAGTGCGGCTGACGCAGACAGTTATAAAAAACTCGGTGCGAATGCCTCATTGATCACTGTGGTGGGGGATTTGAAGTTCGCTGATAACCGGCCACAGCGTTGCACGGTGCCTATCGGGCAAAGTGATGCTCAACCGGCTTATGTGGTTGCTGCCTCCACCCACCCGCCAGAAGAAGAGCAGCTTGCAAACGATTGGATGCAACAGGTTAATGAGGGTTTATTGGTGCTGGTCCCACGCCATATTGAACGCGCTGAAGCCTTGCATAAAACCTTAGCTGAGCGTTTTCCAAATGCGTTACCAGAACGTCGCAGCCTCGGTGGTGTTCCTAACGAAACCCATCGACTGTATGTGGCGGATACCTTGGGAGAACTGCATGACTGGTACAGCGGTGCGGGGGCGGCCTTTGTGGGCGGCTCTTTAATAGAACGCGGCGGCCATAATGTCCTAGAGCCCTACTTTCATGGTGTGCCTGTGGTAACGGGGCCGCACACCGAAAATTTTCGAGAGGCCGTGGAGTGGCTGCAAGAACGTGGCTGCATCACCATCACAGCCCATGCGTCCGAGACGGTAAGTGTCCTGCTTAGTCTCAGAGACAATCCGCCGCAAAGCCAAGCACAAGAACCCGTGGGTTGTGTGGCACTGTATTCGCAGTGGTTAAAACGGGCCACGTCGATCTCTGGCGTTCATTGAAAGATCCATTACCTTCACAACGCAAAACCGATGAAGAGCCTTAACCGCTTATACCACTCTGGCCTTATCGTGCGCACCGTCTAGAACGGTTTGCCACTCGATTTCCAGTAACCCCAATTTATGCTTCGCTGCAATTTTTAATAACGAGCGTTGCAAACGGGTGAGCACCTTGTGCTGCCAATCGTTCTGAGCAGGATCTTTAATGGCGGCTCGGTCAAAATCTAAAATAGCCACCGTCGTTTCATCGATGGTGGGCAATTCGGTTCGAATCAAAATGTTGTGTGCGTTTAGGTCGGCGTGGCAAATACCTTGTTTGTGAAACAGTCGCACGGATGCTCCAATTCGATGCCATAGATCGGGGGTCATTTTGTTTTGCACAAACGCTTCAGCCAGGGTTAAACCCGGCAAGCGGTAGGTGAGTAAGCTGCCGCTGTAGCTAGCGCCATTTCGTACCACTTCTGCCGCATAGGGGCGAGGCACGGGCAATTTCAGTTCAAACAAATGCGCCAAAATGGCGAGTTCGTGAAAAGGTCGGGCCGAATCGAGCCCCGTCCATAAATAGCGATCTTCAGATACTTTACTGATGTACCCACCCCGCCGGTAATGCCGCAATACCAGTTCTTGCCCTTCCAAAGATAGGATTTGGGTATTGCCACGCCCAGCTGCTGCCGAGCCAATCACGGCCGATGCGCTTTCCAACCATTGATTACTGAAGTAATGGCTATCAAAACTGGGCTGCACGTCCTTCAAATGCTGCCAGTAGCGATCGGATTGGGTATCACCGATCGAGATGATGTTGTTTTGTCCTAATAACATCGAACTGTTCGAATCCCTAACCCACTCGACTAGGTGTTCGAGCCTGCGTCGGGTGAATCGTCGTCCACGAGCTTAAATCGGGTACCGCAATAAGAACAGCTGGCTTCGCTAGAATCCTCCAGTGGAATATACACACGTGGATGGCTGTCCCACAGGGATGAATCGGGCGGCGGGCAATGCATGGGGAGTTGATCACGCGTTACCAAGACAACGGCTTCAGATTCAGATTGTTTCATGATGAATGATTCGTTTTTTAGTCTATGTCCAACACATGCTGCCAAATGGCCTGCACATCCTGACGGCGCTGAGCAAGCTCAGCATCTTCAATCAAACGCTTACCTTGCCCCTGCAATGCCTGACGATGAACCAGGGTTCGGTAAGCGACATAATGCTCTTTAAGCTGTGCCCCCGAACGCTCATCCAATACTTGGACCTGGGTTGCAGCCTCTAACAGACGGATATTATCCGTGAATTCAATCAATTCAGGGTGTTTGGCTGCGTGTGCCAACACCAAATATTGGACGATGAACTCAACATCGGCCAGCCCACCTGCATCTTGCTTTAAATCGATCTCTTCACTCAATACTTCCGAGCCCAAGTGTTTGCGCATACGCTGGCGCATATCCCGAACTTCCGCTTGCAACTCGGGCAAGTTCCGTTCTTGCCCAAGCACGCTTTTTCTAACCTGCTCGAATTGATCCACCAAAGAATCGGGGCCATAGACCATTCGAGCGCGTGACAAAGCCTGATGCTCCCAAGTCCACGCAGAATCGAGCTGGTAACGCTCAAACGCTTCGATGCCAGTGACCAAGACACCCGAACTGCCGTTGGGCCGCAGTCTAAGATCCATTTCGTACAAGGTGCCCGCAGGTGTCAAGGTGGTCATGAAGCTCACCACACGTTGCGCCAGACGCGCGTAGTATTGTGTATTAGGAATGGGCCGTTCACCGTCGGTCATTTGCGATTGCCCACGACTGTTGTGCACAAACACCACGTCCAAATCTGAACCATGGGCCAGTTCCAACCCGCCCAGCTTGCCATAAGCCACCACCCCAACCGAGGCCGCGTGCGTTATGCCTTCATCATCAAAATGCGGACAGCCATGTACTTTGGACAACGCAGCTTCCACTAAGAGCATCACCGCACCCAGCACACTTTCGGCCAACCAAGTTAACTGGTCACTGACTCGCATCAGTGGTAAGTCATCGGTTAATTCCGCCACCGCCACTCGACATTCATGAGCTTTTTGAAATTGACGCATGGCATCCATTTGTACATCTAGGTCATCATCCGCCACACGAGCACACTCTTTCTTGGCTCGCTCCCACAATTGCTGCCGGCTGGGGAAATCCTCCACCGAGGAATGCACCAATAACTCATCAATGACGATGGGGTGCTTGGTAATGAAATCGGTTATCCATCGGCTGCGTGACAATACGTGCACCAAGCGCTGTAACGCCGCAGGCTGTTCAATCAGCACTTGTAAATAACCACTGCGCCCAGCCACCACCCGCACCAAGGAAAGACAGCGCGACAAACTTTCGTCCGGTGCATCCTCTTCAGCGCACAAGGCAATCATTGTGGGAATGATGCGATCGATGCGGCGCTGAGCGTTCGCTGTTAAACGCTGATACAAAGTCCCAGCCGTTACTTCCGTCAACGAGGCTTGTAGCGCATCGTTAACAGGAATTTTGTGCGATGCCAACTGATCACTGAGATCGTTTACTGCAGCGGCTTCGTCATCATCGATTCGAAATACATCGTCAAAACGCGCAATCACCTCTTTTCGATGTGCCTGTAAATCGGTATCGAATGACGCCCAATCGGCATAGCCCATCCAATCAACCAATCGCGTTTGATCTTCTTCGCTCTTTGGCAAGGTGTGCACTTGTTGATCACGAAACGATTGCAGGGCGTTCTCAGTCCGGCGTAAAAAAACGTACGCTTCATACAGCGCTGTTTCATCTTGCTTACTGATTAACGAATTTTTCGCCAACGCACCTAAAGTAGGCAACAGTTCTTGGCCCTGTAATTCTGGCTCACGCCCGCCGCGCACTAACTGAAACGATTGCACGATAAATTCAATTTCACGAATGCCGCCGTGGCCCAGTTTTACATTCCAAGTACTCGACGCACGGTTGGCTTCTTTGCTTTGTAAGTTGGTGTTGATTTTTTGTTTGAGTTCGGCCAACGATTCAATGGTGGAATAATCTAAATAGCGCCGAAACACAAAGGGTTTTATCAGCTCCTGCCATCCGGCTGCATCCTCACTCGTACCTGCCATAACCGCAGCTTTCACCATGGCATAGCGTTCCCAGTTTCTCGCCTGCGTGAGGTAATAATGCTCCATGCCATCAAACGACATTACTAAGGGGCCACTGTCACCAAAGGGACGCAAACGCGTGTCCACGCGGTAACAAATGCCATCTTCGGTGTTGGCGTGCAACACTTGGGTGGTGCGCTGCGCAACCCGACGACACCACTCAGCGGTTTCGATCACTTTGGGGCCGGTGGTTTCTCCGTTTTGGCGAAACGCGAATATCAGATCGATATCAGAAGACACATTCAGTTCTTGGCCGCCCAATTTCCCCATGCCGATGACCAACAAATGCACCGGTAACCCGTCCCTATCGTGAGCCTGACCGTATCGATCCTGCAAGGCCGTCTCAGACCAGGCAACCGCGGCTTGAAGGCAAGCTTTTGCCAGCGCCGATAAGCTTTGCAGGGTTTGAGTCAGTGCCACCCGCTGTTCGAGATCGGCTTCCAAAATGTGCAGCATCTGGGTGTGACGAAATCGACGAATAAGCTGTTGCTGGGCGTTCAATCGATCCGCATCCGATACGCCAAGCGACGCTGACGCAGCCCCTGAAGCATTGCCCTGCTTCTGGGCTGACTCCCAAAGCTGATTCAGGGTGTCTTGTAACGTCTGGGCATCGGCACAGATGGGGGCGACAGGCTCGCGCCCAAAGCGCTCTGACACCCAAAGACAGTATGGGCTGAGCCCGAACAGGCGCTGCCAGTGCGATTCGGCGATTTGAGATTGCTTGTCTGTGATGTCAACCATAATGTGAAGTGTAGTGAGCCACCGAGAACACGCACCGATCCGCTATCATTCACCCATGGCCGATAACGCTTCAAATTCTCAACTCGAACTCAACCAGATTAGCGTGACCCTGGGTGGCGTACCCGTGGTTAGTGATGTCTCTTTTGCCTTAGCCGAAGGTGAAATTGGCTGTTTGTTGGGCCCTAGCGGCTGTGGCAAAACCACTCTACTGCGAACCATTGCTGGCTTTCAAGCACCCAGTGCTGGCTCGATTCACATCGCGGGCGAAACGATGGCCACAGAAAAGCAGCAAACCAGCCCCGAACACCGCCGTATTGGCATGGTGTTCCAAGACCTCGCCCTATTTCCACACATGAATGTGCGTCGTAATGTGGCCTTTGGCATGCGTGGAACAAAAAAATCTGTTGTATCCCAACGAGTCGATGAACTGTTGGAGCTGGTCGGCTTACAAAGTTATGCCAACAGCTACCCCCATCAGCTCTCAGGTGGCCAGCAACAACGGGTGGCTTTGATACGAGCGATGGCGCCTCGCCCCCCGGTGTTGTTATTGGACGAACCCTTCAGCAGCCAAGACACTGAGCGCCGTGTGCAGTTAGCGCATGAGGTGCGAGAAATTCTTAAGCACGATGGCATTACCGCTATGTTGGTGACACACGATCAATATGAAGCCTTTGCCATTGCAGACCACATCGGCGTGATTAAAGACGGCGGTTTGTGTCAGTGGGACAACGCCTATGATCTTTACCACAAGCCACAAGACCGCTTCGTCGCCGACTTTATTGGCGAGGGCGTGTTTGTGTGCGGCAACACCTTAGAGAACAATCGTATTCAAACCGAGCTGGGCATCATCGAAGGGGAATTGTCTAACCGTTTTGAAGTGGGTACGCAAATTGAACTACTGGTACGACCTGATGACATCTTGCACGACGACACCAGCCCAACTCGCGCCACCGTAATCGCAAAAGATTTTCGAGGTGCCGACCATTTATACACCTTGCGTATGCCGGGCAGCACACGGCTGTTATGTTTAGCCCCCTCACATCATAACCATGCCGTGGGTGAACAGTTTGGCGTGCGTTTAAAGCTTGATCACTTAATGATTTTTGAGCAATTGAGATCTTAATCCCTTGCGATCTGATCTTTTCTTGTGGTTAAGTAATCAGTACTACACCAAACTGGTTGGTAACGTGATACCTGCGCATTGGTACGCGCCCAAGCCACCGGCCACAGATGAATTAACTCAGCCTACCGGCACTCCCCACCTAGAAATTGTTAGCCACTGCTGGCAATACGCTCATTTAGCGATTTACCAATTCAGTTCATTGGTAAACTATCCCCCAAAAAACCTAACACTCACCCACACCCTATTCCACGCCGACAGCGATACCGAAACGGCCGACTTAGCAGCAGACTTCGCCGCACGCAAGGTACCGAATGTCATCTGGCGATCCATCGCTATTCCCAAAGCCGAACTGTTCAGACGTGCCATCGGCCGACACCGTGCGGCCTTGGCCACAGAAGCCGATTGGGTGTGGTTCGCCGATTGTGATTTGATGTTTAACGAAAACTGTTTAGACAGTTTGGCAGCGCACTTAAAAACTCAACGCGTCGGGTTACTGTTCCCCGATGGGGAAAAAATAACCGAGCTGCTACCACCTGATCATGAATGGGTGACGCAGAGTTTAAACAAACCCCGCCCGGTAACCATTGATCCTGCGATGTTCCACCCCAACCCCATCACCAAAGCGAAAGGCGCTTTTCAAATTGTGCATGGGGATGTGGCACGACGTATGGGGTACTGCGGTAACTTGAAGTTATATCAACAACCCGATACTCGCTGGCGAAAAACCTACGAAGACACGGTGTTTAGAAATCTGTTGGGCCATGAAGGCGTACCCGTGCCGATCGACAACCTGCTGCGTATTCGTCATGTGGCCAAAGGGCGTTATAAGGATGATTCTCGAGTTAGCGGCTTTCGTAAGTTCTTGCGGCAATCGCAGAAGCCGAGCTAATTCTAAGTATTATCGTCAATACAAAGTGCGCAACTGCCTATCTTGTAGGCCTTCATCGTAAGCTTCGTCATCGAAATCTTTAATCGCTGATTTAATCATTTCACCAGCACTTGGCAATCCGCTTGGGTCAACATGTTTTGATGCATCCCATAACCCAGAACGTTTTAATGCGCGAGCACACTGAAAATAAACCCGCTCAATTTCCACCACTATCGCGCTAATTGGCACATTGCCGTTCACCTTAAACCGATTAAGTAGTGCTTTGTCCTTCGACAAATACGCGCTTCCATTTAAGCGCAAAGTTTCACCCTTACCCGGTATTAAAAATAAAAGTGCCACTCGTGGATCAACCACAATATTTCTAAGCGTATCCAGCCGGTTGTTGCCCCTGCGATCGGGAATGATTATGGTCTTATCATTAAGAATTTCTACAAAACCGGGAGTATCCCCTCGTGGCGAGCAATCCATACCATCTGGGCCTATGCTGGCTATGGTGAAAAACGGAGCGGCTTTGATCATCTTACAATAGAGCTCGTTCAACGTTGATAGCTCTTTAGACACGCTAGTTGCCAATGGCTCAGGGTACAAAGCCAATAGTGCTTCTAAACTTTCGATTCGGTCTTTAGACATAAACTTCCTAATTCATAAAAAATGCGTCTACAACGCACGAAGGGCTTGGCGCGTTCGTCATTGTACCCACCCTCTTTATCAATCTGTAGAACATACATCCAGGATCATCGTAAGTCCAACGCCAAACCGATACTATTCACTGTTTCCTCAGCTAGAATATTGTTGAGCGGACATACAGATTTGCATAATTTGGTCGCTGAACGGCGCCGGCCACAGCCGACTACCAGCCAAACCTTTTTTCGTCCGCTTTTTACGGAAAACAGCAAGTATGTCTCTAACCTAAGATGGTCCCAATAGCCCATCTTAAGATGGCCCAAAACCTAAACACTCATTCTGCCGAACCGAGTCACCTAGGGATTTTTCACCATTTGTTAAGACGCGAGCGCTTAGCCCACCATGACCTCTAACCGCGTTGTAGCCACCAGGGTCTAATATTTCTTCCATAGAACCGGTTTGCGGCAACGTATTATGTAGCTGCTTAAGTGTTCTCATTGGATGGAGGAAATTCCCATCAATCGACGTTCTAGAAATTGCTTATGCGTCGCGTTATCACTGTATTCAATGGCCTTTTGCAAATCCTGTGTGGCCTGCAAATCGTTCCCCAATCGATGGTGCATATCCGCACGGGCTGCGTAGAGGGGTTGATAGGTTTGCATGCTCCGGTCTTGCGCCACTTCGTTCAATAGGGTCAAAGCAGCTTCAATAGACACCGCATAGCTCATGGCCACCGCTTGGTTCACGCGCACAACGCCTGATGGCTGAAGCTTATGCAGCACGTCATACAAGGCATGGATTTGCGTCCAATCGGTTGCCTGCCAAGAGGCTGATTCTGCATGTACAGCGCTGATTGCCGCTTGTACTTGATAACTGCCGACTCGTTGTTTCGCTAAGGTAAGCTTAACTAAATCAACGCCCTCTTTTATCTTAGTTTGATCCCAATCACTGCGTTTTTGATGTTCCAGTGAAATCATCTGCCCATGCTCATCTATGCGGCAATCACGCCGTGAATCGTGCAGCAGCATTAACGCCAGTAAGCCTGCAACTTCGCACTCCTCAGGTAGTAGCTGCCAAACTATTCGGGTGAGTCGAATGGATTCGTCGCTTAAATCACCGCGAGTTAATGCCTCCCCTTTTGATGCCACATACCCTTCATTGAAGATGAGATACAGAACGGAAAGCACGGCCGATACCCGTTCTTGCAGCTTGTGAGCTGGCGGAATTTCAAACGGTATGTTTGCCGCTAATATTTTTTTCTTAGCCCGTACTAAGCGCTGCGCCATGGCTGTGGGTTTATCTAAAAACGCAGCTGCAATTTCTGGTGTGGTTAACCCACCTAAGGTATGTAACGTCAGAGCAACTTGGGTTTTTCGCTCAAGTGCTGGGTGACAGCACGTAAAAATAAGTTCAAGTCGTTTATCTGGAATGATCGCGTCTAAATCCATATCCGATTGAGTGTCATGCAGTTCTATAAAACGAATGAGTTCTGGCTCCAGCTCGTTGAAGCGCTTATGACGTCTAAAGTGATCAATGGCTCGGCGCCGGGCTGAGGTAATTAGCCAGGCCATCGGCGAATCAGGAATACCGTCTTTCTTCCAAACGACCAGCGCTTTTGCCACAGAGTCTTGCAGAACATCTTCCGCAAGCTGCCAATCATGAATTGAGGCAACTAAGGCTGCAAGCATTCGCCCCCAGTCCTCTCGAACCACTTGTGCAAGCGTTTGTTCAAGTGAACTGGCGGGCGATTGATGGCTATTCATTGAATGGAATTAGTCATCCCACACGACGACAGGTCGAATTTCAATGCGTCCGTGTTGCGCGGTGGGAATTTTCGCGCATTGCTCAATGGCGGCATCTAATGATTCACATTCGAGCAAGTAATAGCCACCAAGCGTTTCCTTTGTTTCAGCAAACGGACCATCGGTAACCTCCAATTTGCCATTTTCTAATGTAATGGTGGTTGCCGTGGAAACCGGCTGCAGTGCATCAGCGTGAACCAACATTCCGTTCTCAGACACCTCTTTGGTAAAGTCTTGATAGGCTTGAATAAACGGCGGAAATTCAGCAGTACCTGGCTGTGGATCGGCGGCATCTGATGAATAAATGAGACAAATGTATTGCATGGTATTTCTCCAAAGTTATTTGAGTTGTTCAACAATCAAAACAGAAGTTTTTTCTGCTTGTACTGTAAAGACGA
Organism: uncultured Granulosicoccaceae bacterium; assembly: GCA_937930305.1. Taxonomy (GTDB): domain Bacteria; phylum Pseudomonadota; class Gammaproteobacteria; order Granulosicoccales; family Granulosicoccaceae; genus Granulosicoccus. The sequence goes on along the minus strand of CALGLE010000012.1, from coordinate 36,547 downwards.
ATAACCCAGGCGCAAATCGACATGCCCTCAATATATTTTATTTTTAATTATAATTCAATAGGTTATGATGCTCTTCAACAACCTACTGAGTGTTTTTGGGCTCGCCAAAAGACAACAGCAACACATCCGGGTCAATGACATGAAACTCTCGTTGCCCATAGTCGGTATCAAAGGGTGCGCGAACTTCAAACCCTAAGGCATCAACGAAAAACGCAATCGATTGCGAAAGATTCGACACAGGAACAATCGGGCTTATTTTTTTAAGTGTTGCCATAGACTGTACTCACTTCAATCAAAAATTTGATCCGTTACGTTATTAAAATCCCATAACTCACGTTCAAGCAACTGCTTGGATGTGGCATGGATTAAAATGTTCGCGATAAATTGGCCCACCTCACTTGCCTCATTGACGTTCCCGTCCGCCTCTATTTGTTTGAACAGCTCTACCACCGGCGTGGTTTGCTTGGATGAGAGCACGGTTTCAACCAATGGGGTGCGCACCGCTCCAGGAAAAACACGAATAACACGGGATTGCTTTAGCTCGGCCGCTGCAGCCCGAGCTGCCATTTGAGCCGCTGATTTAATAATGGAGTAACCGCTCCAACCCACTCGCAGATTACTGGCAGAGTAAGAATCAATAAACAGAATGCTAGCGCCCACAAATTTATTAACTAATCGATTGTTAATGCTTATGGGTGTGGTCACATGGACAAAAAAGTCAACACACATTTTTTCCGCATTAATTTGCGAATAGGCTTCAAGATCAATGTGTGAACCGGCTGCGTGAACGATTCCAGCCAATTGTTTAATCGAACTCACCGATTGAATGAGGGATTCCAACCCTTGGTCAGTTGACAGATCAGCTACCACGATCTTTAAATTTTCAGAAGCATGCTGCACTAGCGTGTTCAGTCGGGCTTCATCACGCGCAACGGCAACCACTGATTGACCCTGAAGCAGTAAGGACGAAGCCACAGCATGACCGATTCCCGAAGACGCACCCGTGACGATGTAAGTCATGACAAACCGCCCCTACTATGACTAGTAACTAGAACTGGTAACCAACAGATGCGAACGCACCCGACTTAAGCTCTGCATCAAAATCAATGGCATCATCAAACAATAAATCAAAATACGCATCAATCGCGATTTCTGCAGAGTTGTACGCTTGATAAACATCAAGGCCAAACACCCATCCCGGTTCAGTTTGCGCATTCCAATGGTAATTCACGTTGACACCGTAACCGGTGAGCGACTGATTGGCGAACGTTTGTAGACCTAAAGACATACGAGAACCAACATGCCGCTCATAGCCCAGAGTTAAGCCTGACAAGCCCACACTGACCCGAAAATTATTTCGCCCTGAATTGATAGAACTTTGATAGCCGACGATGCCACCGTACTGAATTCCAACGCCTAGCCGGTGTTTAAGCCCATTCGCAGAGGCCGGGCTAGAACCGATGAGTAACAAAATCAAACCCGTATTTATTAATACATTTCTCATGGATATCCTTACGTTACACACTCGCGCTCACTTCAACTATTCACGCATGCTCAACTATACAACTGATCAAGCATATCTTGCCTTGCGCTCACACAAAGAAATTACATAGACTCAGGTTCTAACTCACCACGTTCTACTTGCTTATAGCGTGAGTCTTTCCCATGCGGGCAACTTCTAAACAGCTGCAACTTCCACAGATACTGACTGGGGTCCTGACGAACGCTGGCCACAATGGCATCGTTCAAAGCAGCCGCATCGCGCACGTCATCACCGGTGGGATAATTCTCAATAGCCGGTTGAATGTGCACTTCATAAAGGCCTGTGCTGATATTCAAATAGGTGGCCATGGGATAAACGTTTGCCTGGGTATGTTTCACGATTTTTGGCAACATTTTCAAAGTCGCCTTTTCATGACCAAAAAATGGGGCAAACACCGAGGCTTCAGGTCCATAATCTTCATCGCACAAATAACACAGAATTTCATGCTGCTTCATCTGGCGAATTATTTGACGAAAGCCTTGCCCGCGAGCAAAGGGCTTGCCACCAAATCGCAAGCGTGCACGAAGCACTAGCCAATCCACCACCGGATTATTAAAGGGTTTGTAAAATCCGACTAATGGAAGATCTAAAGACAGCTTAATCATCCCCGCATCCAAACTAACGGTATGCGAAATTAAGAACACGCAGGCCTCACCTTGTTCACGCGCTTGGCGCACCGCTTCAAGTCCATAGACAACCGTGTTGCGCCGTAAATACGCTTCACCTCGCCACCATTGTTGCGGCATGCGTAAAACCGTCAACATTAAGGTTGTAAAATAACGGTGTGCTAAGGCATCTCGCTCTGCGTCATCTAACTCGGGGTAGCAGGCTTTTAAATTTATATGCACGGTTCGGACGTGACGACTGTTACGACCCAACTTTTGGGTGTACAAGGTGGACAAGCCTGACGCCATGGTCCGAGTTATAAACAACGGCAGAAAACTGATCAGAGATAACAAGCCTGCAGCTAACCAAGTCAACCAAGTATTTGGACCCAGTGGTGGTTTTCCATAGGCTGTGTTCGATGCAAACATGGTATGAACTAAGACACTCGTATGGCCACCAACTGGCTTTCGCTGCCTTCGGTGGAATCGCTGAAATACTGCACATGAAGATTGGGGAACAAGCGCAGCAGCTCATTGGGCTTTAATAGAAAGTCCGGATTAGACAACCCTCGCGTGAACGTTTGATAGAACAACACACCACCTGGGCGAAGGGCTTTTTCTATGCTTGGGCACAGCGAGCGATCCAAAAAACGGCTTACCGTAATGACGTCAAACGTGTCACTGTGCGGAGGGCTTTTTATCACATCACGCACTTGGGTTTGAATGGCCGGGTTCGCGCACTTCAATTCATCCATGGCAACTTCGGATAAATCCCAAGCGTGCGTGTTAAATCCGCGCTCTTGCAAAAATCGGGCGTTGCCCCCTCTTCCCGCTGCCAAATCTAACGCATCCCCATTTGCGGGTAGTAGATGCACTTGTTCGCTTAGTACGGAGGCAGGAATAGGATTATCGCTACTGTGCTGCTGAGCATGTTGGTGCCGAACGTTCCACTTGGTGGCCAGTTTGGATGGCAAAGGCGAATCGTCTGAATTCGACATGAAGACGGGCGAGCCTAAGACTTCCAGAACGCAGGTGTAAACAACACCAACAAAGTAAATATTTCTAATCGACCAAACAGCATCGCCATGCTTAATACCGTCAGAGAAAAGTCACTTAGCGAAGAGTAGTTAGCCGCCACCTGCCCGAGTCCTGGACCTAAATTGTTTAAGCACGCAACCACGGCAGAGAATGCCGTTTCTTGATCTAATCCATTGGCCATGAGCAGCAACAACATAATGGCCAGCAGTGCTAAATAAGTAGCGAAAAACCCCCACACCACATCAATGGTTTGATTGGGAATGGCTCGGGTGCCCACCTTAACCATGATGTTTGCACTGGGATGCAACAGGCGTTTTAATTCTCGTTGGCCTTGTTTGAATAAAAGTAATACGCGAATAACTTTCATTCCGCCACCGGTTGAACCCGCACAACCACCAACAAAACTGGCGAATAGTAATAGAACGGGCAAGAAACCTGGCCAATTAAAATATTCTGCTGATGTGTAGCCGGTTGTGGTTCCTATCGAGACGACGTGAAACAATCCATCAAAAAAGGAGTCGGATAATTTACTGGTATTTGTGGTGTACAGATAGGTACTGGTGATTATGGTTAGCACAATCAACAGGCCTAGATACACACGAAACTCTTCATCGTTTCGGTATTGTTTAAACGCTAGGTTCTTTAATGACCAGGTGCGAACACCACGATTTTTTCGGCTCGAGAGCCCCCGAAACACCATAAAGTGCAAAGCAAAATTCACCCCTGATATCAACATAAACAGCACCGCAATCATTTCAATCTTCGAACTATCAAAATGCCCAATGCTGGCGTCGTGAGTCGAGAATCCGCCAATTGCAACGGTTGAAAAACTGTGCCCAATAGCATCAAAGGCGTTCATGCCCGCTAAGTAATAGGCCAGCGCACAGCAGGTGGTTAAACCCAAATAGATATACCAAAGGGCTTTTGCGGTACCGGCAATACGAGGGGTGAGTTTGTCTTTATTTACACCGGGGGTTTCGGCGCGATACAGTTGCATGCCGCCGATGTTTAGCATCGGCAATATAGCAATGGCCAGTACGATGATCCCCATCCCACCCAACCATTGCATTTGCTGACGATAAAACAAAATCGAATGCGGCAATTCATCCAAGCCAACGATTAAGGTTGCCCCCGTCGTTGTTAAGCCAGACACCGATTCAAAAATGGCGGCGGCAAACGATAAGTCCAATTCGGGTGAAAGTAAAAACGGCAAACCACCAAACACCGACAACACCGTCCAGAACATCACCACAACCACGAACCCATCGCGTAGCCTCAGCGAGGCTTTCTCCTCTTTCACGGGATACAACAACAAGAGTCCGGTGATGAGTGTGGTAAAAAACGCAAGCACAAACGGCAGGATGGCACCGTCCCGATACACCAGCCCCACAACAACCGGTGGCAACATGGTGATGCTGAACATCGACAACAACGAGCCCAGCACGCGTAGCACCACTTTACTTTGCACTGGGCTGCTCATACGCAGCCCCTAACCGAGTCGGCGCGATTCACCCACATCAGATAAAGGTCACGCCAACTTGGAATAACACTTCAACGTCGTGGATTTGTTGCTTATTCGTTATCAATACAATGAGATGATCTTCCGCTTCAATCACTAAATCATGATGCGCAATCAACACTTCTTCGCCGCGAACAACAGCACCAATGGCGGCACTGGATGGCAAATCGATATCGGCAATGGTACGCCCCACTAATTTTGAGGTTTCTTCATCGCCGTGAGCCACACCTTCTAATGCTTCGGCCCGGCCTTTGCGCAATGAATGCACGGCCACCACATCACCTCGACGAATGTGCGTTAACAAAGCACCAATGGTGATTTGTTGAGGTGAAATGGCGACATCGATGATATCGCGTTCAACCAAATCCACATACGCCGGTCGATTGATCAATGACATGATTTTTCTCGCACCCATGCGCTTGGCAAGCATGGCCGAAAGAATGTTCGCCTCGTCATCGTTCGTCAGCGCGCAAAAAACATCCGTTTCACTGACATTTTCTTCTGCTAGCAAATCATGATTGGCCGCATCCCCCTGTAAAACCAAGGCATACGATAATTCACCCGCAGCAAAGTCATTCCGACTTTTATCCGCTTCCACAACCTTAACGTTGTAGTTACGTTCAAGTTTTTGAGCCAAGCGAAAACCAATATTTCCAGCGCCCGCAATCATGACACTGCGCACCGGTAATTCATCGTGGTGAAACTGTTCCATGATGGTGCTGGTGTGTTTACGGTTCCCGAGATAAAACACCACATCATCAACTTCAACCACCGTGTTTCCATCGGCAATGATGCTGTCTTCATCTCGGTATATGGCCACAACTCGGGCTTCGATATCACCCAACAGGCCGGTTAGCCGCGCCATCGGCTGATTCGCCATGGGGGCACCCTCTTGCACCGATACGCCCACCAACCGCACCAAGCCGTCAGCAAAATCGATGACCTGTAAAGCACCGGGGTGTTCAATGATGCGTTGTATGTGATCCGTCACCAGTTGTTCGGGGCTGATGAGTACGTTGATAGGAATATGATCGTTATTGAACAAATTACGTTCGCGTGTGTATTCCACCGAACGCACACGTGCAATTTTTTGTGGGGTGTGGAATAAGGAATACGCCACTTGCATCGCCACAATATTGGTTTCATCTGAATCGGTGGCAGCGATGATCATGTCTGCGTCTTCGGCACCGGCACGCCTTAGAACATCGGGATAAGATGCGGCACCGCACACGGTCCCTAAATCAAGCCGTGCACCTAGATCGCGCAACACCTGTTCATTGGTGTCGACAACGGTTACGTCGTTGTCCTCTGACGCAAGACTTTGCGCCACAGTGGAACCTACCTGACCCGCCCCTAGAACAATGATTTTCATGATTAAGAGACGACTACTCTCGGACCTTGTCTAGGTCGATGTTGAGATTACGCAGCTTGCGATACAAATGAGTGCGTTCCATGCCCACATGCTTGGCCAAGTCGCCAATGTTGCCTTGGGCTTCCGCCAAGCATTTCAATAAGTACTGTCTTTCAAAATCCGCCCGAGCTTCTCGCAGCGGTAAGTCGTGACGTAACGTCAGTGAGGTTTCTGCCGCCGGCACAACCCCTAGCGCACGATTAACTTCAGACACATCTATTTCAGCGGGTCCGCCAATGAGTAATATGCGCTGTACCAAGTTTTTTAGTTCCAGCAAATTGCCAGGCCAGTCCAAATTACGTAGCCGGTTTTGCGCACCAACCGTGAAATGTCGGTAGGGCAAACCCTCCTCTTCCACATGCCAATTAACGAACGCTTCCAACATGGTGGGAATATCTTCCGGGTGTTCCCGCAGGGGTTTCAAGTTCAGTGTATCGCTGGATACCAAGCGCGCTAAGGTGGCATCCAAACGACCCTCTTTAACCGCAGGCTGGATATCGGCTCGAGCTGAAGCCATAACACGTGCGCGAAACGGCACACGTTGAGTGCCTCCCACCCGTGTGAAACCTTGTTGTTCTATGGCGGCTCGAATGCATTCTTGAGCCGCTGATGGCAAATGATCGATATCGGTTAAGAATAAGGTTCCGGTGTTTGCCGATTCCAAGTAACCCATGCTAATAGTGCCGTCGGTTTCTTCACCGCAAAGCTCTCGCACTGAATGCGATGTGGATAAGGTATCGCAGCGCAACTGTATGAAGGGGCCATGAATTTGCTGATTCGCATCGTGTACGTTCTGCGCAAACAACACCCGCCCACTGCCGGGCTCACCAATTAACAGTAAGGTGTCTGAGCGTTGAGACTGCACATGCACTTGATCTTGAATGGATTTCATGTAGGCGCTGTCGCCAGCCAACAACGGCAATCGCTTCACAACCGACCTGCCCGAGGCGTCGCTGTTGGCTGCCTGACCCTCGGCTAGAGCTTTTTCTACCGTGAGTAGCAGTTTGGCCAGTGAAACCGGTTTCTCAATGAAGTCCACCGCTCCGTGGCGCGTGGCTTCAACAGCGGTTTCTACCGTGCCGTGACCCGATATCATGATGACCGGAAAGGCTAATTCCCCAGAGCCTTGCCACATTTTCAACAACGTCACGCCATCGGTGTCTGGCATCCAAATATCCAGTAATACCAAGTCCGGTGTTGATTCTGAAATGCAATGTTGCGCAGCCGCTGCGTTGTCTGCCGTTGAGACGTTATAGCCTTCGTCTTCAAGGATCTCTTGCAACAAATTGCGAATATCTGGCTCATCGTCAACGACGAGCACGGAGTTACCGTTCACACATCGCCTCCTTAAGTCCCTAAACCACTGGGGTATGGGATCCGCATGCTAATAACCGCGCCACCCTCACTTCGGTTGGCCGCTTCAATGGTGCCATCGTGTTCTTCAACGATCTTTTTCACGATGGCTAACCCCAGCCCTGTGCCTTTGGATTTAGACGTGACGTAGGGTTCAAAGACTCGCCCAAGCGAATCCAGCGCAAAGCCCGCTCCTCGATCTTCAATCCGAATTTCAAGCATCCGATGGGTAGTCTGACCATGTACACGGGTGATGATACGCACTTGCGGGTCGGATTGCTCTGCTTGAGCCTCTAGAGCGTTTTTGATTAGGTTATGAACCAATTGCCGAAATCTGGGCGCATCCAGCGGTAAGTCCTTCACAGAGCCCATCAAATCAAGCTCAAAGCTTATTCCTTTGGTTTCCTGGTACAGCTCGATCACTTCCCGGATAAGCTCATTCGGGTTGGTCGGAACCCGCGTCAGCTGCGGCGTCGACGCATAGGCAGCAAATGCGTTCACCATCGATTTCATTGAATCCACTTGATTTTCTATGGTGGCGGTGAGTCGGGTAAGTAGTTCTGTGTCTTCGCCATCGAGCTTTTTGCTAAATTTTCGCCGCAGTCTTTCAGCTGAGAGTTGGATGGGGGTGAGTGGGTTTTTGATCTCATGCGCCAAACGCCGCGCGACTTCACTCCAAGCGGCATCACGCTGAGCGCTTATCAACCCAGTCATGTCATCAATGACCAAAACTGTTCCCGTGCTCTCTGTCACGGATGCGTCCGAGGTTGCTGAGGGGGTACTGCCCAGAGTAGCGCCTCGAACAAATAAAAACCGACGCCCAGAACTGGCCATAACGCCCATTTCTCGAGACCAATGCTCACTCCCACTACCCGCCAATTGAATGGCTTCTGAAGAAACGATTTGATCGCAGAATTGCCCAGTTAAGTTTGATGAGGTGGCCCCATCGGTAATGTGCTTACCGGTAAGTTCCCTCAGTTCATCGCCCAAAATACTCACAGCCGCTTCATTCACCGTGTTAACCACGCCATCTTTATCTAGGGTTATAACACCTGAGGAGATTTGCCCAAGCACCGCTTGCAAATACGCGCGTTGACTTTCTAACTCCCTTTGACTGAGTTCAGTTTTGTCACGCGCCTGTTCTAATTGCAGCGTCATATAATTGAAGGAATGAACTAAATACCCCAATTCATCGTTCTTACTTTTTTTATAAATTCGTGTGTGCAAATTTCCTTCAGCAACCGCCCGAGTACCTTCCACCAGTTCATGCACGGGTGCCATCATTCGCCTGGCTGCATAAAACGCAAACCACACCGCCATCATCATCGATAACAATAAGGCTAAGGACAGGGTGAGAATCGTACTGACGGTGATGGGCCTGCGTAAAAACACCAAGGATCGATACTGCTGATAGCTGGTTTGTACACTCTCTGCCAATTCTGCCGAACGCGATGCGATGGGATACAAGGCGTGCAACACAGAATTCTCACGTGTGGGATCATCCGAAAGCACCGGTGTTACCACGCGAATGTACAGTTCGTTTTGTCCGACCGGGTCAACGCCCACATAACCAATACCGCGCCTAGCTCGGGATAACAAATCATCATCGGGGCGTTCAGGTTGCACGGCCAATCTGTCGGTTAATCCGGTGGATGCCACAATGCGATTATCCGGCCCAATCAACGTCATTTCTGAGGCTTCACTGTCGGCACTGAGTGTGTTCAATTCAACGACGGCCAAGCCATCGCTAACCCCCACTAGCTGGTCTGCCACGTTTAAGGTTTCACGCTGCAGCGTGCGCATTTGTAAACCCAGCGACTCTCGACTGAGTTCCAGCGCATCATCTAGGGCTTGTTCAATTTCAACATCAAAATAACTATTAATGTTCGCACGTAGAAAGCGCACAGAGAATCCATAAACCAGTAACACCGGCACGAGCGCCAGGATCACCGACAAGATGACAAACTTAACCGTCAGCCGCGACCCGGCAACCTGCGCACGCCATTCATTGACCAAACGCCAACCGTTCAGAACAATGAGCGTGGCGATGAATGTTAACGCTAAAGCGTTCGCTAACAACAACCAACCGTAATAATGACTGTAGCGATCTAAGCGCAGCGCCATGGTGCCCAGCACATACAAGGACGCAATTAAAATCACAAACAACAGCGCCATCCAAACAGCACTGGTCATTGATCTACGGCTTAAGACAGAGGCCACACAAACTCCTCACTGGCCAAGCGCCAATCCGATGAAAACAACGGCTGCAGAGGTAGCGGCAAAGCACGTTGATCTAGCGCAATACTGACCGTGGCCACACGAGATTGCTTAGCGTTAGCCAGACCAACCGCATCACTGACCCAAGGCGTCACATCCATCAGATTGACTGTGCCCAATTCATCTAATGCGGACAACAAGGATCGTTTATTGGTGCTGCGATTCGTTTCAACTGACTGTATGCGGTAGTGGCGTGTGAGTTCGTAATACACCAAACGAAAGCGATACTCGGCCTGCAGTAACACATCATCACGCCACAACGGTTTAGGGCTTTTAACCGTTAACGAAACAATGAACTGCAGAGGCACGCCACTTTCAAGACCCAGTTGAATATCTGCCGGTAAGTTAATGTTGGCCCGATAATCAAATAACCAACGATCGTCAACTTGCTGTAACTGCGCGTGTTGTATTTGTATGTGCTCTGCCAATCGGCTAGAACGCTTGTCAATCGCTGCCGCAGCCGCAAGTATCACCACCGCAGAAAATGTGGCCGCAATAACGCCTCCGAGTAACAGGCGACGATTAGGGTTAAGTTCAGCCACGGCTCACTTTTCGAACAAGAGCGTAAAAAAATCCATCCATATCATGCTCACCCGGCAGTACTTGATAACCCACGTGTTGCTTGTGTGCCCAGGTCTGTGAACCAGGTGTTGCATCACTGGCATCGTCGTGCTCATTGATAAAGTGTTCTATTTGATGCACATTTTCACTTTTGAAAATGGAACAGGTGGCATACAGCAGATAACCACCCGGTGTCACCGTGGTCCAAAGTGCTTCTAACAGCTGCGCTTGCTGTGCCGCCAAGGTAGTCACATCGTCTGCACGCCGTGTGTGTTTGATATCCGGATGCCGACGAATGACTCCACTGCCCGTGCACGGTGCATCGAGCAACACGAAATCAAACGCCTCACCATCCCACCATTGAGCCACATCAGCAGCGTCAACCGCTAGAGTCTGCACCCTATCCTCTAGCGACAAGCGCGTCAAAGTTTCATTCACTCGAGTGAGCCGATCGGCCGAGTGATCCAGGGCAGTTAGCTGCGCATTGGGAAAGGCCTCCATCAAATACGCGGCTTTGCCACCGGGCGCAGAACACGCATCCAGCATGTGCGCGGGGTTTACCGATGCCGCCCGCAGCAACGGCACCATCATCTGCGCCGCGGCATCTTGTACGCTGATATGCCCTTCTTTAAATCCAGGCAGCGTTTGCACAGACTGTGGTTCCGCCAAGGTGATGCCATCGGGTGCAAACTCATGCGCATCCGCAGACAAACCTTGCTCATCAAACAAGGTCAAGGTGTCTTGAGTGTTGGTTACTAACTGATTCACTCGTAGGGTCATAGGAGCACGGCGGTTGCCACCGTCTAACACCGCTTCAATTTCATCAGGCCAATCTTGTTTTAACTGTTTAACCCACCAATCTGGATACGCATAGCGTTCGGCTCGATTTAATTTACTCACATCAATGGGTGAACGCTGTGAGTTACGTAACACGGCATTGACTAAACCTTTTGCCCACGGGCGCTTTAAACCCTTCAGTGCTTTCACGCATTCATTCACTGCCGTATGCGCCGGCGTGTTCATCACGTTAAGTTCAAGCACACCCAATTGCATCAACAAATACACGTCGTAGTCTTTGCTGCGTAATGGCTTGTCTAGCTTGACATCGACCATCGCTTCTAACTGGGTTGCCCACCGGGCCCATTCAAAGCACACCGCTCGTAAACGCGGACGCGCCTCACTGGGCACACGACGTTCAGCATCCACCAAAACCGTGGTGAATGATTTACCGTCTTCAAACACCGCCCGCATGGCTTGCACGGCTACCACACGAGAATCAACCACCAAACACCTCACCCACTAAATTCAATCCACTCACGAAGTCCTTCGCATCCAAGGCGTTTTTCCCAACACGTTGCAAGCGCAAAATATCCACAGCACCCTCGCAGGTTGCAATGGTGATAACACCCTGCTCAGTTGATAACACGGTGCCAGGCGCAACACCATCGGGCACCAGCGTTGAAGATAAACGAGAACTGTGAAAACGAATGCGTTCACCATTTAATTCGCACTCCGCAATGGGCCAACCGGCCAAGCCACGAATGAGGCGATCGCAAATGAGCGCGGGTTGATTGAAATCAATCTTCGCTTCTGCTTTGTCCAGCTTGTTCGCATAAGTCACCCCGTCTTCAGGTTGTGCTTGCGCCTGCAGCTGGCCTTGGCACCAAGGGGTGAGCACATCGATCAAAGCCTGCGCCCCAAGTTGAGCTAAAACATCGTGCAGTTGTGGCGTGGTATCGGTTGCGGTTATGGGCACACGAACATGGGACAACATATCACCGGTGTCCAAGCCTTCATCCATCAACATGATGGTCACACCGGTTTCCTGATCTCCTGCCATCACCGCACGGTGGATAGGAGCTGCCCCGCGCCACCGGGGCAACAAAGAGCCGTGAATGTTCAAGCAGCCCAAACTGGGCAAAGACAACACCGAGGCAGGCAGTAAAATACCGTAGGCGGCCACCACCAACACATCAGGCTTCCAAGCGGCCAAGGTCTCGATGGATTGGGCGGTTTTCAGCGACGGCGGTTGATCGACGGCAATACCGCGCTCCATCGCCAATTTTTTGACAGGTGAGGCGGTGAGTTTTCGACCTCGTCCAGCCGGACGATCTGGCTGCGTCAGAACACCCACGACCTGATGAGGCGAGGCAATCAGCGCCGCAAGAGCGGTACTTGCAAATTCAGGCGTCCCAGCAAACGCAACCCTCAAGGACGTGCAATCAGCCATTACTCGCGGGCCTGCTTAACCAGTTTTTTTCGAATTCGATTGCGCTTTAAAGCCGATAAGTAATCAACAAAGAGTTTGCCGTCTAGGTGGTCAATTTCATGCTGAATGCAGGTGGCCAGTAAGCCATCCGCGTTCAATTCATAGGGATTTCCGTCCCGCCCGATGGCCTTGATATGGACTTCAGCGGGCCGTTTGATGGTTTCGTAGACCTCTGGAATGCTTAAACAACCTTCCTGTGCCTCTGATTCTCCGTGGTGTTCAACCAACTCCGGGTTAATAAGAACCAACGGCGTATCGCCGTCTTCAGACACATCTATCACCACCACCCGTTCATGCACATTGACTTGTGTGGCGGCCAGACCGATGCCTGGCGCGCCGTACATGGTTTCCAGCATGTTGCCAACCAGTTCGTCAATACGGCCGTCCACGTTGGCAACAGGCTCCGCCACTTTTCGCAGCTGAGTATCGGGATAAAGGAGTATGGGAAGTATGGACACGGGCTTGCGAGCTCTAAATCAGGCGTTTAGGAAGAATTTAACGCTCAATTCTACCAGTGTGGGCTCTGAGCGAGCGAAAAGGCATCGCCTTTGCATAGCACCTTGGACGTGGGTGCGCCTGGAGGTCCTGGCCACCCTGATAACAGTTACGGAGATAGCCAAACATGGCGAACCAAGTTCTCATCCAAGCCTCAAGGGTGCTGATAGCGGCCAGTCTTACCGCTCTTGTGTCAGCCTGCGGATCAACAAAAATTGCTTCAGGTCCTTCTATTGTTGAAGAGCCCATCACGGCTGAAGATCGATTCGGCAAAGGTGGCAGCCTGGAATATAAGGGCGCCAACCCTACCGCCTTTGTTCCCGCTGGCGAACTGAATCCAGACGCCCCTAGTTCCTATGAAGTCGTTAAAGGCGATACGCTTTGGGATATTTCTGGACGATTTCTCAATAGCGCTTGGTTGTGGCCTCAAATTTGGGACTACAACCCGCAAATTCAAAATCCGCACCTAATTTACCCCGGTGACCGGATCTCGATGAGTTACGTCAACGGTCGACCTAGCTTGACGCTGTCCCGTGATGGCCGGACCGTTGCATCCGGCGGCGCCGGTTTAAGTTCTGGTGGCAACGCAATACGCGTATCACCTCAGATCCGCATGGAGTCGTTAGCAGAAGCGATCCCAACCATTCCCGCTGACGCGATTCAACAATTCCTGGTTCGTCCGAATGTGGTGACGTCAAAGCAATTGCGCTCAGCACCTTATGTTGTGGGTAACGTGGATAACCGATTGATTAGTTCACTCGGCCAGCAGATTTATGTGCGTGGCAAAGTGGACCATAGCCAAACGAAATTTGGCATCTTTCGAAAGACTGAAACCTTACGTGACCCAAAAACTAGCAAGATTCTCGGGTATGAAGTTATTCACGTAGCCGAAGCAAAACTGTTGAATGTGGGCGACCCATCCACGATGGTGATCACGGACAACAGCCGCGAAACCATCGCAGGTGACGTATTGCTGCCTTCAGCCAATGACGGTGCAACGCATACTTACACGCCCCGCATGCCTAGCTTAAACGGCGAAGGTCGTGTTATCTCTTTGGTCGATGCCATCAGCCAGTCGGGTCGTGACCAAATAATCGTAATCAACCTAGGCAATAAAGTTGGCATCGAAGTCGGCGACGTCTTGGCCATCGAGTCTCGCGGTGAATCGATGATCGATCGCCACGGGCGCCGAGCGTATGATCGAATTCGCATGCCCAATCAACGCATGGGCATCGTGATGGTGTTCCAAACGTTTGATGATGTAAGCTATGGCTTGGTAATGGAATCTACCAGCACGGTTAAAAAGAACGACTTTATAACCGGCATTTAATCCCTGCGGACATGATGTTCTTCCGCAGGCACAACCTCTGCGGAGAACATCATGGACGATGCACCATCCCCGTGGCTGCGCCTAGCGCTTTGCCCACAAACCCCAAACGCCCTCATTCGAGAGCTATTGTGCACCTCAGAATGCACGCCAACACAGCTCAGCCTTTCACTAAATTCTTGGTTAAGCCCCGACACCGAGCAACCGCCCCCACCGCTTGAAGGTGCCGGCGCAGTGCAAGCCACCACCGGTGCCTGGCGCGCTCTGTCCAGCCAACTGCACACCTCCGATGTCGACGCCGCCATTGAAAAAACCCTGAATTGGCAAGCTGGCGCTGCGAATCGCTTCATCATCACCCCCGATCACCCCGCTTGGCCCAGTCAGCTCAGTTACCTACAAGAGCCTCCTGCCGCCCTTTATGTGATTGGCGAACCAGCACTCTTACGCGCTGATCAAGTCGCTATGGTGGGTGCTCGACGCTCGTCAATGGATGCACAAGTAACCGCAAGCAATATGGCCACCGAACTGGCCAGACTTGGCTGGGTCATTACCAGCGGCCTAGCGCTAGGCATCGACACCGAAGCGCATCGAGGCTGCTTGGCCGGGGGCGCCCCTACCCTTTCGGTCATGGCCACCGATCCGACACAATGCTATCCCAAAGCCAATCGCGCACTAGCGGGCGAGATTTTAGCTAAGGGGGGTTGCTTAATTACAGAAACCCCACTGGGTATGCCGCTGGAACGGTACCGTTTCCCACGCCGAAACCGACTGATTGCAGGCTTGTCACGCGGCGTGGTGGTGGTGGAGGCTGCGGTAAAAAGTGGCACGATCACAACGGCTCAACACGCGGCAGCCCAGGGCCGAGAGGTCATGGCGGTGCCGGGATCGGTCCGGAATCCTCGAGTCAGTGGCTGTCATCAATTGATACGTGATGGGGCGGTTTTGGTTACATCGGCTGCGGATGTGGTTGAATGTTTAGGCGAATGCGGTAATGATCGCGTGTCACAGATTCGCAGGGAAAGCCCCGACATGACGCCCTCTAGGGTCATCGATGAGCTTAATGTTGTCGCTGCGAATCGCTCCAGTTCCAAACAAGTGGCTACACTTCTAGACGCAATGGGGTACGATGCCGCGCCATTGGAGCGCTTAGTGCAGCATACCGGTATGGCTGCTACTGAGCTTGTCACCTTGCTGACACAGCTGGAGTTGCAAGGTCGAGTCACACGTGATTTAGCGGGGCGGTATAGCCGTTGCTAGGTCCGATACGCTAAATTTTAAGGTACCCAATTCGCTCATGAGCAAAAATCTCGTCATTGTCGAATCGCCGGCAAAAGGCAAGACCATAGAGAAGTACCTCGGTAAGGACTTTAAAGTTCTTGCGTCCTACGGCCACGTTCGCGATTTGATCGCAAAAGACGGCGCGGTTGATCCGGACAATAACTTCGCTATGAAATATCAAGTCATTGAACGTAACGAAAAACACGTCAATGCGATAAAGAAGGCCTTAAAGAAAGCCGACACCCTTATGCTCGCAACTGACCCCGATCGCGAGGGGGAGGCAATCAGCTGGCACTTGGTGGAGCTGCTTCGAGAAGACGGCGCTCTAAAAGATAAAGAAGTGGTGCGCGTGGTTTTCCACGAAATCACTAAACGGGCAGTACAAGATGCGGTCGATAACCCACGCGAATTGGGCACCGATCTCATCAACGCGCAACAAACCCGGCGCGCGCTTGACCACTTAGTGGGTTTCAAACTATCGCCTTTGTTGTGGCGAAAAATTCGTGCTGGCTTATCGGCGGGGCGCGTACAAACCCCAGCACTTCGCATGATTTGCGAACGCGAAGATGAAATCGAAGCCTTTGTGCCACAAGAATATTGGAACATCGTGGCAGATCTTGAAAAAGAGGCGCAACCGTTTACTGCGCGTTTGTCTTTGCTGAACAACGACAAAGTAAAACAGTTCACCGTCACCAATGGCGACCAAGCCACTGAGGCCAAAGCGATGCTCATGGGGCACGCTAACGGTGAACTCACAGCGTTAAAAGTGGAAAAGAAACAACGTAAACGAAACCCTACAGCCCCCTTCACCACATCCACTTTGCAGCAAGAAGCCAGTCGAAAGCTGGGTTTTGGTGCTCAACGCACGATGCGGATTGCGCAAAAATTGTATGAAGGTATTGATATTGGCGAAGGTGTGAGTGGTTTGATTACCTACATGCGTACTGACTCCATCACACTGTCGCAAGATTGTATTGACGAGCTGCGCGAACTGATCCCGCAACGCTTTGGTAAAGACTATTTGCCCGAAAACGTCAACACCTATAAAAACAAATCTAAAAACGCGCAAGAGGCGCACGAAGCGGTTCGCCCCACTTCGGTGATGCGTGCGCCCGATGAAATGCGCAAGTTTTTAGATACCGATCAGTACAAACTGTACAACTTAATCTGGAAACGTACAGTTGCCAGCCAAATGATTTACGCCACCATCGATCAGGTGGGCGTGGATTTAGGTTGTGGTGATGGCAATCAATTCCGCGCTAATGGTTCAACGGTTCGTTTTCCTGGCTTTATGAAGGTTTATCGTGAAGATGTTGATGATAAAAAAGCCCAAGATGATGACGACAAGATGTTGCCCGATATTAAAGAAGGCGAGAAAATTCCTTTAAAAGATATCATCCTGTCGCAACATTTTACCGAACCACCACCGCGCTTCTCAGAAGCGAGTTTGGTGAAAACCTTAGAAGAGTATGGCATCGGTCGCCCGTCGACTTATGCTTCCATCATCTCCACATTGCAGTCACGTGAATACGTAGAAATTGAATCACGACGATTCTTTCCAACCGACACAGGCCGCGTGGTCAGTAACTTTTTATCTAAACACTTCGACAAATACGTCAGCTACGACTTCACGGCGCAATTGGAAGATGAGTTAGATGCTATCTCGCGCGGTGAGAAAGATTGGATCCCTATTTTGGGGGAATTCTGGAAGCCTTTCATCGACCAGGTGGAAGATAAGCTAGAGAATGTATCGCGCGATGAAGCTGTGCAAGCCAGGGAGCTGGGTACCGACGAAGAATCGGGCAAGCCTATTTCAGTTCGTATTGGTCGCTATGGGGCGTTTGTTCAAATCGGCACCCGTGACGATGAGGACAAGCCAAAGTTTGCAGGCCTTCGCCCGGGTCAACGCATGAACACAATCACCTTGGAAGAGGCGATTAAGTTGTTCGATTTACCGCGCACCTTAGGTGAATCACCAGAAGGTGAAAAAATCTCCACCAGCATCGGTCGCTTCGGCCCCTACGTTAAGTACGACAGTAAGTTTGTGTCCATTAAAGAAGATGACCCCTACACCATCACCTTGGAACGGGCATTAGAGTTAGTGGCAGAAAAGAAGGTGGCTGACGCCAATCGACTGATCAAAAACTTTGAAGAAGAAGGTGTGCAAATTCTTAATGGGCGTTGGGGGCCGTACATTACTGACGGCAACAAAAACGCTCGCATTCCGAAAGACCAAGCTGAAACGGCAAAAGACTTAGACATAGCAACTTGTTTGAAAATGCTGGCAGAAGCGCCTGAAAAGCGCGGCCGTGGTAAGAAAAAAGCCACTGCTAAAAAAGCGGCATCGAAGAAAAAGGCCAGCGCTAAGAAGAAGGCTAAAAAGAAGTCAGCGTCTAAGAAGAAGGCGAAGTCAAAGAAAAAAGCGGCGTCCAAAAAGAAGGCAACGACTAAGAAAGCTGCCTCTAAAAAGAAAGCCACTGCCAAGAAAGTAGTCACTTCCAAAGAAAAGTGACCGGGTTACTCTCCCCCCACTTGGCCGCGCAGCATATCGCCCGCGGCCAAGTGGTTGCCTACCCCACCGAAGCCGTTTACGGTTTAGGCTGCGACCCACAAAATTTAAGCGCGGTGCAGGCGGTGCTGGAGCTTAAAGCACGCGACGCACACAAGGGGTTCATCGTGATTGCAGCGTCAGTTGACCAACTGACAAACTACATGCAGCCCCCCAACGCATCCGAATTAGAGCGCTTGAATGCAGCCTGGCCCGGCCCGGTTACTTTTATTGTTAAAGCAAAAATCGACCTGCCAAACTTACTGACCGGTGGCCGCGATACGATCGCTGTGCGTGTCTCTAGTCATCCTGTGGTTGTCTCACTGTGCAACGCCTGCGGGCACGCATTAATATCAACCAGCGCTAACCTAAGTGGCCAGCCAGCTTTGACCACACCTGTAGAGGTACAGAACATCTTCGGTGAGTCACTGGCGGGCGTGGTCGAAGGCGAATTGGGTAATCTGAAATCAGCAACACCCATATTTTCCCTATCAACCGGCGAACAACTGCGTTAAGTCCTGTAATAATGGGCCAAGCCTTTGTTATAAAAACGCCCACTGCATGACAACTTCCGACGCCGATCCGAAAAAATCCACACCGGGTGAACTGCCTGTGAATACGGATGTTGACCCGCATGCCGTTAGGGCCTTCCTAACCTCTTTTCATGATCAGCTGTGCGGCCAATTGGAAACATTGGATGGCACCGCTCGCTTTGTTGATGATGTGTGGCAACGCGCCGAAGGCGGTGGCGGCAACACGCGTACACTCACCGATGGGGCCTTGTTTGAAAAAGCTGGCGTGGCGTTCTCGCACATACAAGGCAATAAGCTCCCTCCATCGGCCTCTGCGAATCGGCCCGAACTGGCAGGACGAAGCTATGAAGCCATGGGTGTGTCGTTGGTGTTGCATCCTAACAATCCTCACGTACCCACATCCCACGCCAACGTGCGTTTTTTCCATGCAGAAAAACCGGGTGAAGCACCCGTTTGGTGGTTTGGTGGTGGCTTTGATTTAACCCCCTACTACGGTTACGAGGAAGATTGTGTGCATTGGCATCAAAGCGCTAAAAATGCCTGCACCCCTTTCGGTGAGGATCTGCATCCTCGATTTAAACAATGGTGTGATGAGTATTTTTATTTAAAACACCGTGATGAAGCGCGAGGCGTTGGCGGATTATTTTTTGATGACTTTAATGGCGAAGGGTTTGACCACGCCTTTGGTTTAATGAAATCGGTAGCCAATCATTTTTATCTGGCTTATGAACCGATTGCCACAAGACGCCGCAACGAACCCTTCAGCGAGGGTCAGAAAAATTTCCAGTGCTACCGACGTGGGCGCTATGTGGAATTCAATTTGGTGTTCGACCGAGGCACTTTGTTTGGATTGCAATCAGGTGGCCGTACCGAATCTATTTTGATGTCAATGCCGCCTAGAGTGCATTGGGAATATCGCTATGAACCGGTGCCAGGTTCTGCTGAGGCAAGGCTTTATCAAGACTTCTTGCCGATTAAGGATTGGCTGGATTCAAGCTCTGATACTTGAAACGCTTCCTGCAACTAAATTCTGACTATCCAGCTTACTGTCACCGATCAGAAGGATGATAAACCCCATCGTTTTAAGCGGGGTTATCCCTATTTTTTCAGTTTCCCGCTTACAAAATTCCTCATTCACAATTGACGTCCCGTTTTTCGTCAACCCTAATTGACGTTATTAAAACTCAAGTCACTATTTTTTTCGATTTTAACACTTGACATAACACCATATGGTGTTATGTTTATCCCCATGAACCAACAACTACAGCCCTCTTTCCGCGCCTTAGCTGACCCAACACGCCGAGAAATCTTAAAGCAGCTGCGGCAAGAAGAACTCACCATTTCCGAGGTCGTTGATAAGTTCGATCTCACCCGCACTGCCGTACGAAAACACTTAACCATCTTGGAAGAAGGCCAGTTAATAACGGTGACCCCAAGAGGCAAAGAACGTATCACTCGACTTAACCCGCAAGGCATAAAGAGCACCATGGATTGGTTTAACTATTTCGATCAGTACTGGGACAACGCTTTGGAATCTTTAAAGACAACGATTGAGAGCAACACAAAGATTCACCCAGAAAATAAATCACACGGAAACAAAACATGAGCACAACCACCATCCACAAAACTATTTTTTTAGCCGCCGATAGAGAAACCGTTTGGCAATACCTAACCGATAAAGACAAACTGGGCCAATGGTTTCATCCAGCAGCAGAGAACTTGGAAGCTGGCAAACCCTATACGTTGTTAGCGGATGCGAACGACGGTGATTCAAAAATGTGTTGGGGGGATGTGCTTACAGCGAATAAACCAACGACGCTGATTTATACGTTTACGGTAAAACCCTTGGCAGGCGCCATGACCACCGTTAATTGGTCTTTAGAAGAAGCCGCAGGAGGCACACGCGTCACGCTGGTTCACGAAGGCATTGAAGAAGCCAGTGGAGATGCCGCAATGGGTTTACTGATGGCGTTAGATAAAGGCTGGGATGAACATTTCGCCAAACTGCGAGGTTTCATCAACGCGTAATCATACGATGGGTATCAGTTAAGTCGTCGCTTGGGCGGCTTAACATATCCCCAAACAACCACCTACCGAACAAAAAGCATAACAAACCCTAAGTTGTACCATGCGTGCAGCACCATGCCAGGAAAAACAGAACCTGTTCTATCGCGCGCCCAACCAAACACTAACGAGGGTATAAACACAGCCGCAGCCCATAGAAGTGGCTGAGAAAGCGCATGAAATACGGCAAAAATAAGGCTAGTCATGATGTTCGCATAGCTCACACCAGCGCCAAACTTTGCACCGAAAGAACGCGCTAAACGGGGCTGATCAAACAGCCGAGCCTGCAATCCACCACGAAACACGATCTCTTCCAGAATGGGCGAGACCAATACAATGATTAAAAACAGTTTTGCACCGGGCCACCCACTTGGGCGCGGCACGCCTATAACCACCAACAACGCCCAAGCGATGGGCCCGGCAACAAATGCAATCCAAAACCAACGCTGAGTAAGCCAACGCCTGGGGTGATGGTGAGCGGCAGAAGTTATTGCGGCCGCTCGAGCACTTCGATGCGATTATTGGAATCACGTCCTTCTTGAGTGGCGTTGTCATACAACGGCCGCGAGCCACCGAAGGAACGCAACACTAAGCGATTCGCACGCACACCCCGATCAACTAAATAGGTGCCAACAGTTCTTAACCGACCACGAGTAAGCACCGCTTGCGAGCGAACATCACCATCGTTGTCGGTGTGCGAGTGCAACTCAATACGAGCAGAGGGAAATTGATTCACCAAAATGTCGACTAAGTAATCCAACTGAGCTTCGCTACCAGGCACCAATTGATCGGACGCGGTAATAAATTTAATGCCACTGAGTACGCCATCAAATAGCGCACAGCCGTTGGCTTTAACGGGATACCCCGGCGTGGATTGCGGACAGGTATCCTCATTGTCTGACACGCCATCACGGTCTCGATCCGCAATGCGCGTTGGACTCGGCTGCACGGGCTGGCTGGGCTGTACCGGAACAGTAGGTACTGCGGCGGGTACTTCGGGCACCCTGGGCTCTGCGGGTACCGTGGGTGAAACCGGCTGAGTCGGCACCGGCAGTCGGGCGGATGGCACTTCAGGTCGTGGTGGTGCTTGCGGTACCGTTGGTGCTACCGGCGTGTTGGGCGTGCGAGGTGCTGCGGTGGAGCCTGGTAGTGGGCCTGGGCCACGACGAGTTCCACCAATACGAAACACCAAGCTTACCGACGCGGAAACCGAATCGATGTCGTGGAAAAATCCTTCGGCTCGCACAGCAATATTTTGTGTGAAGTAAGTTTCAAGCCCGCCGCCCACACCAAAATAAACCTCAGAACCTTTCTCTAAATCGGTGTCGGATTCTCGCGACATGTAGCCCAAAGCAAAGCGGCCATATCCGGATGTACCAAAGCCTGAGCTGCGACGCAGATTGTTGTCTCGGGTATCAAAGAAGCGGTAAAGCACGGATGCGTCGGCTGCGTTGTAGGCAACGGTATTGCCATCATCGAGTGTCGCCTCGCCAAGAGAAACGCCTTGAAATTGCAAGCTGGCTCGCGAATCAAGATCCTTACCCAGCATGAAAGTGCCGCCAGCACCCACGGCTTCACTCACATTATTCCCAGGCTCATCGGGATCGGGTTGGAGCCACGAACCCGTGCCACCTATGCCGATATACCACTGATCTGAAATGCCACGTGCGCTAAGGCTAGGTGCGACCAGCACCATCATAGGCAGGGCCATCACCGTTAAGGTTCGAGACGTAACTTTTAATCCTGGAATATTCACAAACAACCCTAATTGGGAATGTCAATTACGTGACTAACTATAGTTAACGAGTGGGTTTTTTGCCCTTTTTTTCCGTGTGAATCATTACCGAAGAATGAATCACTCATTTAACCAATCAGCCACATCCCCCGCACAATAAGTCAATATTCCGTCGCACCCGGCTCTAACAAATGAGGTCATCGTTTCTATAGTGACTGGCTTTTCCTCTAACCAACCATTGGCGCAAGCCGCCTTAAGCATCGCGTATTCGCCACTGACGTGATAAGCAAATGTGGGTACCGCAAACGTTGATTTAACCCGGCGCACCACATCTAAGTAGGGCAACCCTGGCTTTACCATGACCATATCAGCGCCTTCAGCTAGGTCAGCGGCTACCTCATGCATCGCCTCATCGCTGTTGCGTGGATCAATTTGGTAGCTTGTTTTATCGGATTTTCCCAAGGCCGCGGCCGCCCCGACTGCATCACGAAAGGGTCCGTAATAATGAGACGCGTATTTGGCCGCATAGCTCATAATTTTTGTGTGCTGATGCCCGTCAGCTTCCAAAGCTGAACGAATCGCACTCACGCGACCGTCCATCATGTCTGATGGACCAACCACATCCGCACCGGCAGCGGCATGGGAAAGCGCCTGTTTAACCAGCACCTCGACGGTTTCATCATTCATGATGTAGCCGGCATCATTCATCAACCCGTCATGACCGTGCGGACTGTAAGGATCTAATGCAACATCGGTCATAACGCCCAGTTCGGGTATCGCCGACTTCAATTCACTGATGGCTCGCTGGGCCAGCCCACCAGGCGCCCAAGCGCTGCGGCAGTCGTGCGTTTTCTCAGAATCATCGGTGACAGGAAACAGCACCACCATCGGCACACCAGCCTGAGACACCCGCCGAGCGTCCTTGATTAGCTGATCGATGCTCAGCCGCTCCACCCCAGGCATGGAAGGCACCGGTACCCGCTGCGCCTGCCCCTCAATCACGAAGTACGGTTGAATCAGATGTGCTGGAGATAACATGTTTTCAGCCATTAAACGACGACTGAAATCATCTTTGCGCATTCGCCGCGGCCGGTTTGCCGGATAACTCCCCCGATGTCCAAATTGCGTGTGATCGGTCACGTAACTGCCTGCTCCAGTGTGTTGAAATGGTGAGCCGTTTTCGGAACATATCCGAGAACTTGGCGTATCCTAATACCACTAAGGTATCACCGATCGTAAGCCGGAAGACGAGCACCTTTCTCGAATGAACAGCACCAGCTTTCTCATCGTAATAGTCGCCACCGTGTTGGGGGCTATCGGTTTGTATATCGTTGTCGGAGCAGGCATGAATGCCTCGGACGATTTTGCCTCTCGGTTATCTGTGAACAGCACCGAGTATTTGCGCATGCGCGAAAAAGCCATGGCGGAAGGTCACGACCCAACCAAAATTAAGGCGAACGCGGCTCGCTCGCAGCGTCCGGCCAGCTACGACAATTCCTTAACTTCATCGATCACATCACCCTATGCGCGAAAAGATTCTGATCAAAACACCGAGCTGCCTCCGCTCACGAAGGAAGAGGCCCAAGCCCTGTTCGGTAAACTGAACGAAGACGCGTCGAAAAGACACAAAGCACGCACCGAGGCCCAAGCAAAAATTGATGCAGAAGCCGCTCGGCGCGGTATAAACCCTTCCGTAAATAATAATAACTCGGCAAATAACGACTCTGCAAAGCAAGCTAGCAATACAGAACCTAAAAATCTGGGCCCGACAGAAGGTAATGGCGAATACGTTTACACGGTGAGTGATGAGATTCGGCGCCAGCTAGCCACGGAAGAGATGTCTGACGAGAAGCGGGAACAATTAACTGCTGTATTACCGAAAAACGCACCAAAGCCTGTTCGAGCCATTGATGTTCGCTTGAATTTTGATTCTCGTAACTGTGTATTTCCACGCAACTCGAACAGTTGGATCGGAATTAATTTCCGACGTGATTCAACAGCGATACGCGGATCCAGTTTGAACGAGCTAGACGAATTAATTGTTCTGCGTGAAAAATGCGATGGCACACTCATCGTGGAGGACTATGCCGGCGCCATACGCGAAAGCGACTTAAAGCTTCGTGAAGGTCGCCGCGATGAAGTGAAATATTACTTACTTCAACGTCGTGTGCCCAAAGAATACATTGAATTTCCTAACCAATAAGACAACCCCCTAAAAACAATCTGTGATTAATCGATACACGGTCATCGGCCAACCGATCGCCCATAGCGTCTCTCCTGATATCCATCATGTGTTTGGAGACTTAACGCAGCGCCGAATTCAGTACACCCGAACAGAAGCTACCGAAGCTACATTTGCCCAAGTGGTTAATGAATGGAAGCAACAGGGTGGCTTAGGGTGCAATGTAACCATGCCGTTTAAAACACTGGCCATGGATGTGGTCGATCGCGTCAAACCGTGTGCTCGACGCGCTGGGGCCTTAAATACTATTTTCATGCATAAAGACGGCAGTTTGGTGGGGTACAACACGGACGGATCTGGCCTGCTATCCGATCTTAAAACCACAATGCGAGTCGACCCGGCCGGTCTTCGTGTGTTAATGCTGGGCGCAGGCGGGGCTTCTCGCGGCGTACTTGGGCCACTGATGGATAGGCACCCCGCAGCGATGGTGATTGCCAATCGAACGCTAAGCAAAGCACGTGATTTGGCAGAGCAATTCGATAAAGACGGAACACTGTCGGCCACCTCATACGAAACCCTTGCCGATGAACAACCGTTCGACTTAATCATCAACGCAACGTCATCGGGGCTCAGTGGTGAACAACTCACCTTGCCTTCCGGCTTATTTACTGAAGACGCATTAGCCTATGACATGGTGTATAGCAACACCGACACACCTTTCATGACCTGGGCGCGAGCAAACGGTGCCAGCCAAGTTGTCGATGGCTTCGGCATGTTGGTTGAACAAGCCGCTGATGCGTTTGTTATATGGCAAGGGGTCAGACCAAAAACTCGCCTGGTATACCCAAGGCTCAGTCACCTAAGGCAATAGGTTATTCACATGCAAATGTTTTGGTTCGTCGCAACTCGTCGAATTCTACCCAACCGATTGTCTTCGCTTTTGGCAATCGTTCTAAGTTTATCGCTGGTCGGCAGCCTGACCCTACCCACCTCAGTTAATGCCGATTCCAAAGCGCAGCCAACCTTGCCATCCATCACATTGGACTTCAATGGCATTGAACTGACCACAGAAGTCGCCCAACACAGTGCGCAACGATATATGGGCCTGAGTTTTCGAGAATCCATGCCGACCAATGCAGGCATGCTGTTCGTCTATCCCAATGAACAGATGCTGACGTTCACCATGCGCAACACCCTCATCCCGCTCACTATCGCCTATCTGTCCAAAGACATGGTGATCAACGAGTTCCATGAAATGCCCGTCGGCCCAAACCAATTGTTTCCCTCCAAGAAACCCGCTCAATTTGCCTTGGAAGTGAATCGAGGCTGGTTTGAAAAAAATGGCATTGCCGTAGGTGACCGTGTCACGGTACGCTAGG
Source organism: uncultured Granulosicoccaceae bacterium (assembly GCA_937930305.1). Classification (GTDB taxonomy): domain Bacteria; phylum Pseudomonadota; class Gammaproteobacteria; order Granulosicoccales; family Granulosicoccaceae; genus Granulosicoccus. The sequence continues at coordinate 10,430 of CALGLE010000012.1, read as the reverse complement.
GCGTATGAGCACACACAACTCCATTTACACTTTTCACAACGAGCAATGGCACCCAGGCAGTGTGCCCATCATGCGTTCGGCCGATCACGGCACCTGGCTGGGCACACTGGTCTTTGATGGCGCTCGCTGGTTCAATGGCAAAGCACCTGATTTAGAACCTCACTGCGCGCGCGTGAACGCATCCGCCCTTGCGCTGGGCATGGAGCCTACCCTGAGCGTGAACGACATGATTGAATGCGTTCGCGAAGGCTTGAAGCATTTTAATGATGACTCGGCCGTGTACATACGTCCTATGTATTGGTCAACGGACTACGGCGATGGCTTCATCAGCGCTGACCCCACCAGCACCGATTTCGCGCTCTGTTTACAAGGTATTCCAATGCCCGCCGAGAACGCCAGTGCAAGTCTTACCACCACCCGGTTTCACCGTCCCACACTAGAGGTTGCCACAGTCAATGCGAAAGCGGCTTGCCTCTACCCCAACAACGCGCGCATGATTCGCGAGGCGATCTCTAAGGGATTCTCCAATGCTCTGGTTACCGACGCCCTTGGCAACGTAGCAGAATCTGCCACCAGTAATGTCTTTATGGTGCGCGACGGTGAAGTGTTCACACCGGCACCCAATGGCACTTTCTTAGCGGGCATCACGCGTTCACGCATCATCGATTTATTGCAATCCGATGGCGTTACTGTGCACGAAACGGTTTTGACAACCGATGACTTCCACGCCGCTGACGAAGTATTCCTTACCGGTAACTTAGCCAAAGTCACCCCCGTTACACACTTTGATCAAACAAAATTTCCCCACACAGGGAACATCGCGAATCAAGCACGCAGCTTGTACTGGGATTGGGCAGCCACTACCCAGTTTTAACTTCTTAGTCGTTTGTCGTCAGCACTGAGTAATCATCATGCAATACCGAACGTTAGGCCGAACAGACTTATCTGTGAGCCAACAGTGTCTTGGCACCATGACCTGGGGCACACAGAACACAGCAGCCGAGGCTTTTGATCAAATCGACTGTGCACTCTCTGCCGGGGTTAATTTTATCGACACCGCCGAGATGTACCCCGTCACACCCATGTCGGCAGAAACTCAAGGACGTACCGAAGAAATTCTAGGCGAATGGGTGCACGCCAGTGGTCGACGCGATGATGTGATTATTGCCACCAAAGTGACAGGCAAAGGCCCTAAGTGGATTGACGGTGGGCGCGCCATCAACGGTGACAAGATTCGTAAAGCGGTTGAAGGCAGTTTGAAACGCTTGCAAACCGACTACATCGATGTATACCAACTGCATTGGCCCAATCGGCAGTCATATCATTTTCGTCAGGTGTGGGAATACGACCCCAGTAAACAAACCCACGAACATATGAAGCAGTATGTGTTGGATACCCTACGCACTTTGGATGATTTAATTAAAGAGGGGAAAATTCGGCACATTGGTTTGTCGAACGAAACCACCTGGGGCACCGCCAAATTTCTTAGCATTGCTGAGAAAGAAAACTTACCACGCGTTGTTTCCGTGCAGAATGAATACAACTTACTGTGCCGACTGTTTGATGTAGATTTTTCAGAACTCTCACACAATGAATCGGTTGGCTTGTTGGCTTTTTCCCCGCTGGCCACCGGTTTACTCACCGGCAAATACAACAACAATAAAATTCCAGATGGCTCACGTAGAAGCATTCAACCCGAACTCGGTGGTCGCTACAGTGACAACGTTGCCAACATAGCTCAAGCGTACGCAGATCTGGCTGCAAGCTTTGACATGAGCCCTGCGGTATTAGCACTCGCCTTTTGCCAGTCTCGCCCATTCATGACGTCAGCCATTATCGGTGCAACAACGCTTGAGCAGTTGAACGATAACTTGTCTGCGGCTGATGTAGTTTTAACCGAAGATCAACTCAGTGAAATAGCAGAACTCCGGCGCGTGTATCCGATGCCAATGTAGAGGTCAGTGTGAGATTTTAGCAAGGCTATTTAACACCGCAGTTCTACGATGGGGAATTAAAAACCTAATTGAATCTAAGGTTGACGTATAGCTAATATATTTATCGTTTTTATCTAAAGTGTTTATAAGTTGATTGGCTTGCTCAATTTTCCCTCGCTTTTCGTAATTGGCAGCCAACGATATCAACCCTGGAAGAAACTGAGAGTTAAGCTCTACTGCCTCAGCCAGTAATTCATGTGCATCTTCATAGCGACCTAACTGGAACAAAATACTCCCTTCAATCCAAGTATAGGTGGGTGGATAGTGCGGATGCAGTACCTTGGCTCGCCGTATTGAATACAAAGCCTCATTAAGATCTCCCCCCAACAACGCCGTTTCTGCAAGCAGGGCGTAACCTTCTGCAAAATTAGAATCTAATTCAATGGCGTGACGCGCAGCAGCTAATGCTTTATCAATATCTCCTAGCGCAAGATTCAGCAACCCTACCGAGAAGTACGCCAGTGGTAATTGAGGGTCAAGCTGAATGGCTCTTACTGCGGATTGTAGGCCTTCATCAATATCTTCATGAAGGCTTTCTCCATCACCGTTCGCCATAGCTCTTCTTCCGTACGTGACCGCGATGCTGGCATGAGCTCTTGCGTATTTATCATCGAACGCTATGGCTCGATTGTAGTAAACACGAGCATCATCGTAAGCTTCCAACGTTGATTGACGCTGCCGCTCGTTTCCCCTGAGAAGCATTTTGTATGCGTGTCGGTCGACCTTAGGTTTAACCGCTGGCATGTCCAATTTCAAAGACAGCGCATCGACTACTTCTTTTGCGATTTGGGCCTGAACATCAAATGAATAGTTGAAGGACCGATCGTAACGTTCAGACCAAATGGTCACTCCATCGGCTGGATTAACTAACGACACGTTTATTCGATACTGAGAGGCCTGTTGTCTTATGGTTCCTCGCACCAAGTAATCCGCGCCCAACTCTTCTGAAATGTTACGAAAGCCACTCTCCACCCCTTGGTATCCACTACTGGATGCGTATGAAATGACGGTCAGTCCCTCAACTTGCGAGAGATCGGTGGTTAAATCCTCACCCAGACCATCACTGAAAAATGTTAAATTTTCTGTTTGACCAAGATTTGCGAAAGGCAGTACAGCTATGGTTTTATCAGGCGCCGAACTCATGCTGCCCTGATTGTCTTCATCCACATTTACCGGCGAAGTAAACCTTGAGGCGCCCAATATGAATAACACAGCGGCCACCCCAATCACGATCCAACGGTTCGTTGACATTCCAACCCACCACGACTTAGCCGGTAAGACTGCGATTTCAGCGTTTAATCGGTAACCTTTTTTAGGGAAAGTTTCGATCGATTCACGACCCAAAACACGCCGGATATCCACAATGCATTGCACCAAAGAATCATCCGTGGTGGCAACACCTGGCCATACAGCATCTACTAGCGATTCTCTGCCGACCAAAGCGCCAGCGTTTTCAGCCAGAACCGCCAAAATTTCTGCCGATTGGGGCCGTAGCGCGAGTTGAACACCGTCGCCACTGGTTAGTTCACGAGAACTTTTGTTATACGTTATTGAACCGAAAGTCAGTATTTCGGCAGTTTTCGGGACACTTTCGCCTAGCATTCGGGTGTTTTCGCTTACCTTCACTTAGTATTTTCAACGCTGCAGGAAGATCAACAACAGAAATTCCAGCGGTTTAATACCTTGGACTATAAATTGGAGATAGATAATGAGTCAAAAGATTTTTCGAGCTTTCCTATTCATTGCAGGGTCAATGGTTGCAAGCTCTGTAGGAGCAACACAATTCTTCGTGGAGCTGCCAGCGCCCCTTGAGAATGTTTCAAACGACATACTCACGGAATATGGTATAGAAATGCATTTTTCATTTTCGGCGGGCGCAGACTCGTATGCAGTTTTTGAAGCAAACAGCGAATCAAGCCTAAATCAGCTTTTGAAAGAAGCCAACATCAATTCTGAAAAAATTTCCGAAGTCTTGTTTGTGAATAGCCCTGAACTGGGCGGCGGAATGAAGGCGGGCGAAAACCCTAGAGGTGGTCATCAAGTGTTTGTAATCGAGCGCCCCATTCCTGGGGTCGGATTCTTTGGATTAGACAAGAAAAAGAAAATCTCACAAAACTCTAACAGCGCAATTGCAAAACTGGGAGAGATTATCGAGTGGGATCGATCGTACCTAACGAGCGAAGGCACTTACTGCGTATATCGAGCCGATTCACCGGAAACCCTGCGCGAACACGGTGCATTAGCTGGCGCACCGATAGGAAGAATAATTCCTGTAGAACAGAAAACTTACTGAGCTGCATTTACGAAACCTCCAACGGCACATTCAACTGAGTACCCGACACCACAATACCACCACGGTCTCCCGGAACGATCGACCCATAACGCTGTTTGAAACACTCAGGCAGGGGTCGGTCGTTTTCCATAGATAGCCACAAGCGCAACATGTGGCGGCGTTTGTCGATCGCCTCGTGGTCGATGAAACCCATGCGATCATGCAGTTGGGAATGGTTATAAACAAACTGCATATCCCCAGGTTCTAGCCGCATACTCAAATGAAGCTCAGGATCATTGGCCAGTTCATCCAAGCGATCCAGTGCTTCTATGTGCTTAGCCGTCAACCGAGGCGCTTCTTCAAATCGCTGCGCACTTTCAATGTATTGGCGTTGATAAAAAACCGTTAGAAAACCTTCATGGTGATTAAATACAGGGATGGTCATATAAGGTTTTTCACCCGGCGGTACTTCCCCTCGCCTATCGGTAGCAATGGGTTCGAACAAATAGGGCAGTAAATCGGGGTGACGCTCTAGTAACGTGTTGTACAGAGTCCCCGCGCTAACCAAGAGCGATTCTCCACCTTCTTTCGCATCGTTGATGCAAAGCAACCCCACCACATCGGCGCTGTCGGTATGAAAACTCTGCCTTTGTGCGGTTTGATAAATGCGTGTGTTGTGATCTTCGGCATCAGCACCGATGTCTTTCACGTGCCCTAAAATATGACCCTGCGCATTTTGCGAACGCGCCTTGCCCAAATGAGCACCCACACCACAAAAAATAGTGGCTATTTCTTGTTGTGAATATTCGCTTACCGGTAAGCCTCTAAATACTTGAAATCCGTGCTCGTGCAGTAAGCTGTGTTGAAGCTGTTGTAATTGGGCTTGCATCGTTGGCAAGGGGAAATCGCTAGCGCTTAACTCACCCACGTCTTTACCGCTGTTTGCAAAATGCAGCGCTGCGGCTTCAAGTTCCTTTATCTGGTCTGCGGTGAGTGACTTAAGCCAAAGCGAAGGGTTACTGGACATAGCCTTACCTGTCCAAGCCGCAGGCCCTTGTTCAGGAACGAATCGCTTCAGGTTTACCGACTGGATGCCCATCCACATAACCCCCCTTTAAAAATTAATGATTGAAATGCCTAACGCCTGTAAAAACCATCGCCATGCCGTGTTCATTCGCAGCATCAATCACTTGCTGATCATTCTTTGAACCACCCGGCTGAATGACAGCGGTAATGCCCACTTCAGCCGCGTTATCAATGCCATCACGAAACGGGAAAAACGCATCACTGGCCATTACCGAACCAGGCACTTCTAAGCCTTCGTCACCGGCTTTGATACCGGCAATTCGGGCAGAGTACACCCGACTCATTTGCCCTGCCCCAATGCCTACAGTTGCGTTGTCTCGGCAATACACAATGGCGTTCGATTTCACGAACTTTGCAACGCGCCATGCAAACAGTAAATCACGAATCTGATCATCACTCGGTGCTTTCGCTGACACCACGGTGAGATCCTTCGCCAGCACTTCTTGTGTATCCTCATCCTGAACCAGTAACCCACCTGATACAGACTTTACTTTTAGGTCAGCGTTTGCATTGGGTGCCAGCATCTTCGAACAATCAAGAACCCGAACATTGGGAAACTTCGAACAAACGGATAATGCGTCTGACTCCACACCGGGCGCGATGATAACTTCAACGAACTGGCGTGACGTAATGGCCTGTGCAACCGTCACGGTTAATGGCCGATTAAACGCGATGATGCCACCAAAGGCCGACGTAGGATCTGTTTTGTAGGCCGCTTCATAGGCTTCATCAATACTGCTTGCCACACTCACGCCACAGGGATTGGCGTGCTTAACCACAACGCAAGCCGGATCGATAAATTGGCTGACACAACCTAATGCCGCATCGGCATCTACCACATTGTTATACGACATCGGCTTACCTTGACGCAACTGGGCCGCAGCTAAGGTGCCTTCAACTAACGAATTGCTTGTGTAGAACGCAGCAGATTGATGCGGGTTCTCACCGTATCGCAGCGTCTGTGCCAGTTGATACTGTTTGTTCCATGTGCGAGGAAACGGTTGCGGCGCCTGGTGAGATACCTCGGGCGAATCTGCCGTTGCCACACGTCGACCCAACCAATCGGCAATCATACTGTCGTAGTTTGCTGTGTGTTCAAACGCTTTTACAGCCAGGTCAAACCGCAACGCCGCTTGTTCTTTTTCGCTAGTGTCGAAGGATTTAATGACACGATCGTAGTCACCGGGATGACAGACCACCGCAACGCTGGTGTGATTCTTAGCCGCTGAACGCAGCATGGCTGGGCCACCAATATCAATATTTTCAATGGCGTCTTCGAAAACTACATCGGGATTCGCGACGGTGGCAGCAAAGGGGTACAGATTCACAACGACAAAGTCTATGGGCGCGATGCCGCGCTCTTGCATAACGGCATCATCTTTTCCACGTCGACCCAATATGCCGCCGTGCACGGTGGGGTGCAACGTTTTTACGCGACCGGCCATCATTTCCGCAGCACCTGTGTGCTCAGCCACTTCAGTGACGTCCAGCCCCGCATCAGCCAGCAGCGAGGCGGTGCCCCCGGTGGAAAGCAATTCGATGTTCTGTGCGGCCAGTGCTTGGCCGAGTTCAACGATGCCCGTTTTGTCGGACACGCTGAGTAGCGCGCAGCGCTGAGAAGCGGGAGAATTCATGGGAAATTTGCGCAAAAAGCTGGAAGTGAGTCAATGATAACAGTGACGCTTTTTGCACGCGGTCTGAACAGCTTTGCGCAAAAGAGTAAGAGACAAACTCTTCCGAGCTAGAGTAAAGCTAGCACCCCAGCGAATTCACCCGAGGGGTGACTATTTCTTACCAACAGCGCGCTGCACCCACACCCTATCGAGACTAGGCACAGCGGGCTGGGGGGTGTTATCGAAGGTTAAGCGCTGCCAAGCGAGTGCGCAGGGTACCGCGACTGATACCTAACCAGGCTGCTGCTTTGCTTTGGTTACCACGGCACTCTTCCATGACAAAACCAAACAAAGCCGTTTCAACTTGTTGCATGACCAAACGGTGCAAATCCGAGGGTGTTTCACCGTTGAGTAAATCCATGTACTCACGCAGTTCTTCACGAACGCAGTGATGGATGGGTGTAGATCGACCGGTTAACTCTGTATTAATTTCAGAGAGATTCGATGTTCGTAAATTTTGCGGTGCAGCCAATTCTGCAGCAGTGGGTGCACTGCTCTGAGAATTTGCTTGTAACTCACTGGTGTTATTAGCATCCAACTGAGTTGCGATTGAGTTTTGCGTGTAAGTTTCTGTAGTCATGCTGTCTTCGTATCAGGCTGCAGTAGTAAATCGATCGGGGTGTTCAAAAAATTGCCGAATCATCAACGTTTGTTCCTTGGCTGACTCAACGTAATTTATACGCTGCCGAAACGCGCTAGCGTTTCGTAAACCTTTGCAGTACCAAGCTATGTGTTTTCTCGCAATTCGTAAACCACGATACTCACCATATAACTTGTAGATTCCCTCCAACTGTTTGAGAAGAGTATCACGTATTTCATCGTTACAGGGTGGATGCGGAGGTTGATCACCCATAAGAATCGAAACAACTTCATTAAAGATCCATGGGTTTCCTTGAGCGGCACGCCCTATCATCACACCGTCAGCATTTGTATAAGTTAAAACACTAACTGCATCGTTAGCGCACTGTATGTCGCCGTTAGCGATTACAGGAATTTGTATTGATTCTTTTATCGCTTTTATCGTGTCGTATTCCGCGTAACCTTTAAACTTGTCACTGCGGGTTCTGCCATGAACAGCAAGACATAAAATGCCTTCTTCCTCGGCAATTTTTGCAATTTCCACTCCGTTACGTTCATCAGGATTCGCACCCGTTCTTATTTTTAGCGTAACCGGTACGCTGACTCGCGACACAACAGAACGCAATATATTTCTTACTAGTTTCGGATTCTCTAACAACGCAGAACCGGCAGCCTTGTTACACACTTTCTTTGCAGGACAACCCATATTAATGTCAATGATGTCCGCACCTAAGCGCACATTAAATTCTGCTGCGTCTGCCAAGTACTCAGGTGAGCTTCCCGCTATTTGAACAGCATGAGGTAAATCACTACTCGCGCGTAGAACTCTGTGTTTGGTCTTATCAGATGCGTGCAATGTGGTGTCGGCCGAAATCATCTCCGATGCCGCATAGCCCGCCTGTTCACGCGCACACGCTTCTCTAAAGGGTGCGTCGGTGATTCCTGCCATCGGTGCAAGGAATACATTGTTTCGCAGCGTATACGCACCTATATCAATGCGCTTATACAAACAGCGAACGTCTTCATTTGTTTGCATGGCAATTGCCATAATCTAGATTAAGTATCCTTACTAAATGAAATTAAAACGAGACAAAATCAAATAAAATTAAAAGCTCTACAAAATTAAAACGCACCGATTTAGAGCGACCATACCAATCACGCGTCACCGCAACTTTACACACACCCATGCAACCTGCACCTTAAAGTTAAAGTATTAGTTGAGGTTCAACTTATCTTTTGAATGCTGAGAGTGGAGTTGTGCCGCAGAACGGTAGTGCTACCACCGTACTGAAGTTCTATTTTACGACGTCTGCACAATCCGCGGGCCATCGTTGTTGACCGTTGTTCGATTTGATCGGTTCGCAATCAAAGCGTAATTTCCTTAACTGCAGAATGTGGTCTCTAGCAGCGGCACCAGGATCGTTTACTACGAGCTTTATGTCAACTGTTTCACCCGCATTAAGTGCGTCACCGCGACGCCATTCAGATAAATATTCTGTAGGACGAAATGCGCGTTGTGCGACCGTTCGACCGACACGATCGGTCATACGAACTTCGACCACAGGATATCGTTGAGCAAACTCAGCCGTATTCTGTATGTCAATACTAATTAAAAGCGCATCCTCCCTGTCACGCGCTTCCGTCACTTCCCGGCGTAAGACTTTGAGTTGATTGATGTCAACACGAGTATCAACGCGACACTTCAGTAATTGACACACCGCAACCTTCACTGGTCGAAAGTTTGGGCTTTGATCAAGTGACTGCCAACGCGGATACAAAACAGTTGCACCCAACACGCCCAGCAACAACAAAATCCCACAAGCCCACACCCATAAACCACTGCGAGCCCGGGTCGGTGCTTCGGTGTCTAATTTGGGCTCGGACGAAGCCGCGTCAGTGTCGACTAAAGAAGATTCTTCTTCCAGTGAAGCAAGTGATGGGCGATTGTGTTTGGATCTTGCACGTTCGGCTTTTTCCGCCGCATTATTTCGCATACTTTCAGTGGATGAGTGCCTCAGCGGGGCTTCGGTTTCCGTCGCCTCCTCGGAAACCTCGATCGGGTCGCCTGGTGGGTCTACGTAGTTGAAGATCAACGGCTCTTCCGGCGCTTTGTCTACCGCAAAATCCACTTCAGCGCGTTGCAAGCGAGCCAAACTATCGGCCGTTAAACCCTCATCAGCGGCTTGCGAATCAGGGATCGGCAAATCGGCATTAATCGTCACATCATGAGCAAACAGCGTATCGCTGAAGGTTTCTTCGTCTCCAAGCTCTACCGCATCAAAGTCAAATTCTGGGGTGTCTCGAGTTTCATCCAAGTACGCCAGTGCGGGTAGATCGGCCTCTTCAGAGAAAAGGTCAAAATCGGAATAGGTCACGTCCAGCGCTGAATTGTCATCGGCCGCGCTTTTATTCAAATGGGCAGATCGAGTGCGTTTCTTATTTCCAGCTATGGCAGATTCAAGCTGCGAATCTTCATCAGAGTCCAAAGCACTTTGAGCTTGTTGTGATTTTTCCGCGTCCGAGTCATTGAGCAGACCCTCGCGGGCATCAAAAATACACAAACACTCACCACACCGCACACGGGTATCAGACGATTCAAGCAGCTCAGGTGGCAACTCGAACACCGTCTGACAATTCGTGCAACGGGTGGTCGGCGATGCTGTCCCGACTTTGCGTTTAGTTGAAGTTGAAACCATTCACTGTTAGGACCGCTTACTAGCAATTAGCAACGCCCACTCATCCTGACTTTCAATCTGGTCAATGTTGAACCACTTATTGTAGCCCAGGCGGATGGATTCGATTTGTTCCACAAGCACGCCGGACATA
>CALGLE010000011.1 GCA_937930305.1 uncultured Granulosicoccaceae bacterium | reverse complement strand
ACTTCCTCAATTACGTCACGTTTAGATTAAGAAGTTGCTCGGCGGTGCCGAACACTAACTATTAGTGTAACCAAATAGCCACGTTGAAACGCGGCAACACCGCACAGCATACCAGTGCCCGGTTACACGTAAATGGATGGGACCGTTTTCGGCTAATTTTGTAAAGGAATGCAACACATTGACTGGGAAACCGGGAGTTATTGGCAATTTTGGGAATTTGAGCATTGAGGGTGGTGGTATCGCTTTTTAGACTGAGGTACAGTCGCCTTCCGACTAGGCCGTCAGATGTTTGACCGAGCGAAAAGAGACACGATCATTCTAAATAATATTTCCCAAATACCAAAAATAACAACAATGAACCTATCCGCTAACAACCAGCCAAAGACTGTGACTCAGCCGCCCCCAGCTTCAATTTCCGGTGCGGTACTCATCGATGCCTGCCCACGCGTGCTAGGGCCTTACGCGGTGTGGGGCAAGCGCTGCTTTGATTTGGTTTTCGCAGGCCTCTTATCGCTGGTTCTATTGCCGGTTGGGTTAGTCGTTGCCGCGTGCATTTACTTTTCAAACCGCTCAGCCCCCGTTATGTACAAACAAACGCGGGTTGGTCTGTGGGGCAAGCCCTTTACGATGTACAAATTTCGCACAATGAACCAGGATCGACGCGGGGATTTTTTGGGTGAGGAAGATTACGACGGATCTGAACGGCGCTACACCCATAAAACAGAAACCGATCCACGCCACACCAAATTGGGCAAAATACTGCGTAAAACCAGCTTGGATGAATTGCCACAGTTATTGAACGTAATAACCGGTGAGATGAGCTTGGTGGGCCCGCGCCCGGAAATTCTGAGTGTGGCCGAACGCTACAACATCCGCAGTCACGCTCGCCACATGGTGCGCCCAGGCATTACTGGCCTTTGGCAAATCAGTGAGCTTCGACGTGAGCTGCTGCATGAGAACGTACACATCGACCTGCACTACGTTCGCAAAGTCACCCTAGTCGAAGACATACGCATCCTATTCGGCACCGTCGGCGCCGTCCTTGGACAAAGCGGAAAGTAATAAAGACTTACTGCTGCAGTGACTTGGCCGCATCTTTTGCGGTGTTCAGTGCTTCGTTAGCTAATTCACCGGCTTGATTCGCCGCATCTCGCGCCAAGTTTTCAGTTTTAAGCGCGGTCAGTTCAGCTGCGGCGGTCAGCATGTCTTTAGACACTTTCGTGCCACTGGCAAACAAGGTTTTCTGATCCACTCGTTGTCCGTTTAAAACCACCGATTCCGGAGCGGTATCCGTTGTTTTCCCTTCATCGCGGCGCGGATAATTGCAGCTGATGCTGCCCTTGGCACCAATCTCTGAGGTGTATTTAATTGCTACCGTGCGCATGCGTTCTGTATCGCGCTCACTGATGTTGTCCCATTTCGACACACCAGAACCCGATAGCTCTTTCACCAATGCTTGACACATGGCCAGCTGCGGGTTTTTTACACCCGTGCATGAAACCAAAGAAGCCACCGCTATGGGCAGTGCGATTCGAACAAACGTTTGCTTAATCAACATAACAGGCAGTCCTAACAATCCTTAAGTCAGATCGCGCAGAACTATACGTGACAGACTCAAGGTCGTCCACGACAAACGTTGAATCAATTCGTTACCCGTTCTACGGGATACCAATAAATCGCTTTATCCGCGTCGCGTTTTAACACCGCATGATGATTCGCGAACACACGATATTCATGACTCCAATCACCGTCGGGCCAACGCACACGAACCGTGGCACGTTCTGCAACTCCCAAACCGATGTGTAAAAAACCGTTGGAACCAGCAGCATGACCTCCACCCACAGACACGGTGCGTGACTGCGATAAATTGCCGGTTTTTATGACTACCCTGGCACCAATCGCTTGCGGGTTAGTTTCCGTTTGCTGCAGTTCGATGGCTAACCAATTTCCCAAAGGTTTTGAACCCCAGCTTTCGGCCACCCCAATGTTTTGGAACACACTGACCGATGCTTCTCGATTGATCACGATTAAATCAAGCTGGCCGTCGGCATTGAAGTCAGAAATTAAGGCACCGCGCCCTTGCGTAGGCAAGTTAATTCTTGACTCCATACCCGCTTCAACAAACCCACCACCAGGATGCTGCAACAATAAATTATCCGGATCGATGTCGGCAAAGTCTGGCATCGCGCTAACGTTGCCTTTCGCAATGAACAAATCGGTTCGAGCATCGTTGTTAAAGTCGGCAAATTCGGTATGCCATCCAGTGGAGGGTTTACTGTCGTCCCCCTGATAAGGTCTGTGGGCTGTGGTGCCTTGATCAAAGGCCACATCACGATATTGCGGCTGATCCTCTTCGGCTTCCGTGTCCAGCTGTTGCAACATGTTGTCCCCCATAGAAGACAAGGCATACTCGGGGTAGCCATCGCTGTTCAAATCGGCCTCGGCAATGCCCATGCCCCAAATGGTTAAGCGTTTCCAGCCATCACGTTTGGTGTAAAGCTTCGGCGCCGTTTGAGTCGGTACACGCCAAAGTTGCTCTTCGCCACCGCGATAGTATTGTCTGTCGTTGGTGATGCGCAGAGATGGCTCGCCACTGTTGTTCCAGTCCGTAAACAGCATCGACAAACTGCAATAGCCGGGTGTGAGCTGCGTTGTATCGTTGTAAGCGGGACCATTGCTACTTGTATTGGCCGCTAGGTTTGGGCGAACCAGCAGATTGTCGTGACAAGTTCCCCAAGGTGAACCCGGCGCAGTTTGATCAATGTAATTCCCAAACGCTAAGGTGGGAAAAGGTGCACCGCTTTCCCAAATGGCGGAAAACCCAGTCGTCCACTCACGCCCGCCATCAAAACTCAACTGACGATTCGCTTTGGTAAAGCCGCAATTGCCATCACCACGTAGCAACAGGTTGCGCCCCACTCGCAACACCACCAAGTCAATGTGCGCATCACCATCAATGTGCAATGCATAAGCGCCAGTAACCGACAGGCTGTCTTTCTCGCTTAAATTTAACGGTACCTGTTCAAAGCGCAAGGGTTCTCCGGCCAATGAGATGTTTTTATAAAGTTTCGAACGAGATGATCCACCCGCTAAAAACACATCGGGCATCCGATCGCCATTGCAATCAAAAGCGGCCCCACCACCACCAACAAAAAATTCCCATGAACCGGTGTATTGATGATCGATACCCGAGGCTGCCGCTTGCTCTATAAAAGTTGGTACCACAAGGCCATCGAGGGTTTTGTCGTTGGCAGCGAACGCGGTGGAAAACAAACCCATAAACATTGCGCACGACAACGATGTACGAACACAGCCACGACTAAAGAATCGCTTGCTTAAATTAGAAAATGCATGCATTGCCCACTGGAACGCAGAGCAGTCATACGACACGTGCTGGGCATTCATTGTTGGATAACCAGCGTTTTTAGAAACGCGATGACGTCAAGTTGCGCAGGTTCATCCGCTGCCGCATACGCATCGCGAGAAGCTTTGGCAGCGCCGCCGTGAGCCAGGATGATGTCGTGCAAGGCGACGTAGTCATTCCTATGCCCATAAGGTGCGGTTGAGCCCACGCCCCACAATTCTGCCGTCATGAAACGTGTTCGATCCACAAAGCGTTGCGACAACTGCTCATTGCCTAAGGCATCATTTTTTCGGTCCGTCATTTGATGGCGTTTTAAATCCCCAAACAATGGCACCAGCACATAGCCTTGCTCATTGCGCGGCAAGGAATCGGCCCAATAGGTTAACGACAAATCATAAATTGCCGGAGATTCAACCGAATTCGAAGACAGCGTTCCCACCACATCCAAAGGGCCGGGGTCTAAAAAGTCTAAAGACTCCAGCGGTAACGCAGACCGATGACATTCAAGGCAACCATAGCTTTGCATCCCCTGATTGCCACGACTGGCGGCTTCTACCCAGGCGGCATCACTGGGCGTGTTTTTTACCGGCGGTTCTAACATCGCTTGCCACGCCACCAACGCGGATACGTCCCCTGCGTTCAATTCATTTTTATAACCGTCTTCATCAAAGTCATCGGTGCCCGTCACTTTAAGGCCAAAGCGCTCATCGGCTTGCATGCCGTGGTGATGGTTCATGGCGTTCACGGTGAATTGCCTTAATGACGTCATCACCCCTTTTTGACTAAAAGGGCGCACCGTTAAGTCATCATCCACCCCATCCACGCCAGACAGATCAACCAACCCGTCGGGACTGGCGGTGATATGGCCATAAGAAACGCCTTTACTGATTAACGGCTGTGTCACATCCGATCCCGTTTTCCGAGCCGCTTGTAAGGCGCTTGCCCGAATGGTTGCCAAATCACGACTCATCTCGCGAGCCAACAGCTCAACCAAGCCTGCCCCCATTAAATGGTTACTGCCGCGTTCGTTAGAGAACTGCGGATCGATTGAGTCAAAATCAGCTTGATTAAAACCTTCTGACACAAAAACGTTAGTAACAAAATCACTGGCACCACCCAACACGGGCTGGTTGTGGCAAGACGAACAGGCTGACGCATCTGGCCCCGCGGTACGAAAGAAAGCATGTTCCCGCGGCCGTTTAGACTTGGTTGGAATGATCGCTTGCGTTGCATTCGGTCGACCGGCCCCATCATTGGGCGTGAACTGCGCTTGAAACAACGCTTTGCCGGTTTCGTTTAACGCATCCAACGAGCGTTGAGACAAGCGCCCCGACGGTAACTGACCCGTTGCGCCCAACTGCGGTGTGATTTCAGCCCAAGGTAAGGTGTCGTTGGCAACGGATGTGGATAGTGTTGCCACACCAGTGAGTAACACGATCACCGCAGCGTAATTTCTTAAGGTGCTCACAAGTTTTAACCGGCCGCCTTCACACTCGACAACGATCGAGTCGCAACACGAAATTCATCCAAATTGGCCAACGACCAATGCGAGTTGCCTTCGTGGACAAGATGCGTTTCATCGGTTTCCACATGAATCAGCGGCATGCGACCTTGACGTGCTTGCATGGTTTGCTCAAGGCATCGGTTAATACCTGGCAGCAATAAGTCAACATAGCGCACGCCGTAACCTGTGATGGTGATTTCCGATACGTTTAACAAGCTGTTCAAACGCGCCAGTGCTAAACCCAAACATTCGCTGGCGGTTCGAAACGCATATTCCGCTGTATGCACACCGGCCCTGGCAGACGCGGCAATTTTATCCAGTTCAGTTAAGGGCACAAAACGCGCAGGTAACGTATCAGCTGGTACACCAAACGCGGTACGTAAAATGCCATAAAAACCCGCGGTTGCCTCAACACAACCATGGGCACCACAACGACACAGTGGCCCCTCCCGCTGATCCATCATGTGGCTAAATGGCGGTGCGAATGCCTGTATTCGACCGTGAGACTTTAAGGTGGCCACACCTAAGCCGATGGAGTGACCCAGCGACAAAACCGCGATACGTCGACCGTTTTCAACATCGGTGTCGTAACGACGTAAACGTTGTGAAATTGCTTGTGCAGAGAATGCTGTTTCGTTGTGCAAATACACCAACGCTGGCGTTATCTCACTAAGCTCTTGCTCAAAGTCGATGACTTGATCATCAAACACCGGAGACCACAATAAAGTTGGGCTGTGCTGATCTACCACGCCTTTGGTGGTAAGGGAAATCATCACAAAATCGGAAGCTTTTAACTCACTTCGCTCGGCTAATCGTTTAATGCCTGCTTTTAATCGTTTGATAAACGGTGCGACTTTTTTTTCATTCGCAGGGCGCGTTTCGTGAAAACGGTCCAACAAGGTTCCTGCGTAATCAACCAAAGAATATTCAACCAATTCGGTCGCAATGCGAATAACGGCCACGCAGGTGAACGATGGCGCTGGCCCAAACAACACGCGAGGCCTTCCGCGTCCAGTGCCCGCCACCGGTTCCTGTCGTTGCAGCACGCCCTCTTCTTCAAGCTCTGCAGTAATCGCTGAAACACTGGCCGAACTCAAACCACTCCACTCACCTAAGGTGGTGTGTGCGGATGGGCCAAGCTCACGCAACCCAGCCAACACATGGGCTCGGTTTTGGTGGCGCAGCATTTCCGTTGTAGAGATCACTGATTTATCAATTCGTCAAATTAATTTAAATTCTTGTTTGACAATCAAAACCGTTTCAGTTTTAATTATCTCGACTGTCGGGAAAAATAAACCCTAAGTCATGACATTACCCTAAATCGCCGGTTTTTTCCGGAAAATAAATGAGAAATACGTTCATTGCCGGGCCATTGTTGCCCAGCATTCAAACCATGAGGAATTCACGATGAAAGCACTAGCCGGATTGTTGCTGGCCACTACAGCGACCGCGGCCCTATTGGCGGGCCCTGCTGTGGCAGCCGATAAGATCATTGGCGTATCTTGGTCAAACTTCCAAGAAGAGCGCTGGAAGACAGATGAGGCCGCGATGAAAGCAGCCATTGAAGCCAATGGCGACAAATACATCTCTGCTGACGCGCAAGCTTCTGCTGCAAAGCAGTTAACTGACGTTGAGAACTTGATTGCACAAGGTGCCAACGCCCTAATTATTCTGGCTCAAGACTCTGGCGCCGTTGGCCCTGCGGTTGATGCGGCTGACGCCGAAGGCATCCCTGTCATTGGGTATGACCGTTTAATCGAAGACGAGCGTGCTTTCTACATCACGTTCGACAACATTGAAGTTGGCCGTATGCAAGCTCGCGCAGTTTTGGCAGCTCAGCCTAAAGGCAACTACGCGTTCATCAAAGGCGACAAGGGCGATCCAAACGCTGACTTCTTGTTCGCAGGCATCATGGAAGTATTAAAAGACGCCATGGACGCAGGCGACATCGTTAACGTTGGCGAAACTTACACCGATGGTTGGAAGCCAGATAACGCTCAGAAGAACATGGAGCAGATCCTGACAGCTAACGACAACAACGTCGATGCAGTTGTATCAGAGAATGACGGCATGGCCGGCGGTGTTGTTGCAGCCCTAGCCGCTCAAGGCATGGTGGTTCCAGTTTCTGGTCAAGATGGTGATCACGCCGCTCTTAACCGAGTTGCACGTGGCACACAAACCGTATCAGTATGGAAAGATGCTCGTGAGTTGGGCAAAGCAGCTGGCAACGTTGCGGCAATGCTTGCTGACGGCAAAGCTGGCGCAGATATCCCGAATGCGGTTCAGTGGAGTGGTGGTGCTAAAGGTGTTGAAATGAACGCCATCTTCTTAGCGCCGGTTCCTATAACATCTGAAAACCTGAATTTGGTTATTGATGCTGGCTGGATCGAAAAAGACAAAGTGTGTGACGGTGCAATGGACAGTGCTGCGGGCTGCTAAGTAGCAACTAAGCCTTGGTTTAAAGCTTTTCTTAATCGTTTTTATTACTTAAACTGAAAAGCTTGCTTTACCCCACGAGCCATTCGAATCGGTTTGGCTCGTGGGCGTAGTATTTCGCACAGTCGAATACTGCAACTGCAACACTCCCCTAAACTTTATTCGTCACATGGCTTGATAAAGCCGGTATGTGTGGTTGAGTGACGATCAATTAGAGACAATCCACGTGAGTGAAAAATCCCCCAACACTGGTGCGGCGCTGGACGAAAACGAAGGTGCATTAACCAAGTTTCTTCGCGCGACCGAAATTGACTCCCGACTGCTTGGCATGGTGGGGGCACTGTTATTGATCTGGATTGGCTTTCATCTGTACGGCGGTCTGGTGAAAGGGTTTGCAGCGTTTCTTACGCCGCGTAACTTATGGAATCTATCGGTTCAAACCTCTTCTATCGGTGTCATGGCAACCGGCATGGTGCTGGTCATCGTTACCCGCCACATCGATTTATCCGTGGGATCGGTGTTAGGTTTTTGCGCCATGTTCATGGCCATCATGCAGGTTTGGATCTTGCCCGACATCTTAGGTTTAGGCCACCCCATGATTTGGGTGATCGCGGTTATCTCAGGCATGTTAGTTGGCGCACTCATCGGTGCCTTTCACGGCTACCTTATTGCGTACTTACAAATACCGGCGTTCATCGTAACGCTGGGCGGGCTGCTGATTTGGCGAGGCGCTGCCTTTATGCTGGCACGCGGTGAAACCATATCTCCGGTGGACACCACGTTCGCTAAACTCGGTGGCGGGCCCTATGGGGCCATTGGCGAAAGCGCCAGCTGGATAGTCGGCATCCTCGCCTGCATCGGTATCTTGCTTTCCATTTGGCAAGGCCGACGCCAACGTAAGCGTTTTCAATTTCCCACGCGCCCACTTTGGGCCGAAAGCTTACTGGCCTTTGTCGGTTGCGGCGTGGTCATCGGTTTCGTGATGTTAGTTAACTCACACCCTTGGCCCAAAGGCATTGTGAAAAAAGAAATAGCCGCTGGCAACATTGACCCCAATGGCGATTTAGTCATCTCCCACGGCTTTGCGATTCCCGTGCTTATTATGCTGGGTGTTGGCATTGCCATGACGTTTCTAGCCACACGAACGCGCTTTGGGCGTTATGTATTCGCTATCGGTGGCAACCCAGAAGCCGCTGAACTTGCCGGTATCAACGTTCGCTGGGTAACCCTTAAAATCTTTGCCCTTATGGGCATGCTGACAGGACTGGCTGCGGTCATCGCCAGTGCGCGTTTAAATTCAGCCACCAACGCCTTGGGCACATTTGATGAGCTATACGTAATCGCTGCCGCCGTTATAGGTGGCACATCACTCGCCGGTGGGCTAGGCACCATATACGGTGCTATTCTTGGTGCGGTCGTTATGCAGTCTCTACAAACGGGCATGGTGCTCATCGGCTTTGATGCTGCCATACAACAAATGGTTGTTGGCTCGGTTCTCGTGGTTGCGGTGTTTCTAGACACCCTCTATCGTCGACGCGCAAACTAAACGGGAAAAGATAATGAGCACAGCAAAAGTACAAGATATTCAAACACACCCGTTAGTTGAACTGAAAAACCTATCCATCTCCTTCGGTGGTATTAAAGCGGTTGATGATGCCTCCATGGAACTGTACCCCGGTGAAGTGGTTGGGCTACTAGGACATAACGGCGCAGGCAAGTCCACACTCATAAAAATATTATCCGGCGCCTACCCACGTGATGGCGGTGAAATTTTTATCGACGGTGAAAAAGCCACCATCAACAACCCGCGCGATGCAAAAGCCTACGGCATTGAAACGATTTACCAAACCTTAGCCGTGGCAGACAATGTGGACGCCGCTGCGAATTTGTATTTAGGCCGTGAACTGCAAACCTCCTGGGGCACCTTAGATGATGTGGCCATGGAAGCCGAAGCACGCAAAGTTATGGGCCGTTTAAACCCCAACTTCCAACGCTTTAAAGAACCCGTTAAGAAGTTATCTGGTGGACAACGACAATCCGTCGCCATCGCAAGAGCGATATTGTTTAACGCCCGCATTTTGATCATGGATGAACCCACAGCCGCACTCGGCCCTCAAGAAACTGCCCAAGTTGCTGAACTTATCCATCAATTGAAAAAAGACGGCATCGGTATCTTTTTAATCAGCCACGACATCCACGATGTATTTGATTTAGCCGACCGCGTAACGGTTATGAAGAACGGGCAGATTGTGGGTCATGCTAAGACGGAAGACGTTACGAAAGATGAGGTGTTAGGCATGATTATATTGGGTAAGTGCCCTGAGAAAGCTGTGCCTGGGCCTGGGGCTATGGAGGCTGAGTGAGGGGTTGTTTGTGATTAATGAGCGCGCTGAGGGTTTTGGCGCGTTTGTTTTTGTTGGTGGCGAGGTTTGTACTGTGGTTGTAGAGACGCAGCTACCTACAACTTCCGAGCAATGATCTCTGTTGGCTCAACCAAACCATCGAATACAGCCTGAGAGAAGTTTCGCATTTTCTCCTTAATGCTTGACCCAACCAGCAAATGGAGCCCGAGTGCGGGAGGGCTTTCAGACGCCTTTGACGTTTGTTGCATTCTCCGGAAAAACGATTCAGCAAATTCACCACGCCCATCTGTTCTTTCGATACTGAATCCAGCTGCTTCTAGATAGTGCTTATATCGCTGCATCGGTTCCAGAAAACTCATTTCACTGTTACTTGCCCATGGAACGGGATATTGTATTTCAGCTTCATTTTTCAGCATCACATCATAAATTGCGAACTGTCCGCCTCTCACAAGTAAACGTGCAACTTCAGAGAATAATGTGGCTTTATTCTGAATATTCATTCCCACATGCAGCATTACAGCAAGATCAAATACCTCATCCTCATTTTCGATATTATTCGCATCACCGCACCGAAGACTGACCCTGTCATCTAGGGATACCCATTTATTGATTACGTTTCCTGCCTCAATATATTCGGAGGTGAGATCTATACCTGTAACAGTCACGTTATATCGGTCTGCTAGAAATCGACTGGTACCGCCGATCCCACATCCGATATCTAATACCTGTTTGTGTGTATCAAACCGTAGATCTTTTAGTAGATGCTCGGTAGCGGCTCGTCCACCAGTATGAAATTCATCAACAGGACCCAGATCATCGACAGAGACATCTGCAACACTAATTCCAGCCCTCTCTAGCCCAGAGAGAATACTCTCCACGATTTCGGTATTTGAATAATGCGAAGCTACCTGACTATCCATCATCGGAATCCTCTCACAAGCTAAGAAAGTAGCGTATCTCGTCTAATTTTTATTGTTAACGCATCTGCTACCAGCACACTCACTGGATGGGCGCCATGCTTAAGTCTAAATTGTTTTGGAGAACATCCACGTGCATATTCTTGAGTATTTGATTCCGCTGTGTGTGCTGCCAATACGGCAGCTAATGCCTCTGGCGCAGCCGAATCCAACGCTTCGTAAAATTGGAGCACAACCTGTTTTTGGTGTTGAAAATCTGTCACTAAAGCGCCTCTAACTGCCCCAATTCATTGGGGATGAATGTTTTAGACGTTGGCGTCGAATATAGTGGTCTCAGAAGGAATTTGGCCAATGTACAACCAAAAACCATTTACCCCGATACATTGCAACTCCTAATTTCTATCAAAATAACCCGAAATAGACGGGACAGGCACAGTAAACAATACAGAATTGTAGTCAAGTAGAGAGTAGTCGCATTCAGAGAGCAAAGCGAAAGCCCTGTCATTTTCAGGTGAAAATTTTACTGACGTTTGTCCGGGGTTAGTACATTCTGGCACTTCAATTTCAAGAATTACCTCTGCAGACGCCATATCTAGAAATTTTATTGTGTGAAACTCCTGAAACACCAGTGTGTTGTTCCCATGATGCTGAACAAGCTGAGGTTTTTTTCCAGGTAGTTTTATTTGCCGATCTAACGTCTGTATATCATTCCGGTTCAAAACCGATAGAACTCTCCCCCCTTGAAACTCGATATATTCAGACATCATATAGATTTGGTCCTCAGTAACAAGGAGATCAACAAATTCATAATAGGGCTCATACTCAAGCGATAGCATTTCTTCATAACTAGAAAAACCTACTTGTTTTGATTCTTCGTCGCTCAATGCAGGCATTTTCAATTCATCTGAATCAAACTCACGAGTCTGTGTAAGTTTTAGACTGTTTTCATCTGAGAGCTGATAGATGTAAAGCGCTCTTGGCCAATTGCCAATTACTATCAATTCCGAACGAGCTTTGTCAAAATGAATGAGCCTTTTTGAATCATAAATAAACTCCGTATTAATTCCCGTAAATAGACGATTATCGCTAACAGAAAAACGGTGTATTGACGTTTTACTCGAATCATTTTCGACAGAAAAAACGCCATCACCTGTAAGAGTGGTATCCAGCTGATAAGGTCGGCCAGGTAACTCGAATTCAGTGACATTCCCTGTTATGACATTGACATGGGCCATATCGGTTTTTCTAGGAAACGTTGGAAAGGTTGGGTCGATAAATTCAGGTTCGAGTTGCACAAACAGGTTTTTTGAAGATCGGTCATAGCTAAGAGCTTGTGGGGCTTGATCAAAAAAATATTCTGCCGCAACAGCATCACTGTGAAAATCGAGGAGCTTAACCTTATTATTATTGGAATCTGCTAGGTAAATGTCCGGATCATTTGCGAGTTCGAAATCACTATAGTGTTCGGCATCGACGACCTTTCTCTGCGCAAACTGTGCAATCTCAGTGCTATCACACCATGTACAGTGAAACGTTGGGTACGCCCTAATAACGGCCTCCATTAACTCCGTTCCTCCTGCGGGGTCCGATATAAACACGGCGAATCTGTAGTCTTTCGATTCAGAGCCAAGATATGGAAACCTCACTTCAATTTCTCGACTATCAAGACTGCTAATTATTTCTAAGCCTGGATATTCCTCTAGTAGTCGCCAACTGACAGAATAGGTTGAATGAATTGCCTTCATTGATTCATCTATAACTGCACGTGGGGCGATTCCAAATTTTCCAGTTCCTTGCTGAGGACTCATGAGTAAGTCAGTAGTGGATCCCTGCGGTTTGAATCGAATAATTTTCGACTGAACAATACCAATGGCTAAATAGCAGTCACGCAATTCAATCTGTACACACACCTCACCGGTAATATCCGGATTACCAATAAGTTCACCGATAGAAGGTTCGTTTTCAGCCCCACCATTATTCCCTCCGCAGCCAACGGTCAGCAGAAGCAACAATACGGCAAGCAAACTAAGTCGAGTACTGGTGTAAAAACGTACGTGGTTTTTCAACATGACGATACTCTCGTATTTGGCCTCAAAATGTTCATTCTGACAGCGAAAATGACAAACTCGTTAGCACGCAAATATAGGACCACGTGAATCATCGTAAGCGGTAATTTATGGACTGTTGATGTTTTTCTGATTCGCGTTTCAACCGGAGCACCCAGTAAAGAGCAACACATTGTTACTTTGTATCCTATTAACCTACAGTCTCAACGGCAAGGATGCCGTCGCGAAGCTTTCAAGGAAGAATTTGTAGCGTATACGGGTAAACGGTAGCAGTTGCTATATAGGGCCAGCCACCATGTTCCATCTGTGATGATTAAGGAAGGTATTCAGTATTTGAGGTCGGGCCTTTCGTAAGGGCATTGCATACGCAGAAGCTGCCATAACACTGGAAGTACCGCCACCACAACCAACATCAAGAAGGACTGTATTTTTATCAACTTGAGTTGCCTCAAGCATGGCAGAAAATTATGACCGATGGTTTGGTTCGGATAATTCGCTCCAATCCTTTGGTTGCTTGCTCCATAACTCATATTGCAGAGCTGCACTGCCCATATCTATCTCCATTCGTTTGGTGCTTAAGCCGTTTTATGAATTACTTCAATGAAATAGCAATCGATGTTGGATCATATAGATAGCAAGGTCATACCTCAAAGCACATATACTGGATCTCCACCTCGACCTGCTAGCCAAGACTCCCAATGGTGGCTGAGGGCCAAAAAGCATAAATACAACCACGAATTTTATTCTATAACAAAGTATTTGATCGGTACGGCTAACACCGAGTTCAACAATAGTTGCGCTCGGTGCGCGTTCTCAGATCCTGGGTTGCGCGCCTAGCGCAGCTGTTTGTTGCAACGTTTTGTTAGGTATCTGCTGCACACCAACAATCTAAAAATCCAGTCAAGGCCAACGCTTCTTTCGTCTTATCTGAGCATTGTCGGCTTTAAAATAAACCAACGTTTCATGAAAAAGTGGGACATGCGGCCCTGACTCATCAGGTGCTCTTGTATAGAATCCCTTTTGACCAAGTTCTGACACCATATCAATGATTGGAGCTAACAGATTGAACACTCTAACCATAAGATAGGGAGCCGCGACTGACTGTTTTTGCGGTAAGGAAAATGCTTCCAGTAGTGTTAGTGACTCACCGCTCATACCTGAGTTTATCGACAACGTATGATCTTCGATGAGCTCAACCAAGTATCCAACTTCCTCAAGTTGCTTCTTTAGTTTCTTGTCAGGCACATCATTTTCCACGACATTATCTATAATAGCTTCCCACTCACTCAACGGGTCTGTGCTACCAGTGGCGTTCGGATGCAATGAGTCCAAGTTGTGATATCGCGAAAATATGGCAAAATCTGAGAACATATTAAGAATACTGTGCTCAATTGAGCCAACTTCAGGCATCTCAAAATCCGAAATTGGTAGTGCAAAATCCTTTCTGTAAATTGGCTTAGCCGCTCACCGGTTTTAGAGTGGCGAGCCATCGGTTATTCTTTTCGTTAACGACTAAATTAATGAAGAGAGAGAAACCAATGACTCACCAAGTACAGGATAACCAG
>CALGLE010000010.1 GCA_937930305.1 uncultured Granulosicoccaceae bacterium | reverse complement strand
CGGTTCGCTGTACCTTGACCGGGATGGGTATTTGAGCTGCCTTCAACAAACCCCGCTTCTATCATCAGATCACTGATAGGGGCATCACGTTCAGTGAGCACAAAGAGATGATCAAGCTGCAGTGTCATGGTGTTCGCCTTTGATCTTTAAACAAAAAAGCCGAGGCAAAACCTCGGCTTTTTAATTTATACCTTAATAGAACAACCAGGCAAATTGGCTGTGCACTACCAACCGGTGGCGCTCTTAACCGCTAGCCCCAATTCGGCCGGTGAACGGGTGGTGGTCACGCCAGCTGCTTCTAAGGCTTTGAACTTATCATCGGCTGTTCCTTTACCACCGGCGATGATGGCGCCTGCATGCCCCATGCGCTTTCCAGGAGGCGCGGTTACACCGGCAATGTAGGCGGACACGGGCTTTGTCACATTGGATTTGATGAACTCTGCCGCCTCCTCTTCCGCAGTACCACCGATTTCACCAACCATTAAGATCGCTTCGGTTTGTGGGTCTTCTTGGAACAAAGCCAAAGCATCTTTAAAGCTGGTGCCGGGAATGGGATCACCACCAATACCGATACAGGTGCTTTGTCCGTAACCTAAATCAGACGTTTGCTTAACACATTCATACGTTAAGGTGCCTGAACGCGAAACAATCCCAACCTTACCCGCGTTATGCATAGGCCCTGGCATGATGCCGATTTTGCATTCGCCCGGTGTGATGATGCCGGGGCAATTTGGCCCGATTAAACGCACACCGTTTTGTTCTACGGCAATGCTTGCTTCCAGCATGTCGAGCGTGGGAATGCCTTCGGTAATACAAACAATTAACTCAACACCAGATTCCGCAGCTTCCGTAATGGAATCTTTGCAGAAAGCCGCTGGCACATAGATAACCGATGCGTTAGCGCCAGTTTCAGCTACCGCATCTTTCATGGTGTTGAATACGGGTAAGTTCAAATGCTTGGTGCCGCCTTTACCAGGCGTAACCCCGCCCACCATTTTCGTACCGTACTCAATGGCTTGCTCTGAATGAAACGTACCCTGACTACCGGTTATACCCTGGCACAGTACTTTAGTATTTTTGTTGACTAAAACGCTCATGCGGCACCTCCCACGATAGCAACAATCTTTTCGGCGGCATCGCCTAAATCACTGGCTGAATTTAAGTTAAGCCCGCTGTTGTCCAATAAGGCGCGACCTTCTGCCGCGTTGGTGCCCTCTAAGCGCACCACGACTGGGTCTTCTATGCCCACCTCATTCACTGCAGCTATAACACCTTCTGCAATCAAATCGCAGCGTACGATGCCACCAAAAATATTAACCAAAATACCTTTCACATCTGGGTCAGATAAAATAATTTTTAACGCTTCTGCAACGCGCTCTTTGGTCGCACCGCCCCCAACATCCAAAAAGTTTGCCGGCTGGCCACCTTTGAGCTTAATAATATCCATGGTCGCCATGGCGAGCCCTGCTCCATTCACCATGCAACCAATGTTGCCTTCTAACGCAACGTAGTTAAGGTCCCATTCGGAGGCGCGCAGTTCACGCTCATCTTCCTGCGACTTATCATGCAGTGCTTCCAATTCAGGGTGACGGTACATGGCGTTACTGTCGACGTTAATCTTGCCATCCAAACAAATCAGGTCCCCTTCTGCGGTGATCACCAAGGGGTTAATTTCAACCAGCGCTAAATCTTTTTCAACGAACAATTTAACCAATCCGGATAACAACTTAGAAAACTGCTTAATTTGACCACCCGACAAACCCAAACCAAAGGCGATTTCACGACATTGCCAAGGCATCAAACCCAACAACGGGTTAATTTCAGCTTTTAAGATTTTCTCAGGCGTCTCTTCCGCCACGGTTTCAATTTCAACACCGCCTTCGGTTGAAGCCATGACCACAACGCGCTGACTGGCTCTATCGATAACAGCACCTAAGTACAATTCATTGGCAATGTTGCACGTCTCTTCAACCAACACGGTATTCACGGGTTGCCCCTTGGCATCCGTTTGAATCGTGACCAAGTGGGTGCCTAAAATACTTTTGGCGTACTCTTCCGCTTCAGCGGAGGAGTCTACTAATTTCACGCCACCCGCTTTTCCTCGACCACCGGCGTGCACTTGCGCCTTAACCACCACTTTGTCTGTGGTTAATTTGTCCGCCGCCTGCTTCGCTTCTGCAGCAGTCGTCGCCACAATGTGATTGGGCACGGGCATGCCGTATTCCTTAAAAAGGCCTTTCGCCTGGTATTCGTGTAAATTCATCGTTAAGTCCGTTGGGCGGTATAGAGGTATGGCAAGCGGTTTAGCTCACCAAAGAATTTTAATTATCGTGGCTTGCGATTAGCAATATGTATGGCACGACCGTCAGCACTCAATGCAGCCTCATGCATCGCTTCTGACAATGTGGGGTGCGCGTGAATGGTGTGGGCGATGTCCTCGATAGTGGCATCAAATTCCATGGCCAACACCGACTGACCCAGCAATTCTGACGCACTGGGCCCAATCACATGAGCACCTAACATTCGATCTGTTTTTTTATCACGCAGCACTTTAACCATGCCACCGGTGTCACCTTTAGCTTTTGCTCGACCACTGGCAGCGAACGGAAAAGTACCGGCTTGATAGTCAACACCTTCCGCTTTTAACTGTTCTTCCGTCTTACCTACCCATGCCACTTCTGGGTGTGTGTATATGACGTTCGGCATCACGTCATAATTCACACTGGATGTTTCACCGGCGATGATTTCAGCCACCATCACCCCTTCTTCTGATCCTTTGTGCGCCAACATGGGGCCGCGCACCACGTCACCAATGGCGTAGATACCGGGCACATTGGTTTCGCATGAATTATTCACATGAATGAGGCCACGCTCATCCAGACCCACACCGGCATCATCGGTTAATACATCGTGCACAAACGCACGTCGGCCAACCGCCACGATGAGTTTATCCACTTCCATGGATTGTTCGCCATCGCTGTTCTGATAGCTAACGGTGACTTTTTTGCCATTAACAGTACTGCCGGTTACCCGGGCTGAGAGTTGAATGTCTAACCCTTGTTTCGTAAAGGTGCGCATGGCGTCTTTGGCAATTTGTGCATCGACCATGGGTAAAAAAGAATCCATAGCCTCCAGCAAGACCACTTCAGAACCCAAACGACGCCAAACACTGCCCAGTTCAAGCCCGATAATGCCAGCACCGATGACGCACACTTTGCCCGGCACCGCTTCCCAGTCCAGTGCACCGGCTGAATCCACCACAATGTCACTGTGCAAGGGCGTGATGGGCAATTCGATGGGCACGGAACCTGTGGCAATGATGATGTTTTTTGCGGTGTGATTCGATGCAGACCCATCATGGGCTGTCACACGCACGTTTTTGTCGGCTAACACGGTTCCAGCGCCCACTAACCAATCAATCCCATTGGCTTTAAATAGCGCTTCGATACCACCGGTGAGTTCAGCAACAATTTTGTCTTTGCGCGCGATCATCTTAGGCACGTCCAGCTTGATGTCGGAACACGTAATGCCCAACTCTTCAAACCCATGCTTGGCTTCGTGATACAGCTCGGTCGCTTCCAACAAGGCTTTTGATGGAATACAACCGACGTTAAGGCAAGTGCCGCCCAATGCAGGCTTTTCACTTTTATTGAGCCACTTCTCTACACAGGCTGTTTTTAAACCCAGCTGAGCACAACGAATAGCCGCTACATAGCCCGCAGGGCCTGCACCTAAAACAATGACGTCATATTGGTCTGTCATGGCAGAACCGAATTCCTATGGTTTATAGATCGAATACAACCCGAGCGGGTTCTTCAACAATTTCTTTAATGGTTTTCAAAAATCCAACAGCGCCTTTACCATCCACAATTCGATGGTCATATGACAAGGCGATGTACATCATGGGTCGAATAACCACTTCACCGTTCTCAGCAATTGGACGCTGTTGCGTGGCATGCATGCCCAAGATGGCGCTTTGCGGTGGATTTAGAATGGGGGTAGACATCATCGATCCGAAAACACCGCCGTTCGATACGGTGAACGTGCCCCCCGTCATTTCATCCATACCAAGTTTTCCGTCACGCGCTTTGGCAGCGTATTCGGCAATGCCCTTTTCCATGTCAGCTAGGGACATATTTTCGGTATTACGTAACACCGGAACAACCAAGCCACGCTCGGAAGACACAGCCACACCCACATCACAAAATCCGTGATAAACCACATCATCACCATCGATGGAGGCATTGATATCCGGGTAGCGCTTTAGCGCCTCGGTGGCGGCTTTGATAAAGATCGACATGAAACCCAGTTTCACGCCGTGAGTCTTTTCGAACATATCTTTATATTGCGTTCGAAAATCAATAAAGCCTTGCATGTTCACTTCATTGAAGGTGGTGAGCATCGCTGTGGTTTGCGAAGCTTCTAACAAGCGCTCCGCGATACGCTTTCGAAGGCGTGTCATTGGAACACGACGTTCAGTGCGATCCCCAACCGGTAACTCGGGCAAACTCGACGCCGATGCGCCTGGGGCCACAGCCCCACTGGTCGCACTGGCAGCTCCTGCGCTTGCGGCAGCCGTTGCAGCCATCGCTGCATTGGACTTGGTAGAGGCAGCAGCTTTTTCCACATCTTCTTTGGTGATGCGGCCGTTCTTGCCCGTACCCACGATTTGATCGGCCGTTAAGCCATGTTCAGCCATCACTTTACGAACCGAAGGACTGGTTTGCCCACCCGTTTCACCACCCGCATCAACGACAGCGGCTGAAGCAGCAGGACTTGCCGACGCTGGTGCCGCGCTGGCCCCTTCAGCAATCACGCCGATGACTTGATGAGCGGCAACGGTGGTTCCTTCGGGTTCAACGATAGACACCAACACTCCCGAAGACGCCGCAGGCACCTCCAGCACCACCTTGTCGGTTTCGACATCCACGATGATTTCATCGCGAGCCACGGCATCGCCTTCGGCTTTGTGCCACTTAACAATCAAAGCGTCCGCAATCGACTCAGGCAAGGTGGGTACTTTGACATCGATTTTCTCACCTGATTCAGTTGACGCATCAGCGCTTGCAGCAGGTGCATTTGTGGTTGCCGGTGCACTCGCTGCAGCCCCTGCAGCCTCAATACTGCCGATGACTTGATGGGCGGTAACTGTTGCCCCTTCGCCTTGTACAATTTTTCCCAATACACCGTCTTTTTCAGCCGGCACTTCAAGTACCACTTTGTCAGTTTCAATTTCAACCAACACTTCGTCGCGTTTTATTGGATCGCCTTCGGCTTTCCGCCAGGTCACTACCAGAGCATCTGCAATGGATTCCGGCAGGGTGGGCACCTTGATTTCTGTGCTCATGTACGTCACTTCCTAGAGTGTCCGCGTTCAGCGGGTTTGCGTGTTCTTAACCAGGCCCAATGCTTCTTGAACCAATTGTTTTTGTTGCTGCACGTGTAAATTGTTGTATCCAACAGCAGGGGACGCCGACGGCCCTCGACCGGCATACTCTACTTCCATGTTATCCGGGATGGTGCGTTCGATCCGATGACGATTCGCCCGCCATGCACCTTGGTTACGTGGCTCTTCTTGACACCACACAATGGATGAAAGATTGGTGTAACGAGACACAACCGCTTTCATTTCGTTGTAAGGAAACGGATACAACTGCTCCATTCGAACAATGGCCACATCGTTAAGTTTTTGCTCACGACGTTGTTCGAGC
This sequence comes from uncultured Granulosicoccaceae bacterium, assembly GCA_937930305.1. Taxonomy (GTDB): domain Bacteria; phylum Pseudomonadota; class Gammaproteobacteria; order Granulosicoccales; family Granulosicoccaceae; genus Granulosicoccus. The sequence goes on along the minus strand of CALGLE010000010.1, from coordinate 138,391 downwards.
AAGTCGTAGTACACCTTGCCACTGCACAAAATCATCCGCGTGGCTTTTTCTGCGGGAACGTCGGTATCAATCTCATCAATCACCGGCAAAAATTGCCCGGCACATAAATCTTCAATGGTGCTGGTGGCCAAACGATGACGCAACAAACTCTTTGGCGACATCACAATCAACGGTCGCCGCATAGGTCGTAGCATTTGACGACGGAACATATGATAGGCATTCGCAGGCGTGCTAGGCACTAACACTTGCATGTTGTCTTCTGCGCAAAGTTGTAAAAAACGTTCCAGGCGAGCTGAAGAATGCTCTGGCCCTTGGCCCTCATAGCCGTGCGGCAATAACATGACTAATCCGCACAGCCTGCCCCACTTGGTTTCACCCGAGCTGATGAATTGATCGATAACCACTTGCGCGCCATTTGCAAAATCACCAAACTGCGCTTCCCAAATTACCAGTGATTCAGGATCGGCAGTGGCGTAACCGTATTCAAACCCCAACACCGCCTCTTCAGACAATAAGGAGTCGATGACTAAAAACGATTTATCGCGTTTCGCACCCAATTCACGCAAAGGCACATAAGCACCACGCGCAGATTGGTTGTGCAACACGGCGTGGCGATGCGCGAATGTGCCGCGACCACTGTCTTGACCAGTTAAACGAATTTGATAGCCGTCGTCTAACAACGTGGCATAGGCCATGGTTTCAGCAAAACCCCAGTCAACCGGTAAACCACCGGCTGCCATCTTGCGACGATCTTCAATGATTTTATTAACCCGCGAGTGGAGCTTAAGACCGGCTGGTAAAGTGTGCAGCTCATCCGCTAAGGATTTAAATCTATCTTCAGATACAGGCTTCTGATAAGGCACACGCCAATCATCGGATTGATACTTTTCCCAATCGACTTTTAATTCGGGCGCCTCATTGACTCCAACCAATACATCGGGTGCAACCGTTTCCCCGTTGTCCAGTTGCTCACGGTATTGACTCACCATGTGGTCTGCCGTGGCTGCATCAATAACCCCTTGTGCTTCCAAGGCGCTGGCATAGAGTTGACGAGTTGTTGGTGTGGCTTTTACCGCTTGATACATGATGGGTTGAGTCACAGACGGCTCATCCGTTTCGTTATGGCCATGACGGCGGTAGCACACCATATCGATGACAACGTCTTTCTTAAACGCCATACGAAAATCAAACGCTAATTGAGTCACGAACTGAACCGCTTCCGGGTCATCACCGTTAACGTGGAAGATGGGAGCGTTAATCATCTTCGCCACATCGGTGGCGTATAACGTGGAACGAGCATCTTTGGCATTACTGGTGGTAAAACCAATTTGGTTGTTCACAATAATGTGCACGGTACCTTTGGTTGAAAAACCCCGAGAGTCGGCCATGTTGAATGTTTCAGTAACCACGCCTTGTCCAGCAAAGGCAGCATCCCCGTGAATGGCGACCGCGATGACTTTGTCACCGTCTTTATCACCGTAACGATCTTGGCGTGAACGTACCGAACCTTCCACCACTGGTGAAACAATTTCTAAGTGCGAGGGATTGAACGCCAAGGACAGGTGCATATGCCCGTGTTCTGTTTGTAAGTCGGAACTAAAGCCTTGGTGGTATTTAACGTCACCATTCGACAAACGCGAATCTTGTTTTTGTTTGCCTTCAAATTCAGAAAAAAGATCGGCCGGGTTTTTACCCAAAATATTCACCAGCACATTCAATCGACCGCGGTGCGCCATACCGATAACCATGTCTTTAACACCGGCAACACCTGCACGCTTGAGTAATTCACTCATCACGACTATCAGGCTTTCACCACCTTCCAGTGAGAAACGTTTTTGTCCCGCGTAGCGCGAACCTAAATGCCGTTCCATACTTTCTGCCGCGGTTAATCTTTCCAACAGCCAGGTTTTACTGTCGTTATTTAAAACTGGTGACGAGGCAACTGATTCTATGCGCTGTTGCAGCCATAGCTTTTGTGGTGTGTTATCCACATACATGTACTCATAACCAATGCTACTGCAGTAGCATTTTTCCAAATGCGCAATGATGTCGCGCAAAGTAGCTGCGCCCAAACCTTCTAGTGAAGGTGTTTGATATTCAGTATCAAGATCGCTTTCCGATAATCCGTTTTGATCCAAGCGCAGTTCTCGCACCATGGCGTCTTGCACCGAACCCAAGGGATCGGTTTTAGCTAATTGGTGACCACGAACGCGATACGCGTTGATGAGTTGGGTGACTCGAATTTGCTTTAATTCTTGCGGCGACATGCCTGAGGCGACTGCTGCGGCCGCGGCCGTACGAATCCCGCCACTGTTTCGGGTTAACTGCAAAAATTGTTGTCGCACTTCCGAGTGCGGAATGTCCTGACCATGATCCCCAACCATTGGCAGCTTTTGAAAATACTCGCGCCAAGTCTCATCCACACTGTTGGGATCACTCAGGAACTGTTCGTACAACACTTCCAAATACGGAGAATTTGCGCCGCCTAAGATCGTGGATTCAAGTTGGGATTTCATTGTTGCCATAAGGGAAATCGGTCTCTAGTCACAAATGCGCTGGTATATGTTCAACAACGAGCTGGGTGAATTCATCCGTATTTAATTTTCCACCAAGATCTCGAGTGCACTGCCCCGATTCAATTAAACCCAGTAGGCTTAATCGAAGCGCGTGCCCTAAATCGTATCGATCAACATGGTCTAACAACATTCCAAACGCCAACAGGACCGCCGCCGGATTCGCGACATTCTTACCTGCAATGTCAGGGGCAGTACCACCGGCAGGATCGAACATCGCGATGTCGACTTTGTTGTTCTCGTCGAATGAATAGTTACCACTGGCGCCGGTGCCCAAGCTGCCCACCAAACCAGATGCCATATCGGACAGAAAATCGCCGTATTCGTTCAGCACCAAAACCACTTCATAGGCAGACGGGTCGATGATAATTTTCGCCAACAAGGCGTCAAAGAGTTCCACGTTGTGCTGCACATCTTCGAACTCTTTGTGCACTTCAGACACGACTTTTTCGAACAAGCCATCGGTCACACGCTGAATGGTATGTTTCGACGAGGATGTCATGGTGTAGTGGCCATCCCCATAGGTAAGGCCTTTGCGCCGAGCGAGGTCGAAGGCGAATCGAGCTGCTTGTTCGCAGGGCTTGCGTTCAACCATGCGCAAAGAAACAGCGGCATCGTCGCCGATGTATTGGCCGGGATCGTCGTAGGTGCCACCGGTAGCGATTCGCACAATGTGCAGATTCACATCTTCTTTAAAATTTGAACTGATGCCTTTTATGGAGATAGCGGGACGGTAGATAACGCTAAAATTACAGGCGCGCCGAATTAGCGCATTCGGGCTGCGTTTTTTGGTGACGGTGGGGTACTTAACCGCCAGCTTGGTGCGACGCATGGACTCTTCAGCTTCGTCGATGGCGTCATCGCCCCGACGCTCTCGCGCCTCCAGGCTCCAATCAATGGGCACAAACTCCAATTCGCATGGCAAGGAGTCGGCTACCGAATGAACGGATTCCGCTAGTTCTGGGCCGATACCGTCGCCCAGTAATTCGGTGATTTGTATTTTGCTCATGACAACATGACTCAGGTCGTAAGACGCGAATCGATTGCAGGCGAGATGACTGGAATAGGTGTTAACCGTACACCAAATCTGACCCTATGCCCACCGCAGATGAAACGCATCGATGTTAACGCTGAGGCACGAATCCCAGCGAAGTAAAGAAGCCCGTACAGTTATAGATGAAATCGCTCAGGATGCGCCCAGAATCTGGCGTTCAACCAATCCGGCACAGCCTTGTAGTCACTCAGACGATATTCAAAGCAACGCGCAGTACTCAGCAAAAAATTGTCACAACCGTTTTCATTGGGCAATTCAATATCTTTGCCCAATAGTTTTTTAAAGCCGTAAGCGAAAAATTGCTCATCAGCGACCGCATCCGAACCCACCCACTCCACGATGGCGCCCGCTGGAAATGCTCGGCATAGCCGGCCCAGTCTTTGATTCAGGACAATCGGCTCGGCCTCCATTCGAGCCAAACCGACACGGCGCGCATCCGCCAGAGTCAACGATTTTTGATCAAATTCTGGCCAGCTGACCCGTTGTAACGGTGACCTCGCTTGCGCTTCCATGGCCTCCAGCCAATCCTGGTCATCGGCAATGCAGACGACTGCGGTCATTCGTGACTGGGATGAGTCGCAGCATAGGCCGCTTTCTGTGCGTCCGTGGCCTCTGTTTGATGCTGTCGCTTCCATTCGTCATAGGGCATACCGTAGACCTGCTCACGCGCTTGGTCATAATTTAATTCCACACCACGCTCCGTTGCTGCCGCCACCATATACTTGGATAAGCAATTACGGCAGAAGCCCGATAGGTTCATTAAATCAATGTTTTGCACATCGGTCCGTTTCTGCAAATGCGCCACCAGCGTTCGAAACGCGGCCGCTTCCAGCTCAGTTTGCGTGGTCGACGCGGGAATATCCGAAGAGGTTGTCATATTTATGCTCGTGCTTGAATCTTCCTAAATTAACGCACATTATCCAACCAATGCCATCGGCTTACCAGTGAATCTCTTTTGAATTCGTTTTACCCACAATTGTTTCTGGTGCTTAGCCTTGGCGCCATCATGGGTTTCTGGTGGAGTAGCCTGAGAGCCCGCGAATTAGCCGTTTCAACCGCAAAGATGCAATGCCAACGGCAAAAAGTGCAGTTTTTGGATCAAACAGTGGCCTTGGCCAGTTTGAAACCAATCCGGCTGAAATCTGGCAGCGTGGGATGGCGACGGCTGTATCGATTCGAATTTACCGACGATGGTGCATGGCGTGATACTGCGTTCATCACCGTTGAAGGCAATCGTGTAACTTTGGTTCGATTTCCATTCACTTTGGATGCGGAAGGCGCTCGTGTTTACACCCATTGATTAGGCTGCGTTACACTCGCGTTATTACCTGGATCACTTTAAATTGAGTAACGAATGACCGATTGCCCATGCGGCTCAGGCCAAACCCTTGAGGCATGCTGCGAACCTTACATCAGTGGGCGGGAAAAACCTGCTGAAGCGGAAAGCCTAATGCGCGCCCGATACACCGCCCATACTCAAGCCAACATGGGGTTCATTTTAAGAACTCACCACCCCGCCACTCGAACCGATATCGATGAAAACGCAACCGCTCGCTGGGCGCGTGATTCGGAATGGATGAATCTCGCTGTCATCAGCGTTGAAGGGGGAAGTGCGGAAGACACCGAAGCGCGCATCGAATTTATGGCGCACTACCGTGATCCGCAAAAACGTCGCCAAACACACCATGAGTTAGGTGTGTTTGAACGTTATCAGGGAGACTGGTATTTTCGCGATGCGGAAATGCCTGACATCCAGCCTTTTAAGCGTGATGAACCCAAGCTAGGACGCAATGACCCGTGCCACTGTGGCAGCGGAAAAAAATACAAAAAGTGCTGCGGTAAAGCGTAAACGCGCTTCCGACACTGACAGAACCTGGAGAGAGAAGTGGATAAACCCTGGCTTAATTCCTACCCGCCTGGCATGCCAGCCGAAATTGACACCGGAAAGTACAACTCGGTGGTGGACATCTTTACTGAATCCACGCAAAAATTTGCCAATTCACCGGCGATGCACAACATGGGCAAGTCGATCGACTACGCCGAGTTGGATAGGTTAACGCAATACTTTGCAGCCTACATTCAACAAAAAACCAACTTAAAAAAAGGCGATCGCATCGCGATCATGATGCCGAATTTGTTGCAATACCCGGTAGCCGTGTTCGGTGCATTACGAGCAGGCTTAACCGTGGTAAACACTAACCCGCTCTACACTGACCGTGAATTACAGCATCAATTAAAAGACTCTGGTGCGAAAGCCATTGTGGTGGTTGAGATGTTCGCGCAAACCTTATCCGATGTGATCGAGCATACCGATGTGGAAACCGTCATCACCACTCGTGTGGCCGACATGCTGGACTTCCCAAAATCAATGCTGGTGAATTTTGTTATCAAGTACGTTAAGAAAATGGTACCCGCATTTAACTTGCCACAAGCTGTATCGTTCAAGGATGTGCTCGCACAAGGTGCATCTTTACCACCAGCCAAGGTGGTTGATTTAACCCTAGATGACATCGCCTTCTTGCAATACACCGGAGGCACCACAGGTGTTTCTAAAGGTGCGATGTTAAGTCACGGCAATATGGTGTCTAACATTGAACAGGCGTACACCTGGATAACCAATGATGGAAAAGTTAAGGAAGGCGATGAAATCATCATTACCGCTCTACCGCTTTATCACATCTTCGCATTGACCGCGAATTGCTTAACGTATATGCGCTTAGGCGCAAAAAATATTCTTATCACTAACCCTCGGGACATGCCAGGTTTTGTTAAAGAGCTGAACAAGCACAACTTCACAGCTATTACTGGTGTTAACACGCTGTTCAATGCGTTAATGAATACACCAGGCTTTGCAGAAACCAACTTCTCACATTTGCGCTTGGTGTTAGGTGGCGGCATGGCCGTGCAAAAGGCGGTTGCTGATCGCTGGAAAAACATCACCGGCTTACCGTTGATCGAAGCCTACGGCTTAACCGAAACCAGCCCCGCAGCTTGTATGAACCCAACCACGTTAGAAGAATATAACGGATCGATTGGCCTACCTATTTCCGGCACCGATGCTTCCGTTCGCGATGAAAACAATAACGCGCTGGGCGTGGGTGAAGCAGGCGAACTGTGTATACGGGGTCCGCAAGTCATGGTGGGATATTGGAATCGCCCTGAAGAGACGGCCAAAACCATCGACAGTGATGGCTGGCTGCACACCGGTGACGTGGCTGAAATGGACGAAAACGGTTACTTTCGAATTGTTGATCGATTAAAAGACATGATATTGGTGTCTGGTTTCAATGTTTATCCCAATGAAATTGAAGGCGTTCTAGCCACGCATGATGGGATTTTAGAAGCGGGCGCTATTGGCATTCCAGACGATCATTCTGGCGAAGTGGTTAAAGTGGTTATTGTTAAGAGTGATCCTGCGTTAACTGAAGCCGACGTGAAGGCGCATTGCAAAGAGCATTTAACCGGATACAAACGCCCCAAAGTCGTACAGTTCGTTGATGAATTGCCTAAAACCAATGTGGGTAAAATTCTTCGCCGCGAACTGCGTGAGCTGTAAGGTAAAACCACACGAGCTTAACGGGTCGTGTTGTGATCGCGGCATGGATGCCGCCATACACTTACTTGATGGCAAACCCTTGATCGGCTAGAAAGCTTTTCATATGGGGCCTTGATTCCTTTCCCACCAACGCTTTCATCTCTTCACTCCAGCTGCTGTCTTTATTGCCGCCGGTGCGCGTTTTATAATATTCACGCAAGGTGGCATCGTACTGCTTTAGCAGTTTAGCTTGCGCAGTATCGTCATACACATCCTTCATCAGAACAGCATCAATGGGCAACCGCGGCTTCACTTCAGGGTTCTGAGCTGGATAACCCAAGCACAGACCAAACACGGGATACACTTGCTCAGGTAATTTCAGAAGCGATGCTACTTCAGACGGTTTGTTACGAAGCCCACCAATGTAACAAATGCCTAAGCCCATCGACTCTGCGGCTACGACGGTGTTTTGAGCCGCTATACCCACATCGATACTGGCAATCAGAAAATGCTCCATCATGCCGGGTGAAAACTCACCACCCTGCGACTCACACGCGTTCATCGAACGGCGTAAATCAGCGCAGTAGACCAAGAAAGCACCTGCTGTAGCCACATAAGGCTGACCGCCTGCCAAGAAGCTAAGCTGTTCCCGAGTATCCGCTTGAGTGACATGGATGGCGGTTACCGCTTGCACATTGCTGGATGTAGCCGCCGCTTGCCCACACTTCACTAAAGTTTGCAGTACATCCTCTGGCACCACCCGATTTTCAAATTTGCGAATAGATCGGTGCGACAGTAAAAGTTCAACCGTGGCATTCATGTGTGTCTCACTATCTCTAAGGGCTCACCGGGGCGACTGTAAATATCAGCCAAGTGCACTTGCCGCGAACGATCGGTATGACGCTCGCAGTAACGACTTAACGCTTCTGTGATAACCGGAAAAGCTAACTCATCCCAAGGGATATCTTTTTCATCAAATAACTGCACCTCAAGGGTTTCTTCGTTAGCTTTTGCGTACCCCTCTTTTAAGCGACCATAAAACATTAAGTAAACCTGGCTGATACGTGGCAGGTTATAAACTCCAAACAGTTTTAAATCATCGCACTCTGCGGATGCTTCTTCACGCGCTTCTCGTAGCGCACCTTCCCGCGTTGATTCGCCGTTTTCCATAAAACCCGCCGGCAATGTCCAGTAGCCATAACGGGGCTCAATGCCACGCTTACACAATAGAATGTTACCGCGCCACTCCAATAAACAACCCACTACATTCTTTGGGTTTTCATAGTGAATCACTCCGCAAGACGCACACACCCGGCGCTCCCGATTGTCACCCTCGGGAGTGAGTTGTGCAGTCGGTTTTCCGCAGGTTTGGCAATAGCCATGGGGTGCCAATTCAGATGACATGGACTTAGATACCTCGGTGATTACGTCAGTAATTGCTGGCGTACAGAATCGGGCAAAGGGATGGACTGGTTTTTTTGTGTATCTATCCAAACCACCTTGGAGTAACCCGTGGTGTATAACTCATTGTTAACACACAAGGTATAGGTGCTCATGAAAGAACTTCTGCCTGGCGTGTGACCTGCCATTCGAACCTTGACCGTGGCCGGCCATTTCACTGAGCGCAAGTATTCAGCGTAGTTATTGACGATAACAAACCCATCGTTGGTATCACCTAACACACCGCAGCCCGAGGCCTCGTACCAGGTTAATCGCACTTGTTCAAAGTAGCGAAAATATTGGGCATTGTTAACGTGCCCAAGCGCATCCATATCACCCCATTTGACCACGATATCCATTTCATACAAGGGCGCGCCCTTTGGCAGGCGAGGATCAGTTGCCGTATCGGCTGCGCTGGGAACACTCATGAAAATCTAACTCGGGTCAAAAACAATAATTCGTGCAACACGTTACTTCACATCACCACGAAGCGCTAGCACATCAGCCTGTAATTTTTCCATAGTGACGTCCTGCGGGGCAACTGGCTGACCCACAACCAGTTCAATGCGCGCAAATAACCTGCGCGGCAATTTAAAAAAAGCCCGGCCGCCTTCACGACTGAACAAACTGCCCCAAAGCCCGCGAAGGGCCATCGGAATCACGTCTAAGGGCTTGTCGTTTAATAGTGTGAGCACACCGGGGCGAAATTCATTTAATTCGCCGTCTCGAGTTATCTGGCCTTCTGGGAAAATACACAGCACTTCGCCTGCATCCACCGCATTGCGCATTTCATCAAACGCTCGGTTATACATAGTTTCATCTTCTCGACGACCAGCAATCGGAATCGCACGCGCGGTTTTAAATATGAAGCTCATAATAGGAATATGAAAGATCTTGTGATACATGACAAAGCGTACGGGCCGAGTAACACAACCGCCAATAATGAGTGCGTCAACAAAGCTGACATGATTGGCCACCAACAACACCGATCCGTTTTCGGGGATGCGCGGTAAGTTTTTTACCCGTACCCTATAGAGGGTATGTATCAAAATCCAAATCAGAAACCGCATTAAAAATTCGGGCACTTGGCGAAAAATGTAAATGGCAACCAAGGTATTCAAAACAACCAGGGTTAGAAACAACCCAGCGATGCTGACGCCCAAGGCAGTTAACGCAATAGCCAACACAGCTGACATCACCATAAACACCGCGTTCATGATGTTGTTGCAGGCAATGGCACGAGCCAGACGATCAGGTCGACTGCGCGCTTGTATAACGGCGTATAAAGGCACGATGTAAAAGCCGCCAAACAAACCAATACCAAACACAGCAGCGATGACGGATCGTCCAGAGGATTGAGATAAAAATTCTTTTATCGTCAAACCGACCCCTAAGGGTTCTGCCGGCGTGGCCAGATACAACCACGCCCCAAACACAGTTAAACCAAACGCACCGAATGGCACAAGCCCCAGTTCCACACGGCCGTGAGACAAACGTTCGCACAAAGCTGATCCGATGCCGATGCTGACCGAAAATAACGCCAGCAGCAGCGTAAACAAATTGCCACCGCCAGCCCCTGAGCCTGCCCCCAGCACATCGGCTGCAAACACCGGAAATTGCGCTAAATAGGATGCCCCCATAAACCAGAACCAAGAAATTCCCAAGATAGATTGAAATATCACCCGATTTTTGTAGGTGTATTTCACTAAGGTAAGGTTGTCGCGAAACCAGTGTTTCGTGAGCACCAATTGCGGATCATTGGCTGGAGAGTTAGGAATTGATTGGCTCGAGAAAAAACCGAACACCGCCACCACCAAGATAACGATGGATACTGGCCAGGTGTTGCCATCAGCCGCCCGCACAATGCTTTGCGTGCCCACAATGGTGCCAAGCAAGATGGCTAAAAATGTGCCCAGCTCCACCAGCCCATTGCCACCCACCAACTCCTTGGATGACAAATGTTGCGGCAAGATGCCGTATTTAATGGGACCGAAAAAGGTGGACTGCACACCCATTAGAAATAACACCACAAATTGCAGGGGTAGGCTGCCTGTGGCAAAGCCCACGACACCGATCATCATGATGATGATTTCAACGAATTTGATGCGCCGAATGAGGAACGATTTCTCGTATTTATCCGCCACGTCCCCAGCGATGGCTGAGAACAGAAAAAACGGCATGATAAAAAGACCGGCCGCAAGGTTAATGAGCAACGTAGCCTGACCACTGGATTCTGCGCTTGCTGCGAGACCCGAGAACGCGATCAAGGCCACCATGGCATTCTTGTAGACGTTGTCGTTAAACGCACCGGCCACCTGCGTAACAAAGTACGGCAGGAAACGGCGCTGGCGTAGCAAACCGAATTGAGAGGGTTGAGATTGCTCGGTTTCGCTAGCGTTGTCGGCGCGATTTGGGCTCGGGCTGGAGGGCGGAGCGACACTCATGAGGGGTCGCCAACACAGCGAATACGATGCCGCGAGCCGGCCGATCTAGAAACGATCGACCGGACACCAGTCAATGCTGGTGTAACGTTAGGCTGTGGTGGTGGGCGTGACCTCAGAGGCCTGCCAACCCTTTTCTCCCTGACTGGCAACAAATTCAACTTCCTGACCTTCTGCCAGCGAACGGTATCCTTCGCCCACAATAGCACGGTAGTGGACAAATACGTCCTCTCCCGATGGGCCGACAATGAAGCCATACCCTTTTGCGTTATCGAACCATTTAACGGTTCCAGATTGTTTCTCGGACATCTTTCCAAACTCTCAGTAGTTTACGACCAATACAGCGATTTCCCTGCCATACAGCCGCAGGCACATACTCATGTTTGGAAATTAGCACGCACTTTTAACTTCAGTTAACGATTCAAAGCTTTGTTCATAGTTGTTTACATTGAGGAAACATTTGTTTCCCGAGCCCACTAGCAGTCAATTGCAATGTGTGAATGATTCTACGTATTGCATTTACCTCACCTTGGGTTGTCATATCCGCCTTACGCTTTAAGCAACTGCTAATTGTTACAGTGCTTAGATCAAGTTTGAGATCCCTGACTTCACAGTGGCATCGAAAAGACTGACCACTTTTATAAGTGCGTAATTGAACTGAACTTTCGTCTTAAGCCAATGCTTTTGAAACCAGCTCAAACACATCGGGTGACAATGACGACTGGTTGGCGATGCGTTGTAACTGTTCACGCATGGCATCGGCGCTGTTCGTCTGATATCGCTGCCATTGGGTGAGCGGCACCACTAATCGGGCCGCAACCTGCGGGTTACGCGCATCCATATCGATAACAGCATCCGCTAACCAGCGATAACCGGCACCACCGGACACATGAAATTGCCCGGGATTCGCACCCGCGAACACCCCGTATACTGAACGCAATCGATTTGGATTACTCGCCTCGAAAGATGCATGTTTTACCAAAGCTTGTATATCGGCAAACGCGTCATCGTAGTCCGCTAAGGACTGCAGCATGAACCACTTATCAATCACTAACTTATGATCACTGAAGGCGTCGTGAAAGTGCTGCATACAACGACTGCGCACATCCCCAGGATGCTGGGATATCACACTCAGCGCACCCATCCGGTCCGTCATGGTTTGACTGGCGTTATATCGTTGCTCCGCTAACGGCAACCATTGTTCAGCTGACAATACAGACAGCGCTTGTAGCGCAGCATTCGCCAGTGCACGTCCTGCCATAGCTGGATCACTGAGTACGTCGTTGTTTGAATCGTCAAACTGATCTACCGGCCGATCCGTTACGAGCGCTTTTAGCTTTGTCTGACATTGATTCGCTAAGGCTTCACGCAATGCTTTTCTCGCACCGAGTATGGCGTGAACATCAATTTTTTTACGCGATTGTGCCAGCGCCTCATACGATGGCGGTGTGATCATCTGTGCCTTCAAAGCGTCATCAATGGAAGAATCGTCAATAACGTTCTCCAAAGCGCTTAGATAAGTTGTCAATACCTCGCGCCGACCTTGTTCAAGCTCCCTCACGGCCCATTCACCCAAACGCTGTCCGGCTTCCCAACGATTAAAGGTGTCCGTATCGTGAGCCATTAAGAACGCCAGAGACTCTGCGTCATATTCATAGTGGGCTTGCACGGGTGCTGAGAATTGGCGCAGCAATGACAACACCGGTTTGGATGCCACTTGATTGAACTGCCAAGTTTGCGAGCGTTGCACTAAACGCAGTAAGACACCGCCGCCTGCAGTTGGTGTCGCCGACTCCTGCAGGTGCACTGGCATCACATGCCCAGCGTCATTCAAAAGAGCCACGTCAACTGGAATTAACAAAGGCTCCTTATCACTTTGCCCTGGCGTATTTGGGGTTTGTTGAGCGATGGTTAATTGATACCGCTGTTCTTTCGCATCGTATTCGTCAGTTACCGTCAGCACTGGCGTACCCGCTTGCGAATACCAACGCCGAAATTGTGTTAAATCAACGCCACTGGCATCCTGCATCGCATCGATAAAATCATCACAGGTCACAGCCTGCCCATCGTGTCGTTGGAAATACAACTCAATGCCTGCACGATAGGCTTGATCACCCAACAAGGTGTGAAACATTCGAATAACTTCAGCCCCCTTTTCGTAAACTGTGAGGGTGTAAAAATTATTGATTTCAACGTAGCTGTCGGGGCGAATGGGGTGAGCTGTGGGCCCTGCATCTTCCGCAAACTGATGATTACGTAATAGCTGCACATCTTGAATTCTTTTCACTGTCGGTGAGTGCAAATCTGCGGTGAAACACTGATCTCGAAAAACCGTTAGGCCCTCTTTTAAACTTAATTGAAACCAATCTCGGCACGTGACTCGATTGCCTGTCCAGTTATGAAAATATTCGTGGGCAATTACCGCCTCTACGCCAATAAAATCCATATCAGTCGCCGTTTCAATACTGGCCAACACGTATTTGGAATTAAATACATTAAGCCCTTTGTTTTCCATCGCCCCCATATTGAAATCATCCACGGCAACAATCATGAATCGGTCTAAATCGTACTCCAGGCCATACACTTCCTCATCCCACTGCATAGATCGCTTTAAAGCACCCATGGCGTAGTCACATAAGGGTAAGTTATGCGCCTGCACGTAAATTTGTAGCAGCACGTCTTTCCCACTGCGGGTGGCGAAGTGGTCTTCGACGGTGACTAAATTTCCGGCCACCAACGCGAACAAATAACACGGCTTAGGATGCGGGTCGTGCCATACCCACTGGTGAAACCCATCAGTCAAATCCTGATGGGAAACTGGATTGCCATTGGCTAGTAACACAGGTAAAGATGTTTTATCCCCTTCAACCGTCACCGTGAATACGGACAACACATCGGGTCGATCCAAGTAGTAGGTTATTTTTCGAAAGCCTTCCGCCTCGCACTGCGTGCAGTAATTGCCGCTGGAGCGATAGAGCCCCTCCAATGCCGTATTCGCATCGGGCGCAATATGGGTTTCAATTTCTAAAGTGAACGTATCGGGCACCTTATGCAACGTTAGCGTAGACGTTGTTTGTTGCATGGCATCATCAGCGACGGATTTGCCATCGATTCGAACTGACTTAAGCGCTAAGTCCACGCCGTCGAGCACCAATGCGGTGCTAGCAGCGGCAACACCATTCGTTCGCACCACGGTCAGCCGGCTGCGGACCACGGTGGCATCCGGATCAAGCCGAAAGTGCAATTCGGTTACGGGTATTTGAAAGCCCGATGCGGTGTAGTCATTGCGTTCGATGGCAACAGTATCCGTTGTTCTCATAGTTTCGTTACTGGGTTTGGGCGCGCCGACTAAAGGCTTTGCGCTGAATAATAATCACGGACTTACGTCACGTTTTGCCTGTTCGATGCCCGAAATTGCGACTACCAGCCCACCCTGAGGTGATGCCGTTTCAGCGACCCCGTCAACAGCCCGACAACAGTTGAGCATACACCGCCATTGAGAGACCTTGCTTGGGAAGATTTGCCAAAATTCGGGTCACGATTTTGCTGCTGGCATTAACTGGTTTTTCGTTAACCGCCGCACACCAGATGGTTTTCACGCGAAATTGGAATCAAACGCTGGAAGTGACAGTGTTTCCCATCAACGCTGACGGACATTTAGTCACAGCCGACTACATCAATGGCTTATCCGATAACACGTTTCGGATAATTAACGAATGGGGTGTCAGGGAGGCCGCCAGACACAACTTAACCTTAACGCAGCCGCTAAATGTGCGCCTGGGAGAGACCATCCGCAATCACCCCCCCGTCTTCCCACACAATAAAACCCCTGTGGATGTTCTGTTGTGGGGCTTACGTTTTCGCTGGTGGGCGTATAGAAATACACCCGATGATGGCGGTGATTTAACTCGCGTACGTCTATTCGTGATGTATTACGAAGGCGTGGATGGACAAGCCTTGTCGCATTCATTGGGCATGCAGAAAGGATTGATGGGATTGGTGCACGCCTTTGCAGACTCCAAACAAACCCAACAGAACAACGTCATCATCGCTCACGAAATTTTGCACACGGTGGGAGCCAGTGACAAATACGGCCCGACCGGCAATCCTCAATTTCCAGTCGGTTTTTCCAACCCCTATCGTTCACCACGCTATCCCCAACGAAGTGCTGAAATAATGGCAGGGCGCATTCCCACTTCCGCCTGGAGTTCGTACATGGCTGAATCCCTGCGCAGTGTCACCATCAATGAGTTTACAGCCGAAGAAATCAATTGGTTACGCCCGGACGAAGAGAACCGCAGCTCACAGCAAGTGGCAGAAAACTAAAACTGATCGGTTGTTGTACAACGCAAAGATTGCAAGTTAGTGAAGTTACCTAATCCAGATAAGCTGCACTACACTTAATCGGATGCACGAAAGCGATTTAAGCAGCCACTTTTACCCTTTGATCAAAGCCAAGCGTTTAAAAATCTCAAGGTGGTTGTCCTGCCTGGGGTTCGGTGCTGCTTTATTGCTGTGCTGTGTTTGCAGCGTTACCGCGCAAGCTGATGAAAGCAAAACACCCCAAGACATTGCCAGTGTTGAAGAGCAAATTCAGAACACCGCAAAACGACTTAAACTGCTGGACGAACAACTCAAAGCCAATCAATCCAGAAAGGCCTCGTTAGAAAAAGCAGCCAATGCGGTCACGGGCAAAGTGTCCGAACGCGAGGCTCGCGTGCAATCACTAAAGCAAGAAATCGAACGGTACAACACATCGCTCGAAACTCTAGAAGCTCAAGTGCAAACTGAACGAGCCCACTTATCGGCACGCAAAAGCATTCTCGCCAACTCCATTCGTAAGCAGCAACACATCTCCAACGGCACAGGCCTGCGGGTTGTGCTGCAACACGACAACCCATCTAAAGCAAGCCGCTTGGGTGTGTACGCTGATTTTTTTGTCCGTGCGCAAAACCAACAAATTGCTCAACAATTGGCCATTATCGACACCGTAGAGCAAGCTCACGCCACCGCTCTCAAAGATCGCAACTGGTTGAATTACATTCAGCGTAAAGCCTCATCACAGCATCAAGCGCTGGTGCAGCAACGCCAAGAGGTCACTACGGAGATAAAAACGGTGGATGCTGATATCCAAACCACCACCAAAACCGTGGCTGAACTCAAGGCCGACAACGACCGTCTGCAAACCCTCATGGAAGAGCTAAAAGCCTTACAAGTGGCAAAATCGGGCTATTTCAACGCCGGGCGCGGAACCTACGAGTTACCCGTGAACGGTTCCATTTACGCCCGATTCGATGAAGTGAAGTCGGTGGGTAAAGTGCGCTGGCAAGGGCTTTTCATCACCGCCAAGGAAGGCACGCCGGTACGCGCCATCGCCGATGGCGAAGTGGTTTACAGCGACTGGCTGCAAGGCTTTGGTCGGCTGATCATCGTGGATCACGGCGACAGTTTCATGACGCTTTATGGCGGGAACCGCGAAAGTTTGGTTTCGGTGGGTGACTGGGTGGACAGCGGACGACCGGTTGCAACTGTTGGCATTTCCGGTGGTCATAAGAGGTCAGGGCTGTATTTTGAGATTCGGCACGAGGCCAAACCCGTTGACCCAGAGCAATGGGTGAGGTTGCCCATTGGTACTGCATCCGCCAAGAATTAGGCGAGCCCGTTAGAAAAACCGTTAAACTGGTTGAAAATGTGGGTCGTGTCCAATTCTTGCGTGACCGTTGTAAAAGTGACGCCCAAAACAGGCTATTGAATAGGGCCTGGCGCCGCATTCGCCGCTAACCTGTCAAACGAACTCGCCTTCGGAGCTGTGTAATTATGACAACCATCCGTACCGCATCCATGGTACTTGCAGGCGCCGTACTCGGCGCTACGCTGACAATTGGTCAGAACGTGCTAGCCACGAAGAATGCAGGTTCAACAGGTCTGCCACTTGAGCAGATGCGCACCTTCACCGACGTCATCACTCGCATCAAGAATGATTACGTGGAAGAGGTATCCGATGATGAGCTGTTTGAAAATGCCATTCGCGGAATGCTCAATGGTTTAGACCCACACTCGGCCTATTTAAATGCCGAAGAATTCAGTGAGCTACGCATCGGTACAACCGGCGAATTCGGCGGTCTCGGCATTGAAGTAGGCATGGAAGATGGGTTTGTTCGTGTTGTGTCTCCCATTGACGATACACCCGCCGAACGAGCTGGCATTCAAGCCGGTGATTTAATCATTCGTTTAGACGACACGCCAGTGAAAGGCTTATCGTTAAATGACGCAGTAAAACTAATGCGTGGCAAACCTGGCAGCATTATTAGCTTGACTGTCATAAGAGAAGGCGAAGATCAGCCGCTAAGCATCGACATTGAGCGTGCGGTCATTAAGGTCACCAGTGTTCGTAGTCGAATGCTAGACGACGATTTTGGCTACCTACGAATTTCAAATTTTCAAACCAAAACCACCGCAGACATGCTGAAAGCTATCAAAAAGCTGAAAACCGAAAATGATGGATTAAATGGTTTGGTGCTCGACTTGCGCAACAACCCTGGTGGCGTACTCTCGGGTGCGGTCGGTGTCTCAGATGCCTTCTTAAACGATGGCATGATCGTCTATACCGATGGACGCGAAAGCGATTCGCAACTACGCTATGACGCGACCACCGGTGACATCCTAGACGGTGCTCCTTTAGTCGTTCTGGTGAACGGCGGTTCGGCATCCGCTTCAGAAATTGTGGCCGGCGCCATGCAAGATCACGAACGCGCCATCATCATGGGCACCAAAACATTCGGTAAGGGTTCGGTGCAAACCATCCAAGATCTTCCAGGTGGCGGTGCCGTAAAACTCACCACTAGCCGCTATTTCACCCCAAATGGCCGCTCTATTCAGGCACTGGGTATTGAGCCAGATATCGACACACAACCAGGCACTTGGACGCGAGCAGAAGGTAATGGCTTCACACCGCTAAGCGAAAGCAACTTAAGCGGTCACTTAAGCGGAAGCGATGAAGAAAAAGCGGCCAAAGCTAATGGTGATGAAAGCGCCAGCGGTGAAGAAGAAGGCGATCTAGCAACCGATGATTACCAATTGTTTGAAGCGCTAAACTTGTTGAAAGGCTTGTCTATCCTGAGCCAACGCGGTCAGTAATCAAAGCCGTTTGATCAAGCAGATAAGGCGCTCATAGTGAGCGCCTTTTTTTTTGCCTGAATTTCTTGGTTACGCATTAATATCCAACTATACAATTGGTATCGTTAAGCCGTTCTTGTTACAGTCTGAGTTGTCTATTGAATTCGGATATCCGATATGGGTTGTCAGTACTACGCACCCTGCCAAAACGGCGCTACCAGCCTCACCGTCGCTATTCCAAAACTCACCTACGGTCGGGGCTGCTTAAGCGAAATCGGCCAACGCTTAGCACTTCAGCAATTGAAACGTGTGGCGTTGTTCACCGATGAACAGTTACTTAACACCTCCATCCTCAGTATCGTTAAAACTTCCCTTAAAGAACAAAACATAGATTTTGGGATTTTTCATGATGTGCGAATAGAACCTTGTGATGATACGGTGACACGAGCGGCCGCTTTTTATAAAGATGGCAATTTCGACGGTGCGGTATCGGTTGGCGGGGGCTCTGTTATCGACACCTGCAAAGCAGCCCTAGCTGTGGCCACTCATAACATACCCGTGATGGACTTCTTTGCAGAGCCTGTCGGTAAAGGCACACCCATACCTGGGCCAGTCCCGTATCACGTAGCGTGCCCTACAACCTCTGGCACCGGCAGTGAAAGCACCTCTATTTCTGTGCTTCGGGTAAACGAACTGAATACAAAATTTGTCGTTGCCAACCCCTGGTTGTTACCTGATGCAGCGTTAGTTGACCCAGCAAACTGCGACAGCTTACCGTCCAACGTCGTTGCATCCACTGGTTTTGATTTATTGTGTCACGCGCTCGAGTGCTACACCGCAAAAGCACACACACAATGGCAGAACGTAGAAAACCCAAACAGCCGACAACTCATTCAAGGTGCAAACCCATTCAGTGATTTGTTCGCACCAGAAGCTTTACGCATTGCCAATCAGTATTTAGCCCGCGGTGTTGCCGATGCAAGCGACACCGAAGCCAGAGACCAACTCATGTGGGGCGCCACACTGGCAGGCATGGCCTTTGGGAACACCGGCACTCACCTGCCCCACGCTATGTCGTATGGCATAACGCATCTAATGAACAACGTCACCACACGCGATTATCCGATGCCATCCCCCTTTGTTCCGCATGGCATCAGTGTGATTGTGAACGCACCCAGTATCTTTGAATACACCGCAGCCGCAACGCCTGAAAGACACCTAGAAGGCGCAGCTTTCTTAGGCGCTGACAGCAAAGGCGCAACACCCGATGATGCCGGTGAAGTGTTGAGCAAACGATTAATCGAATTAATGAAAGAAACCAAGATGCCCAACGGCCTAACTGATATTGGTTTTACTGAAGCTGATATCACACCCATGGCCGAATCATCCATTCGACAAAAACGCGCTATTTTAAATGCACCCAGAGATTCTAATTTGGTGGATTTGGAGAATATGTATCGTGGGGCTTTGAGTTATTGGTAGCAGAAGCTGAGCCCACTAATCAAAATGGTTTCTTAGCAAATACACCTTTGCCCATAGTGATAATTTTAGATCGGTAGACCGATGGTGAGTCATTATCGGACCAGGCACTTCCGCAAGACGCTTTTCACCACTAAACGCACGCCACCAGCGAGCGTCATCAAGCATTTTCTGTTGTTCACGTGGTGGTAGAAAAGTAAGCAGTTCATTGTAAGATTCTTTTAAGTCGTCAATAATCTCCACCTGCAGTTCATCTGAAAGCACCCAAGGGGTTGCCTCGTTTTTCAGTGCCAGCTTTGTTATTAAATAGCGCTCAATCTGGTTATCGTGTGGCCCTTTACGGTATTGACGATGCCGTTGTAAAAAACGCAGAAGCGCCGGTGGAGAACCTATATTGACATTTTGGTGTTTTGGTAAATTGACATTCAATAACTGCCCAAACGATTCGACCACATCAGATGTTGCCAATCTGACTTCAACGGAAGCAACCCCTTCAAGCGCCTTCCATTCCCGAATCCATCGGGTCCAATTGACCACTTTTCTCTGTCGTTCTAACCACTCATCGAATCCGATATCTAACCACGCACCCCATTGCCACCAAGCACTGTTGATCCATTCTAAGGGGGGCCTAACATAAACAACCACTTTCGGATTAAGTGACAGTTGCTTTAATAGTTTTCTTGTTTGAAATTGATGAGCTCGGCTTAACCACCCTTCACAAGACAATATGGGAATTTTATTTTCCTGATAGATTGCTTGTATGTTGTTGGAAATTTCGGACATACCCAGGTGCGAATGCACCTCATGCGTCAGATCAACACTACTAAATCCCGATGGTGATAGCCGGTCATGTAACTGCGCACCTCGCAGAACACTACCGTTTTCTCTTATCACGGCATACTCATACTGCTGCGAGTTTTCAGTATCACTCAGCAGCGGCGTATGACTTAAGCTACTTTGTAGGGAAGTGCTTCCGCACTTCCCGGCACCAATATGTACCACAGAATTGAAGTGCATGTTACGAGTTTAATCCGTGGTTGAGTGTACGCTCGTCGGTCATTGATTCATTATCATAACGAAATGTTGGCAGCAGCTTACAGAATAAGCAAAGGGTAAAGCTAAGAAATAATATTTCTGGGGCGGCAAACAATGCAATAAGCCTCAACTAACCTAGAGCTTGCCCACGGGCAGCGATCGACTCCTCACTCGCTAGCAAACGACTAAACACCTTAGCTTCATCCAATAAACACGCCTTAACAGCATCGTGTGTATGGGATTTCATTAAACGCTTGGATTCAATAACCGCCTCCTGCGGGCGACTGGCGAGTTGAGCAGCACGCTCCATCGTATGAGCGCTTACTTGTTCAGGCGGTAAGGATTGATTAACCAAACCACTTTTTACCGCGGCATCAGTATCAAAGAAATCACCCATTAACAGCAGTTCGGATGCCAAGCGGTGACCTGCAATGGCGGGCAATAGCAATGATGAGCCCGCTTCAGGACACAACCCTAAATTTACAAACGGTAAACGAAATCGCGTGTTGTTAGCTGCGTAAACTAAATCGCAATGCAACAACAAGGTGGTGCCAACACCCACTGCCAAACCACAAACAGATGCCAACAAAGGTTTTTTCATATCGTGGAAGACCAACAGCATCTTAATAGCATTAGACAACTCATTCGGATCACGCGAATTAAAATCAGCCAAATCATTACCAGCAGTGAAGCAAGTTTCATGGCCTTGAAGAACGACCACACGCACATCTTCGCGTGCATCAGCATCGATCACTGCAGCACTCATGGCTTCATACATGCCTTGAGTGAGCGCATTTTTCTTAGCGGGCCGATTGATCAGTATTCGCATGATGTGCGATTTTACCAATACCTCAATAAATTCATTCTGGCTCATGTGTAACGCCCTTAATACTAACTGGATGGTTTTACAAATGGTTGTGCACGCTGAAAAACTTGCATGGCTTGTTGTTCCATTTTAGACACTATGCCAGCTAAGGTGTCGGTTTGGTCAACAAATGCTAGCGAATGACCCGCAGACTAAACGCCTTGTTCCCAATCTCCCTCTTCAGATCATCGTCTTTCGAGAAACTTGCAGCGACGGCAAACTAGTATTCCTTCACAGTGACGGGTACAGGCAGCTTGCATAATTCGGATGCGATCTCTTCGAATAAAGAATCTTCAGCTTGTAGATCTACTGTAACTTGAATTTTTCCATACTCGTCAATAGAGGCATCTGCTCTGATTTTTAAGTCTGACGACTGATCTTTAAGCAAGGACATGGCTTTATTGACGACGGCTTGCAATGAAGCCAGTCGCCGCAGCTCCGGTTTAAATATCTTGCCCACATTGGTTGTAGGCATGGCATCCAAAACGACAACACGTTTAGGCTTAGCCAGCGTATCTTCCACACGATCAGCGGCAAAGGCCAGTAGTTCCTCTTCTGAAACAGTTGATGCTTTTTTCAACGTCACAAAGGCGACAGGCAATTCACCCGCATAGGCGTCAGGAGCTCCAACCGCAGCACATAAATCTACAGCAGGATGCGCATCCAGCGCATCTTCAATCATGCGAGGATCGATGTTATGGGCACTACGGATGATTAAATCTTTCGCGCGACCATTCAAATGAATGCGGCCTTGTGAATCGATGAATCCAAGGTCACCAGTAATTAACCAGCCGTCTTCAGTGAATGCTTTTTTAGTAGCTGCAGCGTTTAAATAGCCTGGAAACACATTCGGAGATTTTGCCAGCAGCATGCCAGTTTGGCCTGTAGGTAATTCCCCATTTTCTAAGTCTCCGTCGTCATCCAAACCCACCACTTTATACCGAGAAAATGGCAGTGGAAATCCGACGCACCCGATGGGTGAGTCCACACACGGTGGGGAGATGCTGGATATACCCGCCATCTCAGTCATACCCCAAGATTCTTTTATCGAAATATCAAACAACTTTTTAAACCGCTCACCCAATTCCGGCGGCAAGGGGGCAGCACCTGTTCGACACATCTTAATCGATGAGATATTAGCTCCGTCTAAAGGCACAGTAGCAATGGTTGCCAGGGAAGTAGGCACAGCCGACAACACCGTGGTTTTATGATATTCAATAAGCTTCCAATAATTTTTCACCACCTCTTTATTGCGCATCAAACTGGTGGTGGGGATGAGCACTTCAACACCCGCCGACAAGGCAGCCAGAGCACCAGGCAGCACACCCGCCACATGGAATAACGGATAACCATTGATAGTGGCATCAGTGTGCTTAATGTTCTGCAACTGAACACTGGCCCAAGCGGTAAACACATGATTTTTGTGTAGGTGCTTTGCAAGCTTCGGCGCACCGGTGGTACCACCGGTGTGAAAATAGGCAGCGATATCATCAGGTGCAATCTTGCGCTCGCTGACTAAGCTGTCTTTAGGTTGTTCCTGGATGAGCGAATTAAAGTGTTTCACACCATCAGGCAACACAACGGAAAGGGTGCCTTCTTCATCGTGTGCAGCCACTCGCAGCACACACTTTAAAGACGGAATTGCTTTCATTATATTTAGCGTTTTAGTCCAATATCCTGCTTCCGCATCCTCACCATAACTTATAAGAACTTTAGTTTGCGACGCTTGCATGAGCTCTATTAAGTTATCTTCTGATAACAATGGATTTAAGGGATTAACAATACCGGCTGCCTCCCCACCCCAAAGTGCTAAATGGTATTCCATGCAACCGGGCAATAAAATCGACACCGCATCTGTTGGCTCTAGGCCTAATGTAAACAGCATGTTGGCAGTTTGATGGATTTTTTCTAACAGTTCCGTGTAAGTCCAAGCGATGTCATCGCCACCCGGCTCTGCCGTTTTCAAAAAGCGTAATGCCGTTTGGTTACCGAATGCCTGCGCTGAATTTACAAACAGCTCATAAGTACTGTTAGCTGTTATCGATTCCGCTAGTGGCGTTTGCTCCAATCGCTTGACGTCATCCAAAGAATGTATTGGGAAAGACGGAACAAAGGCAGCACCGGTGGGCTCACTCATAAATGCTCTATGTTATCGCATGGTGGTTGGCAGCAGGAGGGAGATCAATGGAAAAATAACAATGAGTGCCAGCACAATGATATCCATCACTAAAAACCGGGAAACTCCAGCGAATATTTTATGGATCCCTACTTTTCCATCAATAACATTACCAATCACGAATACATTCAGCCCGACAGGAGGAGTGATTAAACCGATTTCTAATAATTTTACGACTACCACACCGAACCAAATAATATTAAGTCCGTAAGCTTCAATCATGGGCACAGTGAATGGCAATGTTAAAACCATAATGCCCAGAGGATCTAAAAACATGCCTAAGACAATGTAGATGCCCACCAGCGACAGCAAGAAGAGCCAAACGGAAGTTTCACTTGGATCAACCAAGCTAACCAACAAAGGCGCCATACCCGTTAACGCCACGAAACCGACGAACATTTTGGCACCCGCTGCGATGATAAATATTTGAGAGGTTTGAATACAGGTTTCACGTACCGACCCAATAAAGTCAGCCCAAGACAACGCTTTACGAATAACACTGATAAATACCGTAACCGAACAGGAGATAGCAGCCGCTTCAGTGGCTGTGAAAACACCCCCATAAATACCACCAATGATGATGGAAAATAAAACCGCAGCTGGCCAAGTTCGAATCAGCATTTGCCAGCGTTCTGATGCAATGGTTTGTTCTTTTGGAGCAGGACCTGCTTTAGGATCAATTCGCACCCAAAGATAAATCACAATTAAAAAACCAGCCAGACTCAATAGTCCAGGCAGTACACCCGCTAAAAACAGATTATTGATGGATGTTTCTGTGAAGATGCCATAGATGATGAACAACACGCTGGGTGGTATCAAAGACCCTAAGGTTCCACCTACGGCGACTGAGGATGTGGCCAGCCTGGGGTCGTACCCCAGTCGTAACATCTCTGGTGTGCAGATTCGGCCCATCGCTGATGCACAGGCCACAGAAGAACCGGTGATAGCTGAAAAACCCCCACAACCGATCACCGAAGCCATGGCCACACCGCCGGGTATACGGGCTAACCACAAACGAGCAGCAGCATAAATATCACCGGTTAGACCTGTGCGAAAGGCGATATGCCCCAGTAAAACGAACAATGGAATCATGCTTAGTTCATAAGAATGAATAAGCTCGAATGTGTTGCCGTAAATGAGCGATATGGTGGGGCGAAACGCTCGAGCAGGAAGAAAGTCACCGGTGCGCATAGCGTAAAAAAGAAACGTACAAACCACAGCCACACCCGCCATGGCGAAAGCAATCGGTACTCGAATCGCTAACAGCAGCAGCACACAACTGAAGCCAACAATGCCAACGGTAATGGGATCCAATTTACCGCTCTCAGCTGTACGGTCGGTTTAAATTAGATGCGGCATCGCCAGTTGGAGAACGCGCCGCCTTAAGATCTTCAACCAACAGCACCAACATACGTACAACAAAACAAGCGATGCCTATAAAAAAAGCCAATCGACCTGGCCACTTTGGCAATTCAAGCTCACCAAAAAAATAGGAACCCACGCCAACCACATGACTGAGTTCTCGCCAAGCGGCGTAGGCAATGGGTAACAGAGCAAGAAACCCGATTAACGAAGAGAACGCAAGTAACCAGGCTTGCGTTCTCTTGCCGAATCGGTTGTAGAGAAACTCGATGGCAATGTGCGCACGAGCCGATGACACGGCAGCCAAAGGCAATACTATGGCACCAATCATTAACTCTTTAGCAATCACCACATCATCCGGAACGCCCCATCCCACCACTGAACGTAGTACCACTGTGGCTGTGATGAGCAGTCCCAGCGCCACAACACAAACACCTGCAGCGGCTAATAATAGATTTTCAAGTTTCCGTAACATATAGCCTCTTCCTAAAAGCTAATGAAAAATATTAACTTTCCCAGGGGTAGCCGTTTTCTGCTTGTTGTTTCTGATATTTTGCAACGATCTCTTCAAGTCGTTTGAGCATGGCTTCACCGTCAAATCCAGCCTCTTTAGCCCCCTCAACCCAATCCGAGATATAGGCTTTACCTTTTTCCACCAGCACGTCACGTTGCGCATCATCCAGCGTGATCACTGACAAGGAGTTTCCATCAATGCCTGCCTGCATGGCCGCTAGAGCTTCTTCGTTGGCCGACTGTAGGCTTTCACCATAAAAATCCGCCACGTCTGACCCCACATCCATCAAGATTTGCTGATTTTCAGGAGATAAACGATCGAAGGAATCCTTATTCATAAACATACCTAAGGCACCCACCTGACCCCAATTGATTAAGGTTATGTTATCGGCTACCTCATAGTGCTTTAGCGAACGGGTGGAATAGCCGTAACCCTGAGTACAATCGAGTAAACCTGTATCTAACGCTTGATACGCTTCGTAGTAACTCATTGACACAAGATTTGCACCCAACTCCTTAAACACTTTTCCGTACACACCAATACCACGAATCTTTTTACCTTTTAAATCTTCAATGTTTACAACGGGATCACCCTTACAAATTAACTGCACCGCCGAAGTAGAGTAGGAACCGATATACACTAAATTTTGTTCAGCCAAGCTGGCTTTAATGGCTGGCTCTGTCGTCATTAATTCATGGGTGGCGCGCATGCTAACCCAAGGATCAGCCCCTAGTACGGGTAAATCGGCGATGGTATAAGCGCTCATCTCACGCGGTGTGTAAGCACCAATTAAAATCCCCATGTCCGCAATGCCATCAGCAATAGACTGACGAGCGGCGGGTGCTTTGAATAAGGCACCACCCCATTGAGGGTCAACCTTTATTTCACCGTTAGTGCGTTTCTCTACTTCCGAATGAAACCACTTAAGCCCCTCACCAAACGTGCCTCGACCTGAATTAGAGTGACCACTGATTAAATTCGTTTCTGCATAAGCCACAGAAACCATGGCACTGGCTACAGCTCCAAGCAAAGTCATTTTTATTAGATTTTGTACTGCATTCATATCGATCTCCTTTAAATTTTATGTTCTAGCGTTTCCCATCAGAACGTGGGTTAACAAAATTCACGTCGTATAGCTTAAGTGCTAACAGTAATGTCAAACCACATCTGCGGTGGCCAAGTTTTGTGACTGCGATCCACGACTTAGCGCGATGAAACGCCCTAAGTGATGATCAGCATCGCCGAGCTCATGATCAATGCCTACCAATCGCTTGGCGTAGTGCCCTAGCGGCAACTCCCACGTCATTCCCATGCCTCCATGCAGCTGTATCGCTTCCTCAGCCACACATCGCCCCACTTGCCCCACAGTATATTTCGCCGCTGACAGAGCGCATTCTCTTGTCAGCCGGTCTTTATCGAACGCAGCTGCGGCATTGATCACTGAGGATCTTGCCTGCTCAATTTCGATTAATAGCTCGGCCATTCGATGTTGGAGTGCTTGAAACTTACCTATCGGCACACCGAATTGTTTTCGACTTTTTAGGTATTCCACGGTGAAATCCTTTGTCACCTCCATCGCGCCCAGCGACTCAGCACATAAAGCCAGCACACCACGTCCGATGATTAATTCTAAAACATCGTATGCCTTATCTTGACTTCCCAATAACGCATTCGCATTTACCGATACGTTAGCTAATGTGAGTTCAGCAGCTCGCCCACCATCAAACGTGTTGTAGCCCTCAATCATCAATCCGGATGAATCCGCTGGCACAACAAACAAACTAATTCCGTGTGAATTATCATATTCGCCACCGGTGCGTGCTGAGACAACAAAATAGTCGGCCGCTTCAGCGTGTCTTACAACCGACTTTACACCGTTAAGCACCCAGCTCCCCGATTGCTGCAGCGCATGAGTACCAACTAACTCAAGTTCATAACGCGTATTGGGTTCATAGTGGGCAAATCCACCCAGCTGGGCTCCACTCATCATTTCCTGAAGTCGTTTTTTCTGCTGTCCATTGCCCAATTCGGCAATAGCACCGCCGGCTAACAACGCACATTCTAGAAACGGTTCTACAAGTAACCCTCGGCCAATCGCTTCAAACAAGACCACCACATCAAAGGCGTCACCACCGAAGCCGCCTTGTGATTCAGAAAACAGCGCACCCAGAATACCCAAATCACACAACTCTGACCAAACTTCAGGTTGATATCCAACGGGGGATTCCACTGCCTGGTTGCGTGTGTTTATGTCGTATTTATCTTGAACAAATCGGTTAAGAGTATCGGCCAACATCTGACGTTCGGGGGTGTGATTAAAGTCCAAGAAATCGCCCCTTACAGTCCAAGTATCATTTTACAAATGATGTTCTTTTGAATTTCATTAGACCCACCGAAGATGGAGAGCTTTCTATTATTAAAATACTTCGCTGCAACGGGGGCCGCGTACTTTGCACCGATGGCGGGATGCGCATTTCGACCCATTGCACTGCGAGTTAGGTGGTCTAACTGCTGACGAATCTCTGTGCCTTTAATTTTTAGCATCGAACTTTCAGCACCCGGCGCTCCACCAGCATCAGCCGCTGAAATTACCCGCAGGTTGGTGGTTTTCATATTTTCCAGTTCAATTTCAATCTTGGCAAGCTGCGTGGCGAAAATAGGATCGTCAACCAAAGGTTGGCCATTTTTCTTTTGTTCAGCCGCGATGCGTTTAAGATTTTCAAGGCTAGCCATCGAAAAGCCGACACCAGCAATGTTGGTACGCTCGTACGTGAGCAAATATTTGGCGCAAGTCCAACCCCGGTTCTCTTCACCCACTAGGTTCTCAACGGGGACTTTGACATTAGTAAAAAATACTTCGTTAATTTCATGGCCCCCATCGATGGTTCGGATAGGACGAACTTCAATACCCGGACTCAACATGTCGATTAATAAAAACGATATGCCAACCTGAGGTTTACCTTCAGTTGAGGTACGCACCAGACAAAAAATCATATTGGCGTGCTGCGCTAGGGTGGTCCAGGTTTTTTGCCCATTGACGACATAATGGTCCCCCTCACGAACTGCTGATGTTTTTAGTGATGCCAGATCAGACCCAGCTCCCGGTTCGGAATAGCCTTGGCACCACCAGTCCGCTCCATTGAGTATGCGAGGCAACCAATGGTTCTTTTGCGCATCGGTTCCAAACTTCAATAACACAGGGCCAAGCATGCTCAATCCGAACGGTACAACTCGAGGCGCATAGGCCCGGCAACATTCTTCTTCAAAGATAAATTTTTTTACTGCACTCCAGCCTGCGCCTCCATATTCTTCTGGCCAATGGTTGGCCAACCAACCTTGCTTGTTCAGAATAGCGTGCCATTGTTCGGAATCTGCCTTGCTCAACTCAATGCCATGCTTAACCTTCGCCACTAAGTGAGCCGGCAAATTGTCTTGTAGAAAACGACGAACTTCCGCTCTAAAAGCAATCTCTTCCGATGTAAATTCTAGATCCATGAAAGATGACTTTTAGTAAACCTCAAACAATCCAGCAGCACCCATACCCCCACCTATGCACATGGTGACCACCACATGCTTGGCACCGCGGCGTTTACCTTCTAGTAGAATATGTCCGACTTGGCGAGCCCCTGTCATACCAAACGGATGACCAATAGAAATAGCGCCTCCGTTTACGTTCAATCGCTCATCAGGAATATTAAGTTTGTCCTGACAATAGATCGCTTGCGATGCAAAGGCTTCATTCAATTCCCACAGATCAATATCATCCACCTTTAAGCCATGGCGTTCTAATAACCTAGGCACCGCATAAACTGGCCCGATACCCATTTCATCGGGTTCACATCCCGCCACACTAAAACCACGAAAGGCACCCAGCACCGAAGCATCTTGCTTGGCGGCGACACTTGCCTCCATCAACACACAGGCAGAGGCCCCATCTGATAGTTGAGACGCATTCCCAGCGGTGATGAACTTATCCTCCCCCATAACCGGTGCAAGCTTTGCCAGCCCTTCATAGGTTGTGCCTTTACGGTTACAGGTGTCCGCGTCAACTGTCACAGTGTGCTGTGTCACTTCCCCGGTTTCTTTGTTCTTTACCGCCATGGTCGTTGTGACAGGAATAATTTCATCAGCAAAACGTCCAGCGTCTTGCGCAGCCTCTGTTAGCTGCTGACTTCTTTCAGCAAACTTATCTTGCGCCTCACGGGTTATTCCGTAGCGCTTAGCAACCACATCGGCCGTGTCAATCATCGCCATGTAGAGTTCGGGCTTGTGTTCAACTATCCACGGGTCTTTACTGTCATCACCATCGGTGCGCGCCCGAATGTGCGAGATGCTTTCCACACCACCGGCAATCGCAGCAGGCACACCTTCAACAATGATTCGACCCGCAGCCATGGCGATGGATTGCAAGCCAGACGAGCAGAATCGATTGATCGTTGTTCCCGCGATGGACACCGGTAATTCTGAACGAATGATCGCTTGGCGTGCGATGTTACTGCCTGTGGTGCCTTCAGGGTAACCGCAACCAATAATGGCATCTTCAATGATCGAAGGGTCAATGCCTGCCCGCTTAACGGCCGCTTTTACTGCGAATGAGGTAAGCGTGGCACCCGGGGTCATGTTGAATTCCCCACGATGTGCTTTTGTTAAGGGGGTACGCGCGGTGGACACGATAACGGCTTCACGCATGGATTAAGCTCCTGTAAACATGCTCATTTATTAAGTGATTCAAAAGTATCACCGCGTTCAACCAGCTCAACCAGTAGCCGAGACGGCTTCCAAAACAACGGATCTTCCTTAGAAAAGGTTTGTATATCCTTCAAAATAATATCCAGACCGATTTCATCTGCGTATTTCATCGGGCCACCCCGCCAACGAGGAAATCCGTAGCCATAAAGTAAGGTCACATCCACGTCCAGAGGGCGCAAAGCGATTTTATCGGCAACGACGTTTGTGGATTCGTTAATCATTGCTGCCATATAACGCTGAACAATTTGTTTATCAGAAAACTCACGAGGTTGAATGCCTGCCTCGGCACGAGTGGCCTCAATAATGGCCTCCACGTCAGGATCCGGTTTTCCCACTCGAGATCCGTTTTCGTATAAGTAGTACCCACGCCCCGTTTTCTGCCCAAACCATCCACGCTCACAGATTCTATCGGCAATGTGCACATACCGTGCATTCGGGTCACGTGTTGCAGCTTTTCGTTTACGAGTGGCCCAACCGATATCCCCACCAGCTAAGTCGCTGACTTGATACGGCCCCATGGGATAACCAAAGTTTCGCATCGCTTCATCAATGGCATAGGGAGACGCGCCGTCTTCCATCATGTAGTCAGCACATTGCCGATAGTAGCCAAGAATTCTATTGCCGATAAAACCGTCACAGACCCCGGCACGCACAGCGACTTTGGATAACTTCTTTGCTAACAAAAATGCGGTAGACACAACATCAGGTGATGTTTTTTCAGCTACCACAATCTCTAGTAGCTTCATAATATTGGCTGGAGAAAAGAAGTGCAGCCCAATCACATCTGCAGGCCTGGCAATGCTGGAAGCGATTTCATCGATGTCTAAATACGATGTATTGGTTGCCAGTATGGCACCAGGCTTCGCAACGGCGTCCAATTGCTCAAAAACCGCCTTTTTTACATCCATATCTTCAAACACCGCTTCAACGATGACGTCAGCTTGAGCCAAGTCTGAAAATTGCGTTGATGCGGAGAATTGCTGATCCATTAGGATGGTTTTCTGCGCATCTGTTATGCGACCTTTCGCAACCTGACGCGCGTAAATCTTATCCACACTCGCTTTACCACGATTGATGCTTTCCTGATCTCGCTCAATCATGACAACCGGAAAACCGGCATCTAACAGCGCCGCGGTAATGCCGGCCCCCATAGTGCCGCCACCCACAACCCCAATAGAATTTAACGTTCTGGGTTTACTGTTCCTTGTTTCAGGAGATTTCGCCACCGCTCTCTCTGAGAAGAATGCGTGAATAAGCCCCTTGCGTTGCGAAGACTCCATGCATTGAGTAAACAACGATCGCTCAAACGCTAAGCCATCGTCAAACGGCAAATCCAATGCCGCCTCTACCGCTTCAATAATTCGAAAAGGGGAAAATAAATGCTTTGCACGTTGTTCCTGCTGAGTGCGCGCTTCAAGCAACGCGGCTCGATTATCCGCATCATTAGACAAACCTTCCGTGCGTTCCCGAGTTGGACGCACACCCATTTTTTGTTGCTCGATGTGGAGCGCGAAAGCCAAGCCCGCATCAGCGGCACTGCTGTACTCAGAGACCTGATCAACAATTCCCAACTTGAGCAACTCATCGGGTTTAACTTGACGAGCGCTGAGTATTAAATCGAGCGCCGCTCGGGCGCCAACTATTCTCGTGGTACGTTGAGTTCCACCAGCACCTGGCATCAAACCCAAATTCACTTCGGGCAACCCCATGCGCGCCTGTTCCAGCGCTACCCGATAATGAGCACACAAGGCCACCTCCATTCCGCCGCCCAAAGCCACGCCATTTATGGCAGCGACTACCGGTTTCTTGCAAGCTTCAATTCGATTGCAAACCGCACCCAATAGCGGCTCTTGAGGCGGCTTACCAAATTCCCGAATATCGGCACCGCCGATAAAGGTTCGCCCTGCTCCCGTTATTACTATAGCGTGGATGTCCGGACTGTTTTCCGCTTGCTCCAGCGCATCGAACAAACCTTGCCGAACACCAACACCTAAAGCGTTAACCGGTGGATTGTTGATGCTGAGGATGCTGACCCCTTGTTCCACATTTACGATTACTTCTGTTGGCATATGACTCTCACAGTGAACACGTCAGCAGTGGCAAATCATACAAGCACAACAATTGCCGTTCTCTTCATCATAAGCAAAGTTGACTCTGGTTTCAATATGCAGAATACTGTTTCACATAGTGAAATCAAACCACCCAGGGTGTGACTTATGCGAAACGAGGAAGATCGCCGATTTGCACAAACATTAGCCCGTGGCCTGCAGGTGCTTCGAGCATTTAAAGCATCTGATGGTCCATTGGGAAACCAAGAATTGGCAACACGCACTCAGATTCCGAAACCAACGATATCCCGACTAACCTTCACACTTTCTGAGCTTGGGTTTCTAGAGCATTTACCAACTTATGAAAAGTATCGCTTAGGCCCCGCCGCGATGGCTTTAGGTAGTGTTGCACATGCCACTGTTCCGTTTGTTGAAAGTGCAGCGGAACTGATGCAACCACTGGCAGATGAATTAGAAGCTCTAGTGGCCCTGACTATGAGAGACGGCGACCGGATGCTGCTAACCCACTGCTGGAGGCCACAAGGTGCGCCTTGTATTTGGATTAGTTCAGGATTCAGAATGCCTCTGATTGGCACCTCGACTGGGTTGGCTTACTTGGCCTCACTGGATTCACAACAAGCTGCAGCGCTAATCAGTGAACTAACCGTTAAGTCGGAAAGCAACCATCTGAAAGTGATGACCGAAGTTCAAGAAAGCAAACGCATGTTGATGAACCACGGTTTTTTAGAGTCTTTTGGCAAATGGAACCCGGGTATATTCGGTGTATCCGTGCCCTTTCGCACCCATTCTTTCAGTGAACCCTTAGTATTTCTTTGCGGAGCGCCAGCAAAGTCTTCAACAAAAAAAAGTATGCGGCAGATAACCGGGCCGAAGCTAGCGGAAAGGGTTCGACAATTGAATGGAATAATTAGTGGTGGTATCGGCCAGCAATAATCTTTCACACATCACAGGCTGTTTAAAATGATTAGTATGCGCCTACCAGATTAATGAACCAGCCTTTCGCATCATAGCTGTCATTACTTAAGTCATCATCAAATGATGTGAAGTTATAGCCCACTGAAAATGTTAAGTTATCTCCCACCCTACGTCCTATGGTGAACAAAGCCCCGTGACGATTTCCTTGTGTACTCTTAGAACTCAGCCAATGATAGGCGAATGTGGCGTCCACACCGAAGTGAGCTTTGTAGCGCAGCCTACCAGACACTAAACTAGCATCGTTCTCGACCCATGACCCGGTATTTCTTTGTAAGCGAATTTCACTATTTCGATACGCCAGCTTTGCACCGACACTCCAAAATCGAGTGATGTCGTAAAGACCTTCTGCACTGGATATCAACGCACGTTGGTCTACGTCGCTGCTTTGCGACAACGGCTGAAGATCGCTGATGTAGGTTAGGCGACCCAACATATTCAAGCGATCATGGTAAACCGGTCGATAGGCGAAGCCAATGCCACTTTCAATAAACCGAGCATCATCGTCTCCGATGCGATCATTCGACACGGAAGCATTAAACTTACCCTGCCAACGAAAAGAGGGTGTTTTACGGTATTCGAATCGAGTGGTTGTCACCCATTGCCGAATATCAATACCAATTCCTTGATCCCGGCGATACTCTAACTTTGAATTGAATCGGGTATTGTCCCTTCGGTAAGTAAATCCGGTGGATACCGTTTCTCTATCTGTTCGAGTGTTGTCCTCGTTGTCAATAGCCGCCTGCTGAATCGACACTCCTATTGAAGAATACCGCGATATTTTATGGTCTAATCCCAGCGTATGCGCATAGGTATTGCGCGTATCTTCATCTGAAAATAGATGTTCTGAATAAACATTGAGTTGACTGGACAATGATTTTCTTTGTCCTACGACAATTGAATTTTTCTCCACTGAATCTCTGTTTAATGAATAGGTGTAATTAGAATAGATGCTGTAGGTATCAGAAAAACTGACCTCTGTTCCTAGCACCGTGCTGTTACCTGCATCTCCGGAACTGATTTCACCTGTCAATCGTAATCGATTGTTGACTTCATACTTAGCCCCTAGAGAGGTTGCATTGTTACGATCTTCCGAACCAGAATGCCTCAGTGTGTGCTGGTAAACCCCGTACACATTTAGATTATCACTCACGTCATAAGCGGCTTTTCCCGCAATGACGGATGATTGTCCTCGAGTGTTTGATAAGACATTTTTCTTATCAATATTCTGTAGTTCGGTTGACACCGTCAACTTATCTGACGCCAAGTAGTCTAATTGGCCTGAAGCCGAAACTTCCGTGCTGTCATTCTTACGCTGAACCCTGGCTGCCCGGGCAGAAACCACCCACTGATCCGCTGGACGGGACACAAACTCAATACCCATATCCGTGGTATCAGTGGACACATTAGAACTGGCCGTGGAAAACCCAGCTTCGATATTTTTTGTCCAAAGACCCACATCAAGTTGTCGGCTTTGTGGTTTGAAATCTAGCAAAGACATACGAGCTTCGATGCCAATTGCATTGCCTTTTATCGCATTTCCTGTTGTCTGAACGGCGTTAAAACTCAAACCACCGTCATCCGAGAGAAAACTGCCTGACGTCTGTAAAGAGGAAGATTGAGCAAATTCACCTTTTATATACGTCTGCTCAGATCGCTTTAAGGTAACGTCCACACCTTTAATATCGTAGTCCTGGCCTTCGCGGTTTTCGTGCGCCCAGGTGCCACCAATACCCAAATTATCACCAACCCACTTCTTCGCTCGTACCCCGGCACTGGTGTCGTTAAAATCTAAATTGGCGGGACTGTATTCATAATCCACAACAAGGAAGGTTTGATTGCCTGCAACAGGCTCATCACGAATAATGGAAGGGCCCGTTTGGGCTGTGACACTTAACAAGGGGCGACGCAGAATTATACGACCTTGAAAATCATCAATGTCGTAGTCCCTTCCAGCGACCAGGGCAACTTTTTGGACGACTCGTCCAGAATCTGACTGTCGAACTTCCACCCAGACCTTTTCAGATCCTGCAACGATATCGGTATCGCGTAAATAATACAGGCTTCCACCGGTACCTCTAAATTCGTTGTGTCGAAACAAACTCTGCGCCTTCGATGCGAAGGCGTTTAGTGAATGTGTAGCGTCCCCTAAATTAGTGTCTTTGGTGCTGTTGAGCAACAACTGCGCTCCGTACAGACTCCGATTAAAAGGTGTAAATTCTGTACCGGTAAAATTCGTATTGAAATTACCCCAAAGCGCACGTGAGCGATTCCAATCCACTCTGACATACAGTTTGCCTTGGCTATCCGTATCGTCAATCAACTGCGAATCATCGCCATAAACCGGATAATACTGCTCGGGATCCAAACGCCTGAACACACTTTGTGGATCTTTACGGTGAAAATCATCAAACAAGTGTTCGACATCTTCTGTGCCTGTATCCATCTGTGCCGTTATTAGATACTTCCCTTTTACCTTGCCTTTTAAATAAAACGCTAAACGCCCATCCACAAAGATGTCCCCACCATAGTGGTGTTCGTCTACAGCTAAGGGCTCAAGCGACCCACTGACCTTGTTCTCACCCACAGTCAAATCGGCTAATCCGACCATAAAGAAATAGTTACTGTCTACTTCAACATTGAGTTTTTCGTTGAGAACTTCTTCGTCCGCGTCATAAACAACCAAGCTGAACTCATGGCTGCCATCAGGCAATAGCTCTTCCCAGCCAAATTTTCCATTATCATCCACGCTAATAGAGTTTTTATTGATTGTTAATGTGTTGTTCGGATCGATATCCTGCCCAGCGATTCGAACCTTACTGCCCCAAACAGGGATAGAGTTTCTGAGCAACTCAGAATATTGAATGTCAACTTCGTCTATTTCATCATTAATCGATATAGCGGGCAGATCAGAAAATTCGGAAGACGTTGTGTTCCTATTTTCAACTCGCAATAATTGACGCTCGGTTTCATCCACATGGCCTTTGGAATCACTAGCCCTAAGCGAATACGATAAATCTCGATCAGATGACATATCTAGCTCAGAATCTTGCAGTTGCCATTCGAAGGACTGAATTCCAAGCGATGGGTCAAAAACATGCTTATAAATCGGCTGCGAATAGCTAGATGAATTTTCATTCCAGATCAGTAGTTCAAGCTGATCAATAAAGGTTGCATAGTTACTTTCAATTTCAAATGTTACCGAAGAATCAGGTTTACCATCTAACAGAAAGACACTTCCTGAAACACTGACATTTAGAATTTTGTCCAGCGAAGTGTGATCTTGTGAGATCCACACTCTCCCACCATCTTGCAACTCTGCACTTCGAACCTCTGACTTTATTTCCTCGACTGGCACCTTGCGAGTTAAAGTAACATCCACTCGGCGATTATCCTGCATTCCTTGTTCGGTTGAGTTGGATGAACGCGGCTCACCCTCACCCGACTTAATAATCTTTAGGACATAGGGTGCTGTTTCTTCGCAATCTTCACCGGCGCATTCACTTTCAATTGCGTAAGTTACAGGAAGGCAGAAACCTATTCCCAGTAATAATATGAATAATAAATGTCGGAGCTGTAAAGTCATCGCCCTTGCTCCTTGTAGGCTGAAGGATTAACTTCAACATTGATGAGCTTCACTAATTCAGGGCTTAACATTTCTCTCAATATATTTCTGATCGTTGCAGCACGACGCTCAGAAAGCTCTAGATTGTATTGCGCACTGGCTCGAGAGTCGGTATGTGCTTCAATCACAATTTCACCACCACCGTACTCTTCCAATTTACGAACGATATCGAGTACGATTCCGCGCTGATCTTCACGTACGTTGTGTTTGTCTGTATCAAAAAATACAGACCCAAGCCGGACCTCAACACTGTGTAGAGTTTTGTCGCTTTCACTGTGCTGACACAAGGATCCTTCGCTGTTAGCGAATGGATCACTCTCAGGCACCAACACCCCAAAATTTATTTTGTTAAGTGAAGAATTAACAATGCGTAAAACATAGGGGTTCTCAGTGGTAAACGCAGATCCCTGGGGCAAGGTGGCAGGATCCACCTTTAAAACAAAATTCTGCCCAATACCCGTCGTGCCTGCATCCACATCTGGAATGCTGTAGCGTCCATACGCATCAGTCTCGATTAGCAGGCCCGTTACGGTGGCTAAGCGAGCACCAGGAATTCCTTCCTCATTGATACCAAAATTTTGTATGGCGATTTGCAGTACATCTTCAGGTGTACCATTCTCTGGTGTGTAACCTTGACGATCAGTCGGTACCGCAAGGGTGCGCTGCATACACAATCGAATATCTTGCCCTGTCAGGCCACGAGCCTTCGCCCCAATATGAGCCTCTGACAAAGTACCTTCATGATCTACACTGATTCGGGTTCCCTCGCGAGTCACCACCATAAATGCATTATTCGCAGTCACTGGCATGTTTACGATCGCAGCTGAATCAGCGGGGTCTATGTTCACGCTACTACGACCTACCAAGTCAGGTAGAACCAAACTGTTCCATCCATAAACATCGCTACGCAATGCAACACCCGTTGCGTCTGCAGGATCCTGCGATCCATCAGAGTCTCGATCGTTGAACACTTTACCTATCAGTGTGGCTTGCTCAAGAACGGGATCTGTTACGACCGATACAGTGGCCGACACCGCGTTACTTGCAACCCCATTGGGCCCAACAGCAATCGCTTCGTTAACGTAATCCCCCGTAACAACACCCACACCAACGCGTAACACGTACTTAATGCGTATCGTCTCCAGCGGATCGAATTCGATATCTTCCACTACAATAGGATTCTGATTCACAGCGGACAATATTTGAGAGGTGTCATCCTCTGTATCAAACTCTCCATCAATCCCAGCCCTAATCAAACGAACCGAACCTGCAACCAAGTTAAAATTTGCTGGCGGGCTATCAACAACATCGATCTCTACTGTAGGTACTTCTTTTGTGTTTTCAGCGTTTAGTGTGTATTCAACCAATGAGCCAACAGAGACATCGCGTTTATTTGCAACTTTACTTAAAAGTATTTCTGCATCATTGGCGCGTGCATCTATCGGCAGGTGATTAAAGATCACATTACGGTCCCCTGCCTCATACATAAACTCAACAAAATATTGAGTACCTTGAGAACCCACAGGAGCGTCGGGTTGCTGCTGGACTTCACATGCGTTAGAGGTTGGGAAAGCATCTACCGTACAATTACTTTCGTTAACAGCCGAATCAAAGAAATCAGAAACTGCACAGCCTAAGGTGGCATCACCACAACTGTCGGCACCCACTTGCCTAATGATGCTAGAAAAATTTGGATAGTATGCCGGTGGAGTTTCAGCTACTTCGATTTCAAACACATCCCCAGCTTGACAGCTAGGATGTGAGTCAATATTTAGTATGAAAGAGTACAGACCATCACTTTCAGTAATCTGTGACTGTTGATTTGGCTGCAAACAATCTTCATGCAGTAGCTCACCACTGCCATTTAGCATATTTAA
Source organism: uncultured Granulosicoccaceae bacterium (assembly GCA_937930305.1). Taxonomy (GTDB): domain Bacteria; phylum Pseudomonadota; class Gammaproteobacteria; order Granulosicoccales; family Granulosicoccaceae; genus Granulosicoccus. Next base: position 99,509 of record CALGLE010000010.1, on the reverse strand, counting down.
CGTAACCCCTGCCACAGGTTCACGGGATACGCTGTCATAAACCACGCCACCAGGGTCCACGGGTAACGGTAAATTAACGATCTGCCCTGCCGACACCACGCCACCGGTATCTTGGCTATCCATAAAAACACCACTGCTATTAAAGAACTCGACCGTGAATGCTCCAGGAACCAAGCCTTCAACTTTGTAGTAACCATCGGCATCCGTTTGCGTGGTAGCAACAAGATTTCCGTTGAAGTCATATATTTTTAGAATCCAACCCACCTTTCGTTGCTCATCAGCGCCAACAACGCCATCTCGGTTGCTGTCTAACCAAATGATGCCTTCTAACGCGGCAGGCTCTTCATAGGTGACCGTCACCGTAGCTACATTGGAAACTAAGCCCGTGGTGTCGGTCACGCTGTAGTTAACTGGCGCGGGATTTCCTATAAAACCTGTATCAGGCGTAAAGGTTATGGCGCCTGTGATGGGGTTAACGGTCCATACACCTTCACCTGGGACAACCAGACTGACAACAGCATCCCCACTCGCAGGATCAATCAATCGAACGGTTGCGGGATCGAGATTGTTCTCAGGATCCGAATCGTTGTCCAATACAGATAAAGTGACCGGCTCACCCAAGGGTTGATTGAGTTTTTCATCATCTTCCGCAACAGGCGCGGTTTGAGGGTAGTCGATAGTAATGAGTGCCTCGTTCGACACTAATTCGTTAACATCAGAAATGGTGTATGCAATCGGTGTTGGGTCGCCTAGGAATCCGGCCTGAGGCGTAAACGTAACGTCACCGGTTAGGTTATCCACAACCCATAAACCTTCACCTGGAACAATCAAGGTGTCGTTGTCACCATCACCATCACTGTCAATTGCCGCGGCGTTAACAAAATTTATGGATGTAACATCGATGTCGTTCTCGGGGTCACGGTCCACGCCACTACCGTTGTCGGCCAACAAATTCAGGGATGTGGTATTCGTTGGACTCGGTGTTTGTGAGTTTTGCTTATAATCGTTTTCAGCAATCGGTGCCGTTTGTGGGTATTCAATGCTTAAGGTGGCTTCATTTGAAACCAACCCCGTTGCATCATTTATCGTATATACGATCGGTGTAGGGTCTGCGGTGAATCCAGGCACTGGAGTAAACGTAACGGTGCCAACCACATCGTCCACTAACCAAGTCCCCTCTCCCGTAACAACCAACAGATCGTTGTCACCATCGCCATCCACATCCGTTGCATTCCCAGATACAAAATTCAGACTGGTTGGATCGAGATCATTGTTTGCATCAGAATCATCCGTGGCACCGTCTAACGTAACAGGTACCGCACTAACCGGGGATACGAAGAGATCATCCGTTGCAAGTGGCGGTAATCGCAACATAGGCACAAGCACTGGATTACTCTCTTCTTCAATGGTAGTACCTAGTGGATCGAGTCCACTGACACTGGCTTGGTTAGGGATTTCTGTTAAAGCAATATCTGCAGCTGTAACCGTACGAGTTGCGTTACACACCTGTGTTTCTGCTGGTTGCAATATGAAAGGCATGGCCTCGGCACAACTCACTGAGCCGGTATCGGCAAAGGAATCCACCACCACAACATCGCTAAGCACCACGTTGCCTGTGTTGGTTACCACTAAGGTGTATTCCAACACATCATCCACTGCGGTAAAGTCAGTTTGCTGTACCGACTTAACTAAACTGATTCCAGGCGCTTGATTCAGGGTGGTGGTGGCATCATCACTTTGCCCACCGGCTTCTGCGGTATTGACAGTTACCGTATTGGTTAGAGATATCCCGGCATCCACATCATCCTGTGTTACGTTGTATTCACCAATAAATGTCCAACTTTCATTCACGTCTAGTACATTCAAGGCACCTGCATCCAAGATTGGCCCAGTTAGTAAAGCCGTGGAGCCATCGGGCAAGGTGTCATCTAACTGCACATCAGTCAGTGATGTATTACCGGTATTGGTGACGGTAATTTCGTAAGTTAACAACCCAGGTTCCGAAGCGATGCTTTGATCCACGAGTTTTTCAACGGTGAATGCTGGAGATCGAGTCAGTACCGTTTGCACCGTGTCGCTAAAAATTTGGCCAGCCGTCTCATCGCTGGTGACGTCAACGGCATTCTCTAGCGTCAAGCCTTGATCAATTTGCAATTGAGATACGTTGTAAGTGGCCGTGTATTCCCAAGACTCACCTACATCGAGTTGTCCCGCCAAGCCCGTATCATTCAAGGGACCAACAAGCGCTGCGATGGATCCATCCGGCAAAGTATCGATAGGGACTACATTGGATAAAGTCTGGTTACCGGTGTTTTCAACAATAATGGAATAATTCAGGACACCCGGTGCGTTCAATGAGGCTTTGTCTACACTCTTTTGAACGATCATATTGGGTTCAGACAGAATCGACGTAACGGCGATATCACTAAACACCGTTTGATCCGTTTCATCAGTCGTCGTTGAAACGGTATTAATTAAATCTGCACCCGCATCAATGTGGCTTTGGTTAGCATTGTATGTGGCTGTGTAGGTCCATGTTTCACCCACATCCAACGCACCGCTTGTACCCGTATCGGTTGTCGGCCCGACCAAAACACCGGCCGTACTATCTGGCATAACATCCGCCACCGCCACATTGTTTAGAGTTACGTTGCCGTTGTTTAGAAGCGTTACGGTATAGCTCAACAATCCCGGTACAGAAATACTGGTGTTATCAACCGATTTGCTAATCTGTAAATTTGGAGTTTTAGCAATCGTTGTTTGCGCGGCATCTTCAACAGTGTCAGGACCGGTCTCTGCAGTGGTAACAGCAACAGAATTGGTTAAGGTCAAACCAGAGTCGATATCGGCTTGAGTGGCCCCATAGGTTACTGTGTAGGTCCATGTCTCCCCAACATCAATCGCATTCGCGATTCCCGTATCAGTTGCAGGACCAATCAAAGTACCCAATGACCCGTCGGGCAAGGTATCGCTCAATGAGATACCGGTTAATGATTGATTACCAGTGTTCACCACTTCAATGGTGTATCTCAACACCGTTGGCGTAGTGATTGATGTTTTATCGACTGTCTTTGTAACAGTAAATTCAGGTGCCTGGGTAATCGGTACTTCCGCTGAGTCTTCTAGTTCATCCAATTGATCTGTGTTGACTCTAACGGTGTTATCAATATCTCCATCACCACCACCAAATGTATCAATGTCCGTTTGTTTTACGGCGTAGGCTCCCGTAAATATCCAGGTCTCATCACCATCAAGAATATTGTCTGAATTGGTATCTCCTGAAACGAGATTTAGATCCGCTGCTGGTATAATCGAATCGCTTAGTACAACATTCGTTAATGCCAAAAGCCCAATATTGTCTAAGGTGATGGTGTAGTTAATGACCTCACCGGCTTGGGTTGGGGTGGACAGTAACGAGGCATCCGCCACTTTTTCAATTGTCAAACCTTTGGGCTGAACTAGCACCGTCCCTGCGTTGTTCGAGTTGTTATTCTCAAACTGGGTAGGTGCTGACAATACAACGCCAGTATTGGTAAAGTCATCTTCTGTAAGCGCATACACCGACGCCAGCCCTGATCCTAAGAACAGGGCTGCCGTTATGTGCAGATACTTCAGCAGAAGATGATTTAACATTGGCTTAGCAGATTGCTAACGATCCGATTTACGGTGCGTTCACAATCGCCTGGAACGTCAGCACAACAGGCGAACCCACCGGAACGGAGTTAATCGTCCAAGTCAAACCAGCACCGGTTGGATCGCTTTCATCCGTGGCATCACCACCACCCATAGTAGCGCCGACATAAGTAAAACCAGCCGGCACCGGATCCGTGACCGTTACATTGGTAGCCAAATCAGGCCCTGCGTTTGACACTTCTAGCGAGAAGGTTATGGTTTGCCCAATGTTTGGTGCGGCATCATCAACCGATTTAGCGATTGTTAAATCAATTCCCAAATCATTATTGGTAATCTCACAGGTCACATCAGAACCAGGCAATAGCGTTAAATCAGTACTGGTAGCAGTTCCGGCAGTTGGCAACACAGTGGTTAGGTTATTGGCATCAGTACAAGCCCAAACACCTTCTGCGTATTGAACCAAATCCAACTCACTGATATTGATTACCGCGTTGGCCGTTACCGGAACAGATGCACCACTGGCCACTTCAATACCATCTATGGATATATTGAAATCATCAATTACCTTATCACCACCGTTATCATTAACAACGGTTTTAACCAATGTCAAAGTTGGCGCGATATCATCGTTGGTGATTTCGCACGTGACTTTTGAACCTTGTTTTAATTGAAAGGTTTCACCGGTGGCAACACCTGCGACTGGTAATCCACTGGTTAATGTTTCAGAGTCCGTACATTCCCAAGTACCTGCGGTATACCCTGGCAAATCTAATTCTGAAATAACGACATCGGTATTGGCCGCAACCGCATTGATTGCACCTGAAGTCACAACCACGCCATCTATCGCAATATCAAAGTCACTAAGCAGCTTATCGCCACCATTGTCATTCACCACATTTTTAGTCAATACTAGGGTCGGACCTATATCGTCATTGGTGATCGCACAATCAACTACGGAGCCAGGTAATAGCGTAATAGGCTCACCCGTTGCCAAACCTGCCGTAGGCAGTGTGGTTGTTAAGTTAGCCGAATCTGTACATTCCCATGTGCCTTCGGTATAACCTGGCAAATCTAATTCACTTATGGTTATAACGTTGTTCGCCATAACCGTATTCGCAGCGCCATTGGTGACACCTGTACCATCAATGGATAGATTGAAGTCAGCAACGCTTAAGTCGCCTCCATCATCATTAATTATTGTCTTAGTCAAAGACAAAGTGGGTGCGATATCATCATTGGAAATCTCACACAGGACGTCACTGCCCGGTAATAAAGTTACTGGCTCACCTGTGGCCAGTCCACTGGTAGGCAGTACTGACGTTAGATTGTTCGCATCTGTACAACTCCAGGTTCCTTCGGTGTAACCGGGCAAATCCAGTTCCGAGATCGTTAACGGAGTGTTTGCTAGCACAGTATTAGGCGCACTATCAGCCACCACCGAACCGCCAATTGCTAGATTAAAATCCGCTAGAGTTTTCAAACCACCGTCATCGTTAATCAATGTTTTAGTTAACGTCAAAATAGGCGCGATGTCATCGTTAGTAATTTCACATGTCACATCAGAGCCTGCTTCAAGCTCTATGACTTCGCCTGTCGCCAAACCATTTGTAGGTAATGTGGTGGTTAAATTATTTGCATCAGTACAAGCCCAAGTTCCTTCTGTGTATCCATCCACATCGGACTCACTGATGGTAATGGCGGTATTTGCAACGACCGTGATAGGTACACCACTGGTCACAGCGGTTGAATCAACCGTTAGGGAAAAGTCTGCATCTGTGAGCAAACCGCCATCATCATTGATAACCGTTTTCGCCAATGTCAATGTTGGCGCTATGTCATCATTGACAATGGTACAAACGGTTTGCTCTCCAAACGCCAAGGTTACCGAGCCGGTATTAAACGTACTGCTGCCTACCGCGCCTACCGTACAACTCCAGGTACCTTCCGTATAGCCGTCCACATCCAGCTCACTCAATGTATAGGAGCCGGGTGGAACGTAGATCGTATCTGAGGTATAGGTCGTGGTAGCCCCCACTTGCGCACCGGTATCGAATGATAAGGTCCCAGCGCTTGTTTGCACCGAGAAATCGGCGAGCACACCATCGCCACCATCATCATTGACCACCTGCTTAACCACGATCAATTCTGCATTAGGGATAATTTGCACGGAACCAACATTGTTGGTGGTATCCGCCTCAAATTGAGAGGTGGATGACACCACAGTCGATTGGTTTAAATAGTCCGATAAGCTCAAGGACCAAGCGGTCAACGGTATCGATACACCCACTATTAATACCGCACTTCGAACTCGCCATGAGCTCCCATGCAGTCGTGATAGTACTCGTTCAAATTTACTATTTTGCATAAGTTAAACCTAAAACTAAGGCGCCAAAACGGTTGCTTGAAACGTCAGCGACGTCGACGAACCGGAGGCAAGAGAATTTATGGTCCAATCCAAGCCTGCGCCTGTTGGGGAGCTGTCATCCTGAGCATCGCCGCCAGTCATTGAAGCTGCGACATAACTAAAGCCCGCTGGAATTGGATCTAGAACAGATAAGTTGGTGGCCGTATCAGGGCCGGTATTGGTAATCAATAACGTAAAATTTAAGGTGTCGCCAATACTCGGCGAGGTTTCGTTTACCGATTTGGTGATTTGTAAATCCACACCCTGATCATCATTAACAAAATAACAAGTCACTTTTTCGCCTGGCTGAATATCCACTCCATCACTGCCATCAGAATCAGTGCCGTCACACTTGATTCCAGCAAGGAGGTAGCCTGGCAGGTTAGTTTCGGTCAGGTTGTATGAGCCAGGAGGTACGGATACGGCAGTAATAGCAGCATCGCCTGTAACACCGCTTCCAGACAATCCACTACCGGAAAAGTTAAGAATAAAATCCGTATCCACCGCAGTCCCACCCGCATTGTTGGTGAGATCCTTAACTAGAGTGAGTGTTGAAAACTTTTCATCATCATTCGAAATGGTGCAAACCGCATGATCCCCACCCTGCAAATCTATTTTGTTACCAGATACAGCACTAGCACCGACACAAACCCAACTGCTCGCGGTGTAGCCTGGAACCGTAGTTTCTGAAATTAAATAGGTGCCTGGCTGCACCACCGCTTTGGTAACGGATGCGGTGCCGCTCACACCCGCTATGGTGTTCGGACCCGTAGCAGTGAGAGTAAAATCTGACAGTGTCGCGGTACCACCATCATCATTAATTAATTGTTTAACAAGCGTAATCTCCGCGCCAGCAAAGGCCCAGTAGTACACAGGCTCACGCGTGTGCCCGCGGGATACATCGCCTGCAAAGACCTCTTCATCAACGACTAGTGACAATGCATTCGCCGTTAGAGGCGTACCCCCATAAAGGGCTGCCCAAGAACCATTGCCACCATCTTCAGCCGCTTGAGTGAGAACGGCCATGGTGTGGTGATTCGATAGACCGTACGAGTAACCTGCATTAGAACCACTATTGCCAGCGACGGTGTCAGCACCCAACGCGAGTTCGTAAAACACGTTATTGATCGTACCGCTGCCACTCTCTCCCACGATGTAACCAACAGTTTCTGAAGCGCGGGAGCCAGGAATCATGCCGATGTGTTTGCCAACACAAATTCCATCAGCCATACCCGACTGGAAGGGATGATTTTGTCGAGCATCACAATCGGTGACGTAAATCACACTGGCTTTCGCGTCGTTAAAACTCATCACTTGGCCAACGACAACGGGACTTGTATAGGTGTGAACAATACTGGCGCTTACATCCTCCAATAACGTCTGGTTCCACGCCCCATCCGTGCTGTACTGCCCACTGGTTTGATCCGACAGAACACTGTGCGCTTCCACTAATCTGCCATCAGGCAACGTATGCGCACCTTCTTCCATTACCATGCAATGCACATCACCTGGAGTGGCTGCCGAGTCTTCCCAACCTTGAATTCTCAAGTCAAAAGAAGATGCGCCAATATTTCGGATGCGGGTAACGGCAGGTGGATTGGTGTAGTTCGGGGCAGTACCGACAAAGGAATCCAACACGTAGGTACAAACGGCGATAGCATTGGTGTAGGAGTTATCCAATGAAACCGTTGTCCAGGTAGTAGAAACACTAGGCACAAGCACCGACTCAAAATAGGGTGTGATAACTAGGGCTCTAGCCTTTTCCGCAGACAGGACGAAAATTGTCAGTGCAAAAAGCACTAACAAAATTGGCTTACATCGTCCTGTTGCAAAGAAATTTAGACTCACGTCCCCATTGCCTGTCATGCACACGAGCGCTATCAAATGCGCACGCACGCTCATCAATTGAGAACATTCACTTCAAGCAATAGGCCAGAAACCGGATTTTCGTAAACACTTTGCTGAATCGAATCGATTTGTCAAAGCGCCGCTCTTGAGCAAGAGCGAATGAATTAAACTCGTGGTAACCAAGGCAGGAGTAATTGAGATGGATTTCACAGAATTACAACCCAATCACCGCGAAGATTCGATAATCAAGTCGGTGAACCACCGTTTGGGTGGATTTATAATGCCTCTAACCAATAGGACTAGCCTACAAATTTCAGACGAAATTAGAGCCTAGGCAACCCTTTTACGCGTCAAGTTAGTGCCAGCTATACCCAGCTTATTCATGACGCGCCACTTTCTCGGCGTTAAATCACTATCTAACTTAGCGGCTTAACCGTTGTACTCATGGCGAACACAAAATTTCGGCAAGTTTCAATAGGCTTGGGTAAGTATCACCTATAAACTCATTGATAGCCTAGCCTGCAAACATGACACTTAAAGCCTATCCCATTCAATCCATTGGCCAAGGCTTTCTAACCATCATGCCTCGGCCCGATACGCAACAAAACCCTGCCGCGGTATTTGCCGCCATCGCGGCATTAGGCACCACGCATTTGGTGTCGTTGCTTGAAGCCTCTGAGGCTAAGGAACTCGGCTTGTCTGAAGAAGCAAATTGGTGCTCAGAACACAATATGATTTTTATGCATCAGCCCATCAAAGATTTCACATTACCCGTCGATGTAACGGCTTTCTTGGCAAGTATGGCCAGTGTTCATGCATTGGCAAGGCAAGGTGCAAATGTGGTTATTCACTGTCGGGCTGGAATCGGTAGATCGGGTATGGCTGCAAGCGCGCTTTTGATGTTCGAAGGCATGACGGCTAGCGAAGCCATTGCAATGGTCAGCGAATCCCGTGCTAGGGCCATTCCCGATACAGAGGAGCAGCGGCTGTTTATTCACTCCTTAGAAGAGCGGATAACTTTCACTAGGCCATAAAAAAAGGAGCGGTTAACCGCTCCTTTTCAAATTACTTATTACTAGGGCTAGCCTAGTTGGCGTTTCACCAACTGACCCACCTATTCTTATAACTTACGTAACTTACGCCTCAGCGTCGAATTTACCACCAGCCAGTGTCAGTTTGTATAAAACCGCACCCAGGATGGCACCAACAATAGGGGCAATCCAGAAAACAGGCAATTGCATCAGAGCAGTTGAATCCATTGAAATCAACGCAGGACCAGTGCTTCGAGCCGGGTTAACAGACGTGTTAGACACGGGGATAGAGATCAAGTGGATCAGTGTTAAGCCTAAGCCAATCGCGATAGGAGCAAAACCAGCTGCTGTGCCAGCGCGCTCATCCGTTGCACCTAAAATGATGAACAAGAAAGCTGCAGTCATGACAATCTCAGTGACAACAACCGCCAACAGGTTATATCCACCAGGTGATGCTTCGCCATACCCATTTGAAGCTAATGTACCGATTTCCGAACCATTGCCTTGCAGAATAAGGGCAAGAACGGCAGCTGCAGCGATTGCACCTAATACTTGCGCGATGATGTAAGGCACTAATTGGCCAGCTGAAAATCGTCCGCCGACCATGAGACCAATAGATACGGCTGGATTGAAGTGACCACCGGATACTGGGCCTACCGCATAGGCCATCGTCAGAACGGTCAAACCAAATGCAAATGAAACACCGAGCAAACCAATGTTCACGCCGTTCTCTACACCGAACGTGTTGGCAATCATAGCGGTTCCACAACCACCAAGCACCAGCCAAAACGTTCCGATAAATTCCGCTATGAGTTTGTTGTGTACTTTCATCGGTAATTTAATCCTTGCTTGTTGAAACAGATATCTAGTTGAAACAAAAAATTTTCACACACAGTTCGATTGAGATCGCCAATTTGGCGATAACCGACGTATGTTGAGTTGTGTAATCTTTACCACGTGGATAGATTATCGTAGGTAAGTATCAACACAAGGTGTGAAAGATAGTGAACACCCATCCTGTTGAGCAATTAGTTTAGTGCATGATCTGAATTTCCCGCATCACTATCGCTATATTTCACCAATTAGGCAATATTGTGCATTTTAATTTGGCATTCTTCATGTCATTCGATGTGAGCCGCCGAGGCTTATTTAATCAAATAAGCCAACTGCTGCCGCCAAATATTTGGCTAAAAGGTTTTTTTCGAGCAAAAAAAAACGACGCTATGGCAAGCGTCGTTTTGGTGTCACTTTCGAAAGTGTGGGTTGGCGAAGGCTAACCGGCTTTCAGCATTTGCTGCGTCGTCACTATTTTGGAAGTGGCAGCTCGTACGATATCGCCTGGAGACTTTAAATCAATGCCGGCTTGCTGTAAGCGGCGCGCCAGTAACAAATTATCAACACTTGGAATTGAACTGTGTTCTGACTCAGGCATTTCGGCTTGGATAATCAGCAAAGAAGCGGTGACTAGATCGGTGTAGGTGATCTCGCCGCTGTGGTTTCGATACCAATCACGAGCCTTGTAGCTCGCGTCAATATATTCTTCAGGAAATTCCCAAACCGACAACACCCAACCGTTCATGATGGCTCGCAGGCTTTCAATTGAAGACACCAAGGTCGCATCATCAGCAAATTGGTCAGCAAATTTATTCGCGTGAGTCAGCACTAGCAACTCACCAATATCGGACATCATCGCAACCAATGCAGCCTGCTCACCTTTTAACTCAGGTACTGAACCTGCTAGCACTTGTGCGATAGCCGCTGATAGGGTGGTTCGTTGGATGTATCGCTTATAACGTTTGGCAATCGCTTCATTTGCCGGAACGATTGTATTGTTCTTGAGTAAGTCGATCATATTCAATTTAGTGTCTTCCACACCCAAGCGCGAAATAGCTCCTCGAACACTGTGAGCGGCGTCTGAGCCACCGGCATCTGAGCGGTTAGTGATACGAAGCACGTGTGCCGTTAGGCCAGGATCTGTGAGTATGACTTCTGCCAGTTCAGGAACTGCAGTGATTCCGTCCACATTGACTAAAATTTTTCTCGCTGCATCGCCGTAGGTGGCCAACTGCAGTTTATTGGTACGCATGCTTTGAATGATGTCATCCAACAGCACATTATCGTGTTCAGACGTGTGTACATCCACAACATGAATGGCGTTCTTCTGTTGTTCACTGAGCAGAATATTGAGTTGTTCACGACCAAACTTCACCACCTTGGCGACAGCGGATGTTTTCGCCATGGTGTAAGCGGTTTTGTCTTGAAACAGCGGTTGAGCTGATTCTGATGTTCGTGCCGAAATAGAGCCGACTTCTTCCTTACCGTTGAACAGTTGCAATGAGCCTTCAACCAAGTACATTAACCAACGATTCGCAGCTTCAGGTTGTAGCTGATCATTCCTTTGTACATGCACGACCTTCGCAGTCTTGCACAAGGCGGCTTGATTAGCTTCGTTTAACTCATTCACGGGCGAGACCGAACTGGCCGCCTTCAGCAGCAGATCGTGGTTCTCATCGGAATTGGATGCCGATGGTGAATTATCTTTTTTCAGCACGTTTTATCGCCCCATAAATCTATCATTGCGGTCCATTTGCACAGAACACTGTTACATTTGGCGGACAGTTCACACAAAAGTTAAGCCAGCTCAGCCATCAGAATGAGTGGTTGTTCTCAATTGTCATTGGAACAGTTCAAATCAGTCCCATAAGGACTGAGTAAATTTGGAGGCGTTGCGTTTGTGTTATTCGCATCGACTGCCAACATCGGTAATGAGGTTTGGTACGTGGCTTCGGCTTCAGCACCCAAAGCCTGAGCCCGAGCAACGATTTCCACACGAGCCCACAAGGCGCTGCTAGCGGGGTACAGCAACTCCAACAGTCCTGTGCCGCGTGAATCAGTGACCAAGGTGCCGCCTTCTAGAGTGGCAAACCCTGCCGAATCATCCACTGGAGCAAGCAACGACGGATCTTGCGGATCCAATATGCCGTTATTGTTGTTGTCTTCGCCGGCATCGAGTATTCGATTGCCATTGTCATCTTCAGATGCGCAAGCCACATATTGAAGTACCCAGCGGTCCGCTGACCAATCCGTGGCCACCATACTTTCAACCATACCGTCTTCATCAACAAGCTCTAAATAGCCCTTTCGGTAAGCCAGTGGCTTGACAGAGAGTTCAACCGTCGCCCCTTCTAAAGGCGCGCCACCACCGTCGGCAACCTGAACCACGAACGGCATGCCAAACTGCGTGCCCAAAGCCCGTTCAGAGATTTCATTAGATGTTCCAATGGTCACATTCAACACGCGCTCTACCACCGTAAGTTTGGTGTTGTTCGAAACCGAAGTTCCAACAATTTGCGCGGCAATGTTCAGCTCTTCAAACTGTGTGGCTGAACCGCCTGCGGTAAAAGTCACCGACGCTTCACCATCACTATTGGTGATAGCGGACGCAGGACTGAGCTGACCGCCATATAAATTAGTACTGGAAAAGCTCACTTCCTGATTCTTAACTGGGTTAGCGTTGGCATCCGTTACGATCGCTGTGATAGAACTGGTGGCCAGTGTTGGAATGCGCGAGGATGAGCTATCAATGCTTAAATTCGCAGGCACGGTGGCAATGAATTCCACTTTAACGTCGGTTTCCAAAGAACCATCCGCAGCTCCAACGGTTAATGTCGCAGGCCCAGCACTACTAGACACCAATGTAAATCGGGCTTCACCCGCCGCATTGGTACGCACTTCACTCGACGATAGTAACTGACCAGCTGTGAGTGATGCTCGAACGTATTCACCGGTAATGGGCTCACCACTAGACGACCAAATCACAACCACGTCGGTGGTTTGTCCAACCGGAATCTCTTGCTCTTCTTCGATGCCCGATAACGTTAATAGATCGGTCACAACGCTAATGTCAGCATTACCGATTACGGTGCCTTCCAGTGCCGTCATAGTGATGGTATCGCTCTGCGTTAACTCCAATACGGTGAATTCCACAACCCCATCGATATCGGTGTTCAGAGACTCAGCCGTTATGTCATGACCAACGCCCGATGAAATAATAACCGGCTCATTCGGAATCGGCTCGCCCACACCAGAGGTAAGACGGGCGGTAAGTTCTGCGTCAGAACCTATCGATAAATCGAGCGATCCTGCAAAATCGATCGCTGTGCCTGTGGCTTGTACAACCGCCGTGCCAATGGAACCGTTGGCATTCACTTGAATGGTGATTTCTTGATTTCGAAAGTCTTTAGCCAGAGCGAGTGTGGCACCTGCTTCACCGTTGGCATCTGACTCTGCGGTGATGTTTTGCAACAAGCCACCGTCTGATGATATGCCAACAGCCGTGTTTTCTACCGGGCCATTGGCATCGTTAGTGATGTAAGCGGTAATGGTCGCAGGTTCCGTGCTACCGGTTAAAATGGAATCTTTGTCGCTGATCACTCTCACGTTAACTTCTTCGGGTAAGGCAGCTCCTAATTCTGGTCCTAAGTTTTCGTTGGTGTTTTGGCCGATGGCGTTATAACTTGCCGCGCCGCCGCCCTGCAATTCACCATCTCGCGTTCCGCAACCTATGGCTAACACGGCTGCCAAGGTCATGCAGGTGATAAGTCGTGTGGTTTGCATAGAGCCATTCCTGTGACTAGGGGTCTTCATCGGACACCTCCGACAAAGTATTGAATTCCAATACCGGCCGAGGTCAATGCACCGCTGCCCATATTCAGTACATGCGCATTAATCGCAGTATTCTTACTACCAAATAAATTGATCCCTAAACCCCAAGCGTTGCCGCCATTGACTGGGTTTAAGCGACTATCGACATCCAAACGAGCATGACCAAATAAGAAATACACCTCCTTATTTGACCAACCGTGACTTAAGCGCACCAATCCGGCCTGGTACTGAATGAGCGGTTCGCTGAAAATGCTGCCAGGATCATCAGAACCCGCGCCGAAGGCCAACTCCAGTCCGATACGGTCGGTTAATTGAGTGCCCACCGTGGCGGCCACCGTTCCCAAGCTGCGTGAACCATTGCCGGGCACCTGAATGCTGCCATCGGTGAAGCCCAAGCCGTAGTACACATTAGATTCTTGAGCCATCGCGGGCATAGTTATCCCGCTCATGATCAATAGAAGGCTCAATAGCCATTTGTTCATACCACTTGCTCCAGTCTTCGCAAGACCAACGAATGCTGAAGAAAATGTCGGCCCGGTTCCCAAAAGCTGAAGGAATTGAAGAACGGCGCACACACACTTTGCGCACTGGCTCACTCTTCCATTGGACCCAGGTATCATTCAAATCGAGGTCGCAACGCACCAATTTTTGTGACACATATCTGATTTTGGTTTTTAGGAAGCACCGTATGCTTTGGGTAAAAGCGCTTCACGTCATATTCATGGTGACCTGGTTCGCCGGGTTGTTTTATCTACCGCGATTATTCGTCTACCACGCCAGTACCAGCGATTCGACGACCATCGATACGTTCAAAGTCATGGAGAGGAAGCTGTTCGCCATCGCCACAATGGGTGCTGTATTGACCCTTGTGTTTGGCGTTGCCTTGCTGTTGCTTTGGCTACCCAGCTATATTCAGCAAACTTGGTTCATCGCCAAACTGGTTTTGGTGGCGGCGCTGATGATTTACCACGCGTGGTGTTGGTGGTTGATGATTCAATTTCGTCAAGACAAGAACAAGCGCAGCCACATCTGGTACCGATGGTTTAATGAAGTGCCGGTGCTGATGCTGTTTGGAATCACCATTTTGGTGATTGTGCGGCCCATCTAAAGCGCTAGGCCCAAGAGAACTACAGCCTGCATTACGCAAGCTGTAGTAGTGGTTCCAATTCGGACAAGGCTTTTTTGTAAACTTTCCGTTTGAAGAAAATGACTCTCTTCGACGGCTCCCAATAATCTACCCATTGCCAGTTATCAAATTCTGGCTTTTCGCAACAACCTAAATCAAACGCCTGTTCGTCGGCAACCATTCTCAACATGTACCAAATTTGTTTCTGACCAATACACATGGGCGTTTGATTCTTACGCACATAGCGTTTTGGCAAACGATATCGCAACCAGTCTTCGGTACATCCCAACACTTTCACGTGCTGTGGCTCAAGCCCGGTTTCTTCCCTGAGCTCGCGATACATCGCGTCTTCGGCCGTTTCCTCGCGATCTATGCCGCCTTGTGGAAACTGCCAAGCATCCTGCCCAATGCGTCGCGCCCAAAAAACCTTGCCACGGTCATTACTGAGAATGATGCCCACATTCAGACGAAACCCTTCGCTGTCTATCATGTGGCACCTCTTATCTTCTACTACCCCTGATTCTTCCAAATTTCAGGCCTATCCGCAAATCTCATTTGATCAAATGCGCCAAGGTGTTTGGCTCTAGCTCGATAGGTTGACCGTGTGGGGTTGATGCAGCGGCTTCACGCCATGCATCTGCCAATGCTTTTAAAACTAAGGGTTCACCCAACCCCTTGGCCGTGACCAGGGCCTCCAAAGCATTCAACCAGTGCAGGTAATAGGTATCCCCTAAGTCGGGGTCACCTAGGCTCTGCGCCTGATCAATCGAATTCGACAGGGTCTTGGCCCACTCGGTCCAAGAGAATAAGCCGGCTTGGTGCAGTGCCAATACCATGGCGAAAGCTTCTGCCTCCCAAGGTGCCTGGAAAACAGGCTGATCCGCATCAGAAGGGATGGACGGTATGGCTTCAAGAGCTGCTTGGGTGGCCTGCTTTGACCGATTCTGGGTCATCCATTCAGCTCCTGATGTGATTCCAGATAGGGCTCCCAGCAATCGACATGAATCCAACGTGCGCTGGATTGGCCTTCTCCCCAGAGTTCTGTAGCGCTAAAGCGCACGTTATAGAGCCACTGCGGATTCTCTCCAGCTCCACAGGCATGACTATCGGCAAACACATGAGCGCCGTGTACCGAATAAATCTCACCCAGATGGCCCTGGATGTATTGCGGCGAACGGGTGTGGCCTGTGTGCGTTGCCAGCTTTACACGCACGGGCTGGCCAACGTGGAAACTCGCAGGCACCACAGGCTTTCTAGTCACTGGGGAGCCTGCAGCCAAAGCCGCGCTGACTCGATCGGCCGTCAACACCGGTTTGGGGCAGTCCACCGTGGCGTCCGTCACCAAACCAGATTCCATAAACTGCGCTAATTCCTTCGCAGAGCAAATCCGGTATTTCTCCAATAACCTTTCCAAGGCTTGCAACCATATTCGGTAATAGCCGATAGAGAGATAATCCTTAGGTGGAATAGATTCTCTAGCAGAGCGTGATTCATCCAAGTTCCACAAGCCACGTGCACCCATTGCTAATGTCATCGCTAAGACATCGCGCTCCCAATCAGCATGAAATATGGGCCCATCGGTGTCGGGTGCAACCGGGCCAAAACCTGCCACACCCCCCATGTCGTGAACGCCGTTCATGCTCAAACAGACACTGGATTCAATGGTGGGTTGCCAGGGACTAGTGCCAGCCCAGTACCGATCATGGAATCCCGCGTCACTAAGTCTTGTAATTGCTCTTGCGTAAAGTGTTCAGTTCCTATGGGGCGTTCTGGAATAACCAAATATCTCACCTCAGCGGTGGAGTCCCAGACCGAGATGCTTTTATGATTTGGCAAAGTCACGCCGAATTCTTTAAGTACCGAGACAGGGTCCTCCACCACACGCGAGCGATAGGGCGCTGATTTATACCAACTGGGCGGTAGACCCAAAACCGGCCACGGGTAACAAGAACATAAGGTGCACACCACAATGTTATGAACATCAGGTGTGTTCTCCACAACCACCATATGCTCGCCTTGGCGGCCACTGAATCCCAATGAATTAATCGCGGCACTGGCATCTTGTTTCAACCACGCTAGATATTTAGGATCACTCCAAGCTTTAGCCACCACTTGGGCACCATTGCGTGGGCCCACTTGTGTTTCGTAGGTGTCAATGATTTCATTTAACGCCGCCGGATCGATATACCCCTTCGCCACTAGAAGTGATTGCAAACTGCGTACTCTTATTGCAGTTTCATCCAGATGCGAATGGTCATGGTCATGACTGTGTTCATGGCCCGGCTCATCTTGGTGATGTAGGTCGGGCTTTAACGAGGAAGGAGGAGCCGCGTCGGATTTTTTATTCGTCATAGCCCTTCCTAACAACACGCGTTACGTTTTTGGCAACGTCACACCAGTTTGCCCTTGATACTTACCACCCCGATCTTTGTATGAGGTGTCGCATACTTCGTCACTTTCAAAAAATAACATTTGAGCCACGCCTTCGTTGGCGTAAATTTTCGCCGGCAATGGGGTTGTATTTGAAAATTCTAACGTAACGTGCCCTTCCCACTCAGGCTCAAGGGGTGTGACATTAACAATGATGCCACAACGTGCGTAGGTGCTTTTACCTAAGCAAACCGTTAATACGTTCCGGGGAATTCGAAAATATTCAACGGTGCGCGCCAAAGCAAAAGAATTCGGTGGAATGATGCAAGTGTCTGACTTCAAATCAACAAAGCTATCTAAATCGAACGCTTTGGGATCAACCACCGCATGATTAATGTTGGTAAATATTTTAAATTCATCCGCACAACGCACATCATAACCATAGCTGGATGTGCCGTACGACACAATACGCTCGTTGTTGGCGTCCACTCGAACCTGGCCTGCTTCAAACGGCTCAATCATGCTGTCGCTACTGGCCATACGCCGAATCCAATTATCGGACTTGATACTCATTGACGTGTCTCGTTATTTTTTCATGTCGCAAACGCTTGCGAAGAGTTATTACAAAAAAGGCTAGAGGTAAAATTCGTTACGTATTTTGAATAACAATTTTTGGGAAACTGGCCGAGTAATCTTTCGCTTGTTTCGACAACCGCGCTGCCGCTTTCCTGGCAATGCTGCGATAAATTTCCGAGGTGCGACTGTCGGGGTCTGCCACCACGGTCGGCTTGCCACTGTCTGCCTGCTCGCGAATAGACATTTCTAAGGGCAATGCTCCGAGTAAAGTCACGTTGGATTCCTCCGCCATGCGGGAGCCACCACCGGATCCAAATATCGATTCTTCATGACCGCAAGAACTGCAAATGTGCGTGGACATGTTCTCGACAATTCCCAAGATAGGCACAGCCACTTTTTCAAACATCTTTAAACCTTTGCGCGCATCTAGCAAAGCAATGTCTTGAGGTGTGGTCACTATGACAGCTCCACTGACGGGGACTTTTTGCGCCAAGGTGAGTTGGGTGTCGCCTGTTCCTGGGGGTAAGTCAATAAAGAGGTAGTCCAGGTCCTTCCAGTTGGTGTCATTGAGTAATTGCTCTAAGGCCTGCGTCACCATGGGCCCACGCCACACCATCGGCGTATCCTCTTCTATCAAGAAGCCAATCGACATGGTTTGCACACCGTAGTTCACCATGGGCTCAATGGTTTTGCCGTCCGAACTTTCAGGCTGGCCAGACAGCCCCATCATGCGAGGCTGACTGGGACCGTAAATGTCGGCATCCAATAGGCCCACGGTGGCACCTTCAGCCGCCAAAGCCAAGGCCAAATTGACCGAGGTTGTGCTCTTACCCACACCCCCTTTGCCCGAAGCCACAGCAATAATGTTTTTAACCTTCTCTAAGCGTTTAACACCCTGCTGCACGGAATGCGCGATGATTTTAGTATCCGCCGTTAATGCGACTTGGGTCGCATCATGACCGGTGCCTTGGACAATGGCAGCTTGCAGTTCTTTCTGCAAAGTGACCTGGTATTTGGCGGCCGGATAGGGAAGCGTTAGAGACACCGCCACCTCATCGCCATTGACGGCTATTGAATTAACCACACCCGCCTCAGCGAGGGTTAGCTCTAAATGCGGATCCATAAACTCATTGACAATGGATTCGACGCGGTCCTTGGACAGTTCAGACATGGTGTTTCGTGGCTCGCAGTGGGGCAGGCTGTTAGACTGTAAAGCGAACCGCTAACTATACACCGATGAGCAATGACTCGACAGATCCTTGTGACCGCGGCACTGCCGTACGCGAACGGCCCGCTGCATATTGGTCACCTACTGGAACATATCCAAACCGATATTTGGGTGCGCTACCAACGCCTGGCGGGTAACCGCTGCACTTGGGTGTGGGCTGATGATGCGCACGGCACGCCCATAATGCTCAAGGCGCAAGCCGAAGGCATCTCGCCCGAAGCCCTCATTGAGCGCGTGAAAGCCAGCCATGAAGCGGATATTGCTGACTTTTTGTTAACACCAGATGTATTCCACACCACGCATTCGGAAGAAAACAAAGAGCTGGCTGAGCTTATATACAATCGGCTTAACGAGGCCGGGCACATTGTCAAGCGCACCATCAAACAGCTGTATGACGAACAGGAATCGATGTTTTTGCCCGATCGCTATGTGAAAGGCGAATGCCCCAATTGCGGCAACGCCGATCAATACGGCGATAACTGCGAAATTTGCAGCGCCACGTATGACGCCACTGAACTGAAAAACCCGATCAGTCAGGTGTCAGGCAAGGCGCCTGTGATGAAAGATTCTGAGCAGTATTTCTTTGCGCTAAGCCAGTTTGGCGACATGCTGAAAAAATGGACGACCAGTGGCACCTTACAAACAGAGGTGGCCAATAAACTCAAAGAATGGCTCGACAGCGGACTGCAAGATTGGGATATCTCACGCAATGCGCCCTACTTCGGTTTTGAAATTCCCAATGCACCCGGTAAATATTTCTATGTCTGGCTGGATGCGCCCATTGGCTACATCGCCGCACACAAACACTTAGGTGATAAAAACGGCTTTGATTTTATGGACACCTGGAAGCCAGACAGTGATCACGAGGTGTATCACTTCATTGGCAAAGACATTGCCAACTTCCATTGTCTGTTCTGGCCTGCCATGTTAGAGAACGCAGGCTTTCGTAAACCCAGCGGCGTGTTTTGTCATGGATTCCTAACCGTGGATGGAGCGAAGATGTCTAAGTCGCGCGGTACATCGATTACCGCACGCACCTGGCTTGATCACATGAGCCCAGAATACTTGCGCTACTACTACGCGGCCAAGCTATCCAGTTCAGTCACGGATTTGAATTTAAATTTAGAAGATTTTGTTACCCGAGTGAATTCAGATCTTGTTGGCAAGGTGGTTAACATTGCCAGTCGTTGCGCAGGCTTTATCACCAAAAAATTTGATGGCCAATTGTCAGAACAATATCCAACACAGCTGCAAGCTCACTACGATCAAATGATCAGCGCACAGCAAGTCATCAGTGACTACTACGAACAACGAGAGTTTGGCAAAGCGATGCGTGAAATTATGCTGCTAGCAGAGCACGCCAACACCTACATTAATGATGCTGAACCGTGGGTAAAGATTAAACAAGAAGGCGAGCAACAGACGGTGCAGGATATTTGCACAGTGGGTTTGAATTACTTTCGAATCATTATGACGTTTCTCTCGCCTGTGCTTCCTGAGCTTGCAAAGAAAACGGAAGATTTCTTAAATACAACCTTAACACTGGAAGCATTACAGCAACCGCTGGTTAATCATGGCATCAAAGCTTACAAACCCATGATGATGCGAGTTGAAGAAAAGCAGGTTCAAGCCGTACTGGACGCCACAATGGCTGAAGACGCAGCAAACAAGGCCGCTGCAGGCACAGCCACAAGTGATACGTCTTTGGAACCCATCATGGACACCATCGACATTGATGACTTTGCTAAGTTGGATTTTCGCATTGCAAAAATTGTGGATGCTCAACCGGTAGAAGGTGCTGATAAATTATTGCAGCTCACACTGGACATCGGCTTAGAACAACGCAATGTGTTTGCTGGAATTAAGTCTGCATATGAGCCTGCCGACCTAATCGGTCGTCACACTGTGATGATTGCAAACTTGAAGCCTCGCAAAATGCGTTTTGGCCTATCTGAAGGCATGGTGTTAGCCGCTGGCCCAGGGGGCAGTGAGCTATTCGTCCTATCGCCAGATGATGGAGCCACGCCGGGCATGCGCGTCAAATAATCTGATGAGTGAGTGGTGGCTCATACTGGTCAGCGCTGTATTCGTTAACAATTTTGTGTTGGTGCAATTCTTAGGATTATGCCCATTCATGGGTGTTTCTAACCGAATCACCAACGCCTTGGGCTTGGGTGTTGCCACCACGTTCGTGTTAACTCTGGCGGCCACCTTAAGCCACTTACTGCACACTTTTGTTCTGATTCCTTTGAATGCGGAGTTCCTACGCATCATTGGGTTTATTTTCATCATCGCAGTTGTGGTGCAATTCACCGAGCTCGTTATGCGGCGACACAGCCCACTGCTGCACCAGGTACTTGGCTTATATTTGCCCCTCATCACGACCAACTGCGCGGTGTTAGCGGTAGCGCTGTTAGCCACACAACATAAAAACACCTTATTCTCAGCGATGTGGCAGGGCTTTGGAGCAGCAGTAGGCTTTACCTTAGTCTTAGTGTTATTTGCCGCCCTGCGTGAGCGACTGGATCGGGCCGACATTCCCAAACCTTTTCAGGGAGCCGCTATCGCATTTATTACTGCTGGCATCTTTTCCTTAGCCTTCATGGGCTTCGCTGGGGTGACATAACATGGCCCTGTTGTGGTTACTTATCTTCGCTGGGTTGTGTTACTTCATAGGCACCGGCCTAGCTCGCTTAGGGAATACAAAAAACCACGAAGACATCTTGGTGGATCGGATTAACGACTGTTTGCCACAAACCCAATGCGCTCAATGCGATTACCCAGGTTGTCGCCCCTACGCCGAAGCGATAGCCAAAGGTGAAGCTGGCATTAATCAATGCCCCCCAGGCGGTGATAACACGATTAAAGCGTTATCAGAACTTTTAGGCGTTGAAGTGATCGCTTTGAATGCAGCGCATGGGGAAACGAAAAGTGCGCAAGTGGCCCTTATTGATGAAGCCGCTTGCATCGGTTGCACCCTATGCATTCCACCGTGTCCTGTGGATGCCATTGTGGGCAGTGGCAAACAGATGCACACCGTCATTGCAGAAGACTGCACCGGCTGCGAACTCTGCATTGCACCCTGTCCAGTGGATTGCATTGAATTGGTACCTGCAAAACCCGCCGCTACCGCTTGGCAACATCCTGCGCCGCGGCAACTCACCCAACACCAATCATGAGCTCCTCAGCCATTCATGCCTTACCCGGTGGGCTTGCGTTAAGCGCACCTATGGATGCTCACATCGATGCCACAATTCACGAACTGGATTTACAACCTAGCTACTACTTACCCTTAATCAACTATTCGCGCACCGTGTTACACCCTGAAGTTAAATCCGGTGACTGCGTACTCGGAGGAGAACAATTAGCCCCAGGGGTGGTGGCCCCCACATCCGGAACCCTTACTGAGATTCGTCAACACCCGTGGCCACATCCTTCTCACACCCAAGTACCCACACTGGTATTGGAATCTGATGGACGCGATGAGTTTCAGCAATTCACCGTGATCGATCACACCCAAGTTGGTGTGGAAGAAATACTAAACCGTTTGGAAAACTCGGCCATTCATGGGCTGGGCGGGGCGGCATTTAATACGGCCAATAAAATTCGTCGGGCTTATGAGCACAAAAACCTAACGCTCATCATTAATGCAGTGGAGTGCGAGCCAGGCATCAACTGCGATGATGCGCTAATGCAACAGCACCCTAGTGAAGTTCTACAAGCCTGTAACGCCATCCGCCAATGGTTGCGCTTACCCTCGGCAGTACTGGCCATTGAGAACGATAAACAAACAGCGATTACCGCCCTTCGTGATGATCAAACACCGGATTTAACCTCCATTAAGATCACTGAATTACCCACTATCTATCCCAGTGGCGCGGAAAGCCCACTGGTTCAACGGTTAACGGGTATTAAATTACAGCCAGGTGAACGCGCAACTGACGCGGGCGTGTTGTGTTTGAACGTCGCGACTGTGCTCAGCATTCACGATGCACTGATGGGCCAAGCTGCGGTGGATAGAATCGTTTCCATCAGCACCCAGTCACTGCAACACAGCATGAACCTACGCGTTCGTTTTGGCACCCCTTTAAAGGCGGTCATTGAATTCGCTAGAGAACACAACACAGCAATAGAGGCTGCTTGGCGTTCAAATACACAGACCATTCGAATCGGTGGCCCTTTGAGTGGCTTTGCAATGGACATGTTAAATGCCCCTGTGTTGGCGTCCACCAATGCGCTCATCGTAGGCAAAGAACACCCTTTGAATGAAGCCACAGCGTGCATCCGATGTTCTGAATGCGCAACGGTGTGTCCTGTGAATTTATTACCGCAAGAATTGTATGCCGCTGCAGCCAGCGAGCAGCTGGACACGGCTGCGCGTTATTCATTAGATGCCTGCTTACTGTGTGGATGCTGCGATCTCGTCTGTCCAGCTTCGATACCCCTCACACCCTGGTTTCGATTCGCCAAAGATGCCACTCGGCAAAAACAACAAAGCGATGCAGCTGCAGAAGTCGCTCGTCTGCTTTCCGAAAAGCACAGCAACAGAGTACAGCGCCGAGCTATTGAGAAAGAACAACAAGAAGCCGCACGGCGAGCGGCTGCCGCTCAGCGACAGAATTCTGCACAAGACATAAAAGCGGCACTAACTCGTGTGAAAAACAAACGCCCTGGATCGGGCTCATGAAACCCACATCGATCTATCAAGCGTGGCAATACCCACGGCGAAGTACAGCGTCCATCATGATGCAGGTGATGCTGTCGTTGGTGCCCGGCACCGTATTGATGATGCATTGGTTGGGGCCTGGGGTATTGATTAATTGGGTGGTATTGATCGCAGCGTCCGTACTTTGCGAAGCGACTGTGATGCGTTTACGACAACGCTCGATTAAAACCGCACTGAACGATGGCTCCATCGTGCTTGCCGCGTGGTTACTGGCGCTTTGCATACCTCCGAGCTTGCCCATTAGCCAATTGATTGTGGGTGCGGTTACTCTGAGCGTTTTAGGTAAACACGTCTATGGCGGACTAGGCCAGAATCCGTTCAATCCAGCCATGGTGGGCTACGCGGTGCTGCTGATATCGTTTCCTAAAACCATGACCCTATGGTTCGACCCCAATTTGGCAGTTAGCTGGACAACCCCTGCAGTGTGGGCTGATTGGTGGAATTTGAAATGGTTTGCCAACCCAAGCGTGGCCCCATGGGATTCCATTACTCAAGCCACCCCTCTAGATCGCTTAAGAGAGTTTCGAAATCAGTCGGCCTCCGTAAGTATTAACTCCCTGCATACATCGCCTTGGCGTGAACTCAGTGTTGCCTGGTTAATGGGGGGGGTGTATTTACTGGCACGCGGCGTTATTCGTTGGCACATACCCGTGGCTGTTTTAACCGCTGCCATCATCGCACTGACGGTTCAATCGTATCTGTCCCCCAACACGACATTGCCTGTTTGGTCAGCGATGCTGTACGGCGGTATGGTGTTCGGTGCGTTCTACGTTGCCACAGATCCAGTAACAGCGCCCAGCAGCGTGCGTGCACGATTGCTGTATGGCGCAAGTATTGGCCTACTGTCGGTGATCCTTCGCACACACTCCAACTATCCCGAAGGCTTCGCATTCGCTGTATTACTGATGAATGCCAGTGTCCCACTATTGGATCGATGGTTTGTATTGGATAAGCGCTCGTGAACGGTGGCATTCCATTGGCTGTGACCGCGGTTGTTGCAGTGCTCGCACTATCCACTGTGTCATGGTTAACGAAGGACTCCATTAAGCGAAGCGAACAGCGCTGGATAGCCGCAAGTTTAAGTGACATCGTGCCAGCTGAAATGCAAAATGAGCAATGGGTGGATAATGGCTTTCTTTTTCAGCATAAGGCGTTGGGAAGCGAGGAAGCCCTAACTGTTTATCCCTTTATCAAGGATAATCAGTGGCAGGGAGCCGCTATTACCGCAATTGCCCCAGATGGTTATACCGGTGAAATTCGATTACTGATTGCTATACGAGCTGATCACAGCTTGTTGGGCGTTAGAGTAATTAAGCATCGAGAAACGCCGGGCTTAGGCGATGACATAGAACATGAAAAATCCGCTTGGATTACTGATTTTGATAACCAATCACTGGCTAAACTGGCAAAACCGATGTGGACGGTGAAGAAAGACGGCGGCGCGTTTGATCAGTTTACCGGGGCAACCATTACCCCAAGGGCCGTAGTTCATGCGGTGTATCGTGTGCTGGACTGGCATGAACACGGAGGCTTAAACGCGCTTAAACTTCATTTCAAAGAACAAACATGAAGAGCTTAATGAGTCAGGGCAGCGCCTTGCAATGGCGAGAAGGATTATGGAGTAGGAACCCCGCTCTGGTTATGCTGCTGGGTTTGTGTCCGCTGCTGGCCGTGAGCAATAGCATCATCAATGGCAGTGCCCTTGCCATAGCTACGTTACTCACCCTCTGTGTTTCGAACACCATAGTCGCCGCCTTACGGCATCATATGGTGGCGACTGTGCGCATTCCCATGGCGGTTTTGGTCATCGCCAGCACGGTCACGGTCATTGAACAATTGATGGCGGCCTACGCACCTGGATTACATCGTTCACTGGGTATATTCTTACCATTGATCGTGACCAATTGTTTGATCCTAGGGCGAGCCGAGATCTACGCTCGCACGCACAGCGTGCCGGAAGCGCTACTGGATGCCCTCATAATGGGCTTAGGATTTGGGCTGGTATTAATCCTTCTGGGTGCTATTCGGGAAATGCTTGGTACAACGCTGCTTATTGCCCTATTGCCACCGGGTGCATTTATCCTGTTGGGTTTCATGTTAGCGCTCAAAAATGCAATCGATGCATTCATCAAACATCCCAGCCGTCAATCTAACGAGACCATTAAGTAATGTTATTCAGCGATGATAGGAAGCAATTGCGGGATCAGTTTCGTCAAGCATGGCGAAAACGACTGGCAGGCGAAACTTTACAGCCACTGGACAAACAAATCGCCGACTTAGTGGAAGAGCATCCTTGGTATCACAAATTAATGTTGCAAGACGATGATGTGCTAGATCAAGATTTCACATCCGAACACGCCGATGAAAATCCGTTCTTACATTTGTCACTACACCTAGCCCTTCGAGAACAAGTGGGCACCGATCGACCGAACGGAATTCGTGACCTGACTCGATCTCTATTACTCAAGTATCAGGACGGGCACGAGGTGGAACATCGGATGATGGAATGCTTGGGTGAATTTCTTTGGGATGCTCAACGCCAGGGCGTTGCCCCAAACGAAACCGCCTATCTGGAGCGGCTTAAAAACTTACTGTAACGAAAAACGGCAGACCGGTTGATTCGGATCTGCCGCTTGCGTACTTCACAAACTTAGGTTACTTCGGCAATCACATCTTGATGCCCAGCTTATCCAAGGTCTCAATGGTCAAACCGCCATCGGCCATCTTATTCGCTTTCTGATAAGCGCGAATTGCATTGGTGGTACCTCGCCCCATAATTCCATCAATAGGACCTGGCTCATAGCCACGCTTAGTTAACGCCTTTTGCAATTGAACAATGATGTCTTCAGAGAAATTGACCTGACACAAAACTGGCTTCCATTCAATTTTAGCGTCGCTCACCATAATCTGGCGCTTCACCGTTTTGAATTCAGGCTGTTGCATGTACTGCTTACTGATCGCTTTAGACACTAATTGCTTAGTTTGCACAGTCGTGGTTTCAGCAGGAATCTTCTCAACATCAAATCGGCCCGCAGTTTTCACCACTTGACGCTTGTACTCGGCCATTTTCGCTGGCGTTTCAACTAAGCAAGCACTTCGACCTGTGGGCTCTGACCCGTAAGCTGGCTTTGCATTCTTCGCAATCCAAGAATAGCTGGCAGGCTTTGAAACACGTTGACGGTCAATGAAGTCAAACTTGGCGGGTACAGCCACACGATTTTCTTTCGCATCACTAACCAACGTTTTGATTTTGATGGTTTTAGTCGCCGCCTTCTCATCAACGTTTGTAATGAGTGCTGGCACATCAACCATATCTGTCGGCACAGTTTCATACTTGGCCGACACATCAACCAAGCACAGAGTTTCACCGGTCATGTGGTCCACTTGTTGTACCGCACCGCATTCTGTTTGCCACTTCTTGGTAGCCGGTGTCACCATCACCTTCTCTTCACCTTTCTTGAAAGACGGTGGCACTTCAATCATGCGGGTGTGTGCAGGAGATGTGGTTACCGTTGCTACGCCGTCTTTAAGTACAGCATCGATAACGCTGAGCTTTTCAGTTGCTTCACTGACCAATACTTTGGTTGGAAGATCTTCAATGGTCGCTGGAGCAAAGTGTTCATATAAGCAAGACCCGGCAGATACTTTCGCCATGTCTACGCCAGAGCCTTTGATGTCGGCGATTTCACCTTGGGTAAGCGGTTGCGTACCTTTCAGTGAATCTCGAACCCACAATTTGGTACTGGCCATCACTTCTAACTTTTCGGTTTTCTCCACCAATTCAGGTTGCACCGCTTTGATTTTCATCATTGCTGGTGAAACCGTAACCGTTTCGCTCGCATCCTTAAATGCAGGTGGTGTGATTTTGAATCTCGCCATTTTCGGGCGAATCTCAGTTTTGACGCTTTCTGTGCGATATACCGCTGGCACATTGACGCGCGCAAAACACTGACCAGCATCGCCTGCTGAGCCAGCGCTTGCCTTTAAATTGGGCGCCTCATCTATGCTGGCAACCTCTTGTGCTTGCACTGTGCCAGCCATCACGGTGGCCACCGCGGCTGCTAAACAAGCATTCAATCGGGAAGTTTTCACTCGGGTATCCATCGGGTTGAGGGTGTTGCAGTTACAAAAGGAAGAAGCATGCCAAATCGAAATGTCGGGTGCGTCTCACTGTCATAAAGGAGGGGATTCAGGTTTCCCGATTGGCGTCGTTCCAAGGGGGGATAGGTGTTCTCTTGCTGAACTGCACGGAGGTCGCAGACAGCCCTTTTGATAAAGAACCACAAGAGTTCTAGACCGATGAAAAACATGAAAGTCTCAGCTTGTGCGCTTGCCGCAGCTTGCACTGCCCTACTCTTGACCAGCACACCCGCCGTCTCATCCACTGTCGAAGCTTCATCCGATGCGCAGGTGATTTACGAGGTGGCCGATAGCCCGTGGATGAATAGCCAGGGTCAGCTTTCAGCAAATGTGGAGCAGCTGGTTCAACAAATTCAGAACAGCTTGTACCACGGCTTAAATCCAGAGAATTACCAGTTAAACAAAATTACTGAACTAAGCCAGCAAGCGAATACCCGCACCTTATCGCTGAATGAGCGACAGCGTGTGCTGGCTGAATTGGAGTCAACCCTTGACCGCGCTTTCTATAAATTGGCAGCGCATTTGGGCTCAAGCCTTGTCGAGGGTCGCGATGTACAGCCTAACTACTTTCGCAGCTCCCCCAAAATTAAGCCAAATTTCTTTTACGACAGCTTGGCAACGGGTGAACGTAGCATTGACGATGTCTTCAACCACATTGCCCCAAATCACTACGATTATGTTCAGCTGCAAGACGTTCTGCGGAACTTAATGCATGAAAAAAGCACCGGCTTAGGACGCACCCAAGTTCCTTCGGTTAATTCATTAAGTGTGGGCGATGAACATGAAGTCGTTCGCGCCGCAAAGCTTCGCTTATTGGAGACCGGTGACTATACCGGCGATTCTGGTGTGGACTTTACGTTTGATGAATCATTCAAGGAGGCGGTTATCGAATTTCAAAATCGCCACCATATAAGCCCTACCGGTGAATTAAACGAAAAAACTATCGCTGCGATGAATCGTTCGGTGAACGATGACATCACACGCGTTGTCGTAAGCTTGGAGCGCTGGCGTTGGATGCCTCGCGAGCTAGGTTTTCAACGAGTCATTGCAAACGTGCCTGACTTTCGCTTACGGATGTACAACGGCGAACAGAAAATAGCCGATATGGCCGTTGTGGTTGGTAAGCGCAAACACAAAACTCCGATGTTCAGTGAAACCATCAAACACGTTGTGGCAGCGCCAACATGGACAGTACCAGCCAGTATTGCCAACAACGAGCTTGTACCGTTAGAGCGTAAAAACCCTGGCTACTTACAGCGCAACAACTACGAGCTTTTGGCTTGGAGTGGCGGCAAACCCTATGTTGTACCTTTCAGTGAGGTTCAGCCTAGCGCTTATCACCAAGACAAATTTCCGTACACTATCCGACAAAAAGCTGGGGACGATAACGCCTTAGGTGATGTGAAAATTTTAATGCCTAACAAATACGCTATTTATTTCCACGACACACAAGCGAAGAAACTATTTAACCGAGAACGTCGGGCATTCAGCCACGGCTGTGTTCGTCTGCATGATCCAAATCGTTTAGCCTCTTTAATCATGCAAATCGATGGTGTATCGCAGGAGCGAACCAATCACTTCTTGGCCTCTAAGAAAACCAATAAATACGACTTAGATCGCCATATTGATTCGCACATTATTTACGTAACCACGTTTGTGGACAGCGACGGAAAGTTGAACTTCCGCGATGATGTGTACAGCTACGATAAAAAAATAACCAGTACACTACAGCGTAATTCATTGCTGACCATTCTTGATAGCGAGAAAGCCAACAACATTATGGCCGACGTGAATAGCATCGGGCTGTAGCAACTAGAAACATTATCACCCTGCCTGGAAAAGACTGATGTTTTTTGCTCGGCGGGGTGGGTAAGCCCGCAAGGCTCAGGTACCATTGAGCCATGGAACGATCAATCACAGTACTCGGTGCAGGTTCTGTTGGGGTAGGCACAGCCCTTCACTTACAACAACGCGGCTGGCAAGTCACCCTCATCGACAAAGCCAAACCCGCATCCGAAACCTCATTCGGTAACGCTGGGGTCATCAATGCCAGCTCGTTCATCCCCTATAACAATCACCATCTGTGGAAATCTTTACCGCATTATTTGTTAAACAACACCCCACAGGTGCGATACAGCTGGGCCCATGTAGTAAAAGAATTTCCTTGGCTGCTGCAGTTTTTAAAGCACGCCAATAAAAAAGCCACGCTGGAAACTTCGGCCGCTTTGAATCAACTCTGTGCTGGCGCTTTGGATGAACATCGAGCCTTAATGCAACGCGCTGGCAATATGCACCGGCTAAGCGAACGCGGTTGGCTGAAAGTATTTCGTACCACCGAAGGCTTCGACACTAATGGATTCGACGGCTCGCTTTACAAGCAATACGGTATCGGCGTTGAAGCACTTAGCGCGGACGAGGTGTACGACTTAGAGCCCTCACTTAATCGAATTTTCCGTGCTGGTTTTTTATTAACCGACAGCGCCCAAGTGAACAACCCTGGGGAACTAATTAAAGAGTATGCACAGCAGTTTGTTGCCGATGGTGGCACCTTACTCCAAACCAATATAAACACGGTCACACATAAGAATGATCAGTTTATTCTAGAAGGTGAGCAAACCCTGCACGCGACGCGCCTGGTTATTACCGCAGGGCCATGGAGCGCTGATGTATTGCAGCCACTCGGTTACAAAGTGCTGCTTGGCGTAGAGCGCGGCTACCATCAGCACTTTCATCCACAAGGGGATGCCGTACTTAACCGAACCCTGCACGATGTGGACGCAGGCTACATCATGGCGCCGATGGAAGCGGGTATTCGGATTACCTCTGGCGTTGAACTTGCGCAACGCGATGCCCCATCTACACCGAAGCAATTGAAACAAGTTATCCCAAGAGCCTACGAAGCGTTTCCACTGGAAGGTCCAACCAAAGATCCTATTTGGCGCGGGGCGCGGCCCACCTTACCCGACAGCCGCCCCATAATTGATAAAGCACCCGCCCATGAAAAATGTTGGATGGCGTTTGGCCATCAACACATCGGATTAATGAGCGGACCAATCACCGGGAAATTGTTAGCACAATTGATAAGTGGTGAAAAGACCGATATTGATTTAACCCCGTTTCGGGCAAGCCGTTGGGTTAAGCTGCGAAGCTGATACAAGCACTCACGGCTTATTCGCACTTTTCTAAGGACAAAAAAATGCCCAGCTCACATTGAGCCAGGCATATTCAAAGTGCTTGAGCGCTTTTATTGAAAGTATTGCGTTAAATGGCGAGATATTCCTGTCTCAACTGTTCATTTTCTAATACCTCTTTCGCATTACCTTCGTAAACTAATTGCCCCGTATCTAGAATGACGGCGCGATCAGCTAATTTCAAAGCAGCCACAGCATTTTGCTCAACGATGATCGTTGTCATCCCTTGAGAGCGGATGTACTGCAGCGTCTTCTCAATCTCTTGTACGATAACTGGCGCTAAGCCTTCGTAAGGCTCATCCAACAATAACAACTTTAAGCCTCTAGACAAAGCTCGCCCGATCGCCAGCATCTGCTGTTCACCACCGGATAGAGTAATACCTTCCTGCTTTCGACGCTCACCGAGACGTGGGAACAAATCATAAATTTGCTCAATCGACCAACCAACAGGTTCAACAATTTGCGCAAGCTTAATATTCTCCTCAACTGTTAAGCCAGGAATGATGCGCCGATCTTCTGGAACCAACCCAACGCCCGCAACCGATGCCTCATGGCTTTTCATTTTGTGCAGCGGCTGACCGTCTAACCAGATCTCACCTTGCTTTAATTGAGGGTCATCCAGTCGTGAGATGGTTCGAAGCGTGGAAGATTTACCCGCACCGTTTCGGCCAAGCAGAGCAAGAATTTCTCCTTCTTTAATGCTGAAGCTAACTCCCTGAACAATATAACTTTCACCGTAGTAAGAGTGAATGTCTTTACAATCAAAGTAGGCGTCCGCCGAATTAGACGTGGCTTGCGTTGCGCTCAATGTGCACCTCCCAAGTAGGCTTCTTGAACCTTAGGGTTACCTTTAATGTTCTCTGGTGCATCTTCAACAATCACCGTGCCTTGTGCCAACACACTGATTTTTTGCGCCAAGCTGAATACTACGTGCATGTCATGCTCAATGATAATCATCGTTAGACCGCGACTGTCACCGATGTGCTTCAACACTTCAATCGTATTGTTTGTATCAGCTCGACTCATTCCCGCAGTGGGTTCGTCCAACAACAATAGCTTGGGTTCTTGAACCAAACCCATTGCCATTTCCAAGCGTCGCTTGTCCCCTCGAGACATCGAAGATGCTGTCATTTCCAACTTATCTTCCATGCCCAAGTCTTCTAAAACATCGATTGCCTTTTGGCGGATGTTCGTCTCTTTCCGCATTGGTTTCCACGCATTCAGTTCGAAAATACCGTCACGATGTGCAAGAGCCGGAATCATGACATTTTCAATCACGCTCAAATCAGCAAATATTTCAGGGGTTTGAAATACCCGCGACACACCAATCTGGTTGATTTGATGCGGCAACTTACCAATCAGGTTTTTACCATCAAACATGACTGAACCGCTGTCTGGTTTTAAGCGGCCAATAAAGGTATTCAACAATGTGGATTTTCCAGCACCATTGGGCCCTATAATCGCGTGAATGCGGCCTTCATCAACCAATAGATTCACATCGTTAAGTGCCTGAAGACCACCAAAGCGCTTGTTAACGCCTTTAACTTCTAATGCAACTGCCATCGTCTTCTCCTATTGCGCACGCTTTTTGAAGATACGACGATAAACACTGTCTATCCCGCCGATCAATCCACCCGGTAAGAAGATGATCGCCAGCATGAACATTAAACCTAAGGACAAGTGCCAACCTTTACCGACGAACGGATGAACTACCGCCACCATAAAGCTTTCCAATCCATCAGGCATGAACGCAAACCAGCTTTGCAACATGTTGTCGTTGATTTTCGAAAAGATGTTTTCGAAATACTTAATAATGCCAGCACCAATGACTGGTCCGAGCACCGTACCCACACCACCGAGTATGGTCATCAACACCACCTCACCAGACGCTGTCCATTGCATGCGCTCAGAACCTGCCAATGGATCCATCGCGACCATTAATCCACCGGCTAAGCCTGCGTACATACCGGATATAACGAATGCAGCCAGCGTGTAAGGGCGAGGGTTAATTCCGGTGTAACTCAATCGCTCGTTGTTGGATTTCACCGCTTTTAGCATCATGCCGAAGGGAGAACGAAAAATGCGTATGGCGATGTAGAACGCGATTAACAATACGAAGGCACACACGTAGTAGCCTACGTTAAACGTCCAAAGCCAATCGCCCATCGGCACCTGAATACTCTCGCGCATCTCAAAACCGAACAAAGAAGGTGCTGGAATGTTGCCGCTAGTGTTAGCTCCATCCAGAATTCGAGGATCGTTTAAGTTTGTTTGCAAGCCCGTTTCACCTCCTGTGATCGGCTGCAGCACCGAAGATGCTAGTGCAAAAGACATCTGTGCAAACGCTAAAGTCAAAATAGAGAAGTAAATTCCGGAGCGTCGTAATGAGATGTAGCCAATTAACAGCGAGAAAACGCCCGCCACGATGGTGGACATTAAAATAGCGGGGATAACGTTGATGGTGAGAAGTTTTAGCATCCACACACCGGCGTAACTTCCCGCCCCTAAAAAGGCTGCATGCCCAAAACTTAGGTAACCGGTAAGCCCGAAGAGAATATTAAAGCCAACCGCAAAGATGCCAAAAATTAAAAAACGTTGCATCAAATCAGGATAGCCTGCGTTGAACTGAGCAAGGCTTGATCCTTCAGGAAACGGGTTCAACAATATGGGAGCCGCTGCCACTAAAAATAAAACAAGCAGCAGCATCAGGAAATCATTTCTGCTTAAACCTAACACTTTAGCTCTCCATCACGCCTTTGCGGCCCAGAAGCCCGCGCGGCCTAACCAATAAAATCACGATTGCCACCAGATAGATAACCACCTGATTGATGCCGGGTATGAATTCGATCACCTGGCGCATGGACGCAAAACTTTCAAGAATGCCCAAGACAAAACCCGCCAAAACGGCCCCGCCTAACGAGCCCATGCCTCCCACTACCACGACAACGAATGAAATAACCAGAAAGTCTGTTCCGAAGGTATAACTTGGAGAGTTGATGGGGGTGTACATCACACCGGCGAGGCCTGCGACCGCTGCTGCGATACCAAACATAATGGTGAAACGTTTGTCGATATCAATTCCCAACAATCCAACCGTTTCTCGATCGGCCATACCTGCTCGCACCACCATGCCAAATGTCGTGAATTGCAGGAAAGCAAAGACTAAACCAATGATGAGCAATGCAAAACAGAAGTATACAATTCGCCAATAGGGATACAGCAACTTGCCAGCATCCATACCAATCAAAGCGCCAAAGTCAAAAGAACCAATAAAGACTGAAGGCGCAGGAGCAGGAATCTGGTTGGCTCCAAAGTAGGCTTTGATTAACTCCTGCAGCACAATCGCCAAACCAAACGTGACAAGAATTTGATCTGAGTGCGGGCGCTTGTAAAAGTGCTTAATGAGGCCTCGTTCCATAACGAATCCAATGATGAGCATGACTGGGATCGTAAGTAGTATCGCCAGCGGCACTGACCAATCGATAAGCGCTTGTCCCACCGACTCTCCAAACCAGCTTTCCACGATGGGCGTTTTTATTTGTAAAGGTTTACCTAAAAAGTCGGTTTTAGTTTCATCAATCGTAATCGTTGAAATTGATAACAGCCGTTGCGTTGTTACCGCGCAAAACGCACCGATCATGAATAGCGCACCGTGAGCGAAGTTCACCACGCCTAAGGTACCGAATATTAAGGTCAACCCCAATGCAATCAATGCGTAGGCGCTTCCCTTGTCCAGGCCGTTAAGCACCTGAAGCAAAATTGCGGAGAGTTCCATGATTTATCTTGTGTCTGAGCCCAGGAGACCACACTGGGAAAATTGAATGTTAATACTTAGAGTTATACGAAATTGCGCCGACCCAACTTACGAAGTTGAACCGGCGCATCTTCTTACCGCTTACGCACCTGAGTTGCAGCTACCTAGCTCACCGCCAAAAATTGACGCGTCATAAGTAACCTGTGCTGCAGGCGTCACTTCCACGATTTCAAGTAAATCAAATTCTGAAGATGGGTTCTCTTTACCCTTCACTACCAGAACGTCTTTGAAGCACTGGTGATCTTCAGCACGGTACAGAGTAGGACCGTTACCTAGACCATCAAATTCAAAGCCTTCTAGTGCTTCAGCAACTGCGCATGGATCGTGAGAGCCTGCACGTTCACACGCATCTGCATACAGAAGCGTCTGCACGTAGCAAGTGTGAGCTGCCTGACTGGGAGGGAAGCCGTATTTTTCACCGAACGATCTAACGAATGCTTTAGAACCTTCATCAGTCAGTGACCAGTGCCAGTTGGTAGAACCGAAGATGCCCTTAACGTTTTCACCCGCACCTTTCGCCATTAAGCGAGAGTACAGAGGTACCACGATTTCAAGGCTCTTACCGTTAACTTGCGCGCCACGCAGACCGAACTGAACCGCAGACGTTAACGAGTTAACCATGTTTGCGCCGTAGTGGTTAAGAACCAAGACGTCAGCGCCAGAGGCTTGAACAGGAGCAACATACGAAGAGAAGTCAGTTTGTGACAACGGCGTCTTAACCGCTGCAACAGTTTCCCAACCCATCGCTTCTGTAGAGGTACGTACCGCTTCTTCTGTGGTGTAACCCCAGTTGTAGTCAGCAGTTAGGTGATACGCCTTACGGTCTTTACCGTAGTTATCGCCTAGGATTGGCGCAAGTGCTGCACCTGACATGTAAGAGTTGAAGAAGTGACGGAATCCGTTCGCCTTCTTATCCTTACCAGTTGTGTCGTTTGAGTGTGTCAGGCCGGCCATGAAAATAACACCTGCTTCTTGACATAAACCCTGAACGGCTACCGCAACACCCGATGATGAACCACCTGTGATCATAATCGCGCCGTCTTTCTCGATCATCGAACGAGCTGATGCACGTGCTGCGTCTGGCTTGGTTTGAGTATCACCGGTGACGTACTCAACTTTACGACCTAAAATGCCGTTGCCCTTGAGCACTTTTGATGAGAACGTACCCATCATGCCGCCGTCGCCGCCACCATTTAGGTGTTCCACAGCGAGTTCATACGCACGTAATTCATCCGCACCCTCATCCGCGTACGCACCACTTTGCGGCACATTGAAACCTAATGTGACTGCAGCGCCTTTTGGCTCATTCGCATACCCGTAAGCGGTACTTGGAATGATCATAGGAGCAGCCATAACGGTTGCAGTGGCAGCTGACGCCTTCAAAACTGAACGTCGCGTTACAGGTTTATTTAAAAGATTGTTTTTAGAGCTCATTGCTTAGTTAATCTCCTCCGGGAGTGGGCCCGTGAATAGTTATGAATTGGCAGCCGTCGCTGCAAATATTCGTCAAAGGCCGTGTCTAGCAGAGAGCCTTGTGAACACAAACATAATAGAGGGCCAGTGTTCAGGAGTCCAAATTAGATTTACTCCAATAAATACAATCAGTTAAGACGACTTCAGGATACTGAGAACCGCTCGTTTTGTGAAAGCTTGCTCGTACTGTTACGAAAGGTAACGGTGGTCAAAACATAATCAGCCTTGAAAACGCCTTTTTATGTCTTTTCATTCTCAAGTAAACACACCCAAACGTTATTCAGCCTGTTCAACATAGACGGAACACCTTTGTCCATTTGACCTTTCATCATAGCGGCCATTAAACCTTAACCGCGCTTCGCCAAATCCCACAGGGCATCCAATTCCGCTAAAGTCATCGCACTCATGTCAGCGTCCTGCTCTCTTGCCAATTGCTCCACGGCACGAAAACGGGAACTGAATTTCTCATTAGCTCGTGACAACGCAGTTTCTGCATCAATTTCATAGTGACGGGTTAGGTTAACTACAGAGAAGAGCAAATCGCCCAATTCATCTTCCATGGCTGCACGGTTATTAGAAGCCACAGCTTCCCTAACTTCTGCCGTTTCTTCTTCAATTTTGCCAAAGATGGGTTCGGCCTCTGGCCAATCAAACCCAATTCTGGCCGCACGTTTTTGAATTTTATCGGCTCGCTTTAAGGCGGGTAACGCCATAGCGATGCCATCTAGAGTAGATGCAATCGACTCGGATGATGAGCCCACTTTATCGGCGCGTTCTTGCGCTTTGGTGGCCTCCCACGAAGCTTTCATTTCAGCGGTATCTTTAAACACCGTATCGCCAAACACATGAGGATGGCGTCGCACCATTTTATCCACGATGCCGGTCACCACATCATCAAAATCAAACGCGTTTTGTTCGCTGGCCATTTGCGAATGAAACACCACTTGCAACAGCAAGTCGCCTAATTCATCTTTAAGGTCGTTTAAGTCTGAACGCTGTATGGCGTCCACTACCTCATACGCTTCTTCTAAGGTATAGGGCGCAATGGTTGAGAAATCTTGGGCAAGGTCCCACTCACAACCGTCTTTCGGATCACGCAAGCGCTGCATCACATCCAATAGGCGCTCGATTGACATAAACGATGCGGGAACTAGAACGTCAGCTTAATGCCTAGATGCACGCTGCGATCTAATCGCACGTTGTTAAAATCGTTGGTGTCGAACTGCATGCGACGGTATCCAACGTAGGTAACCGCTTGAGGAATAATTTCTACTTGAAAACGTGCGTTGAATTCGGAATAGCTTTCGGCGTCAGAAAAACTGGTGATTTTAGGCGCCATAAATCCCTCAACCGATATTTCCATCGGATTCTGGCGCGATGGGATAACGTAGCCGGCTTTAAAACCCAGCGCCAAAGCACCCACCTTTTCTTCATCGCCTGCGGCGTCTTCAAATTCCTCACCCACTTCAATATCACCCGATAACAGCTTAATGCCAGCAGCTAGGTTGTATTGCTGGTCAGGAAGCGTACGTACGCCATGGGCCATGAGAGATGCGAAAATCAGTGAATCACCGGTTTCATTAACAAAACCACCAACCGCTAGTTCTGATCCACCACCTGCACGAAAATTATAGGGGTTCAGCAAAAACGCGATGTTCGCCGTATTGTTGCTCAGCGCCACGTCCAGACCCGCTGACTGCGCAGACAGCGATGTCATTAACAGCGTAAGTCCCACTAACGCCTTTTTCATTCACCCAACCCCATAAACACGATTTAATCCTTCT
Organism: uncultured Granulosicoccaceae bacterium; assembly: GCA_937930305.1. Lineage (GTDB taxonomy): Bacteria > Pseudomonadota > Gammaproteobacteria > Granulosicoccales > Granulosicoccaceae > Granulosicoccus. The sequence continues at coordinate 61,500 of CALGLE010000010.1, read as the reverse complement.
GACACAGAGTCTAGACCGCTCCTGCCAATGCGCAAGCTCGACAGTGTGTTGACGGGGCGGAAAAATGTAACAACTTGCAATGCGCGAAGCAAATCCCTATGCGAAGATCTATGCGACCCCTCGCTAAGCTACCGAGCCCGCAACTCAGCGACCCGATTCTCCATACGAGATACGCTCACTTTCTCTTGGGTACCCAGTTCTTGCGCAAACAAACTGATGCGCAGCTCCTCAAACGCCCATCGGATGGATAACCATAACTCGTGAAAATCAGGATCATCAGCCCGTTCGGACGGTAAGTTCTGAAAATCTAACCAAACGGGTGAAAATTCAGAGCGGCGACGCCGATCTTTATCGGGTGCTTGATCAATGGCTAATACGCGTCTGTGCATCGCGTCAAAATAGACTGGCAAGCGGGCTAGACGAGGCAGTCCAGTCGCTGTCACAAAACCAACAAATAATAAGGAGCTTATCTGTTCTTTAATGTCTTTCACGGCCTCTATCCAGCTCAAAGATACGGAACCCTCAATGCGTTTGGCCACTTGACGATGGGCTTCAAATACCCGCTCCAGCACACCACAAATTTCACCGGCCACTGGCACCAACTGAGGGCGACCCGCTTCCATGGAAGCCAACCACGCATCCCGGGTTCTGGGTAGCGGCTTATCTTGAATAAACACATGATCCAATGCCGCATTGATAATGTCGTCGGTCAGTTGCTTTTTAGTTCCAAAGGGTGCGAAGCGTAAACACAGCACATTGATGGCAGGTAACTTTCGCTGTAGGTAGCGAATTTCATCTTTTAACGATTGCCGGTAAAGCGCTCGCAGGCCTACTGGCATGGATTGCTTGGCAGCACCCGGTGTGGCAAACAGTTTGAGCGCAACCCCTTCATCCGTCGCTTGTAATGCCGGATAGCCCTGCATGGTGATGCCCGCTTTTTCAATATCCACAGCGTCCGGTAAATCACCAAAATTCCAATCCAACACTTGGTCTTGCTCGATGCTGTTGTCACTAAACTTCAACAACGATTCTTCAACATGATCTAGCCAAGTTTCCTGCAATGTGGTTAGATCTCTGCCGCTATCGATCCGTTTTCCTTCGTTGTCGATCACCTCGAACCGCATACGCAGATGATCCGGCAAACCACTTGCATCCCATTCGGTAGAAGGCACCGGCATGCCTGTCATTCGTTTTAAATGAGCCGACAATTCTTGGGTTAGAACACCCTGACCGTGTGTCATTGCATTCACAGCGGCGTGTGCAAAATCAGGGGCAGGAACAAAGTTACGCCGTACCGCTTTGGGTAACCCTTTGATTAACAGCGTGATTTTCTCTTCCAACATGCCCGGCACCAACCAATCGGGTAAAGCAGGTGGTACGCGATTTAACACATCCACAGGACACATTAGGGTAACCCCATCGTCAACTTCACCCGGTGCGAAGTGATACCGCAGTGGCAATACCATGCCACCTAAATCCAATTGATTCGGGAAGTCTCGTTCGCTAACTTCCACTTCATCGTCGCGCAGCAATTGGTCTCGCGTGTAGTACAGCCCGCGTGGTTGATCCTGTTCATAGGTTTTTCGAAACGTTTCAAACGATTTTGCGGTGTTGATATCCTCTGGAATCACCGCATCGTAAAAGCGCACCAATTCTTCTGGGTCAACCACAATATCTCGTCGCCGAGATTTATCCTCTAGTGTGGTCACTTCTTCGATTAAAGCTAAGTTGTGGCGATGAAAGTCACCTTGGGTCTGTAACGCACCACCCACCAAGGCATCACGAATAAAAATCTCCCGCGACTCACTGGGGTTTATCGGCGAATAATTTACCCGCTTCTTGGGGTTTATCACTAAGCCATACAAAGTAGATTGTTCGAGCGCACCCACGGTGCCACTGCGCTTTTGCCAATGCGCATCACGATAGGTTCGTTTTAATAAGTGATCGGCCAGTCGCTCAATCCAATCAACATCCACCGACGCCACCTGACGAGCAAACAGCTGACTGGTTTCAGCAATTTCAGCCGACATCATCCATTTAGGGCCTTTCTTGAATAACCCAGACCCTGGGAATATTTTCAGATGCCGATTGCGCGTACCCAGATAATCGTGCTTATCGGTTTTCATTGCCACGTTGCCAAGTAAACCCGTGAGCAATGCGCGATGAATGTTGTCATAACTGGCTTCGTTACTATTCAACGGCAATTTGAGCTCTTTACATACGGTCGCCAACTGACGTCGCACTTCAATCCACTCTTGCACTCGCATGGGGGATAAGAAGCGCTGCTTACACATTTTTCGAAATTGCGAGTTCGACAGCTGCTTTTTTTGTACCGTGACAAATGCCCACAAATTTAACCAGGCCATAAAGTCTGACGACTCATGATTAAATTCAGCGTGTTGTTCATCTGCTGCACCGCGTTTTTCAAACGGTCGTTCACGCGGGTCTTGCACCGATAGGGCTGACACAATGGTGAGTACTTCCCGCACCGCGCCTTCATCTGCACCCGCTACCAACATGCGCGCCAATCGCGGATCAATGGGCAATCGAGCTAAGCGTCTGCCCAGAGGAGTTAGCTTTCTTTTCTCATCCAGCGCACTAAGCTCTTGTAAATTTCGATAACCATCATTGATGAATTTACTGTCGGGTGGCTCAATAAACGGAAACGCATCAATCGCTCCTAGATTTAACGTAGCCATTTGCAGAATGACGGAAGATAAATTCGTGCGAAGAATTTCAGGTTCAGTAAATTCGGCACGCGTGTCAAAATCTTCTTCGCTGTATAAACGAATGCAAATACCGGGGGCCAAACGGCCACAACGCCCCATACGTTGATTGGCAGAGGCTTGCGATATGCGTTCAATCGGTAAGCGCTGCACTTTGCTGCGCACACTGTAGCGCGACATTCGAGCCATGCCAGTGTCGACAACAGAACGGATACCCGGCACCGTTAGAGAAGTTTCTGCAACGTTGGTGGCCAGCACGATGCGCGCTCTGCTATGCGATTGAAAGACCCGGTTTTGTTCTGCGTTAGATAAACGCGAATACAAAGGAATTACTTCAACACCGCGTAACCAACGCGAGGTAGAGGCATGACGACTGAACACATCAACCTGTTCTCGTATATCTCGCTCACCGGTCATAAAAACCAAAATATCATGTTGATTTTCTTGTAATAAGCTTTCGCAAGCATCTACCACAGCCAATGACATATCGCTGTCTTCAATACTTTCGCTGTTGTCTTCCAGTGGTGCGTAGCGTACTTCCACGGGATAGGTTCGACCCTGCGCCATAATGATGGGCGCATTATCAAAATGCTCGGCAAAACGTTCTGGATCAATGGTGGCTGAGGTGATGATCACTTTTAAGTCGCGTCGTTTGGGTAGCAACTGTTTGATGTAACCCAATAAGAAGTCAATGTTCAGGCTGCGCTCATGCGCTTCATCAATGATGATCGTGTCGTATTGAGTCAGCAGCGGGTCTTTTTGAATTTCTGCCAGTAAAATCCCATCCGTCATTAATTTAATCAACGAGGCATCGCTAACCTGATCGGAAAAACGAATTTTAAAACCCACCAACTCACCCACCTGGGTGTTTAGCTCTTCCGCCAAACGCGCGGCCACACTGCGAGCTGCGATGCGCCGAGGTTGCGTGTGGCCTATGTAACCGGCTTGCCCACGACCCAGCTCTAAACACATCTTCGGAAGTTGCGTGGTTTTTCCCGAACCGGTTTCTCCACAAACAATCACCACTTGGTTCGCTTGCAGCGCGGATTTAATCGCGTCCCGGTGTTCAACAATGGGTAGATCAGGCCAGGTGGGTTCAGGCACCACATCTTTACGCGCAGTTCGCAGTGCCTGTGAGGCGTGCAGACGTGCCTGCCAGCGAGTCAGATGCTCGGTGCCATCGCCAGGGGGTGCATTCACCAAAGATTTAATTTGCCGGCGCAGCGCGTGCTGATCAACGCGCATGCACTTGTCTACCTCTCGATGGAGGTCCGGCGCACTGAGTTTCACCACATAGCCCTCAAGGACATGGATGACTGATCGTTAAGGGATGTTCGTTCAGCCGGTAACGCGAATGATGTCGTAGGCCACTTTGCCCTGACGCAATCGCTTCTTAGCCTCAATCATACGACTTTGATCGATGAATGGCCCAACTCGAACGCGGTGCCCGACGCCACCGTTGGCCTCTTGTCGGGTCACGATGAACGCATCTAGGCCCAGCAGCAGCACTTGCGCTCGCATCTGTTCCGCGTCTGTTGCGTTGCGGTAGTTACCCGCCTGCAGAAAGTAAGACTCTTGCCCGTAATTGGCGGCTGGAATTTCCGCGTATACCTCAGAGGCGAGATTACGGCGATTCAGATTTTGCGCAGCACCAGGCACCACACGGGTGGCGGGCTGAATAACACGCGGGGCTGGGTTCGATGCCAGGATGGTAGTGCCAGCGGATTGATTCGTCGCGGTTTGTGGACGCGTGGTTACCACGGCCGGGCGATCGACTGAATCAGCCAGCATGGTGTAGAACTCGTATTTCTTGCGCGGTTCCAGTTCGGCCGGGCTGTTAGCTCGGGCGATTTCAACATCCGACAAGGTGGTGTCGACCGGTAGGTTCGCCAGCAAGATGACGAAGCCTATGACAAAGCCCACCAGCAAGCCCAGTGCAAGCACGAATACTCGTGTGTTGCCCGTCTCGTCTGCCATACGCTTACATAACCTCAGGTGTTGATACGTCAAGCACGCCCAACCCATTAATGAGTACTTGTTTCACGGCAACCAATAGCGTCAACCGCGCTTGGCGCAGCGGCTCATCGTCTACCAGAAACTTGTGGGCGTTGTAGTATGAATGTAGGCCATTCGCCAGATCTCGCAAGTACCCTGTGACTTGATGGGGTTCTCGAGCGCCTGCCGCTCGCTCCACAATTTCAGGCCAAGTGGCCAGCAACGTGAGTAATTCCACCTCTTCTGGCTCTTGCAGCCGATCCAGCGCGGCGCGACCCGCAGTTAAATCATGGGTTAAACCGCGCTGATCCATCTGCCGCATGACGCTGCATATTCGTGCATGGGCGTACTGCACGTAGTACACCGGGTTGTCATTAGATTCTGATTTAGCCAAATCAATGTCAAAGTCTAAATGCTGTTGGTACTTTCGCATGACGTAAAAATATCGAGCAGCGTCTTTACCCACTTCATCCCGCAGCTCTCGAATGGTGACAAAAGACCCACCCCGCGTGGTCATGGAGACACGTTCACCACCACGATAGAGATTGGCGAATTGAATCAGCAGAAACTCCAATCGATCGCGGGTGTATCCCAGCGCTTGAACTGCGGCGTGCAAGCGTTCGGTGTAGCCGTGGTGGTCAGCACCAAATATGTACAACACACGATCAAATCCGCGCTGCATTTTGTTGTCAATGTAGGCAATGTCTGAGGCGAAATAGGTGGTTTGGCCGTTGTCGCGCCGCACCACCCGATCTTTATCATCACCGAAGTCGGTGGTTCGAAACCATTGTGCACCGTCTTTCTCGTAAACGTGCCCACCAGCCACTAACTTTTCCAACACCGGGTTCACGTCATCACTTATCGAGCGTTCGCTGAACCACTCATCGTAGTTAACGCCGAACTCAGCCAGGTCGTCTTTGATGTCGTCCAGAATGTCGTTCAAGGCAGCATCGAACACAGTTTGATAAGCGGTGTCGCCCAACAAGTTTTGCGCTCGGGCAATTAACGCATCAATGTGCGCTTCTTTGTCACCGTCTTCAGCGCCTGCGCCGGAATCTGCATTTGCAACCACATCCCCTTCATCGGGGTTTAACGCATCAACCGGCACATCGGCAAATACCTCGTTGGCTTTTCGCACCCAATCGCTGCCATGTTCGTCGGCGAGCTGCTGTGCAATGTCTTTGATGTATTCACCGCGATAGCCGTTACTGGGGAACCGGATGGGCACCTGATGAAGTTCCAAGTAACGCAACCACACGCTGGTGGCCAGAATGTGCATCTGCCTACCGGCATCGTTGACGTAATACTCGCGCTGCACGTCATAACCGGCCAAGCTGAGCAGGTTGGCGATGGTGGCGCCCAAAGCCGCGCCGCGTCCGTGTCCCACATGCAAGGGACCCGTGGGGTTGGCGGATACATATTCCACTTGTATGCGCTGCCCATCACCCATTTCACTGCGCCCAAAATCAGCGCCCTTGTCCAACACCGCATGCACAACAGCTGTTTGCGAATCGCCGGCTTGAAAGAAATTGATGAAACCGGGACCGGCAATTTGAACATCCTTGATGTCGGTGTTATCCGGCAGTGCCGCGACTAAGGCTTCAGCAATGGCGCGGGGAGCAACCCCTGCCGGTTTGGCCAACATCATGGCCAAGTTCGTGGCAAAGTCACCATGACTGGGGTCTTTGGTGCGACTGAGCTGAATGGGAGGGGCGATGTTATCGGGCACAACGCCATCGCGCTTTAATTGCGCAAGGGCATCGGCAAGGTGCTGCTCAAGTCGGGCTTTCATGGAGCGAAGTGTAACGGAAGATGGATGCCACCCACGTCATTGTATCGTCATAGCGATATGAACCAGCGGTTAAAACAAATCCACAGGATCCACATCAATCGACCATCGGGTGCGGCGTGCTTCAGGCAAAGAGTCGATAAAACCGGTTAAATCTTTTAAGCACGCATTCAGCCGCGCCCGACGTTCCGATTGAATCAACACTTGCGCACGATACCGCCCACCCAAGCGCTCCATAGGCGCCGGTGCTGGCCCCAGTGTCATTAAGTCAGGCCCTTGCCAATTGGACAGTTCCTGAATCACACGATCAAGAAACACACGCGGTGCTGTGGCATCAGTTGCCTCAGCACGCACTAAGGCGACAAACGCATAAGGCGGCAACATCGCCACTTTGCGCTCGGTTAGCGCAGCGTCTGCAAAAGCGGCATAACCCTCTCGCACCAAAGTTTGCAGCATCGGGTTGTCGGGGTTGCGGGTTTGAATAAGCACCTCACCTTGCTTCACTTCACGCCCGGCACGACCCGCCACTTGCAACACCAATTGCCCCATATGTTCCAGCGATCGAAAGTCGGTGCCAAATAAGCCCCGATCGGCATCTAAAATGCCCACCAACGTCACGCCAGGGAAATGATGCCCCTTGGCCAACATTTGCGTACCCACTAATAACTGAGCTTCACCTGAGGTTGCGGCATGGAGCTGCGCTTCTAACGCGCCTTTGCGACGGGTCGTGTCTCTATCTATACGCGCCATCGTGACATCGGGAAAGCGTTCTTGCAGCGCGGCGCTGATGCGTTCTGTGCCAAAGCCGATAAAGTCCAAAGCATCCGACTGACAGGTCTCGCATTGGGATGGCTGAGGGCGTTCAGCTCCACAGTGATGGCAGCGTAGTTGGCGTCGTTTTGCGTGCACGGTCATATGCGCATCACAGCGTTGGCAGGTGGAACTGGCACCACAGTCGTTGCACAGCAAGGTGGGCGCAAATCCGCGTCGATTGATAAACACCAACGCCTGATTACCCGCCGACAAGTGCTTTCCAATCGCGCTTAATAAGGGCTCGCTAACACCTTCAAACAATTTTTGTCGACGAATATCCAGCAACGCCAGTTTGGGTGCTTGCGCACCGCCTGCACGAATGCTCAACATCAGCTCTTGATAGCGACCCGCGCTGACGTTGTTCAACGATTCAAACGAGGGTGTGGCTGAACCCAACAGAATAGGACAGGCTTGCTTTCTGGCACGCATCAAAGCAAAGTCTCTGGCGTGATAACGAAAACCATCTTGTTGTTTAAGGGATCCGTCGTGCTCCTCATCCACCACAATTAACCCCAGACGCGGCAGCGGCACAAGGGCTGCCGAGCGAGTTCCAATCACTACATCGGCGTGACCTTTGGCCGCAATCATCCAGTTCTGCAATCGCTCGGTGTTGTTTAATCCCGAATGCAAACTCACTAAACAGCCACTGACACGGCGTTGAAAACGTTGCATCAACTGCGGCGTCAGTGAAATTTCTGGCACCAATATCAACACCTGCTCACCCCGAGCCAGCACCGCATCGATACATTGCAGATACACTTCGGTCTTACCGCTGCCGGTCACACCATTCAATAGAAACGGCTGGAAACTGCCATAGGTTTTTGCCACAGCCAATACCGCGATGGCTTGTTCATCCAACAGCACCGGTGGGGTATCGGTGGCCACATTCTTTGGTAGAGCGTCCAAATCTTGGCGTTCAATCGCGCCATCATCGAGTAAGGGCTGCAATGATTTTCTCCACCCGCGACTGACACTGGACAAAGATTGAGCATCAACTGGGTCACCGCTGGCTGCCGCTAATCGTTGCAGCAAATCGGCCTGAACTCGGGCCCGGGTATTCACAGGCTTTAAGGGTGCACGCAGCCAGCGATAGCACTCCACACGAGGCACCTCTGCAACCGCTGCACGACGCAGCAGCACCGGCAGCGCACTGGCCAAAACATCACCAATGGGGTGATGGTAATAGCGGCTGGCCCACTGCAGTAACTCCAACAAATCGGGCGGCAGCACCGGCACTTCGTCCAGAACCTTTAAAACCGAGCGCAGTTTGTTGGCAGGCACATCGGTCGTGGATGCGGTGCCTACGACCACCGCCACGACCTGGCGGCGCCCGAATGGGACCAGCACCCGACAGCCATTGGCCACGCCTTCTTTGCACCGGGGCCGGTAGTCAAAGCATTGATACAGCGGCGTGGGTATAGCCACCTGGAGAAAAGTGTCGGTCAAAGTAAGTTCTAAAGCCCAGGTTTGCCAAAATCGATTTGCGGGTGTCGCATCATACGATGAGATTGGCGCAGTGCTGCGCACATCAGCGCCAAGCAGTTGTCAGCAGTTATTTATCCACACAGCCTGTGGATAACCTTGTGGATAGAAACGGTATGAATTGAAGTCAAGCCCGAAAGCCCCACCCACCTTTCTCTTGTCTAATATTTGATCAAGTTGATATAATTTATATATATCAGTAAGTTAGAGATCATTTCTCGACACACCCTGTGGATGCTTAACTGAATCTAAAAAATCTTGCAACGATTTTGAGGCTGTGTATAAGGAACAAATTGAAGCCAATTCGTCAAGTATCTTCCGAAGCCCGACAGAACAGCTTTTCGACGCCCGGCCTATCCAAATATATAACGGATGTTATGCCTAGAAGAAGATGGACTGGCAATTTACCCCGCCTTGAACTAATCCGAATGACTAGGGATTATGAAACATTATGCCGTGAGTATTATGCGCCAGTGGATTGCTCTAACGGCTCAATCCAATGCTTTGATACTGGTGATGAGTTCCTGTAGAGAATCCTTCGCATCACCCAATAAAACGCGAGTACCGGCAGCTTCCAGCAGCGGATTCGATACATCGGCGTAGCCTCGACCATCGCCACGCTTTAGCACAATCACCGTGCCTGCTTGGTCTACGTTCATTACCGGCATACCAAATATTGGACTGGTCTCATCGGTCCGCGCTTGCGGGTTCACCGTATCGTTTGCGCCCACAACCAAGGCCACATCTGCATGCGAGAACTCTTCGTTGATTGCACTTAAGTCGGCAATCTTTTCATACGGCACACCGGCATCAGCCAACAACACATTCATGTGCCCTGGCATCCGGCCTGCCACAGGATGTATGGCGAATGCGGTTTGCACGCCGCGTTCATCCAACAGCTGGGTTAATTCACGCAGCTTATGCTGCGCCTGGGCCACCGCCATACCGTAACCAGGCACCACGATGACGCGATTAGCAAACGCCATTGACGCGGCTGCATCATGGGGTTCTACCTCGTTTATAAACCCTTCTTTGCGCACGCTAGGACTGACATCACCACCCACACCAAAACCGGAATACATGATTTCAGCAAGTTGTCGATTAACGGCTCTTGCCATCAAACGAGTGAGCAGTGAACCCGATGCGAATACTAAAGTTCCAGCCACCATCATGGCTGGATTCCCTAATACATAACCTTCAAACCCAACCGCTAATCCGGTCAGTGCGTTGTATAAAGAAATTAATACGGGTAAGTCAGCTGCAGCAATGGGTAGCGTCATGCTAATGCCAAAAAACAACGCCAACAGTACAAACAAAAATAGCAACACAGGATGCGCGGTGTTTGAAGACGCCAACACCAGGCCAACTAAAAACATCAACACCAATATGGCCAAATACACCACTTGCCGATTAGGAAATGGCACCGAACGTCGCATATCGGATCGTAATTTAATCCACGCCATGATGGACCCTGCGAAAGCGACGCTGCCGGCCAGGGCTCCCACCACAGCAAAGAAACGTAACGACGAGGTGTGCTCGGATGCGCGCAGTAATTCCACAAAAGCAATACCGGCTGCTGCCCCTCCACCCAATCCGTTATAAAGCGCAATCAGCGCGGGTGCATCGGTCATGGACACCCGGCGAGATTGAAAGAACGCAAACCCAGCACCTAAAAACATAGCGATAGGAATGAGCACACGGCGACCAGGATCGCCTTCCACAGTTAAGGTTGCCACCACGGCGATGACCATGCCAACACCGGCTATCCAAATACTGCTTCGCGCTCGGGTTGGGGAAGACATGTAGCGCAAACCAACCACGAACAACACTGTGGCGATGAAATACGCGATGTCGATACCCAGAAAATGAATGGGGTCGCTCGCTGTCATGAGTTGTCCTCCCGAGAACTATTTTCGGAAGGAGTGTCGTCTGTCGTAGCCTTTTTTCGCGTTGGTAGAGCAGACTCAGGAACGTTAGTAAAGTCATCATCGGCATCCAACATTTTCACCGACGTTTTAACCATATCGTTAGTGCTGTTCGCACTAGGCCTGGCGGTAGAATCAAACAAAGCCAGGATTCGATCGGTTAACACGTATCCGCCTACCGCATTGGCTGTGGCTAGCACCAAACTGATAAAAGCAATGCTGATTTGCAGATTCCCTTCAGCATGCAGCAAGGCCAATATAGCGCCGACTGTAGCAATGCCATGCACGAAGTTCGAACCCGACATCAATGCGGTGTGCAAGATGGAAGGCACTTTAGAAATCAACATATAGCCAGCTATGGCAGCTAGCATGAAAACGTACAAAGCTACCGTGCCCGTCATACCCGTCATGATAGGAGCCCTTTAGCCTGTGTCACCCACTCGTTCACAATAGTAGGCTCTTGCAATTCTAGGTGAGTGCCTAATTGGATGGCGGCCTCATCATTGAGTTGCGCAAGATCTGCGTAGGTTCGGACACCGTATTCTTGCAAGCGACTTTGTAAACCCGGACCAATGCCATCGATGACTTGTAAATCATCGGCGGCTTCAAGCTCTTCTGGTTCGTCTATTGGCAACCCTTGCTCCGCGATGTCAATGACTGAATCGACTTCTGACGCTTCAAGCTTCTGTTCATCCAAGCCCGCTTCATCTTCTGGCTCACTCGCGGCAACATCTTGAGCCGCTCGCTCAGCCACATCGGTATCTTCTTCAATCCAGCCAGAGGATTGATCTTGTGCTGAGGTCACACCGGTTTGCACTGGCACCCCTCGCTCGCCCGTACCTTTACGAACCACCTCTAGTTCCATTAATGCCGCTGAAGGTTCGTGATACAGCCCACCTTGGTAAGTGAGAATGCAACTGGCCACGACCTCATCATCCCAGTTAAGTAGCACTTCCCCATCTACCACCAGCAGTTTGAGCATGTTGTATAAATTTCGCGAATACAATTCACTTGCGTGCACAGCGCCGCTACTGGGCAGATGTGATGCACCAACAATAATGGTATCGCCATGCGTGTAGGTTTCACCGGGTCGGGTTAATTCGCAATTACCACCGGTTTCAGCGGCCATATCCACCAACACGGTATCGGGCATCATGCGTTCTACCATATCTTTAGTGACAATTAAGGGCGCTTTTCGTCCAGGGATGGCCGCAGCACATATCACGGCATGAGCGTGGGATAGCCGCTCAGCTAACACGTCATGCTGCTGCTGGCGTTCCTCGCGATTTAACCCTCGTGCATAGCCGCCGGTTCCTTCAGCGATAACACCGGTGTCAATCATTCGAGCGCCCAAGGATTCAATTTGCTCACGGGCTGCGGTACGAATATCGTACGCTTCCACTTGCGCACCCAAGCGACGAGCCGTGGCAATAGCTTGTAAGCCGGCAACCCCAGCACCGATCACAATGACGCGAGATGGACGAATCGTGCCGGCCGCGGTGCTGAGCATCGGAAACATGCGCGGAGAGAGTTCAGCTGCGATTAACGCCGCCTTGTAACCGGCGACTGTCGCTTGTGAGGATAAAACGTCCATCGGTTGTGCGCGGGTGATGCGTGGTAACAGATTCATCGCAATGGTGGTGATGTTGCGCGCCAGCAACCCACGAATGGCGGTGTCGTTTTGAAACGCCGGAATCTGTGTTACCAAGGTGCAGCCATGCGGCAACATTTCAACTTCATCTGGGGTGGGCGGATTGACCTTAACCACCACATCCGCTTCGGCTAACGTTTGCTCAAAACTGTTGAACACCTGTACATTTTCGTAGTCCAGGTCATAAAAGCCTGCGCCGCGTCCACAGCCTGACTGGATACGCACATGAATGTTGTGGCGCTCATACAAACGCTTGACCGTTGGGGGATCAAGCGCCACTCGCTCTTCGTATTCTGCCTGTTCTTTCGGGACGGCTATGGTTAACGACATGAGATGGTGGGCTGGCCTATACTGACCCGATATTACGTCAAGGGGCATCGTGTTGCCAGTTAGGTTCGTCACAGGTGACTGTGCTTCAAACCCAGATTCGTTGGTGTCACGTCAAGCTCCAGTCTGTATTCTCACTCGTAACACCCCTTACATTATTAATGAGCGCCGCGACGCGGGCAATTCTGCATGAAATACATTGGCACCCCCCATTTTAGTCACGGCACGCCAGAGAAACTGGGCATCTTAATGGTCAATCTCGGCACGCCAGATGCCCCACAAACACCCGAAGTACGCCGATATTTGGCACAATTTCTTTCAGATCCGCGCATAATTGAACTGCCTAGGTGGTTGTTGAGAACCCTATTGCACGGCGTGATTCTTCGGGTGCGCCCGGCAAAAAGCGCCGAAGCCTACCGAGAAGTGTGGTCTGAGACGGAAGGCTCCCCATTACTGAGCATTTCACGCAAACAACAAACCGCCCTGCAACAGCTGCTAAGCCAGCGATACGGATCGGATGTGGTTGTGAGCTTAGGCATGCGTTATGGCACGCCATCCGTGCACGACGCCCTAAGCGAACTCGAACAACACAATGTGCGTCGCCTATTGGTCATTCCCATGTACCCGCAATACAGTGGCACCACCACGGCTTCCGTTTTTGATGAGGTGGCCGCACGTCTTCAGCGAACTCGGTGGTTGCCAGAAATACGCTTCATTAATCAGTGGAGCGATCATCCCGATTACATCAAAGTACTGGCCAACAGTGTGCGTAAATTCTGGGACGAACATGGTCGCAATGAATTGCTGGTGACGTCTTACCACGGTATCCCGAAACGCTATTTGCTCAATGGCGACCCTTACCACTGCCTATGCCACAAAACCACTCGGTTATTAGCCGAAGAACTGGGCATTGAACGCGATAAAGCGAAAGTGGTCTTTCAGTCGCGTGTGGGTAAAGAGGAATGGTTGCAACCCTATTGTGATGAAACCATGAAACAACTGCCCAAGGATGGCGTTAAGAGTATTGATGTCATCAGCCCGGCTTTTGCAGCTGATTGCTTAGAAACCATTGAAGAAATCGAAGGCGAGAACCGCGAATATTTTATGGAAAACGGTGGCGAGTCGTTTAACTACATTCCTTGCTTGAATGATCAAGCCGATCACATTGAATTTTTAGCTAACCTGGTGGAACGGCACACTCAGGGTTGGCCAGAAACCGATGCAACGCGCGATAAAGAAAAGGACAACGCAGCCTACACAACCAGCGCCGAACTGGCTAACAAACTGATGGCAAAAGACCCTAAGCTGGAAAAACAACGGAATAAGATTCTGGCGAAAAATCATTAGCCGCAGCGTTTGCTCAACACTCAAGCGCTTGCAAGAACGCGGTGCGCAAGTCATCGCCCACCGGTACGATCGAGCCTAAATACTGCGTCATAACCACGCCATTGAGCCCGCTTTCTCGGTGCACAAAAAAGTAGGTGGATGCCGCGCCTCCCCATCCGCCTTCGTTGGGCAGCGTTAGGCTGTAAGCCGCTCCTAAATCGATTAACACACGGCCTGTTAGATTCCAGCCGTAACCGGCGAGTGGGTTATCACCTATAAATAAGGGCTGCTGATGTGTAGGAATGCGATTCGCCCACATTAAATCCAACATGGCATCTGACAACAAGCGCTCGCCAGAAGGCGCACAACCGGTCATCAAGACGGGTAGAAAGCGTTGGTAGTCTTCTGTGGTTGAATACAAACCATGGCCACCGCGCACAAACGTTTCAGGCGAATTGATGGGATGACTGCTATCTGCGTTCAACAAAGATAACGGTTGCGGATAATCGATCAATTCTGGAACTTGCCCCAACTGTCGGCTGCCGTATAACGTGGCTAATCGAGATTGTTGATTGTCGGGAATATAAAAGGCGGTATCTTTGAGCTGGCAGGGTGAGAACAATCGCTCTTGCAACAACTGCGGCAACGAGCTGCCGGTGGCAACTTCCAACAAGCGCGCAAGCACATCCGTTGCAACGCTGTACCGCCATTGCCGACCGGGTTCAAATGCCAGCGGGAATTCACTTACCGTATCAACGAACTGTTCTAAGGTTCTGTCAGCGCGCTCTACCAACTCTGCCGATTGATACAGGCGGGCCACCGCGCAATGCGGAAGAAAATCGTAACTTAAACCAGAACGATGTGTGAGTAAGTGCTCCACGAGCATCGCTGTCTGGGCAACGCTTTCACTGCCATCATCGTGCAACACCGTTAATTTACTAAATTGTGGCAAGTAGAAATCCACGGGATCGGTCAGTCGGATAACGCCTTCTTCCACTAATTGCAACGCTAGAACAGACACCATCGGTTTAGTCATGGAATAGATGCGATACAAAGCATCACGCATTAAGGGCTGTCCGTTGGGCTTATCCAACCAACCTGACTCACCTTCAGACAACATCTGGCTGTGTTGACAAAATTTCCATGCAATGCCGCAAAATTGACCGCTCTCAACCAGTCGATCTGCAGTTCGCTGCACCCTTAAGGCGCGCGTAGGATTTATCGTACGAGTGGTTTGCATCACGTGATTCAGTTTAACTGCGCTTCGACGGCTTGCAATCGTGCGCGTTGTGAATCATCTAAGGGCATACCCTTCAACGCAAGCACAGCCCCTTTGCGTGTGCGCGGAGTATCGTTTGGATTCTCTGCTGTTTGCAGTAAAGCGGCAATGACCGAGGTGTCAGTATGTGGGTAGCCCACAAAGCCATAGGCCGTGCTTTTTCGAACGGCCGGGTCGTCATCATTTAAACCTTGCAGCAAGGTGGGCGTAACAGAGGCATCATTTGACCAACGCGCGAGGGCAGAAAAACTGGCTCGTCGAACCTTGGCATCAGGATGCTGCACTAAGGAAGAAAGCGAAGTCACCACGCGTTGAATCATTTCTGGGTCCTTTGCCCCGCCACCCACCATCACGCTGGTGGCCCCGACAAGCAAGTTTGCATCTTGCGTGGATGCCATTACATCTAACGCGATATCACGTGCTGCGGGCACACGAGGACCAATGTCTCGCAGCAAATCCAAAGCTGCATCAGCCGACGCAGGATTACCCGAGAACACCATGGATTCAGCAACACCCACTAGGGAATCGTCATCGAGTTGCCCCAGTAACAACCGTATTCGGCTCAGTCGTTTCACATCCGTTTCAGCGGAAAATTCATCGAGAACCGCAGCGAGTAAGGCAGGGTCTTCGCGCATCGCTTTCGTGTGGGCACTTAAGGTGGCTTCATCCATTCCACTTTGTGCAATGGAACGAGCAAAATCGATGGCGTCAGTTACGGATGTACCTTGTGCCGCTGCAGCGCTGGAATCACCGGTTTCGGAAAGTGGTAGCGTCTGCGAATCACTGAGCTCTGCACTTTCAGAAATTACCGATGGCAAGTCGTTGGCAGCGTTTGATGCTTCATCAACCAGATCCTGTGTGATGTGCGCGTCATCACGGCTTGGTTCATCACTCGCAGCGGAGAGACTTAGCTCAGAGTCTTCAGGCTCAGCGCTTCGTTGTGTGGTGTAAACCACACCCGCTAGTACCGCAACAATGACGGCTGACACCACAGGTACCGTATAACTCATAAGCCTGTCTCAATGGTGATAACAGTTTTGGATGGCCCAACAAAAACGGGCTAACCCGAATAAGTCGAGTTAGCCCGTAGAATACAACGCCTAAATGGGCCTGTTAACCTGTTTAGCTTTCGCGGTTAGGTTATGACCCTTTTATTACTGAACTGGGTCAATGGAAAATGGAACCGTTTCTGGGTTACCCGGAGTTGCCGCCATTGTCCAACCCGTTAAAGCACCTGATGCTTCACGTGTTTGATAGAACTGCGCAACACCGACACAACTTCCACCGCTAACACCATTGGTGTTTCGATCGACCGCCTGATTGTCGAGTAACTCGAGCACATCTTGCAATTCACCCCAAGTCTCTGGCCCAACAACGCCATCAGCATCGATTCCTTGTGCTTCTTGGAAAAGACGTACCTGCTCTTTCGTATTATTTCCGAAATCACCATCAGCGAAATCGAGGATATTGGCTTGGTCGTTGTCATGACCACGACACCAAACAATGCGTTGTACACCCTGGGTGTAACGACTCTTCTGGTGCTCTCCACCGACTTGTAAACGACAGTTATCGCCCCAGTCAGCCGTGGATGAATCTGGGTCAGTACCGGTAAGGCCTTCACAGCCGTCGGCCGATGCGCCGGGCTCAGTAATTGGATCTGGTTCGATGATGGGATCAGGATCGTCGCCACCGCCGATAAGAGGAACCTCATTGGGATCGACTTCGCCATCAATTGGGGTATCGCCAGAACCACCACCGCAAGCAACCAGAGTGGCGCTTAATGCGATTGTGGCAAACCAGGACGCGTAGGACGCAGTTTTGGGTGCTGTTCGAAATTTCATGGTAATGAGTGCTCCTTTGAATTAGGGAGAAAATCGGCGCACGCGAAGAGTTTAGACGACCCAGCGATGTCTGAGCGAGGGAATTATCGCGTTTACGTTGGCTTAAGCATTAAATTGCTTGCTATACCGTTGATTTGTCGGCCCGACCTGATCATACCTTGAGTTAAATAGCGTCACATCGGCAAAATTACACAAAAGTGCCCCTAAAGCCCATACATCGGTGCCGAGTAGCTTAGATCTGTGTTTCATCACGTACGTACCTTTGGATACACTCATTGCGCAACTCGATAAGCATAATTGGCCCATTATCGAAGTACCCGTACTAAAGAGCCGGTGCTACCGGCCCGATACGAGCCGTTTACGTGCGAGACCCTGACTTAAACCTCATCGAAATCTCAGAACGTATCGGGGCATAATGAACACGCCCTAGGCGTTGGCTTGGCAGTTGCTTCCAGCTCGCTCTACCCATTCTTGTTTTATTTAATGCAGAGAATCTAACCATGAATTGGCGAATCCATTTAGCGTTACTTACAAGTGTCACCATGGCTTCAGCTTGCGGCGGTGGCGGCGCGGGTGATGTCATTAATAGCAGTGGCGAAAATACGGCAGGGCCTAATTTGGTTGAACCCTTTGTTGGGGTTTGGCAATTGACCAGTGGTTGGTCAACCAACGCCAGCGATGAAGCTTTACTGGTAATCCGTCAACCCGATGACGATGGCAGAGCCACCGTTGTGCTGTATGATTTCACCGACGAAACTGACGTGAATTCGCAATGTTATCGAGAACCGTTTGGCAATGGTGAAGCTTTCACTTCAGCAAACCAACAAGTGTTTCTTGACTTCAGCGAATTCGCAAACGCTATTGTGTCATCGAACAGTGAAAACACACTAACAATTGCATTTGATGACGCAAACGACATCAACAACAATGGAAACACCACTGAACAGTTAACCACCACGCTCACTCGTGTGGATATGGTTGAATCGGATATCAGCCCAATCTGCCCCGAAGGCTAACGCCGATGTTCATTAATTAAGCAAACAAAAACTAAGCAATTAAACATTCGCTTATGTTAGACCTTGATCGGTCCACACGGCCAACTCATTGCCGTGTGGATCGTGAAAATGAAATCGGCGTCCACCTGGGAACGCAAACACTGGCACACACACCTCTCCTCCAGCTGCCACGATCCGATCTTGCAACTCTTCCAAGTTTTGCGTATAGAAAATAATTAACGCAGCTCCGTCTCCTGCGGCGGCACGGTTGTCTGACTTATAGAAACCACCATCTAGCCGGCCATCATTGAACGCCAGGTAGTCTTCGCCATAAGATTCGAATGTCCATTCGAATAAGTCACCGTAAAATGCTTTCATCGCTTCGAAATTTGAAGCTGGAAGCTCAACGTAATTAATTTGATTTTCTTTGTTCATTTCAATTCACCTCCATTTTTGTATTCGTTTTTCTAGCCGCCGGCGACGCACTGGCCCTTAAACCCATCTCGACAGAGGCGCCACCCAAACGGCTGCTGGTACCCAACGATAGCTTTGCCCCATGCCACTGCAATATGCGATGCACAATAGCCAGCCCCATCCCAAACCCCGATGACGATGGGCTTGATGCTGGACGCACTCGTTCAATGTTGGCCCGCCCTCTTTCAAAAGGCTTTAGCACGCGACTTCTCTCATCATCAGGTATTCCAGGCCCATCATCTTCAATGATCAACCAAACGCGCTTATCGTTCTTGTGTGAGGTGGAGATAGACACTCGTATTTTTGATTTTCCATAACGTTGTGCATTTTGCAACACGTTATTTATCACCATATCAATGTATCTTTCGTTGGCCATAACCCAAATTGATTCTGCAGCTACATCAGAATTGGGATCCCATTCAATATCATGAGAGGTGTCGTTGAACAGTGCGTTGATGCGCTCAGTTACACGCGGCGCTAAGGCCATCGGTGTTAGCGGTAGCTCACGTTGTTGTTTTTCTAAACGAGCGTAGTCAAGTAGCACCTCAACCAAGTGTTCCATTTCCGCTAAATCATTACTAATACGCTGCATATACTTTTCTTGCACAGCGGCATCGTCTTCTTCGCTTAACGCATCCAAGCCAAATCGTAAACGCGCGATCGGCGTGCGCAAATCATGCGACACGGCGCTGCTTAAGAGTCGATTATCTTCCACCAACGTAGCGATTCGTTCAGCCATGGCATTGAACTCTGTTTCAATATTTTTGATTAAACTGAGTCGAGTGATGGGCACACGTGAGGATAAATTACCCGCCCCAAACTCATTCGCAGCTTTTGACAGCGCATGCAATCGCCTAACTAACGGGTAAACCCAAAGCAGTATCAACGAGACAATGCCAGCATAAAACAATATAGTGAGCGCAAAACGCAGTACAGATTCAGCAGTTGATGTTTGCGGTGGCAGTGCTAACGCTAAGGCATTTACCCCACCTTCCACCGGCACTAACAGCGTCACACCGTCGTCGGTTTCGAGCGCTAGTGATTGACCTTGGTTTAAGTCAGCTCGAAGCGCTGTGGGCAAAGCTAAGGTATCCGATTCAATCATGCCCATTTGCAAGGGTGAATCTTTTGGCCACGCAGAAGTCAACTGCTCTAAGTTATTGCCATTTTCCACACTACGCACTAAGGCTTCACCCACTACGCGATAGGGCGCTAGGCGATCCGCCTCGTCCGGTTGAAGTTCAATGAATAATCGGTCTAAGGTCCAACCAAAACCAATCGTGGCTAGAAGCACTATGACCAACAAGGAGATACTGAGTCGACGCATCGTGGTGGTTTTTTACCAAGCGTCTGGGGCAAGCAAATAACCCTTACCGCGAACCGTTTTGATTCGCGCTGGCGCACTGGCATCATCGCCTAGTTTTTTACGCAAGCGTGAGATACTGATATCAATGGATCTGTCCAGTCCATTGTATTCAATACCGCGCATTTCAGTCACCAAGGTATCTCGGCTAACGGGTGTACCGGCTGAACGCGCCAACAAAGTCAGTAAATCAAATTCATGTGAAGACACCGCAACCGGCTCTTCATTCAACGTAAGCGTTCGAGATACTGGATCAATGAATAACCCACCGATGCCAATTGAGGACTGCTCTGAGTCGGGGGCATCGCGACGCAGCAACGCATTGATACGAGCAAGCAGCACTTTAGGCCGAACAGGTTTTGACAAATAGTCATCGGCACCGGTATCCAAACCCAGCACTTCATCACTCTCACTGCCTAAGGCCGTTAACATTAATATCGGTTTTTTATAGAACTCTCGTGCCATACGACACACGTTTAGCCCATCTAGCCCAGGCAGCATCACATCCAGCAACACCAAATCTGGGTCATCGGCCTTAATGAGTTCCAGCGCCTCATCACCTCGGGAAGCCACAGTTACCAAGTAATCATGGGTAGTTAAATAATCCGCTATCCAGGCCGAAAGAGAGGCATCATCCTCTACCACCATGATGTGCAACTGATTTTCGTTGTTCGTTGTCATTTACGCGTTTCCTCGCATCAAAACAATCTCCAATTTCGTCGACCGCGCCGCGATTGATACACCCAGGCTACGCTGACTTCGGTCTCATCCAAGGTTTGTCCTAAACCATCCCGCAATTGCCATACAGTGGTTTCCAATAAATACAAATTGGCTTTGAAGGTGCCAGAGACTTCGTTACTCCAGCATTCGCCTGCATCGGTATTGTCGCTGACTAAGCAAACATCTAATGGTGCATCCGACTGCCAAGAGATTGCCAGTTTAATAAAACAGGGCTGCCCTTCACGTAACGTAACGCAACTCACAGGACGTGCTTCAAGCTTTACATTGGCATCAGCCGCATTGATTGATTGCACCGCATTTCCAGCAGTTACTATTTGAAAACGTTTGCCAATTTTTTCGGAATATTTTGCTATATCGTGTTGCAATCGAACTTGCGCATGAGCATGCGAGGCAACAATCAATCCGATGCAAAAAAGAAGAACACTGGCAAAGGATCGAGGCATCAGTACACAAACACCAATGAACCGGAAACTTCTGAGTAATTAATCCCCTCAATGAACGGGCTATCAGCAATGCTATCTGGCAGTGACCAGTAACGTGCGGTGCCTCTAAACACAAAGTACCGGTTCAACGGTAAGGTGGCACCCAGCTCAGAAACGTAGGTAACCCCAGCACCGGCGTTATATTCGGGAAAACGTTCGGTCGCCTCATCTGCATTCACACCAAATAAAAAATTGGTTGTTTCAGCAGACTGGTACCTTGCGCCCAATAACCAGTGAAAATTCCAATTTCGCCACAAATACTGACGTGCGATGGTGCTTGTCACGATGCCACCATCGTGCTCGCCGCTGATGTCCATCAAAGCTTCAAACTGGGCAATAAATGGCCCGCTGAACCCGGTAACCCGTAAACCACTTTCCACCGCTCCGGAACGATCTCGCAGCCCATCCAGCTCGTTGGACAAGGCGGTGTCTATGCCATCAGGGCTGCCCGTTGCGAGCACATCAAAGGACCAGGTCGGGCCCGCGTACAAGTTGTAACCAATTTGCCCGCGGTTATAACTTTCTGACAGGAAATCGATGAAAAAACGCTTAATTCTCAGGTGCCCACCCACGGTAAGGCTCACTTCTACGTTCTTTTCACCCACCACAGGCATGCGACCCGCACTGACATGCGCACCCAACTCAAGATAGGCTGCGAAATCGGCCGCCTCATCCTGCCTGCCCTCGCGGATAGCTCGAGATAAATCAGCCGCCCACGCAGGTGAGAACCCGCTCACGATAAAGAGAGCGAGCAAGGACGCGATGAGTGCAAATGCTGCACTGCGTGCCAAAACAAACCTTTGCATTGGGTAAGAATACTCTGATAAGGCCAACGGACGCCCGTAACACGGTGTAACCGGTGTAAATACCGTACACTCTTGCCAGGTCGAATGAAAAGGTTTTCCGAACATGGTGGATGCGATCACCTTATTAAAACAGGTCTATTTGTTCAAACATTTGGATGAGCCTGTTCTAAATGCTATAGCCACACAAGCCCGGGATGTCACGTTTAAAAAGAACGCCATCGTCATGACCGAAGGTGATGTTGGCGAGTCGATGTACATTATCCGAAGTGGGTCAGTCAAAGTTTTCGTCAGTGATACCGATGGTAAAGAGTTAATCCTATATCACCAGGACACAGGTTCTGTTGTGGGAGATATCGCCCTACTGGACGATGCGCCGCGCTCGGCCTCAGTGACGGCCATGGAGGCAACCACGGCGCTGATGATCAGCAAACAACGATTTTTAGATTTACTTAGAGAGCACCCTGATCTGTCAATTGGCGTGATTCGTTCACTCACACAACGATTACGTGAAGCCACTGAAGGCAGCCGGCGACTAGCACTGGATAACGTATACCAACGTTTAACCGATAAGCTGACGGAATTAAAAGTTACCGATAGCCAAGACCAAGATCACCTGCCCCGAAAATTTTCTCACCAAGAGCTTGGCAATATGATTGGGGCATCCAGAGAAATGGTAGGTAAAGTGATGGCTGAACTCATCAAAGGCGAATACGTGGAAGTTGATGACGGCATTTTGTACCTGCGTAAAAAATTCCCCAAAGATTGGTAGTCACTCGTCTCGTCAGTCTTTTGGCGAATCACCCTGGTCCGATTGCCGCTCACCCTCCGAACCCTCTTGCCCGGAAGCGCGCCTGTCTCCTGCCTGACGCTCACGCGTCTTGCGTTCGATGCTACGGGCAAGTTGTTCGTGCGGCAAAATCACATCACCACTGTGCGGACGAAACGCTGTGGTCGGTAACCAGCGACTGAATTCATAACCGTAAAGCTCCCAAACCGTTACAAACAGTGCGGCAACAATTGGCCCTATGACAAAGCCCATAAAGCCGAACAATAGTAGGCCGCCTAAGGTACTAAAAAAGATCATGAGCTCGTGCAGCTGCGTGTCACTACCCACCAGTTTTGGTCGCAGTAGATTATCGATACTTCCCACCACCAAAGCGCAAAACACGGCCACTATAGCCGCTGTCCAAACTTGGCCTGAGAAAAACAAAAACACACAAGCGGGTACCCATATGATGGCACCACCGATCCCAGGCACCACGGATAAGAACATCATGGTGACTGCCCAAAACAACGCGCTTGGAATGCCCGCGAACGCCAACGCCATACCGGCAAGCCCACCTTGTAAGATTCCGATGACCGCGGTGCCCTTCAGTGTCGCTCGTGTGACGGAAACAAAACGATCAAGCAACTTAGTTTCATCTTCATCGTTGAGTGGGATGTAATACAGCAGGTAGTACAAAAACCGATCGCCATCAATCAGTAAAAAATACATGGTGTACAGAATAATGAGCAAAAAGAGCAAGGATCTTATCGTTCCTCGCGTAAAGGACTGCGCCATGTCCACCAACCAACCACTTAAGTTACCGGTCATCTCGCCCACAATATTGAGCACCATTGACCGATAGGGTTGCAGCGAATCGTAAAAGGGAAGCTTTGAAAGCATTTCAGTAATAGCCCCCGGCGTAGAAATTTGTTGCTGAATCAGCGGCAATACTCGATCTGCCAAATCAGCGGCCTGGGAGACAACAATTGAAAATACAATACTCAACGGGGTGACAACAAAAAACAATACCAGCAGCAGAGTCGACAACGATGCCAGTGCTTCACGCCCACCGAACCAATGTTTCAATCGACGATATAGGGGGTGGAACAACGCCGCAAACAAGGAGGCGATAAAGATGGACTGTATGAAGGGCTGCACTACCTGAAAAAACAGGACTGAGATCAGCACGAGCACTAAAATTAGCACCCCGCGATTCACTATTCGCTGCTGCATGATTGCGCTCAAACAAAGGATCGGTAGGTGAAGGGTACCCGATGCTAGCGCCTAGAGCAGCACCCAATGCAGGATGATCGGCAAATACAACAAAGACGCCAAATGGGTGATCAAAATTAATCCGGATACTTCGCTGCTGTCGCGTCCGTGTTTCTGTGCCAGTAAAAAATTGAATACCGCCACGGGCACTGTGGCTTCAATGATCAGCACCCCTCGAGCCACACCTTCTAACTGAAATAGGGCCGCCACACCAAAGCCAATTACGATGGCCACACCGGTTCGTACGGCCGACCAAAACAAACACGAACCCAACTGGTGAACCCGCAGCGAGGCAAGACTGACCCCCAGTGTGATCAGCATGATCGGAATAACCAATCCGCTGAGTAGTGAAGTGGTGTCCATCACAACCGCGGGCATGGGGACATTGAAGAAACGGACTAACACACCCGCGACAACGGCAGCCAATACCGGAGATCGAAACAAGGTGGACAGCGAGAACCGACCTGCGTAGATGGCGTCCCCAAAACTGAACATCAGTAAACATTGAACCGCGAAGTAGGCCATGGCATAAGCCAAACCCTCTTCACCGAACGCCAACAGACACAAAGGCAAACCGAGATTGCCAGTATTACCCACAACGTGCGCCACCGCTAAACGCCAATCTTTTCCTGCCAGCTTAAGCAAACTGACCGCGACACCAGTGGAAATAACATGAATGACAACAGCTGCTAAAGCTATCCCGCCCAAGGAGGATAACGAGACGCTCGATGTTGCTAAAGTATGGAACAGTAAGGCCGGCAGCCCGATGTTTATTACCAATGTGGTGACAAACGGAACCGGGTAGTCCGCACCACGGCGTACCCACAAAAAACCAATGGAAGCCAGCAGTACGGCGGGCAATAAAATACCCAGGATGGTGTAAAAGGTGGAAGGCACGTACAAAGGCTGGACTGCGCAGGAGGTCTAACAGTATACCTGCACAACGAGACAGCGGTGTGCACCCCGCTGCCCCTTTGCTTATCGAGCCAACTTACCCTTAATGATTGTTATCGAAACAACCATCCAATCTTTTTGTAAATAAGCCTAATTCAATTAGCTTAAGTCAACCGGGTTCACTGAATAGCTTCGTCGACAATCTCACCGGTACGTGGGTCAAGGTAAGTTACAACGCTATCACCCGTGCTGTTCTTACCGGTAAGTTCGTAGCAATTGCCTTCCGAGATAGCCAAGGTATCAATGGCATAACCCATACCCTGTACTTTTTCAAGCAAGTCAGTTTCAGCCATCCACGAATCGTCTTGTGGATCCCCACAAGCAGGTGATTCAGCGTGCGCTACGCCTGTGAAAGCCATGGCTGAAAATAACGCAGTCGCGATCAGAGATTTATGCAAAGTCATTTGAATATCCTTGAGTGGAGAAAAAATGAAAATCGAACAGATGTTTTTGCTCGACCACACAAACCTAACGACGCAACATGAAATGAACAAGTTACAGAGAATTCAACCAAGGCTTTATGGCACCGCTGTAACAACAAACGCAGTTTGCATTCAGTTTCAATTAAGGCAAAGCACGTTTAACGATACATATTCGTTTTTAACTAACGTTTCGGCAAGACTTCTGTCAATTCTGTTACCCATTCTTCTCTGGGAGTGCTTCGTGCAATCGATGTTAAATCGACTGGCTTCAATAGCGATACCGCTTTACGCGTATTTAATGAACAATATGCACTAGCCACAATCTTAATATCCGTTGCGTCAAGTGATCCACTGGCATCCGCGTTAAGTTCTTTGTTTTCTAAAAACTGAGCAAACTGCCAAATCAAATCAGGCTGGCAAGTCATTTTTATCGATTGACGCGGAGTAAGAAATTTCTCAGGGTTCATTACCTTTAGCGTGTTAGTTTTTTCATTACGCAGCAAGAAGGATGTTTTACCTCGCTTATCACGAAGCTTCATCCGCCAACTGAACCGATGACCAGCTTCATTCCACGCCACGGGACCTGCATACCACAGTGGACGTGTGGGTACGATGACCTGGACGAGTAACCACAAAGTAAAAAACTTAACAATGAGCGCGCGCAGGCCATTGTGTTGAACGGTATCTGCCAACGAGAGAACAGAAGAGCTTGCGGCATGTCCCATTACAGGTGGACTTTCTTGGGTTAACGTTTGTTCCTTCGAATGTGAAATTTTCTGTTTAAACTTTTGCCATAAGTTTAATGGCCAATCCGGTGCAAATAACAGTGTGGTGGCCGCCGCTGTCATAAACGGAAAAATACCGATATTAAATACTGTGGCATTTATCGCGTGGAATATTAGGTAGCAGCAAAATACCGGCAGCCGGGTTTTTTGAAACAACAGCAAGGGGGCACCGATTATATGCAGGGCGATGGCTCCATAAGCCCCCAAAGCAATTCCAACATCCTGTGTTAACCATTGCATAAACGGCCCGGCATTCACAGCATAGCTAGTCATCCACAGCCGCAGGGGCTCAAGCTGCAGCCAGTCAGCGTTTAGTTTAACGACGCCAGCATAGATCAACACAATTTCTAGTTGCAGGATGAGTAGCAGTCGTGACCAGTTACCGATATAGGGTGAATAGCCGTTACGTTTCGCATCTAGGGACCACACCCGATTCGCCGGGATGACACACAAAATGCATAAAAATAGAATGGTTAAATAAAAATGATTAAGATACTCGGATGCATCAATCAAGAAGTACCAAGTAAAACAAACGGTTAATACGATGATGGATACTCGGTACCAAAAACCTAGTATGACGCCAACAGATGCGACCCCCATAACAAAGAACAACATTTCTAAGCCACGACCTGGCGGAAGCGCTACCCAGTCGAAATAGGGGTACTTAAATAAATACTCTGTGCTCCGATACAAGCAGTCAAGACAATGGAAAATTCCGTAGTTTACGCTCTCGAATAGCAGCAGCACCCCCATCACAATTCTCAGAATAGCTACAGAGTAGCCAGGAATGGGGCGAAACAGACTGCCTAATGGGTGTGATTGTCGTTCACTGGTCATGGTGAACGCATCATAACTGTGTGCGCAATTGAGTGGTAGCACCCATTTTGAAAATCTCACTCTTAAGTGATGTCCATGTTCTGTCGACATAAAACCACAAGCAAGGATCTTTTTTATAGTCGCCCAAGCTGACGTGAGTTCCGTGTTCCAAAACGCTATTCGAGAGGAGTGATTGCATGCAATCCCAGTCGTTCACTAAACGATGGTCGAAATCTGTGTTACACGCCGGTGCCGCCGCGCTAGTGGTTTCTAGCACGGCAATGGCAGATGATACCGAAGTATTCGCCGCTCAAATCGCTGCCAGCGCGAAACCCAATTTAGTCTTTGTTCTTGATTACTCGGGAAGTATGAATGATGCACTGCCTGGAGCTACAGACTCCAAGATCTCGATTTTACGAACGGCCGTTAAGCAAGTATTAGCGGCTAACAACGGAAAAGTAAACGCATCCATTGGCTCTTTGTATAGCTGGGAGCCCTCAGGCGTGCAGTGGCCACTGAGTGATCTTGCAGCCGACGCCAACACGATCGATTCTAATATTCCAGCCGGTGCGAAAACGGTGGAGGAAGCCATTGGTAGCTTGTTAGATCACAATCCGGTTGGCGGTGCCACCGCCACGGTGGATGCTCTGGCAGAAGCTGCGGCCTATTTTCAAGGCGCTGCGGTTTACCATAACGGTAAAGACCCATTAGAAACCGACTATCACGCACCTAAAACTTGGAATGTGGCCAACGATCGATTTGACAACAATTCTCGTTTTGCAGCCCATCCCGGCAGTTACTTGCCCGCGGATGCCTACCAAGCCACGGGTGGTACAGGCGGCTTCGGATGGTGCGATGACTACACGGTCGGGGGACTCTATCCCGACAGACAGAACGGATGCGCAGGAAAAGTCACGTCATCCTGCGAATTAATCGCAGCAAATTCTGGTTCCAGCCCAGACGGCGGAACCTGGTCTTCCAGTGATCGCAATGTCTGTAAGTACGAGCGTGAAGATCGTTGGGCTGGAGCCACCTATAAATCACCAATTACCGCGCAGTGCCAAGCACACGCCATCGTGTTGGTTTCTGATGGTGAACCTACTCGACGCCATAACAACAGTCAGATCGAAGGGGTCATCGGTGATTCAATTGACTCTTGCGATAATCTTAGTAGTATTTTTAAATTCAACAACGAAGGCGCTGATGCCGGCAGATGTGGACCCGAAGTCGTGGCTGAACTAGCCAATAACCCACAGGTGCCTGGCATCCCCGACAGTGTCATCAATACCTATACCGTGGGTTTTGACACGGATGGCCCAGGTAAAGCCTATTTAGAAGAGTTAGCTACAGCGGGTAACGGCGGATTTTTCGAAGCAACTTCCCCTGAATCACTCACCTCTGCCTTAAACGCAATATTGAATGATCTGACCACCACAAGCCAAAGCTTTGCACCACTTGCAGTTGATGTGGACAGAGCCAACTTTGCTCACGAAAATCGAGTGTTCTATTCCTTATTCAAACCATCTGGTACGGCTAGTTGGGGTGGTAATCTAAAAGGCTATTTTGTTGACAACATGGGGCTGGTTGATATCAACAACATCCCTGCCACTGAATTACAAAATGGCGTGCGAGTCATGAGTGAAAGCGCGCAAAGTTTTTGGTCGCAAGCCTCTGATGGCGACGCGGTAACCGAAGGTGGCGCGTCCGCCAAGCTTTCAGCCGGTGGTCGAACTCTGCTGACTTATGCTAGTGATGCGGAGATACCCGCTATTGGGGTAGCACTGGCAGCCAGTGGCAATCACGATATGGTTAAGACAAATACCAACATCAACGATGCCATGTTGGGCGGCACCGGAAACAGAGATGCCCTGCTTGATTGGATTCAAACTGCCCCGATGGGAGATCCGCTGCATTCTCAACCGGTAAAAATAAATTACGGTACATCGCAGGTGATGTACGTAATGACAAACCAAGGATTTATACACGCTATTGACGCTACTGCCCCATTAGAACCTAATGGTTTGACTACTGGTGGTGAAGAACTCTTTGCGTTTATGCCGCGTGAATTATTAACCAAGCTACCAGGTCACTACACGAATGAAACCAGCAGTGATCGAATTTATGGACTTGACGGTGATCTGATACGTTGGCACACAGACGAAAACAAAGACGGCATTGTCAATGGCACCGATAAAGTGATGCTGGTATTCGGCATGCGTCGCGGAGGTTCACACTACTACGCGCTGGATGTAACCAACCCAAATTCTCCACGCTTGATGTGGCGTATTGACGGAGGTTCAGCTAAGTTTCCTCGTTTGGGAGAAACCTGGTCGCGACCTTCATTGGTCAACGTTCTGCATAAGGGCGTTGAAAAAGAAGTTCTCGCTTTTGGTGGGGGCTACGATGCTGCACAACTTGATGGCTCAACAACCAAGGTCGCTGGCACCATGGGTAATGCGATTTATATGGTGGATCGCAATAAAGAAGTGGTCATGAGTATTGATGGTACAGATGTGAGTGGCATGGACTACGCCATTCCTTCCGATCTGACCCTTATAGATATTGACGGTGATGACCTGATGGATCGCATTTATGTTGGGGATTTAGGCGGTAACCTTTGGAGAATCGATTTTGACGATATAGATTCTGGGGTTACTGGCACTAAGTTGGCCGATTTAAATGATGGTGGTCACAGAAGCTTTTTCTACCCCCCAAGTGTGGCATTGAATTCATCGGTTTATGGGGACTTTCTGTCAATTTCAATCGGCTCAGGGAATCGTACGAACCCCTTACGAGTAAATTCTAACGATCGCATCTACATGGTTCGAGATACCGCTGTAACAACGGATTTACCCGGTTCGTTTACCACGGTATTGGCCACCAACCTGTATAACGCCACGACTAACGATATAGGGTCTGCTGATTCTACGACGGCGAACAATGCAAGAGATCAGTTAAACGACTCTGACGGTTGGTTTATAAACTTAGGTGCCCATGAAAAAGCCTTGTCACCGCTGGTTACCTTTAGCGGCAGAATTATGGCAACAACATTTGATTCTGGCGATATGACAACGGTGGACCCTTGTGAAGCCATTGGCACCAATCGATTTTATATGATGGACTTAGCTACCGCTCAGCCCGTTCCGCCAGACAGCTTAAGTGGCGTTACCGATACGTTTACTGCTGCCGATCGAAGCACAACAGTGAACGGAGATGGGATTTTGCCGCAACCCACGGTGCTCTTTCCTGAAAGTGGGGATGTATCCGTTTTGGTGGATAACGAGGTTGTTTCTATGTTTCCACAGAAACTCTCTCGTATTTTCTGGCACTCAAGATAGGTCAGTACATCTGAAAGATGCCAGCTAATCATAAGGGTGGTCCAAAATAGGATCACCCTTCTTTTTGCGCAGACACCCAAGAACGAATGTCTAGATTGAGTGGCAATTCCCGGATACATCGATCAATGAAACATGAATTAGGTCGATATTAAACCTGTTCACCCAACAACATTGATTGCCATCATGAGCTTTTTCGAATATCTCAAACGCCTTGCTGACGAAGATGGGTCGGATCTCTATCTTTCCACTGGCG
This sequence comes from uncultured Granulosicoccaceae bacterium, assembly GCA_937930305.1. Lineage (GTDB taxonomy): Bacteria > Pseudomonadota > Gammaproteobacteria > Granulosicoccales > Granulosicoccaceae > Granulosicoccus. The sequence continues at coordinate 30,879 of CALGLE010000010.1, read as the reverse complement.
CGCCACCTAGCGCGAAGTTCTCAGGCGTTCTAACACCGCTTGCCGAAGAGCCTATGGGCAAAGGCGAGGTGCTAGACATAGCCAAGAGCATAATGAATGAAGAACAAAATTTGGAGTTCGAACAGGAACTCGAAATGAATTTAGCCATATCCCCAGAAGGGATCGGCCGTTTTCGTGTGAATATTTTTCAACAACGAAATGAAGTATCCATCGTCGCCCGAAACATTCAGACAGAGATACCAAAATTCGATGATCTGGGATTACCAGAAGTATTAAAAGAAGTTATTGAAGCGAAGAACGGACTCGTGTTGTTTGTTGGTGGAACGGGCTCTGGTAAATCAACATCGCTGGCAGCTTTGATTGATCATCGCAATGGTTTCAAGGGCGGTCACATCATCACCATTGAAGACCCAGTGGAATATGTTCATCCACATAAAAAATGCATCATCAATCAACGTGAAGTGGGTGTGGACACACTGAGCTATCACAAAGCACTAAAAAATACACTTCGCCAAGCACCTGACGTTATTCTTATTGGTGAAATACGCGATCGAGAAACAATGGAGCACGCCGTCGCGTTTGCAGAAACCGGCCACCTAGCCATTTCTACACTGCACGCTAACAATGCCAATCAAGCACTGGATAGAATCATCAATTTCTTCCCTGAAGAGCGGAGAAATCAGTTGCTGCATGATATAGGTAACAACATTCGAGCGATCATTTCGCAACGACTTATCCCAACCGTCGATGGCAAACGGTGCGCTGCCATTGAAATATTATTGGGCTCGCACACCATTAAGCAAATGATCATGAAAGGTCAACTTAATGAGATCAAAGAGACTATGGAAAAGTCATCAAATGCTGGTATGAAGACCTTCGATGGACACCTGTTTGAACTAGCAATGGAAGGTCGAATCAGCCAAGAGGAAGCTTTGAAAAACGCCGACTCTGCCAATAACCTTCGCCTTCGTTTCAAGCTCAGCGGGAGCAAAGACGATGATGAGGAAGAAGACAATTTGCTTGCTAAGGGCCAGATGCCCAGTGATGCAGCGATGGCAAAAGCACAAGAAGCTAAGGCCAAGGCTCAAGCGGCGGAACAAAAATTGGCTGCAATCAAAGCCGCTAAGGCCGCAATGAATAATACGGCCGAAGATGAACAAAGCGCGGAACCAGCAGAAGATAACGGATTAGACGCCATTCACGCCGCCATGCAATCGGGGATGGGCATTGAAGAACCCATGGATGCAGCCAACGATACCCCCGAAACCGAAACCGAAACTGAAGCCGAATCCGCCCCAGCCGGTTTGGGTATGGCATTAGAACTTGAAGCCGATGCCCCACCCGAGGATGATGCAGGCGAGGATGGTGGTGGTGAAGATGACGGAATGGGCACCATGGGAATGGGTCGCATCGGCTAATTGAACGACAACAGAGCTCAAAGAAAAGGTATTCTTTGAGGTCTGATGAATTCACCTTTTCGATTTGTACACACCGCCGATCTGCACCTAGACTCGCCTCTTAAATCGCTTGCTAGACGTGATCCCTCCTTAGCCGCTCACGTTTCAAACGCTACCCGCGAGGCATTCAAGCGCACCATTGACCTTTGTCTGGAAGAACGCGTTCAGGCACTTTTGATTGCTGGTGATATTTACGATAGCGTCAACCCTAGTGTTGCCACGGTAGGCTTTTTTAAACGTGAGCTTGATCGGCTCAAAAACAGCGGCACGCGAGTTTACTTAATTCGTGGTAATCACGATCACCACGCGAAGTTGACCACCACCCTTACTCTACCAGAGCATGTGGTTGAATTTACCGGCAATAAAAAGGTGGATGTGCTTAAGGAATTAGGCGTGGCTATACACGGCGTCAGTTTCAAAGAGGAACACGCCACAGAATCCGCATTACGTAGCTTTAAAGCACCCGACGAGTCGCTAAAAAACATTGCCTTGCTGCACACCAGTCTAGGTGGCTCGGAAGGACATGACATCTACGCGCCCTGCACCGTAGCTGAACTCGATTCCATGGGCTTTGACTATTGGGCACTGGGGCATATCCATACCCGTCAGATTTACACCAAAGAAAGCACCATCGTAATGCCAGGCACACCCCAAGGCCGAGATATGGGGGAAGTGGGAAATAAGTCGGTATCGCTAGTTACTTTAGATGAAGATAACTGTCAAGTTGAAGAACGTATCGTGTGCCCTGTGCGTTTCGAGCGCATAGCCATCCACTTAACTGACATTCAGATTTCCGAAAACCATTCTGACTCTGTTTTGAAGGCGCTGGTCGATGCCTTCTCTACTGAAGCACAGGCCCTTAAAGACACTTATACAATGATAGATCGATGGATAATACGGATTGAATGCCATGCTGGCAATAAGTCGTTGTATCCGTTGAAAGTGGATTCAGAACACACCGATGAATCCATTCGACTGGCTGCGGAAACACTTGGGAATGTACACCTTGATAAAATTCAATACTCAGTCTCCACAGCGACGGATTCTTCAAACACAACAGAACTGTCGCTGTTAAAGCAACTTGAGAAAGTCGTCATGACACATTTAGATGACGACATCTTAAAAACAATTTCAGATAAAGAATTTGATGAATTAGTGAAACTGATTCCCACAAAAAAAACCAGGGATCAATTGCAAGACAGTGCCGAGCAAAGATCAAAAACTATTCATGACTTTCAAACACAAGGGGTTCGAGAACTCCTATCCATGATTCAAATTGACCGGGTAACGGAATACTAGACGTGCGGTTCAACAATCTTCAATTAATTCGCTATGGCCATTTCACCGACTACACATTAAATTTTCCCGATGGCAAAACATCGACTCCTGATTTACACATTGTTTGCGGTCGCAATGAGGCAGGAAAGTCCACCATATCCAATGCCATGATGGATTTCTTGTATGGCATCCCGACCCGCTCAAACTACGCCTTTCTGCACAGTACAGCTAGTCTAGAAATCGCAGCTGATGTCAGCCTGCCCAGCGCAGATGCATCTTTACGCCGGCTAAAAACACAGCTGCGAAACGCAGATGATGAGATTTTGGATTCGAATTTTCTAGACACGCACAATTTATCAAGACAGGACTACAAATCAAGATTTTGGTTTGATGATGTCACCTTGCATGAAGGCGGTGAATCCATACTGAACAACAAGGGTGATTTAGGCGCTGCTCTGTTCGCAGCAACCACAGGACTTAACACGCTATCAAATCAACTTAACGACTTGATGTTACCCACTGATGCATTTTTCAAACCTGGCAAGCGCACAAAAATACAGGTTAGAGAACTACGAGATTCGCTCAAGGACGTTCAAAAAGAAATAAAGGCGCTCGACACCAACAGAACAACCTGGAACAAGCTAACCAAGTTACACAAATCCCAATCAGAATCCATTCAGCAAATAAAAACAGAACTGCAAAACAAACGCGCCTCAAAACAAAAACTCGAAGCATTGAAAAATGCGTTAAAGCAATACCATCTGTGGAAATCGAACCAGAGAATTTTAGAATCGAATGCCACCTTACTGGAAGTGCCTAAGCATTGGATCGAGGACTTTCAAGCACTACGACAGGAACATCATGGTTTAGATAAAACCCTTCAATTGGTCAACACAGAAATACAAGCGTTGAATGCGCTCATCACGACAACACCCGTTAACGACACATGGAGGTCTAACAAAGTAATTTTGGAAGAACTGAGCCAAGCTAAGGAGCTATTTAGGCAAGAACAACAACAAACTCAGCAAATCCAAGATAAGCTGGAAAAATCTACCCAATCTCTTAAAGCGATACAAATAGATTTAAGCGCATTCCCTTTAGACAAAGTGACTCAGCTCAATTTGATTCCTACAAAGAATATTGAACGAATCGACTCATCCATCGAAAAATGGAAAACGACCAACACACTCAAAAAGCATTTATTACACGACAAAGAGGCACTGCTTAGTCGGCAAGATGAAGTAAAAGATAGCAATCAGAAAACCAATACTATTGATGATAATTATCAAAACCATTTAGATCGTTTACAACTCGCTCTGGATGCGGGTGGATTTGAAGAATTAGTAGAATCAGGCAAACAACAACGGCAACGACTTTCAGAACTTGAACAAGAAACAAATGAAATTCATCATGCTCTCACATCTATCGGAATAGACGCCACAGATGACTTACACAAACTAAACGCCATATCGACGGAAACCATTCGAGAGGTGATTGAATCCAGACGAAATGCAAAAGTGCGCATTGACGCTGAACGATCAAAAGCACAACAACTGCAAGCAACCATTTCCAAGCTAGACAAACAACTTGCGCAGCTGGGACACACGCATACCGATGAGAATAGATCCTATAAAGAGGCTAATGCTGCACTTCGAAAATCTTGGTCTAATCTGCAAACCTTATTAGCAAACCAAGCTGATAATAAAATAATCGATTCGCAAATTGAGCGTGTTGAAAAAGACTTGGCAATCATGGAAGACTCCGTTCAACAGCATTTCGATACTGCAGAGAATGTAGGAAAAATTAACTCTGCACTACAAACACAACAGGACACATCCAGTGAACTGATTGCGGTAATGAACCATATTTCTGCAGAGGAACAGCAACTTGAATCGCTGATCAATCAACAAAACTCTTTGATTGAGCATTTGCCCCATGTTTCTTTCGATGACAGCAATACTTTATTAATGTGGCGTGAATCTTTAGAACAATGGAGAAATCTTGATCGTAAGCGCTTATCACAACAATCCAAGGTGGACGATTTAAATTCAGAATGTGAACAACAAAAAGCTCACCTACTAAATTTAGTAACCGCCTTAAACACTCAGGGTTTAGGCAATGAAAACCCCAATAACATTTCTCTAACTGAATCTTTGGTGCTAGCGAAAAATGCTCTCAAAGCTGGCCAAGAGATATGGCAGAAGGAACAGCTTCTTGCAAGAAAAGGGCTTGAATATGAACAAGAAAATGCGCGTTTAAGCTTTAAATTAAAAGAATCCACATCGCAGCTTGAACTGCATGAAGAAGAAATACAGTCTGAAATTGCTGGAACCTGGATTGAAAACTGCCCCACAACTTCCGTTGTAGCGAACTGGCCCCTGATTAAACGTCACGCTAGCCAATGCTTAGAAGTATTCGCATTAGAGTCAAGCCTTAACGCTGCACAACAAACGGTATCCCGTGTTACATCTCAAATAACCAGCCTAAACCAAACATTGTCTCTAAATTCCACTGGTGACGCTACAAATGACTTAAACCATTTAGTGGAGCTTCATCAAACACAATTAAAACAGGATACGGAACTGCGACAACATACGGATCGATTGGCTGAGCAAAAATCCAAACTTAACCTAGTTACCGTAGAAATCAAAAACATTGAAGAAACTATTCGACCCATGCACGATGGGCTGTCTACATCCACATTGGACGAACTTCAAACCGCGCTGAATCAGGCTAAAGCCATTCATCAAACTCGTCAGGAACAAAACCAACTGGAGCTGGGCATGTGCGAGCAACTGGCTGTAGATACGTTCTTACAAGCTCGAGTTGATTTAGATAAAGCCATGCAGGCGCTAGAGGCTAACGCTAAAGATCAGCCTGAACAAAACGAAACAACATCGACAGGCACTGATGAGTCAGATGTTCCACAGAGAACGCAAATCATTCGCGCCCAAATGGATCATCGAATAAATGAATTAGCGATTGAAGAAGCGACTTACGAACAGTCTTTAATGACAGCACACAATTCGCTTCACGACACGGAGAGTCAATTGGAGAATATGGGCTTAGATGAGCGCGTGGCTGAGCTTCGACAAAAAGAAACGGACCTAATTCATGAGATTGAAGAAGGCGTAATACACACTATGAAACTTCGACTGGGCTTACGAGCCATTGAGCGTGGCTTACAACACTTTCGAGACCAGAATCGCAGTGGCATGCTCGCAGAAGCTAAGCGTTCTTTCACAGCGCTTACTCAAGGAAACTACACGGATTTGGTGACACGGGCAAACGACAAAGGTGTGGAGCATTTATTTGCCATACGAAACAACGGGCAATCGGTGAGTGCTGAACAATTATCGGTGGGAACTCGCTATCAGCTGTACCTTGCGTTACGAATAGCTGCGTACCACGAATACCGACAACACCGAACGCCTCTGCCGTTTATCGCTGACGATATTTTTGAAACCTTTGATGAACCAAGAACGAAAAGCGCATTGACCGAACTGTCAAATATGGCAACACACGGACAGGTCATATATTTTACTCACCACCTACACGTGGCTGAAATCGCCCGTGAGGTGGTGCCGAATGTGAATACAATTGCGTTGCCGTAGCAACCATCAAAAGTCAAATTGATTCGTTAGATAGCCAGGTACTCATGATTGTTCGGGCCAAAGCTTGATTTACTACTGGATAGTCTGGATTGAACCGGACCGATACCCAAAGCTCCGAGTGTTACCAAAAGTAACGTTATTTATAGGATTTCAAAGATCCAATTGTGAACCGAATAGCCAGGAATCCAAAACCCCGTGGGCATCGGACACACCTTCGGCTTTGAGCGAGGAGAAATCCTGGATGGTGGCCGCAACGCCGGCGTCGGCCAGCTCTTTTTGCACCTTGTGCACGGTTTGAATGCGAGCACCCCGGGCCAATTTATCGCCCTTTGTTAGAAGAACATGCAACTCTGCGTGCCCCTCTTGCTGCAGCTCTAACATTTGCCAATCCGAATCAGTCAATGGGCGGCGGATATCCATCACCAGGACGACTCCCACTAAGGGATCGCGGCGCGTAAGGTATTGCTGCATGGCGGCCTGCCACTCTTTTTTCTTAGATTTCGACACTTCTGCAAAGCCATAGCCCGGTAGATCAACCAAAAAGTGCTTGTCCATGCCCACAGAGAAGTAATTCAGCAGCTGAGTCCGCCCCGGAGTTTTGCTGGTCCGGGCTAATTTCTTCTGACGAGTAATGGTATTAATGGCACTGGATTTACCGGCATTGGAGCGCCCAGCAAATGCCACCTCTCGAATGGACTCGGGACAACGCGGCAAGGCGTCGGCGCTCTGCACAAAGGCGGCTGAAAAGTAGACTTCATTCATTGGGTTCGTGCCGTTTAGTAGCAGGCGCAGTCTGATAACATTTACACATTAGGCTGATGACAGCCTACGTTAGTTTAAAGCTTTCTAAATTTTAGGAATTATTTATGCTCAAGGTGTTTTTAAACTCCACCAAGCAACGAATTGCTGTTCCTGTTGTTTTAGCCGTGTTGGCGGTGGCATCAAGTTCGGCCCTAGCCGCTGGAGACCCAGCCGCAGGCAAAGCAAAAGCCGCCTCTTGCGCGGGATGTCATGGCGTGGATGGAAAAGCGCTTTTGCCCGAATACCCGAATTTGGCTGCGCAACACGAAAGCTACATTGCCAAGCAGTTGCGCGACTATCAATCTGGCGAACGTAAAAATGCCATCATGGCTGGTATGGCGGCCGCGCTGTCTGAGCAGGACATAGATGACATCGCTGCCTACTACGCAAGCCAGCCCGCAATCAGCGGAGTTGCGGACGAAGAGGGCCTGCAAAAAGGCATGGACATCTATCGAGGCGGTATCTCAGGCGCGGGTGTCCCAGCGTGCTCGGGCTGTCACGGTGCCAATGGTAAGGGTAATCCGGCGGCGACTTGGCCAGCCTTGGCTGGTCAAAACGCGGCATACATCATTCTGCAGTTAGAGCAATTTCGCTCTACTGAACGAGCCAACGACCCTAACGCCATGATGCGCAGTGTGGCTGAGCGCTTAACAGATGCCGAGATTAAAGCCCTATCAAACTACATCATGGGCCTGCACTAAGACGTCAAAATACTCAGGGGTTGTAGGCTACCAATCGCATTGGCCAACCCTGGCATCAACCCCTGAGTTTAATTCCCAACTTAATTTGACATGGCGTCGTCAAGTTCAGCGATGGGGAAAGCGCGAAGAAACTCAATGGCTTCGTCACCTGAAACTGACGTAGACGACACCGACATCATTCCGCCACTTTTCAGTTGCACCGTTAAATCTGCCGTGCCACCTTTGCTCGAATCAATTACGGTCCGTCGCTGAATTCGAATTTTCTTGCCATCGGATCCACCGGCTGCACCAAAGGCATTGATTAATTCCGACAAATTGCCTAAGCCACCGGCCACCGCACCGGTGGTTAATTCCAGTTTGATGTTCTTATCGCCTTTTGTATATTCGCGCCCAAGAATGACCATGCCTAACGCGCCTTCATTACTTACTTCACCACCGATATAACCGTCGACTGCGTCAGGAAACACAGCCAATGTTTGCTGCTGCTTCATCTGCTGTAAACCTTCACGACACCAATCGGCTTCTTCTAAAGCACCATCGATATCATTCGCCTCTAACAAACGGGCGGCTTCGTTACAGGCAGCGATGGTGTCAGCACGTGCTTCGTCATCATTGGCGTATGCAGAAGATGTGGTTAAAGCACTCGCTATAAAAACGCATGACACAATCCCTGCCACCGTCCTGAATTGATTCGATCGGTTAGCCATAGTGTCCTTCTCCAATTGTTGTTAAATAATTTCGCTACCGCAGATAATACACAACGGGATCGTTGCTGATGCGATAGGACTGATTCATGGTGCTCACATTCAAAAATTCAACGCCTTCCCGCTTAATTACCCCATATTCTTCATGAATATGGCCAAAAATATGAACTTTAGGCTGAGTAACTAGAACTGTTTCTAACAATTGCGGGCAGCCAGTTTGTTCCTCACTACCATCCAATCGTTTAACATGATCCAAAATTCCAAAAGGCGGGCCATGCGTAATAAGCACATCGGTATTTTTGGGAATCAATGACCAGTGTCGGGCAATGTCATCACCTGGGTCTCTCATAAAAGACCAATCATGAAATCGCAGTGTGATGGGCGAGCCCCAGAAATTTACCCCATCAATGGTTATGCCAGAATCGTTTAACCAAGTAACGCCGTAGTCCTCGGCGTATTGGCGCGCTGCATGAGCTGATCGTTCTAAGAAGCGATCATGATTTCCTGCAATAAACATTTTATGTTTATGCGGCATTTCACTGAACCACTGCAAAAACTCTTCTAAGTCTTGTTCAATTCCATGGGCTGTAATATCACCCGCGTGCACAAGCACATCACCATCAGGCAATTGTACGTTTGCATGATCACCATGGGTATCGCTGATGCAAACCAACTTCACGCAGCGCGCTCAATATTGACCGAATAACATTTCAACGCGAAGCAGCCCACCGTATTCGCGCTTGTAATCCGTTGATGCAGGAAACGATACTGATGGCCATATTTCATAATAAAACCAAGGGCGCCAAACGTTTTTGCGAAAACGAATTCGATATTCTGATCCGAGGTAATGCTCGTTAAGTTCATTGTCTTTAGAAGTAACAAAACTAAACAACCCTTCAAAGGCCAGCGCTGTTCGGGAATTAATATCAGCGTATACCCCAAGTGTCTCATTGACACTAGCCCCTCCGATACCTTTACGCCCCTCCAATGTAGTGGAAGTGCGGAAAAATACATTTGCAGCCTCATTCAGTGGCCGTCGCACATCAAATTTGAAGCGATTCTGATAGCCCGATGCAGAATACAGGTAAAAGTTGTTACTAATCTGCTGTTCCCAACCCCACCCTAGCCGGGTTGTGTTCGATGCGCTGATCCGGCCAAACACTTGCCCTTTCCGGTCGCGCATACGAGCGCCCACATCGAAATTCAACTTCAATCGATCACTCAGTGATCGTACAAAACGTAATGCCAGCGCAATATCTTGATCATCGTCACTGGATTCGATACCGCGTTGATTACGCCCACCATTCACATCGGCCTCTTCATTACTCAATAACAACCGCAAACGCTGTTGAGCTTGCGGCAGTACCACTCGAACTTTCAATCGAGTTTTCGCTTCCCAGTCCTCATCAGCCGGTTTAATTCCATCCACACGTAAACGCCCCCAACTTCTATTGGCTTGTGATTCTGATTCCGCATCACCAAAAAAATCATCAATCGACAGCACAAAACGATTAAACCGATTGGTTGTGGCACGTTGGGCAGAGTCGGCCAAAGTGCTCATATTGACCAGCACCGACGGTGCCGGCTTGTCGTTTTTTTCTTGCGCTTTTTCGTCTTTGGACTCTGCACTGTCCGCCGCTAAAGTAGCCTGACACACAATAATCAGAACGCAAAACAACATAGCCTGAGCACGGAACCGCATCAATGCTTGAAATATTAAAGCGTTCACGACGATGCAGATAAAGCCATATCAAGAACGCTTAACAACTGGTCCGTTTCTTCTTCCGTCCCAATACTAATTCGTAACCAGTCTTGTATCGGCTCTTTCGACCAGTATCTAACCAGTACATTGTGTTGGTTTAAATATTCAAACAGCTCACTAGCGCTATGGTCAGTTTGTTGAGGAGAAGCAAATATGAAATTGGCCAAACTGGGTAATACTGTGAATCCACGTTCTATTAAAGCATCGGTTAAACGTTCACGAGTGTTTACAACCTTAGCTTTGCAAGTTTGAAAATAGGTCTCATCCGCAATGGATGCCGCTGCTGCAACTTGCGCAATCGCATCCAGCGGGTATGAGTTAAACGAATTTTTAACCGCTGCGATGGCCGCAATCAATGCTTCGTTGCCAAAGGCCGCACCAATTCTCATACCCGCTAACGATCGACCTTTAGAGAAAGTACGAGTGACTAATAAATTGGGATAACGATCAATTAAACCAATCGCCGATTGAGCACCAAAATCGGCATAGGCCTCATCTACTAGCACAACACCGCTGGTATAACGCTGCAGTAAGCGCTCAATTTGATCGACCCCAAGCGCCATGCCAGTAGGCGCATTGGGATTAGGGAAACAAATCCCTCCGGCCTCGTTGGTAAACGCATCCAAATTAATGGAAAAATCCTTGTTTAACTCAATGGTTTTGGTTTCAATATTAAAAAGCTCGCAATAAACAGGATAAAAGCTGTAACTCACGCTGGGATATTGCAACGCTGCTTTATCCGTAAAGAAAGCCATAAAAGCAAGCCCTAACGTTTCATCGGAGCCATTCGACACATACACTTGTTTAGCCGACACACCTTCGTAGTCAGCCAACGCTTCACACAATGTGCTCGCCTCTGGGTCGGGATAGCGCCGTAAATCATTTCCTGAAACTGAAGAAATCGCTTCCATCACCTGCGGCGAAGGTGGGTAAGGATTCTCATTCGTATTGAGCTTCGTCACTCCATCACCCTGCCTTTGTTCACCGGGCACGTAAGGGTGGAGACGATCAACTAGTGGAGAATGGAAACGGGTCATGGTAGTTTTTGAATAATTTTCGACAAATCCGCACTGGCAGCTTTTACCGCCGGCAAAAAATTGGTGAGTGTCGAATAAGGTACACGCATACCTGGTGCGTGAAAGGACAGAGTTGCGTACAAACGCCCTGCGTTGTCTTTCACAGGTACAGCGAGCGCCACCATTCCCTCAATGTATTCTTCATGATCGGTGGAATAGCCGTTCTTGGCAATGATACTGAGCTCCTTAAGTAGGGCGTCTCGTTCTGTGATGGTGTTGTCGGTGTATCGCTCACGGGGTATGGAATCCAGCCACTGCTCACGCCTCGCTCGAGGTAGCGAACTTAAGTACATCTTTCCGCTGGCCGTGGCATGCAACGGAACGCGGCTCCCCACATTGAGCTGCACGCGCACGGGCCAGTGAGTTTCCACACGATCGTAGTAAATCATGTCCAATCCATTGGGAACGGCCAAATTACAGGTTTCGCCCACCTCGGCTGACAAACGAGCGAGCACCAGTCGATGCTCAGCGTTCAGATCCCCCCGAGAGATCACATCTAGGGCAATGCGCTGCAGTTTAGGGCCCGCGACAAGGCCTCGCCCATTCAGGCGCGACTGCAGGAACCCTGCCTCCTCTAGAGTCGAGCACAGCCGATGAGCGCTGGCTTTGGGAATTTCCAGCTGCTCGGCCAGCTCCGTAGGAGTAATTGGCTGCTTGGCATCGGTCACGGAGGTCAAAATATCCAACACTCTATTGACCGTGGACCCTTTCGTAGCGCGGTTTTCAGACTCAGTCATAAACCAGACTGTATCAATAATGAGAATTTAAGTACCATTATTGTAAGATTGCTGGGTCGAAACTGGCGATATACCCCAAAAAGCGAGGCGGCCGATGACAACCCAATTCGATTATGTAGTGATAGGTGGAGGCTCTGCAGGATGTGTTCTGGCAAACCGCCTTTCCGCCGATGGTACTACAACCGTAGCTTTACTGGAGGCGGGTGGCCGAGACTGGAACCCGTGGATTCATGTTCCAGTGGGCTATTTCAAAACTATCCACAACCCCAATACCGATTGGTGCTACAGCACAGAGCCGGATCCGGGCTTGAATGGCCGTTCTCTAAAATGGCCTCGGGGAAAGGTGCTGGGCGGCTCAAGCTCTATCAACGGCTTACTGTACGTGCGCGGACAACGCCAAGACTACGATCGCTGGGCGGAATTGGGCTGTCAGGGGTGGTCTTACGAGGATGTTTTGCCCTATTTCAAACGCGCCGAGCATCAAGAGAACGGTGAAGACGAATACCATGGTGTGGGTGGCCCGCTCAACGTCAGCAACATGACGTTCAGTCGCCCGATTTGTGATGATTTTTTGAATGCGGTGGAGGAAAACGGTACGCCGATTAATCACGATATCAATGGCGCAGAACAAGAAGGGGTAGGCTACTACCAGCTCACCACGAAGAATGGGCGTCGTTGCAGTTCTGCGGTGGCTTATTTGAATACCGCCCGAAGCCGCAGTAACTTAACCATCATTACACATGCCATGGTGCATCGAATTGGATTTACCGACAAACGTGCGGATACGGTACATGTCACTCGTAAGGGAGAAGCGATTACCGTACGCGCCAACAAAGAGATTGTATTAAGTGCGGGTGCTATTGGTTCCCCACAGATACTTCAACTCTCCGGAATTGGGCCTAGCGAACTGCTTAAAGAGCACGGCATTGACGTCATACACGACTCACCTGATGTGGGTAACAATCTGCAAGATCATTTACAAATACGAACCGTATACAAAACCAACAAACCGGTTACGCTGAACGATCAACTGTCGAACCCTATTCAAAAATTAGGTGCAGGCCTGCACTACATTCTGCAACGAAAAGGCCCATTGAGTATGGCGGCGAGCCAGGTGTACGCGTTTTGTCGAACACGCTTATCGAATGACCGGCCCGACATTCAATATCACTTTCAACCGTTAAGCTCTGATTCCCCTGGCGAGGGGTTAAATAAGTTCTCCGCCATTACCGCTTCTGTGTGTCAATTACGCCCCGAAAGTCGTGGCCATATTCGCATTCGTTCAAACAATGCGTTAGACCATCCCAGCATTCAAGCCAACTACTTATCGACTGATTTAGATCAGGCCACAGCGGTAGAATCGTTACGTTTTACCCGAAAAATCATGCAAACCAATGCCATGCGTGAACACATTAAGGTCGAACACTTACCCGATCCGTCAGCTCAAACCGATGCCGAATTACTCGACCAGGCACGCAATATCGCAAACACTATCTATCATCCCACCAGCACCTGTCGCATGGGTGCGGATGCTAACGCTGTAGTCGATGCGCAATTGCGTGTTAATGGTGTGAAGGGGTTACGAGTGGCGGATGCGTCAATCATGCCCGAGATTGTGTCCGGTAACACCAACGCGCCAACCATCATGATTGGAGAAAAGGCAGCTGACATGATCCTGGCTGACGGATAGACTGATGCCAGTGCAAAGTCGCTACCGTCTATACACAGTGAAGGCACACCATGTCAAAGTTTGATCAGGTATTCGCTAAAGCCAAGGCAAACCCACGGCGAATTTTGTTGCCTGAAAGCCTGGACGCTCGTGTCTTGCAAGCGGCAGAGATTGTTGCCAATAATGGTTCTGCCATACCATTACTGCTGGGCGAGCCGAATCAAGTTAGGCAGCACGCCAAAGACGCGAATGTCAATTTAAGTAATATTGAAATTATCGACATGAACGATGCGGCACTGCGCAAGCAATTAGCGCAGGTCATGGTTGCCAAACGGGCACCCAAGCCTGTGAAAGATTCCGATATTGAACAGGCATTGCAGGACCCGGTAAGCGTTGCCTGCTTGCTGCTGGGTGATGGTCAAGCCGATGGCTGTGTGGCCGGTGCGATTACAGCAACGGCCAGTGTCATAAGAGGCGCACTGCGCTACGTGGGTATGTCTGCAGGCGTGTCGCTGGTGTCCAGCTTTTTTGCCATGCGAATGCAAGAACATCATCCGGTGCAAGATTTGATGATCATGGGTGATTGCGGATTAATGGTTGACCCAGATGCAGCCCAACTGGCAGAAATTGCTGAGGCCACGGGCACCAGTGCGGAGCAATTGTTTGGCCTACAACCAGAGGTTGCTATGTTGTCCTTTTCAACCAATGCCAGCGCAAGGCATCCAGCCGTAACCAAGGTGCGCGAGGCGACTGATCTGCTTCGCCAACGCAAACCGAACTGGCGCGTGGTGGGTGACGTGCAATTGGATGCGGCTGTGGTGCCGGAAATACTGGCCTCAAAAAATCCAAGCGCTGCCGCCGATTCGCCCTGCAATACGCTGATATTCCCCAATTTGGATGCGGGCAATATTGGCTACAAGTTGGTTGAACGATTTGGTGGCGCGCAAGCGGTCGGGCCAATTCTGCAAGGACTTGAACGCCCGGTAAACGATTTGAGCCGCGGTTGCTCCACCGATGACATCGTGAATTTGATAGCAGTCACGGCAGCACAAGCTCGAAGCTAACTGGCGTCGGCTGTGTCACACAGCCGAATTTGACCATTCAACCGCATCGCCCCATTGGCCGATAAATTGATCACATTTTAAGACTGTGAATCATCTTTGAGCGATCTGGCCGCCAAACCGATTTTTGATACAACAGCTCCTACCGTAGAGCTCAATATTTCAGTGACCCCACTGAAATCATCTACGGATGACTTGCAGGGCCTTGTTGCAGTCAGTGAACAACGCCCCTTTTGGCAGCAACCAGCGTGGTGGCAACTGGCCAATGAGCATCTTTTTCAAGGGCGAGTAGAGCTGATCATCGCTAGCAATGATCGCCAAGAAACGCTAGCCGCCATGCCCGTGCTTCGCCAGGGCGGTGCACTGCTTTCACCTCAACACCCGCACTTAACCGTTGGTGATTCGTTATGGATAGGCGCGGATAGTGTGTGCGAGCTGGATGAGATCATGGATGCGATCTTGACCCATCTGGGTGCCTCTAGCTGGACCAATGGTCACCTGCCGAATACCAGTCAAATTCAGCTCTGCCAGGATCAAACCCATTGGCAGTGGAAACAAGTGCGAGAGTCCGCCTGGTTCGATACCACAGGAGACACCCCCATCCCAGGTAAATTGCGCCGAAATTTAGCCAGACACCAACGCAAAATAGAAGACCTGGGCGAATTGGTTTATCAGGTGGCACAAACCGATGATACTGATGAGCTGTCGGCTGCTATGCAAAATTTCCTCAGGCTGGAAGCCTCAGGCTGGAAGGGTGAATCGGGCACCGACATTTCAAAAGACGCCAACCTAACAGCGTTTTACGAAGGATTGCTAGGCTTCACTCAACAAGAATTAAAACTTGAAATACACCAACTGCACTTAGCGAATAATTGCATCGCAACGCAAATCGCTTTGCGTTGTGGCCGTACTCTGTATCTCATAAAAATTGCTTACGATGAATCACAGGCTGCCTATTCGCCCGGATCCTTATTGCTCTGGCAAACGATGCAACGATGTGTTGAAGATGACACCCAAACTTTAAGTTTGGTGTCAGCGCCGAATTGGGCATCGCGCTGGAAACCCAATGTATTCCCAGTTTGGCACGTGACTCGTTTTTCAAACACCCCGCAGGGCGCTATACGTCAAAAAGCTTATGGCTTTCGCAATACACTAGTCAACCAACTGCGCGAAACCCGCAATCGGATGCGTTAATGAATATTCTTGGTATCAATCATTTCTTCCATGATTCCAGCGCTTGTATTTTAGTTGACGGGAAACTCATCGCTGCATTGGAAGAGGAGCGTTTCAATCGCGATAAGCACACGCGAGCTTTTCCCGAGCAAGCGGTAAAAGAATGCTTAAAGATTGCTGGCCTTGAAGCCCGTGACGTAGACCATGTTGCAGTAAGTATTCAACCCACTCATCGTTGGGGCACAAAAGCTCTTTACGCGATGAAACGGCCCCACAAAGCAGCTCCATTTATTAAGCATGAATTGGTACAAGGTTATTTCAAACAACAACGTTTTCGTCAGTGGATGAAAGACACCTTTGGCAGTAACCTACCCAAAGTTCATCAAATCCAGCACCCTGTAACGCACGCTGCGGGCAGTTACTATGCCTCGCCGTATGATGATGCGGCCATTTTGTCACTGGATGGTTCAGGCGAATGGGCCTGTGCTTGGATGGGTCACGGCAAAGGCGACAAGGTGACGTGTTTTTCTGAATCCTATTTTCCAAATTCATTGGGTTCAGTCTATGAGGCGGTGACCGAATTTTGTGGCTTCAAACCCAATTACGATGAAGGCAAAACGATGGGACTTGCGCCACTGGGGGATGCATCAAACCACATCGATGCAGCGCGCCAAGTGGTGAACGTTGATGATGATGGTCAAATAACCGCGGACTTAAGCTACTTTAGTTACCAGTTCTGGGGCTATCGTCGTTGCAGTGCAAAGTTCTACGATACTTTCGGAACACCGCGTCCTTTTAATGGTGAATTTGAAGATCATCATCAAGACGTTGCCGCAGCGTTTCAACAAGTATTAGAAGAATGTGCGTTGGTTCTGGCACGGCAATTAAAAGAGAAAACCAAAGCTCCTCACCTGGTTATCGGTGGTGGCGTTGCACTTAATAGTGTTATGAACGGGCGCTTACTGCGCGAAGCCGGTTTTGACGATGTGTACATCATGCCAGCAGCAGGGGACAACGGAACCTCCATTGGGGCGGCCTACACGGTGTATCACCAAAGCCTGAGCAAGCCACGAGTGGATTTACCAAGCCATGCACACATGAATCCTTACATAGGGAATGAATACAGCGATGCAGAGATAGAAGCTGAGCTAAAACGGTTTAAGTTGAATTATGTGCGTTCACCCGACATCACAGCTGACGCTGCCGATTTGCTGGAGCAAGGCAATATCATTGGTTGGTTTCAAGGCCGCATGGAAATCGGCCCCCGAGCGTTGGGTTCACGCAGTATTCTGGCCAACCCGGCATTCCCGGATATGAAACAAAAAATAAACAGTGAAGTGAAATTTCGCGAAGCGTACCGACCGTTTGCACCCTCTGCCACTGTGGAAGGTGCAAAAGAGTTTTTTGATATAGAAGTCGAAGCACCCTTCATGTTGAAGGTGTGCCAAGTTCGAGAATCCAAGGTGGACGTGTTGCCTGCCATCACTCATGTGGATGGGAGCGCTCGACTGCAAACGGTTCGCTCGGAGACCAATCCAATTTATCATGCGTTGATTAGTAATCTGGGTAATCGAACCGGCGTACCGGTTGTGTTGAACACCAGTTTTAATATCCAAGGTGAACCCGTTGTTGAGTCGCCTAGAGACGCCATTCGGTGCTTCTTTTCAACTGGGCTTGATGCGCTGTGCTTAGGCTCATTCATTCTAACAAAAACTAACTAAAACGACGAATAATGCATTTTCGACAACTGAAAATTATCTTCAGCCTTTTACTATTTTTAATTATCGCCATCAGTGCTTGGCCAGCCTACGTGGCTGCATCACTTAGCGTTTCATTTTTTATGGATGCATTGGGGGTGCAGGATTTCTTGGAATTTCGACCTAAACGTCTGTGGTTGGCTGAATTTTTGTCTGGCTGGAAAAGCAGCGCGCCGCTGGCCGCTGGCTTAGGCTTGTTGGCAGTGATTGATATGCAGATATTAACCCGACAACGCTACACTTATATTATTGCTGGCATCACCCTACCGCTCGCATTAATGGGTTTAGGGATGTTTTTTTTCCAATCTCAGGGCTTAGAAATGCTGCCAGCCTTTGCCGGCGCAGGCATTATACTGTGGTTGATTTATCGAGTCACGGAATTAGTGTCAAGGTTTGAACGCTCATGAAATTTTACGCACTGTTGCTTCAAACTTCCGTACTTGCCACCGCCATGTTTGGTGTAAGCGCTAACCCTGCCCTCGCCGACGAGGCGATTATCATTGGTGGTGGTTACAGTTTACAAAGCTCACAAGGCCAGATTGAACTGAATGTGCAATACGCCAGAGACACGCTCACAGACAAGGGCTTAAAGGTTACGACATTCTTCACCGATGGCGGCGCACCTGGTAATGATGTGTTCATTCAACATCAAGCCCCCTTAGACACAACTTTCGAACCCCTCTCCCGCGTATTCGGTGACCATCTTGAACAGAACCGCGAGTATCGAGATAATCAAATTGATGGGCTCGCCGGCAGCACAAAAAGAGAAGAGCTACTTCCCGCCCTAAACAATTTGTTATCAACGGCAAACGAACCGATTTGGATGATCTACAACGGCCATGGAAATCAAGGCAAATCCAATTCGGATCAAGTCACCTTAGAGCTGTGGGATAAAACTCGAATTACCGCCAAAGAATTACGAACAGAACTTAAAGCAAGCAAACAACCCATTCGCTACGCATTCACACAATGCTACTCAGGGGGGTTTCATGCATTGGCTTATGAAGAATCAGGCAAAAGCTTAAAACCAGCAACACCTCAACGTTGCGGCTTTACCGCTGTATCTCCATTCTCTTTAGCTGAGGGTTGTTCTGCCAGCATCAACACCGGTGACTATCGTGACTACACCACTCACTTTTTTGCCGCATTATCTGGTTACGAACGCGACGGCAGTATTATCGTGAGCGAACCTGATACCAATGAAGATGGGCAGGTATCTCCACGTGAAGCACACATGTACACCTTGCTCAACGCTAACAGCACAGACATTTCATGGTCGACCAGTGAAGATTTTTTAGACCGATGGGAGCCTTGGTACCTGAAATGGACACCCGGTATCAAAGATTTACCCTCAAACGAATACGCAAAATTGTTTCGAGAATTGGCCACTTTAGCTGAAGTGTCCTTAAAAGAAAATTCGGTACGTACAATTCGGGATGAGCTATCTGCACTGCAATCAGAGCGTGCAGTCATGAGTAACGCATACTATGAAACAGCTCAAAAAGTTAAAAAAACACAACAAGTAATTGCTGAAGAAATTATTGCTCAATGGCCTGAGATATTAGGCCCTTACACTAAGGCTTACCAAACCTTAGCGGCCAATGGCACACTGGAAGAAATTTCCACCAATATTAAAGCGCATGAAGCTTACCCCTCTTTACTAGACAATCAAAACACGCTATTAGCAATGGAAACGGCCCAGCTCACGGTGGACAGAAAGGCAATTCAACTGCAAAAGCTATTGCATGTACGTCGCATCGCCACACTGAAACAACGGCTGTTGGAATTCGGTTCTGAAACTGACATCAATACCTACAACGGCTTTGTACAGTGTGAAGAGCAACCGATGACGAATGCAACAGGGGCGGCTTCGGCTCAAGCTGCTAATGAATAGATTCCCAGTGAGAACGGCGACGCCCCACTTATTTTAAATTAACCGATGCCCACTCACTCGAAGCCCTTACCGCACCCACTACATCACCACGAGAATTTTTAATACTTGGTGAGAAATAGCGTTTTAGTGCCTCTTGATCAGCATCATCGATTTCTCCCAACGCACTAAGCACAGCACCCAACACGACATTGACTGAAGACATATGACCGTCATCCAACTTGATGGCAATACCCAAACCACGTTCAGGAATACTTGCGGCATAAACGCCTTCCGCGCCAATTTTTGCAACGACTTTAGGTGCTAGCTGTTCCATTAAGGCGGTGCATAAGCGCTCTTTACCCGCAACCAAATAGGGGTGCTCAGTGACTGCTGCAACCACCTTGGCAACCGAGTCCTGATCTTGTGTTGATAGCGCCGATGGATCGGCAAACCGTGCCATTCCCAAGGCCATACTTGCCAACGGCATCGCTAAAGTCGGTATGCCGCAACCGTCATAACCCCAGGACAACTGTGAGGTTTTGACGGAACAAAATCTATCCAGAACCTCAAAGCTTCGTTGTTGCACTTGATGTTCATACAGTCGGTAGTTTTCAACGCCCAGCTCTTTCTCACAACAGGTCGACATCATCCCCATGTGTTTGCCCGAGCAGTTATGGTGTGCGCGTGTTGGCGTACGCCCTTCGCATTTAAGATCAAAGGCGGTAGCACGATGCATGGGTAGTTCTGCACCGCACTCTAAATTTTCAACGTCCAAATTCAAACGAGACAACCAGTCGTTCACTAAATCCACATGCACAGGCTCGCCGTTGTGCGATGCGCATGACAGAGCAATATGTTGATTATCGAGTGAGTAGTGTTCTAGAGCGCCAGAACTTACAAAATTTAAGGCCTGCAGAAATTTGATGCTAGACCTTGGAAAGATCGGTTGCTGCACATCCCCCAGGGTTAACAGCGCCTGCCCTGCCGCATTAACGACGGAAACAGAACCGCGATGACAACTCTCAACCAGAGTTCCTCGCAGGCGTTCAACAAGAATTGGGTTCATAAGCCGTGCAACCGTTCACCCTTAAGAGGAAATCCCAACCGCTTCGCGAAGACTCTTTAAGTAAGGAACACTTAAGGCGCGCGCTTTTTCCGCGCCATGCTGCAAGATGGCTTCAACCTCATCCGGCTTTGCCATTAATTCGTTGTAGCGTTCTCTCGCTTGTGCCAGTTGCCCGTTGATCAATTCAAACAATTGCTGCTTGGCATCCCCCCAACCAATACCATCGGCATAGGCGGCGGCAAAAGCTTCGGTTTGCTCAGGCGTTGCGAAGGCCTTGTAGATTTCAAACACCGTGTTGTCAGCGGTTTCTTTTGGCTCACCAGGCTCTTGGGAGTTGGTTTTGATTTTCATAATGCCTTTGCGTAATTTCTTTTCAGTTTCGAACAACGGGATGGTGTTGCCGTAGCTCTTACTCATTTTTCGCCCATCCAATCCAGAAAGTACCGCCTGTTCAGAGACCACCACTTCAGGCAATACCAATAACTCCCCATAATGATGGTTAAACCGCTGAGCGATATCGCGAGCCATTTCCAAGTGCTGCACCTGATCTTTCCCAACCGGCACTTTGGTGGCTTTAAACATCAGAATGTCAGCAGACATCAGCACGGGGTAGTTAAATAAACCCATGGTGATGCCCTTATCAGGGTCTGCGCTTCCTGACTCCTCATTGGCTTGCACACTGGCTTTATACGCGTGAGCACGATTGAGTAAGCCCTTAGCTGCCATGCAGGTCAGTATCCAGGTTAGCTCCATGATTTCGGGAATATCAGATTGGCGATAAAAAGTGACTTTCTCTGGATCCAAGCCCGTTGCCAGCCAAGTGGCCGCGATTTCCTGCCTGGATTGGCGCACCAAATCTGGCTCTTGGCATTTGATCAGTGCATGGTAATCAGCGAGAAAAAAGAAACTCTCGTTTCCCGGCACTTCACTGGCTTGAATAGCTGGGCGAATCGCACCCACGTAGTTGCCCAAATGCGGCGTACCGGTGGTAGTTATTCCGGTGAGATAAGTTTGTTTAGTGCTCATATTTGATATTGTAACGCCGCCTTCACTTGAGGGCATGATCCTATCTTCACGAAAATGACCGTATAAGCGATGCCCCACACGCTGAAATCAAGACTAAGCAACATTCTGAGCGCTCTTTGCCTGCTGATTGCCTATGATAGCTATGCGGCTTCTGCCACCAGCGATGCGCTGATTTTGTTAGAGCCGGATGGCCGCAGTCACACGATTCAATACACCATCGCCTCCGATGGCCCGCTCATCGCATTGGAGCTGCCACCCGAAGTTGACTTGCAGCAACTGAGCTTTCTTGGCCCGAATCATCAAAGCCTGGAGGAAAACTTTACGGCCGCAAGCACTGCCATAGAACTATGGAACGGTGTGGCCCTGGTTCGTTTTCGCACCACGTATTCCCATGAAATCACACAAACCGGGACGCACTCGGTTCGGCTCACCCTGCCTTCGTTGCCACAAGAGTTCGCCGTAGAACAAGGCAACATCACCCGCTCAAGCTACACATGGATTTTCCCGGAAAACTTAGAACTCGTGAGCTACAGCGCCGTGTCAGAAGATGTGGGTCGCTGGCAACATCGGGGGCAAGAATTGGCCTTTGAGCAATTCGATCGTTTCGCGGTAACGCTATCTATTGAATACCGCACTAAAGAAAGCCACCTCAAGCCTGCTCAAGACACAGCAACAGACGCAAACGATGTGTTTTGCCTACCAAACTCACACGATCCAGACGTCTGCGCGCAAGACCGCGATAGTGATGGTGTGCCAGATTATCGAGATGTCTGTTTGCCAAAAAAGAATGACAATCTTCTGCAAACAAAAGCTGCACGTGAAATCAGTAAATACTCACAATCATTGCATGACGAAGCACAGGGTGTTGAACACACGCCCGATTGGCATCTCGACTTTGGCTGCGCGAATGCGAAAAACTTCGTGCTGAATGAAGTGCAATTTCCCAGTGGTTACAGCTACTTGGATTACGAGTCACGCCAAGCCTTAGATAGATTGGCCAAAGCCCTACTTCGCACAGCAGATTATTTTGAAATTGCCGCACACACCGACGACGCAGGGAACACAGATACCAATTTGGCGTTAGCGAAAAAACGCGCCGAGGCCGTTCGATATTATTTATTGTTACGGGGTGTGAACCCAAATCAAGTCCGTTTTAAAGGGTATGGTGAACAATACCCTGTGGCCAGCAATGCCACACAGGAAGGACGTATGGCCAATCGCAGAATTGAACTAACCCGTTTAAAATAACGCTAATGCTGCACTTCACCTTCACTGGTTAGCGCAGCGACTTGCCCAATGTAAACAAACAAGGCTTGATGAGCTGCGGCGTCAGACTCTTTCAATGTTTGGCTGGCTGCCGTAAATCGTTTGACCTGCGCATCATGATCAGATAGCAAATTCTTTAATAAAGCCAGATCTTTCTCGGTGGGATCAAGATTAAATTTCTTCTTCTTATTTTCTAGAATTTGCAATAAGTCGTAGTGGCGCTGCTTTGTCGTTTGCATGGCGTTATACGCCTGCCAGCTATCGGCCGCTATGCCATCTAAAATGTTCGACGGGCGTACTAGATCTTTTGATGTAGGAGTGGATTCGCTCATGCAGCAAAGTTAACACACAAAACGAGAACAGCCCTCACATAGGAGGGCTGTTCGCTTAACTAAACACTCACATCGCAGTCGAGCGACACACGTCGCCAGTGCACTGTCGGTGAAAGACTAGGCCGGTAGGCCAAACTTCTGTTTGGTTGCATCGGTAACAGAACCATCAGCATTCCAACCACGAAGTTCATAGTACTCAGGCAGCATCTCTTTCAAGCCGCTGACCTTGCCTTTTGCAGGACCGGAATTCGAGCCTTCGTTCAACAGCCGTGCTGGCAAGGTGTCTTGATCTCCACCCACACCCGCAGCCGCATTGAACACACGCTCCATATTCCAGATGCGCTCACCCACTTCCATCATGCGCTCTGTTGACCAATCCCCATCACATGCGGCATCCACTTGAGGTGCAATGTCGTCCATCGTCCATGCGAATGTGGTGAACACACACAGGCCTGCGGAATCAACAGCCGCGGTGGCGTCTTGAAAGGCTTTAACCAATCCCGGCTTGCCAGCCGTTTCCAGAGGATCGGTTTTCTCAGGAATTCCCAAGATTTCTGACGCCACGGTGTAGCCGCGAAGGTGACAAGCACCACGATTGGACGTAGCGTACGCCAAGCCCATACCTTGAATACCACGAGGGTCGTAGGCTGGGAATTCCTGGCCTTTTACCGTCATGGATAATTCAGGACGACCGTACTTTTCACAAAGACGTTTTGAACCTAAGCCAAGGTCTTTACCAAAGCCTTCACCTTTGGCGGTCATTTCTGCCGCCCAGCAAAGTGCTTCCGCTGAACCAAATTTCAATTCCATGCCACCGGTGTGTTCCGTGGTGATAACACCGTCTTCAAACATCTCCATGGCGGCAGCCACAGTAGAGCCGAAAGAGATGGGATCCATGCCGTCTTCATTGCACAGGAAGTTTACGTAGGTCAACGCATCGATGTCATTGACGCCGGTGTCAGGACCTAAGGCCCAAGCGGCCTCATACTCCAAGCCACCTGACGCGATCCAATACTCCGGCTTATCTTTTACAGAGAAGTGGGTTCGATCAATGGTGGAGATTCGACCACAAGCAATAGTGCACGCGTAGCAGGCGCCATTGGTGGTGAGATTGGGCTTACCGTCAGACTTGCGAGGCTCGTGCATCGCTTCACCCGATACATCTGCAGCGCCTTCAAATTGCGTTTCTCGCATATTGCGAGTGGGCAGTGCACCCACTTCGTTGATAACGTTCATCAACACTTGCGTGCCGTAAGTGGGCAAGCCCTGGCCCGTTACCGGGTTTTCAGCCAGTACCGCTTTTCCGGCAGTGGTGGCGGCCATAAACGCCTTCGGATCTGCCACGTTGCCCACCCCCTGGGTTCCGCGAATGACCACCGCTTTCAGATTCTTTGACGCCATAACGGTGCCCACACCACTGCGGCCCGCCGCACGGTGTAAGTCGTTCACAACGGCAGCGTACAGATTGCCTTCTTCCGCGCTGCGACCCACCGCTGCAATACGAATCTGTGGATCTTGGTGTTTAGCACGAAGCATTTTATCGGCTTCCCAAACAGACTTACCCCAAAGATCATCAGCGGGCAGCAGTTCAGCGGTGTCATTCTCGATGTTTAGGTAAGTCGGGCCAGCTGCCTTACCTTCGAAAATGATCATGTCCCATCCGGCGAATTTCATTTCTGCGCCGAAAAAACCACCCGAATTCGAACAAGCTAAGGTGTTGGTCAGTGGGCTTTTGCACAAGCAGGAATAACGACCGCCTGTGGAGGCATTGGTGCCGGTTAACGGCCCCGTTGCCATAACGAATTTGTTGTCAGGACCCAATGGATCGCACATTGGGTCGATTTCCTCAACGAGGTAACGCGTTGCTAAACCGCGCTGGCCGAGGTAATCATTTGCCCATTCCATGTTCAGGGCTTCTTCTGTGCAGGTGCCTGCTGTCAGGTTCACGCGCAGGAGTTTTCTTGTCCAAGCCATTTAGAGTCTCCAGTCCTTATGCGTTAGACGCATTGTCAGTTTTAGACGCCCATGCGCGCATCTTATCGAGGCCCGTTGCGTTGGCATCAATGTAGGAAATGGCGTCCGTTGGGCACGCGGTTGCGCACGCAGGGTCACCGCCACACAGATCGCACTTAATTACTTTGCCGGTGTCGGCGTTGTAATTGATCGTGCCAAATGGACAGGCAATGGTGCATACCTTACAGCCCACACACACGTCCGACTTCACGTCTTTCGAGCCGTTCAGCGGGTTTAATACGATGGCGTCAACCGGGCACGCTTGCATGCACCAAGCCTCATCACACTGCGTGCAGGTGTAGGGCACAAATCGGCCTTCGTCGTGGAAAGTAAACACTTTAATTCGAGATTTTGACGGGTTAAATAACCCTTCTTGTTCCAGTGAACACGCTGATTCACATTGCAGGCAACCAGTGCATTTGCCTGGGTCGATGTGCAGGGACTTCTGCATGTTTTCTACTCCTCCAGCCGACGTCTATTTTGATATGCCAGCGCCCCAATAATCGGGCACTCACAAATTCCATCTAGCAAGGTAGCAGAGGTGACTCACTAACCACAAGAGGTGAAGGGTTATTCGGCATGGGCAATAGGTACCCAATGGCCCCCAAGTTCACAACCGGCTATGGGCCAATGGCTCGTAAAGGAACGGGTTCATGCTCCCTAACCTCCAGCCCAAAGCCCTGTAACAAGCGCTGTGCCGCCGGATTCGGCTTATTTGAGGTGAGATAGGCTAGATCGGAAGATGGATTCGTCGCCAGACAAATGTTCGAATTTTGACCATTCAATAACGCATGCGCACGCAGTGCGATGGCCTCGGATGGGTCAATCCAATCCACCGGCCACGGGGCCAGTTTTCTCATTTCGTTGACGAGAAACGGATAGTGGGTGCAGCCCAGCACCACAATGTCTGTGCGCTTGCCACCCCAGCTGATGAAACAGGGCTTAATTTCTTGCCACAGCTGATCGGTATTGATTTCTCGATGCTGCATATATCGCTCGGCCATTTTAGCCAGCTCAGTGGAGGCCACCAGATTGACGTCAGCATCGTTGGCGTGCTCATCGATCAAATGCTGGGTGTAGCGCCGATTCACCGTACCTGGAGTGGCCAACACAGAAATTCTGCCCGATACGGTGCGCTCTGCCGCGGGCTTAATGGCGGGTACCGTGCCAACAAAAGGGATATCAAACGCCTCGCGCAAGGACGGCATGATTAAGGTTGAGGCGGTGTTGCAGGCCACGATGGCCAGTTCAATATCGTGCTGCTTTAAGTAATGGGTGAACAAACCCACGAGCCTATCCACCAACGCCTCTTCCGGCCACTCCCCATAAGGAAAACCCCCATCATCACCCACATAAATGATTTGTTGGTTGGGAATGACAGCGCGCACCTCTCGCAGAACAGTCAATCCACCCACGCCCGAATCCAGTACTAAAATGGCCATCAATTTTCGATTTACTGAACTGTGACCAATAACGGTTCGGTACCCGGCGCACGCAATTCAAAGCGCCCAGGCTTGATAGCGATAAAACCGATTTCCGCCTCACCTTCATCATCGAATTCAATGGAATCCAATCCTATGGGTCGAATTTCAATATCGTTAATCACGATTTCATCAATCCATAGGTTACGAAAAAATTCTGCGCCACTGATCGCCATCTCGGCTGACCCATCGGACACGATAATGATTTCGTAGTAAACGCCTGCTTTCAACTCCAGCGGTGCATCGGCTAAAGGCATGCCGGAAGAGAGCAATATGGGGGGCAGTTTCACCGCCTTTCCCACCAGGCCCGATTGAGCGTGCGCAGAACCTGCGACAACGGCCACACAAGCTACCAAAGCAGACAAAATAATTATCCAGCGGCGTTTGAGGCGCAGGTTCATAAAAGAAGACTCCTTATTCATTATTGTGGAATGTGTTGCTTTGGCAAAACCACGGCCCCCCAGGGGAAGCGGCCTACTTTGATGGTCTTGATGGGTTTCAATGATGCCACGTCAACCACGGTTACATCACCTGATACGCCATTCGTGGCAAAGAAGCGATCCTCTTCTGGAGTCAAAGCCATATGCCAAACCCGGCGCCCCACCAGGATGTATTTTATCGGTTTATAAGTATTTCTATCGACAACAGCGACGTGATTGGCAGGCCCTAACGCAACGAAGGCGTATTTGCCATCCGAAGTTAACTCCATACCCACCGGTTGCACACGTTCATCAGACACACCGTCTAATTCAAAATTAATGATGTGCTTGATCTGTTTGGTTTCTACATCGATGACCGATACGGTGCCACCGATTTCGCTACTCACCCAAAGCTCTTTATCATCCAACGTAAACTCAGCATCACGTGGGCGTTGATCCACTAGAGTGTTATCAACCAAGGTGTTAGTTTCAGTGTCAATCCAATGGGCCATGTTGGTGGTCTCGGACGTCACGATTGCCCATTTACCATCGTGACTCACGGCCATCCCTTCAGGTTCTACACCCACATCAATTTGTGCCACAACCGTACGTGTTTGAGTATCAACAACGGTAGCAATCGCATCGTCTTCGTTGGCGATGTACAAGTGCCGATCATCGGGATGCAAAGCAAATTGCTCCGGATCTTCACCCGAGGGCAAATCGTGCAGCACTTTGTCGGTGGCGATATCAAACACTTGCACAGCATCCGAGTCAGATGCACAAATGTACAAACGAGAGAAATCTTTCGACATCGTTATGCCACGAGGACGCAAACCCACATCAATGGTTTTAACCACCTCGTAGGTATCGGCATCGATCACAGTAACCGTGTCATCTTTTTCGTTAGAAACATAAACCCAATGCGCTTGAGCCGAGGTAGTCATCCCTAAGCAAAAGGCCATAAGCGCCGCACGCCGAAGATTATAAACTCCATCAACTTTCATCATTTCTTCGTGTCCGTTAGTTTGTAAATTCTGCGCATTGAGTTTCTGGCTCATCAATTCCCAGCGTATCTAATTCGGTGACACGATGAAGAAACCCTTCCAGCGGGGCCTGACCCACCACCGCATCTGCATGTACCAGGGGAATGGGCTGACGAAGCTGACCGTTCCACGGGCGATAACTTAGCTTCGCCCCTTTAAAGCCTGCTAATGAAAATTGTTCCCCTAATAAATAGGTTTTTATTTCTGCAGGCTCAGATGATTGAGTGCGAGTGACGGCTTCACCGATAGAACGAACGGCCGCCCAAGTGGCGTAATCCACGCTGGTCATGGAACGCGCTGTTACGTCTGAGTACCGGCTTTGCAATTGCGCCGCTCCCCATTGTTCGATGACTGAATCCCACGCTACCGCCTTTAACCCAGCGCTGCCAGCCACCGGGCGAGGCAACCAAGTGTGGTACAGCAAGAAGTTCGAAAAATCTTGATCTTCATCGGTTACCAATACCACATCGTATTTGCGCTCTTGCGTGAATACCGGGACTTCACTGGACGCATTACGTCGAATATCTGCATCCACTAACCAGGTTTTGTCGTGCCGGATTTTCAACCCGAATTTTTTCGCAGAACGTCTTAAAGCATCAGCGTATTGCTTATCGCCTGCCCGGTTGCCAGAGATGAGAAAAATATCGCGCCATTTACGTTTTGAGAAGAATTGCATTAGAGCATCTGCATACATGGCACGTGATGGCAAGGTGTGCAGTACATTTCCCAGGCAAGCTTCATTGCGTAGCGGATTCGCTAAGCTTCCTGCATTGAACAGTAAGTCGTCTTGCGCTTCTGGTAGCTGCGCAATGACAGACAAGTTCTCAGCGCTTACATTCAGCACCACTAAGCGAGAGCCACCAGTTAATAAAGCTTTGGCAGCGGCAACCACATCCCCATCCAAATCGATACGCTCAATGGTCAAATCATACTGGTGCTTTAAAAATTTTCCGGTGGTGTTGTTATCAACCACCGCTAGTAGTGCCCCCGGCTCCCCCTCATCATCGGGCCAAGACACGCGGTTCGACAAAACCGGTGGCCGATCACGAACCTCACCCAGATAATGAATGGGGATGGCTAGCTCGGCCGCAAACACGCCCGCATTCAGCGACAAGGCCGCACCCAGGCCCAGTGACAGCTTTAAAACCACCGATTGATTAGCGTGTGCAACAGCGTGTGCAACAGCGCGTGCGACAGCGCTAGTACTGCCGTGGGCGAGGGCACTGGCCGCTGAGCTGGCCGCTGAGCTGGCCACTGAGCTGGCCACTGCAAGGGCAAATGTGACGCAATTCATAAGTGAGGATGCATGGAATAAATCAGAATCGGTAGACTGTTGGGAAACAGAGCCGCAAACCATAACCAATGCGCTCGTCATGAAACAGTCACCTAAGGTACCAGAGCCGCTCTAAAAAGCCATGATTCGAACTCGCGAATATGACAATGATGTGATTGGACTGTGGAGCGACAACGTGGAAGCCACGCCGGTCACAGAATTCAGTCGCTTGATAACGCAGCACTGTGCACAACGCGCTGTCGGTGGGATTCTTATATTTTTCTCACAAAGTGACTTAAGTGGGCGCAGTTTGGTCGAAGAGATCACTGATTCATTAAATGACGCTAACTTGCTTGCTATTAGCGATTTAACCAGCCACACCCCACCGATGGTCATTTGCGGATGCTCCACGTCCGGAGAAATTACGCCAGATGGGTTCAGCAATGGCTCAACCTTGATTCTTTTACTGCCAGCCGAACACTTCTCGTTGTCGGCCATGTTAATTGATGAAGTCAATCGTTGTGGCATGGACGACATAGCGGATCAAGCACGAAATCATTTACAACGATTTAATCAAGACTTTGATCCAAACCCAGAACACGTTTTTACCATGTTGCTGATCGATGGGCTTACTTATTCGGAAGAGGCAGTTACTTCATCACTGCACCGAGGCTTGGGCGACATCCCCATTATCGGTGGGTCCGCTGGAGACGATTTACAATTCAAAGGCACAACCCAGCTATTACAGAATAATGCCTATACCAATGCCGCCGTAGTAGTGCTCATCGAATGCCGGATTCCGTTCTTACTTTTCAACGAACATAATCTCATGCCCACCGAACATAAATTGGTGGTCACCGATGCCGAACCCGAGAAACGATTGGTGCGTGAATTTAATGCAGAGCCTGCAGCCGTTGCTTATGCTCGCGCCATTGGCTTGCATCCGCATGAGCTTACCCCCATGAGTTTTGCCGCCTACACGGTAGTGGTGCGCGTCGGTGGCGAATATCATTGCCGGGCGATTCAGCAAGTCAATGATGATTTATCCATTTCATTTTTTTGCGCTATCGATAATGGCTTAGTTCTGACAGTTGCGCGCTCGGAAGGGATGGTTCGTTCCACTCGCGACGCCATTGACCGCTTTGAGCATCATTTGGGGCCGGTTAGCTTGATGTTCGGATTTGACTGCATCTATCGACGCTTAGACGCCCAATACCGTAACGCGACCGGACGAATTGAGACCTTATATACCAACAAAAATTTTGTCGGTTTTAATTCCTACGGCGAGCAGTATCAT
>CALGLE010000009.1 GCA_937930305.1 uncultured Granulosicoccaceae bacterium | reverse complement strand
CACATTTTGCAAGTTGAGGGTATGGCAGCCTCACGAACGGTTTGTATTGGAGACAGCTTAGAACACGACATCGTGGGTGCTGCAGGTGTGGGATGTGCCTCCGTGCTAGTCACAACGGGTATTCACCAAGGTATCTCAAGTGCGGAACGGCATCGATTGATGTGTGAACATGCCAGCCCGGATTATCTGCTGGTGAATGGATAACAGCTATAACGCATGTGTTTGTTGTCTCAAAAGGGGCGTAGCCTTGTCGCAGTACCAGAAAATTAGCAAGATCTGCCCTTGACATTAGGGGTACATCACACAAGTGTGAAATTAGAGTGTAATCGCCATCTGCTCTGACCGAGTAAGTGTAAAAGCGAGTTGTGTTATTCGTTATAGTGGGTAAACCCGCGTGATCGCACGGTCCGGAAATTGTTGATGCCAAGTCCTAAGAAAAAGCTTGACCTTAAATCTTTAGTGGTTACTGACAGTCGGCCACTAACGCCCAACATGATTCGCCTCCAACTACTAGGCGATGCGGTAGCCGATTTTCCGCCGAACAGTGTGGGTGGTTACATCAAATTCGCTTTTGACGCCAATGGTAATCCGGTGACGGATACGGATAGCGAGGAAAAACTCACCCTTCGCAGTTACACCATTCGATCATTAGACAACTTGCGAAAATGTGTGTCGGTCGATATGGCTTTACATGGGAAAGACGGTCGCCACGATGGACCTGCCTCCGCGTTTGCACGAGCCGCAAAGCCAGGAGATAGAATTTCCATTACTGGGCCTGGCAATGTTAAATCACTGAACCCTTCATCAGACTGGTATCTCATCGTCGGTGACATGACCGCACTTCCAGCCATCTCTGCCAAGCTGGAAGAACTGGCTGCATTGGGTGAACCCATTCGTGGGCATCTGATCGTTGAAGTGTTAGACGCAGCGGATGCACTATGCCTTCCGGTTTTTGATGATCTGGAAGTCACCGTCATTACCAATCCAGACCCCGCCAAGAATACGGATGCCCTAATCAATTCAGTTCGTAAAATTCCTTGGCGTGATGGCGCACCATTTGTTTGGTGCGCAAGTGAATTCAGTCGCATGCGTGATGTGCGGCAATATGTGCGCGCAGAGCGTGGTGTTGGCCTGGAAGATCGTTACATCAGCAGTTATTGGATGTACGGTCGAACTGATGAAGGGCACAAAGCCGAGAAACGGTTGGACGCTGAGAAAAACCCGGTAGTGGCCTGATTTGTCTGGATTGTAAAGTCCTACATGGCAGGACAAGCTTGAAGCCTTACCAGCCCCCACGCCTTAACCCATTCACAACAACAATACTGAATTGATAAAGTTATCTTTTGATGCGGCGTATTTTGGGCTGTCAATGTGCTTTCCGTAGGAAGCTTTTATTTTAAGTGTCTCATACTCTTTGGCTAAAGTTTCGTCGGCTTTAAGCGCGTCGCGAAAACGTAGTGGTGATTTAACCACTGCTCCGTTAATAGGGCACCAATGCAAGTTGAACACGCGTGGTACGCCTTTGGAAAACCAGTAGCGCTCAGCAACCCCTGCGTTGCCGTGAGACAAATACCCTAATTCAATTAGCGAGTTAACTATTAAGTTATTTGGCGGATATACA
Source organism: uncultured Granulosicoccaceae bacterium (assembly GCA_937930305.1). Taxonomy (GTDB): domain Bacteria; phylum Pseudomonadota; class Gammaproteobacteria; order Granulosicoccales; family Granulosicoccaceae; genus Granulosicoccus. The sequence goes on along the minus strand of CALGLE010000009.1, from coordinate 278,700 downwards.
GATGATTCAACGGTTATGTCGATAATAGCCTTAGCTTTGATGCTGGGAACAGCCGTACTTCCGATGTGATGCACCGCAGTGATGTATTCGCTCAGGTGAGTTTTCAAAAGCTCAGATTGTTGTTCAAACGTTTTCGCCCAAGCTGGGTTGTGTATTTCAAATTTAATTAATTCCTCTTTCATACCAAGTAGATTAACCTGCGGATTGATGATCGGCTTCCGGGACAAATTTATCTTCTGCTAGCTGGTAATCCGAAAAAAATTAGGTTATGCACAATAGTCTTAGATGTTTTGCTAAGTGAAGCTTTTGGCAGCTCAACGCGGTTTACTTTCCGCGTTCACGAATAGCGGTGTTAGAAAACGAGTTAAAACATCGATTCTTGCGCACTTAAAATGTCTATCAGTCGCTCGCAGTTTTAGAACCTATAAGAAAATACGGCAACAACGTGATAAAACGTTAATTTAACAGCATAGACAGCTGATTAGTACAAGTTTTGCTCTAAAGTCCAAACCGTGGGTATTCTCGATGTCAACTCCCGACATCAACACTGTGGAGAGTCTTATGCTGACGTTTCTCGCCTTACTCTGTGTTCTATGGATAGGCTATTGGTCATACGCTCTTTGGCGTGATATGGACAAACCTTCTCCAGTCTATGTATCTCTGCATCAATGCGCCGATTGTGCGCAGGGTGGAGTCGATAATCGCCCGCACTCCAGACTCAGAGCACAATCGTCTACCACCGGTAATGCAGCAAGTTCAACAGGTTCACCAAACCCTAATCAAAGCTCAGGTGTAGCTTCAGGTGCCGGATCAACCGGCGGTTCAAGTGCTGGTTCAAGTGCTGGTTCAAGTGCTCGTTCAAGTGCTCGTTCAAGTGCTGGTTCAAATGCCGGTTCAAGTTCAAGCCCATCCACAACCTCTGCTACATCTGCGTCCACTCCTACGAGTCCGACACCAAGCAGCTCCAAGTCGGGTGCCCGTCGTCTGTTCACAGCCCCCACCGATGAGGCTGATGACTTGAAAGAAATCAAAGGCGTTGGTGAAGTCATGGAGCAAACATTGAATGACGTTGGAATAACTACCTTCAAACAATTGTCAGAATTCCAAGAGGCTGAGGTGCAGATGGTTACTGATGCGCTATCAGAATTAAGCGCAGGATTTGGTGATCGAATTACTCGTGATGACTGGGTGGGTCAGGCGAAGGTGTTAGCGGCGAAAAAGCGGGGCTAGTTTTGCGGTAATGTGGTGCAGGCTAGGGCACTTATTGATGTTTGCTTTACTCATTGCCCTAGCGCGCACTGACATTAGTTAGGGCAACTTCGAATATAAGCTGAACTGCCTTCCGTACTGAATGACAACGCCGCGGTATCGTCTTTGACGATGCACCGACCATCATCTGCTTTGGTGGTTATTTTTGTTGAATCATTTGCGACCGCTGTCAATGCACATTGCTCAAAACTGAGTGGGCCTGTTACCGTCTGACTGTTGTGGTCCCAGTTTGTAAACAGTGTTTCCCCACCGCTCCAAAACATCGTGTCTTCTTGAAGTGTGTAATTACACGACTGAAATTCTAAGGCGTAGACCGCGCCGGTATCTCCTGCGCCTCCTCCCACATTCAGTATAAGTTTTCCGTCTTCTCTGTCACTGTTGTCAACGGACAACGATCGGCCAAAACGTTCACTACTGTCGAGTGTTAGATCAAACCCGCCTTCGGTTGAATTAATGCGGGTGAATGTTTTTACGGTTTTGTCTGTATTAAGATAAATAATGTAGACAACACCATCATCGTATTGGTTTGCGCTGGTGATTAAGTCGGGTACGCCGTCACCATTCAGATCCCCTGCAGCAACGAGCGCATGGCCAAAATGCCCTCCATTGGTTCCATTCGCATTCGTGCTCATCGGAATAAGCTCATCGAAGCCAGCTAAACCTGGTGCAATTTTTTGTTTGTCGACCACTTGAAGTGTTTCTTCATCCAGTGACAGAATCCAAACAGCCCCTTGTCCATCATCGGATGTAAATGCACCAACCGCCAATTCGTAAGACCCATCGTTGTCAATATCGCCTAGTAATGCAGACTCTCTGCCGCCAAAACTATCCTCTGAATTCAAACCACTTCCAAAGCCGCCCAGCCCTTCTCCAATAGTGACCGTGTCGTTTTGTATAACTTCTGATGATTCATCGAAAAAGAGAATATTAATCTGCCCACCATTACTCGCTTGGGGACTGGCTGCAGCTAGATCGATCTTCCCATCTCTATTTAAATCACCCACTGCACTAAGCCCTTGACCCACAATACCGGCGTTTTTAACGATGGACTTTACGGTTCCGGTTTCGTTTAGATGAATGATGTAAATAGCGGGGTTGTTCGCCGCAGGGGTGGAAACGGCAATATCTGGAATGGTATCCCCATCATAATCACCAATGCCAGCAACGCCGTATCCAAAGAAATCACCTGGATTGAGTTCTTCGTAAAAATTACCCTCCAGTGCGGATATTTTTTGGGCCGTGTTAACGGTGCCGTCTGCATTCATTAATAGAATGTAAACCGCCCCGGTGTCAGTGCCCCCGTCATCATCAGATCGTGCACCCACCACTCGGTCGATAACACCATCACCGTTGATGTCGCCTGCCGTGTCATGATCTCGGCCAAAGCGATCCCCGCTTGAAAGACCTACGTCCAGGCCAGCGCTTCCTTCTTCAATACGTATCAAACCTGAGGGTTCAAACAACGCAATGAGTGATGAATCTGTGAGGGTCGTTGGGTCTAGTGGGTTTTCTGGGTTTTCTGGGTTTTCTGGGTTTGCCAGATTGTCGGTTTCATTTACGGTGTCTAGCCCTGTGTTGGATATAGCGTCTTCGCTGCATCCGGCTAAATTCAAAAGGACGAAGGCGACGAAAACGAATGCCTTGCTGTTGCTGTTGATCATGTTAAGGGCTCACTGCTTGTTGAAATTCAGATCATGGTAAACAGCGAATGTGTAAACAATATGGCGGCAACTTTTATGTAGGCCTTGCACAGTGGTTTTTGTACCGGTTCTACTGTTTTCCAGCGGCTGCCTTGTAAGCGTGGATGTGTAAGCCCTAAAAGGTGTTAATGCGATGGAACGTGCCTATCTCAGCTTGAACTCTGCAATGAATCGCGTAAAGTGTGCAGATAACAGGGCGACTTCATCTGTGCAAATGGAAAGGTTTAACCCAAGCGGCGATCTTGCACCCGTCTAAAGTCGAATCCCTGTCAACGAATTGATCACGAATGGAGTGTACCGATGAGCTATGAATTGAATATAAACGGTGAGACCCTGAGTGTGGACGTGGATGCTGATACCCCTTTGCTGTGGGCGGTACGAGATAACCTGAAACTCACGGGGACAAAGTTTGGTTGTGGGGTGGCCTCGTGTGGTGCTTGTACTATGCATATTGATGGGCAGGCGGTGCGTACTTGTGTGTTGCCCGTGTCGGCTGTGGTGGGTAAAGAGATCAAAACCATCGAAAGCCTATCGGATGATAACTCCCATCCTATCCAACAGGCTTGGATTGAAGAAGAGGTTCCTCAGTGCGGTTATTGTCAGTCCGGCATGATCATGGCGGCGACGGCGCTGCTCAACAACAAGGCCAATCCCACAGAAAAGGATATCGACTCTGCTATGACAAACATCTGTCGTTGCGGAACCTATAGCCGGGTTCGTAAAGGGATCCATCGAGCGGTTGAACTCATGGCGGCTAAATAGGAGATTGCTATGGATACTATTTCAAACATGAGTGACTTGGGTGTTGCATCGAGTCGTGTTAGTGGCATCACTGAAAATTCTTCAGTGATAAAACCCAGTCGTCGGCAATTTCTAAAAACCAGTACAGCTGCTGCGGGTGTTCTAGCCTTGGGCATATCAGCACCGATAGCTACTCGTCGTGCGATGGCCGATACAGCCGCTGGCGAGTCCAGTTTGATTGATATCTGGTTAACGATTGATAAGAATGATCAAGTCACGGTTGCCATTGCCAATTCTGAAATGGGGCAGGGTGTTTACACCTCTATGGCGATGCTGGTAGCGGAAGAATTAGAGGTGGATTGGAATTCGGTTCATGCAGCTGCTGCACCGGCTGCCCCCGCGTATAAAAATTTGATGTTTGGTATGCAAGCCACGGGTGGCAGCACCAGCATTCGGTGGGCGTATGATCCGCTGCGAGCTGTGGGCGCCGGTGCGCGTGAGATGTTAATTCAGGCGGCGGCTGATCAATGGGGGGTTCCGGCCATTGAATGTAAAGCTGCGAATGCAACCGTTACGCATGCAGCATCAAACCGCAGTCTGCGTTATGGCGAGCTTGTCGATGTGGCATCAAAGATGTCACCACCGACGGATGTGAAACTTAAGACTCCCGAACAATGGAGCATTTTAGGAACTTCTGCAAAACGTCTAGACACTCCTTTAAAGGTGAATGGCACCGCTGAATTTGGTATAGACGTACAAGTACCAGATATGCACATTGCCACGGTGATGGCTTGCCCCACTTTTGGTGGCAAATTAAAGTCGGTAGATGAAGCGCCTGCGTTAGCAGTTAAAGGTGTTAAGAAAGTACTTAAGTTGGACGACGCCGTCATTGTCGTGGCTGATGCTTATTGGCCTGCAAAGAAAGGTCTGGCTGCTTTGTCGCCTGAATGGGACCGAGGTGCTAACGCAGGTCGAAATAATGAAAGCTATAGAGCCGAACTGTTAGCAGCCATAGAAAATGAAGCCCCGGTGGCGCACGACCAAGGCGACACGGTCGCTGCACTCACGGCGGCGAGCGAGGTGGTTGAAGCCCTCTATGAAGTGCCGCATCTAGCGCACGCAACCATGGAGCCCATGAATGCAACAGCGCTTATTACCGAAGATGGAGCCGAAGTGTGGGCGCCCACTCAAGGTCCTGGCATTATTCAGCGAGTAGCTGCTGGGGTTTTGCAAATAGCCCCCGAGCAAGTGAAAGTGAACACCACATTTTTAGGCGGTGGTTTTGGGCGAAGGTTTGAAATGGACTTTATTGTTCAAACCCTATTGGCGGCAAAGATGATGGGTGGGCCGGTCAAATTAATATGGTCTCGTGAAGAAGACATGAAACATGACTTCTATCGGCCGGCCAGTGTGAGTGCCTTTAAAGCGGTGCTCAATGACGAAGGGTATCCGACCGCGTGGCACAATCGCATCGCGTGCCCATCGATTATGTCGCGAGTTTTTCCTAATTCCGTAAAGGATGGTATCGATGGGCAGTCGGTAGAGGCAGCTAACGAGCTTCCGTATGCGATAGAACATCAGCGTGTGGAATATAAGATAACCGAAACGGGTGTGCCGGTTGGTTTTTGGCGCGCCGTGGGTAACAGTCAAAACGCTTGGTTTGTGCAGTCGTTCGTTGATGAGTTGGCCGCTAAAGCGGGTATCGATCCCTACGCCTACCAGATGAAGTTATTGGAAGGGCATCCCAGGCATCAAGCGGTATTAAAAGCGGCAGTGGAAGCTTCTGCTTGGTCGGAAAGATCCGCATCGAAACCCTTAGGGCTGGCGGTGCAAAAGTCGTTTGGAAGTTACTGTGCCATGGTGGTTGAACTGGAGCCCGATGTGAAGTCGCGTTTGAAAATACGGCATATCAGTGCCGCCATTGATTGTGGCATTGCATTGAATCCCGATACGGTTGTTGCACAAATTGAAAGCTCGATTGTGTATGGACTGACCGCAGCCTACTATGGCGAAATCGACATTGAAGACGGTGCAGTTAAACAATCTAACTTTCCAAACTATCCCATGTTAAAGCTTGAGCAAATGCCAGCAATTGATGTGGCTATCGTGAATAGCGGTGAGGCAGTGGGTGGTATTGGTGAACCTGGGCTACCACCGTTGGCACCGGCATTGACTAACGCCGTCTTTTTTGCCACTGGTGACCGAGTGAGGCGATTACCTTTGGTGAAAGCTGGGTACTCGGTATAAAGAAAATGTTGTGATTGCATTGCAGGCCCCGGTTTGGCTTAGGTCTAAACCGGGGTTTCTTTTTTTTTAATGAGAAATATTGGGATGATGTGAGGACGAATATACAGCTTTCCATGTAGAGTTGATTTTCATAGCACGGATGTCACTGTGCTATCAGCACGGCTGAGTTGGTTTGCATGACTGCTAAAATCTTATTTCTCGATGTTGACGGCTGTTTATCCAAAGGTCGCTTTACCGCTTTTAATCTTGAAAAACTGGATGAGGTTCGCAGGCTTATAAAATCCTTGGGTTGGAATGTTGTACTGTCCAGTGGCAGATCGCAGCCTTATATGGAAGCCATGACCCAAGCATTGGATTTGTCCACACCCTACATCTGTGAAAACGGTGCGTGTATTTTTTCCACTGAGACGGGTGAATATATCTATGTGAATAGATCTCCCGAACTCTCTGCGTACCGGGACAGTTTAGAAAGCTTAGATATAGGCACCCTGCAGTTTGAGCCGGGAAAAGATAACTCACTGAGTTTTCGTGTGTTGAGGCAAGGGGAGTTGGTTGCAGCCCACGAAATAGCGGGGTGGCTTGCAGAGCATTGTCTACCGCCGTCAACACTTCGTGTCACCTATTCCAGTTGTTCTATCGATGTGGTTCCGGTGAACGTTAATAAAGAAAGTGCGGCAAAGTTTCTGGTCGACACATGGCATACGGATCTGCAAGCTTGCCACGCCTTTGGCGACTCCAATAACGACATTGAATTGCTGCGTGCGGTTGGTCATGCCGGTGCACCAGCCAATGCGAGTCCCGTAGTTAAGGAGCTGGTCGATTTTGTCAGTGAGCACAGTGACGTGGAAGGATTGATTGATTATTTAAAGGTGATGAGTGCTAAGTGAGGCTTACAAGGGGCCCCTCTATAAAGCGCAAGGCAAAGTGGCGCTTTTCGCTGGCCCTTTGGCGTCAATAAATAGGTATAAAAATACCCATTGCCGTCCACTGTACTTACGCCCAGCCTGAGACTGCTGTCACAGCTTGCATTCATGGCTCGCTACGGGCACTCTAGAGGGGCTTACATTCATTACTTGGAGATGGATATGATTAGAAAACAACCGCTGCTGGTGCTCGCACCCATGGTGTTGGCGGCCGGCTTAAGCGCGCCAGTACAATCGGCAGAAAAACTAACCTACTACTGCAGTGCGCAGGAAGACTGGTGCCAATTAATGGCCACAGGCTTTGAAGAAGCGACGGGTATTAAGGTCAGTATGACGCGTAAGAGTTCAGGCGAAACCTTAGCGCAAATTAAAGCAGAAGCGGCTAACCCTAAAGGTGACATCTGGTGGGGAGGTACGGGGGATCCGCATCTACAAGCTGCAGAAGAAGGCTTAGGTGAAGAGTACCTATCACCATTGCGCGCAGAACAGAACGATTGGGCCATCAAGCAGGCAGAATCTGCGGGTAACCAAACGATTGGTATTTACTCAGGCGCATTGGGCTATGGCTACAACGAAGACGTTTTAAAAGCCAACAACTTGCCGGTACCGGAATGCTGGAAGGATTTAACGAAACCTGAATACAAAGGGCATGTACAAATGGCGAACCCCAATTCATCGGGTACCGCCTACACAACGCTTGCCACCATTGTTCAGCTCTTTGGTGAAGACGAAGGCTTTGATTTCATGAAGGCTTTGCACAAAAACATCAACCAATACACCAAATCGGGTTCTGCACCTATAAAAGCTGCTGCCCGTGGTGAAAACACCATCGGTATTGTGTTTATGCACGATGCGGTTAAGCAAGCCGCCTCGGGTTTTCCCATCAAGGTGGTTGCACCCTGTGAAGGCACCGGTTATGAAATTGGTGGCATGACCATCATCAAAGGCGGTCGTAACCCAGAAAGTGCGCGTAAGTTCTACGACTGGGCTTTATCGGCTGACGTGCAGTCTCGTTCGCTGGAAGTTAAAGCGTTTCAGGTGATGTCTAATAAATCTGCTCAAAGCTCGCCAATGGCGCCCGATTTGGCCAGCATTAAACTCATCGACTACGATTTTGGCAAATACGGTTCATCGGCTGAACGTAAGCGATTGCTGAAGAAGTGGGACGACGAAGTGTCGGTTCTTCCTCAGTAATTTGTCGCAATCCGGCCAGGCGATTCTGCCTGGCCGTTTCTTTCATCTTAAAAGGGCAGCATTTTGAGCAAGACCGTGCTCATGTGGTTGATCGTTGGCATTGTCAGTTTTTGCCTGCTCCCTTGGTACGTACTCGAAGACGGTTTTTGGAGTTTCGAGTGGCTCTTTGATGGGTATCCTTTTGATACAGACTATGCCCCGGCGGCTTTTTTAATTGCCCAAGGCGAAAAGCTTTGGTTAGCGCCCCTACCGTTTTTCTTACTGCTTCCCCTTCTTAGTCGTGTTCTAAATCACTCAGCCAAACAGCGCAGCAATGTGTTGATCATGGCGGGTGTCGCTGGAATCGCGTGGCTGGCCATGCAGGGCTTAGGTATCGGTTTACGCGGCTGGAATTTTGAAGCGCTAAGCCAGCTCTTTGGGCCGCTGGATGATCGCCAATTCGGTATGGGCTTTGGTGCGTTGTTTCTGTTTGCCACTTTTTTGTTTTTTCTCACCACAGGTATTGCCGGTCGAGGGGCAGTAAACGGGGATGTTTTTGTTGTCGGTGCCATTGGTCTCATCATCGCCATGGTTACGGTGTTTATCTTTTTCCCTATCGTACAAATGCTCTCCAGTGCTCTGCGAGATAACGACGGTGTTTACTCATTAGGCATTTTTGCTGAAAAGTTTTTTGAAAATAAGATTTGGGGCTTGGGGTGTTTGCAAGGCGGTACGCGCTGTGGCGTGGCTTGGAATTCGTTATTTTTAGCGGTGCTGGTTGGCTTTCTAACCACCGTGTTGGGATTGGTGTTTGCGCTGGTGGCAACACGATCGGGATTAAAGCGCGGTAACTTTTTACGAGCGATGACCGTTCTACCGATTATTACACCACCCTTTGTTATCGGCTTGGCCATCATCTTGTTGTTTGGGTTGTCCGGCTCTGTCACCCGATTTGTTGCCGATATACTCGATCTTCAACCCACGCGTTGGGTATACGGCTTACCCGGCATCTTAATCGCGCAGCTGTTGTCGTTTACACCCATTGCCTTCTTGGTGATGATCGGTGTGGTGGAAGGGGTCAGCCCTTCCATGGAAGAAGCGGCGCAAACTCTTCGAGCCAGTCGATGGCAAACATTTAAAACCGTCACCTTACCGCTGATGCGTCCAGGATTAGCGAATGCATTCCTGCTGGGTTTTATTGAAAGCATGGCTGACTTTGGCAACCCACTTGTACTAGGTGGGAATTACGATGTGCTGTCCACTGAAATATTCTTCGCCATTGTAGGGGCACAAAATGACCAGGGTATGGCGGCTGTCTTAGCGATCGCTCTCTTGATATTCACCCTGTCGGCCTTTTATGCGCAGCGGCGATGGCTTGGGAAGAAGTCCTATACAACCAAAACGGGTAAAGGCGATTCGGGCGTTCATGTGATGATGCCTAAACGGGTCTTGCTGCCTTGTTATTTAGTGGCGGGCATTTGGACACTATTTACGGCCACGGTATACGGCATGATTTTGTACGGTGGGTTTGTCGAAACATGGGGTTTGAACAACACGCTAACGTTTAAACACTACATCACAGCTTTTGGTGTTGGCTTTAATGACTTTGGCATTCACTTTAAAGGATCGGCTTGGGACTCGTTCTTTACCACGCTAAAGATTGCTGCTACAGCGGCTCCTTTGACCGCCATGCTGGGACTGTTAACGGCCTGGTTGCTGGTACGGCAAAACTTTGCAGGTAAAAATGCGTTTGAATTTGGCACCATGCTGAGCTTCGCTATTCCCGGTACGGTCATTGGTGTGAGTTACATACTCGCGTTTAATGTGCCACCTATAGAGCTTACGGGAACGGGGGTGATACTGATCATCAGCTTTATCTTTCGCAATATGCCTGTGGGTGTGCGAGCAGGCATTGCGTCCATGTCCCAATTAGATAAAAGCCTGGATGAAGCTTCATTAACTTTGGGTGCCAATACGTGGAAAACATTTACTCGAATCATTTTGCCGTTAATGCGTCCTGCCATATTAGCGGCACTGGTGTTCAGTTTTGTCAGAGCCATGACAGCGATCAGTGCCGTTATATTTCTGGTCAGTGCTGAGTACAACATGGCAACGAGCTACATCATTGGCCGTGTAGAGAACAACGACTATGGCATTGCCATCGCCTATTCAAGTGTATTAATTGTTGTCATGTTGACGGTAGTTGCCCTTATGCAGTTTATTGTTAATAGAAGTGGCAAAGGCTCCCGTTTGGCACAGTCTCGTACAAACTGGTAAAGCATCACAATGACTATTCAGCAAGCAAGATCCAAAGCGGCGTCCGTCGAATTCAAAAACGTCACCAAGATGTACGGTAAAAGTGTAACCGCTGTGGACGATGTTTCCTTGCACGTTCATGCAGGTGAACTGGTCACTTTGTTGGGGCCTTCTGGTTGTGGGAAAACCACTACCTTGCGAATGATTGCTGGCTTGGAGATGGCCACCGGTGGCAACATTATTATTGGGGACACCGATGTAACAAAATTGCCGGCTACCGACCGGGATGTGTCGATGGTGTTTCAGTCCTATGCCTTGTTTCCGCATATGTCGGTTATGGATAACGTGGCCTATGGGCTACGCATCAACAAGTTAAAAAAAGACGAAGTGATTGAACGAGCGAACCGGGGTTTGGAGTTAGTCGGTTTGACCGGTTACGGTGATCGATTGCCCAGTGAACTCTCAGGTGGGCAGCAACAGCGTGTGGCGGTGGCTCGTGCCTTGGTTCTAGAGCCCCAAGTTTTGTTGTTTGATGAGCCCCTATCTAATTTGGATGCTAAGTTGCGGCGGCAGGTAAGAGAAGACATTCGTGACATCCAAACGAGCCTTGGGCTGACTGTTGTTTATGTTACTCACGATCAAGAGGAAGCCTTGGCGGTTTCTGATCGAATCATCGTGATGAACAATGCCACGATTGCGCAAATCGGCACACCGCGCGAATTGTACGACGCGCCTAAAGATGAATTTGTTGCAGACTTTATCGGTGAAGCAAATTTATTAGATGGTCGAATCGAATCCATTGAAAATGGCATGGCCACGGTATTGATTGATCAAATTCGTTTTGAATTACCCACCACTGACCACAGCGCAGGCGCTATTCGCGTGGCCATCCGACCAGGACGCATTCAGATAGTAGCTGCCAATACACCCAACACCATGGCAGGTGAAATTCTCAAGGCAACTTATGCGGGCAGCCATATGGAATATAAAGTGGCAACGCCGGCGGGTGAACTCTTTGTTGTGTCGGATGTGGAAAGTGATTTCAGTGATGGACAGGCTGTGGGTGTGGGCTTCGCGACTAAAGGGCCGGTATTACTCACAGCCTGATGATCAACATTTTCTAAAATGAAAATGTAAATCCCTCTTTTAAAAGAAAAATCCACAGCGAATTAGAGCATCATGAATGTCAATGATGCAAACCAGGAACTCCAGCCATGCAGGATGAATTAGTCAACCGACGTGACAAAGGATTAGAGATCGTTCAGGCGGCGTCAATCACGGCCAAACGCTACTTCAGCGATATCGACAAGTTGGTCATCGAAGCCAAAGGCAAGCAAGATTTGGTGTCTGATGCAGATAAAGGGGTGGAGACGCAAATTCGTGATGCCTTGAATGAAGCCTTTCCAGGCGATGGCATCGTGGGCGAGGAGCATGGACGAAAAGAATCGTCGTCTGGATATACCTGGGTGATTGACCCCATCGACGGCACCTCAAGCTTTGTTGTTGGAATGCCGGGGTGGTGTGTGGTTCTAGCGTGTGTGTTTGATGATTCTACGGTCCTAAGCATCATCATCGATCCTATTGCCGATGAAACCTACCTAGCGGTTAAAGGCCAGGGTGCCACCCTCAATAACCGGCCCTTAACCGTATCAAAAGCGCAGCGCTTGGACGAAGGTGCAACGGCGGTGGGTTACTCAGTACGCATCCCCACGCAACCCACCTTAGACGTGCTGGCTCATGTTATTCATCAGGGCGGTATTTATTTTCGTTGTGGGTCCGGTGCACTGATGCTTTGTTATGTGGCGGCAGGGCGTGTGCTTGGATATTGTGAGCAACACATGAACGCATGGGATTGTATCGCTGCCATGCATATTATTGAGGAAGCCGGTGGTGTGGTTGAGGCTTATGACATGGAAACCATGTTGTCCTCTGGCGGACGAGTGATAGCGGCATGCCCTGGGGTCTATCCACAGTTACAGCAAGTCTGTGATGAAGCTAATTTGAAATAGACGTGGGGTAATGACTTAAGATGCAAGACAAGCCAAATTACCAACAACTGATTGATCAGGAAATTTGGAACTTCATTGAACGCACAAATCGGTGCTATCCACCCGATGCTATTCAGCTATCGATAGCTGAACAACGAAAAATATACACGGCTATGTGTAAAGAATTTCATCGACCTCATCCTGCGGGAATTGAAACCCGTGATGATGTGGTTAGAACCGAGTCGGTTGCCGTGCCAGTAAGGCGTTACTCAAACGTTAAGAAAATAAACAACCAAACGCATATTATTTATATTCACGGCGGCGGGTTCGTCGTTGGGGATTTAGACAGCCATGATGATGTTTGTGCTGAAATTTGCGGCATCACTGGATTGGGTGTCACATCCATCGATTATCGGCTTGCGCCCGAACACAAACACCCAGCGGCATTTGAGGATTGTGTGGCTGTCGTCAACTGTGAGGCGAACCGCTTAGGCTGTAAGTTAGTACTGTGTGGCGATAGTGCAGGAGCTAGTTTGTGTGCATCGGTATCTCATCAGTTGCGCTCGGGTGATGCGCTAAGTCCAGTCAAGGCGCAAGTATTAATCTATCCGGCACTTGGAACAGAAACCGATACCGCATCCTGTCTCTATCATGCCAACGCACCGATGCTCACCTTGGAGGATGTCAACTTTTATATGGCGATTCGTGTGTCGGGTGATGTGCCCACGGACGATGCCAGTTTTGCCGTGCTAAACGACACTGACTTAACACAATTGCCAGTTACACTCGTTGTTAGTGCTGAGTGCGACCCCTTGTGTGATGACGGTAAACTTTACTGTGACGCCATTACACAGGCGGGCGGGAATGCCAGCTGCGTGGTTGAGCCGGGATTGGTGCATGGCTATCTACGGGCACGACATTCGTCCAGTCGAGCTAAGGCCAGTTTTAATAGAATTACGGATCAGTTGATTAAGTTCGCCAACAGAAGTTGAGTTCTGGAAACGTTATTCACAAAAACTAAACAAATTCCCGCTCAATCACATCTTGATATGACCGTTCGAAAATGACCTCATCATTGTTGCAGGCAATAAGTTTCGCCGTTATATAAAAATGCGTGGCATCACAAGATGCGCTAACAGTTGCATCGGTACGCCAGTGCCAATCATCACGTCCACCGGTTTGTTCCCAATGTATTTCGCCTGAGGCTGACAAAGGGTCATCGGGCTTAATGGACCACCGTTCGGTAGCAACGCTGCCATTAATTAATCCGTGATGGGAATCTTTAAATTCTCCAGAATCGTTTCGTATGATCGTATGCTGCTCGTTGGTCACTTCATTAATGGTGACATCCCGTGTGGATCTGGCTGCGCGTAGTTGTGTTGCTTGCCATTGGGGTGATGATTCGGGTGGTTCAAATTCAACAGGCAAATCATCGAAGCCTGTTTTAACCGGTATCCGAATTTCACCGCGTGAAACTGACAAAGTCACAGCTTCAGGTGACGGCCAGACAAACGGCCAATAAGTGCTCGACAAGGCAATGCGCAGTTGATGGCCTTCGGGTATGCGATACGCAATTTGATCGAGGTCAAAATTAATTGCTATCGGTTGGTTGGGTATCAGTTTTGTCGGGTGAGCGTATGACTCATGCGCTGCCAGGTTCATAACTCCCATGGTGATCAGTGCGGACGTTCCATCGGGCCGAAGGTCACACAGTCGCACAGTCACTAATCCTAGGGGTTTGTCGCACGTTAAGTTAAGAGCAATCGTAGGCGCGCCAATAATTTCTAACGCATCTTTTAGTGTGGTTGAATCGATACAAGTCGACAGTTTATCGTCAGGGTTTTGATTGTCGGGTAGTTCTGGGCCGAAGGTAAATGGAAAGTATTCACCGCTGCTCAAACCACAGTGCTGTTCAGTGGATACGTTTAAATCACAACCACTGGTGGCGGTATCACTTGATAGGGTTGCGGAATCTTGTGTGCCGATTATCTGGAAAACGCGTTCGGTTATATTCGGCGATGGCCACGAAGGTTCACCCACCCAACGCCCAGGCCGCTCATCAATCCAACGAGCCGGCGCGACACTGTCCATTAACCACACTCGATAAGCGGCATCGTTTTCGACGTCTGTTTCATGCCCTTTGAGCCAGTGGTCCCACCAACGTAAGGACTCTTGTAAGAAGCCTATCGCAGGGGCCGGTGCCGCATAGTGAGGGTACTTATGAATCCATGGGCCCACGATGCCTTTAACAGGTGCTTCGATGTTTTCTACGAGGCTTGCAATGGTGTTTCGGTAGCCGTCGTGCCAGCCACCAATAGATAAGACCGCGGCTTTTATCGCGGAATAGTCTTCGCAAACGGAACCGTGCTCCCAATAGGCGTCTCGCGATTGGTGGCGCAACCAGGTCGACGTTAATATCGGCATATTCTCTAAACGATGCTGCCACATGGACATCCACTGATCACCGACTAACGCAGGATCGGGTGGTCTGGATGAATACGACAACATGTTGGCAGCCCAGCCGATGTTTTCGTTAAGTAAGCACCCGCCTTTGTAGTGGATGTCGCCGGCGAACCGATCATCTGTTGAACACACCGTTACGATGGCTTTCAAAGCGGGGGGTTGAAGGGCGGCGACTTGCAGTGAATTAAAGCCACCCCAAGAAATGCCCATCATCCCCACATTGCCGTCGCACCATGCTTGTTCTGTGGCCCATTGAATGACATCACAGGCGTCTTGCAATTCTTGCGGTAAGTATTCATCTTTCATCAACCCCTCAGACTCGCCATTGCCGCGCATGTCCACGCGTATACACGCATAGCCGCGAGCCGCAAGATAAGGCAGGGTGATCTCGTCTCGATAAATCGTTCCGTCGCGCTTACGATACGGCAGGTGCTCTAAGATCGCAGGCACTGGATTCGTCGCCGCATCCTCTGGCATCCATATGCGCGCCGATAAACGACACCCATCGGGCATCACAATGCCCATGTCGGGTTGTTCGATCAGTTTAGCAACGGTTGTTTTGCTCATGGGTAAGCTCAGGGAGTAAGACGAAAATGGTGTCACTACTAAGGGCAAAAAAAAGCCGGTGAGTCGAAAGAGTCACCGGCTTCACTCACATCAAATTAGCGTGAGATTGTTATGCAAACCACCAACGCTCGGCGATTTTATTACCGTCGTTAACCCAGTTCGCGGCCACGTTCTCGCCATGAGTGAGTTCCTTAGAGTGGGCATGAATGTAATTCGCCCACATAGCCACGATCGCGCCACCATCATCATGCAGCAGCTGCTGGGCTTCAAAGTACTGAGTTTTACGTTTTGCATCGTCAGTCTCTGAACGAGCGGCAACCACAACGTCATTGAATTTCTTGGCGTCGTCGGTTTCTTTCCAAGCCGTGTCGTTCCATTCGGTGTCGGCTGTGTAAGCGGCGGAGTACATCCAATCTTGTGTTGGACGACCACCCCAGTAACACGCACACCATCCCTTCTTATTCCAAACGTTCGACCAGTAACCGTCTTTAGGTTCACGTACGATTTCAATGTCGATGCCGGCTTCTTTTGCAGAAGCTGCAATTAGTTGAGCCGCATCCACAGCGCCTGCAAAGGCCGCATCTGAGGCTGACAGTTGAATAGGACCGGAGTGACCCGATTTTTTGTAGTGCTCAGCGGCTTTTTCAGGGTTGAATTCGCGCTGCTCGATGTCAGTGTTCAAGAATGGCATGGCACTGGAGACTGGAATATCGTTACCCGCTAAGCCGTGGCCTAACAGAATTTTATCAACCAACTCTTGACGCTTAATGGCGTATTTCAGAGCTAGACGTAAATCGCGATTTCCAAACGGGTCTACATCCAGGCGCATTGGGAATGTGTAGTGCTGTGTTCCCGTTGTTTCCAAGATGTTTAGATTCGGTGCGCGAGCCAGCAGGGCAACGGTTTTAGGATCAACGTTGTCAATAACATCGGCATCGCCATTCATGACTGCATTCTGGCGGGCTGTGATATCAAGGATAGACAACAATTCTATTTCGTCGAAGTGCGCAGCCCCTTCTTTGAAGTAGTTCGGGTTGCGTTTTGCCGAAGCGCGAACGCCTGGCTCGAATTTGTCCAGCACATAGCCGCCGGTACCGATGCCTGAGAGCGCATCAATGGCGCCGTCTTTCGACGGTTGAATGACTAAGTGGTAGTCACTCACTATGTATGGGAAGTCAGCGTTGCCACCGTCTAATTCGAAGATAACTCGGTGATCACCGTCTTTCTTCATTGCTGTAACAGCAGACAGTAGCCCTTTCGCTGCAGACTTAGAATTTTCATCGCGATGGTAGTTGTAAGTTGCAATGACATCATCGGCAGTTAGTGATTTGCCGTTATGAAATTCAACACCCTTGCGCAGATTAAAAACCCATGACTTGGCACCTTCGCCAGGTTCAAAACTTTCAGCCAGTTCGCCCATGAGATTGCCATCACTGCCGACTTCGGTTAAGTGATTCCCGTAGCTGTAGTGCAGAGCTTGGGTGAACCCATTTTCTGACGTGCCTGGATCCAGCGTATCGGTGGTTGAACCGTAACCAATACCCTGTCGTAGTTTTCCACCCTTCACAGGAGTGGCTGCGATCGCATGAGTGGCGATCGAGAGTGCGGTGGGCAGCGTGGCGCCAGCGGCGATGGCGGTCATGATGAATTGACGGCGGGAAATTTTCCCTGCAGTCAGTTGATCAGCGTGATTCAGAATGACATCTTTTTTCAATTTAGTTTTCTCCAAGTAGTTCTTTTATTGGCAGCGGGGACACTGCGAGCAATGCGCGGCATGCGTCCTTCTCAGCGTTAATAAAGTAACACAGAACGGCCAGAACTGAGAAATATTGGTCTTTTATTGGCCTATTACGGGGTGCGTTTCCCCACGAAATGTTTGTATACTGGGGATTGAATTTTGAAGCGCTAGGTTCGTGTGCACCCTGTATTCATAACAATAATCAAGCGCTTAGGTTTGGGTCTGGTTACGCTTTTTGTAGTCTCAGCCATCATATTCAGCTCCGTTTCCCTGCTGCCAGGGGATTTTGGCGAAGCGGTGCTCGGCCAAGCTGCCACTGAGGAGACGGTGGCTGCATTTCGAGAAGAGCTGGGTTTGGATAAGCCGGCTGTTCAGCGTTACTTTGAATGGGCCGGGGCGATTTTAAAGGGGGACTTAGGTACCTCTTTCTCCGGTCGTTCGGCCTCTGGCGTTGACCGTTCTCGCTCGGTTGCGGGAATGATTGCGCCTAGGTTGAAGAACACCCTATTTCTCGCAGGTGTTACCGCGGTGATCGCCGTACCCTTGGCCATCATTCTGGGTTTGTCGACGGCCTTGTATCGTAATTCTTGGTACGACCGATCCATTAACGCCACCACCTTAACCACCATATCCATACCTGACTTCTTTATTGCGTACTTACTGATTCTTGTTTTCGCATCACTATGGAAAGTGTTCCCATCGCTGTCCACGGTCGATCCGAGTATGTTGTTAGGCGAGAGGTTAAGTCGCATTGCCTTGCCGACGATCACGTTAACCTTGGTCATCGTCGCTCACATGATGCGAATGACACGAGCGGCCATCATTGGGTTACTGGCTAGCCCTTATATAGAAATGGCACGGTTGAAAGGTGCATCGCGATCAGAAATCATATTGAAGCACGCGTTGCCCAATGCGTGGGCGCCCATTGCCACCGTTGTGGCTTTTAATTTGGCGTTTTTAGTGGTGGGTGTGGTGGTGGTTGAAGTGGTGTTTGTTTATCCAGGCATTGGGCAACTCATGGTGGATTCGGTGACCTCGCGTGACATTCCCGTGGTTCAAGCCTGCGCCATGATATTTGCTGGCACTTACATTCTTCTTAATCTCATTGCAGATGTCATTGGCATCGTAACCAACCCACGGTTGTTACACCCACGATGAGTGATCCAACGCAAACACCATCGGGTTACGCCGCAGCGGCAGAAGTAGGGGCTGTACGAAAACGTCGTACTTGGAAAGAACGTTGGTGGTTGGCCTTAAAGAAAGCACCGATATCGGCCTGGTTCGGCATGATCGTGATGCTGGGCTATGTGATTGTTGCGCTGTTCGCACCGCTGCTCGCACCGCACGGGGAAGCAGAAATTTTTCCAACGCCCTATGCCGTTTGGGACGACACCCATATTTTGGGTACCGATCAAATCGGGCGAGATGTGATGTCGCGAATGGTGTATGGGGCTCGTAACACCATGGGAATTGCGTTAGTTACGACCTTATTATCGTTCTTCATCGGCGGCGGCTTGGGTCTCATTGCCGCGATCAATCGATCGTGGTTGGATCAGTTATTAAGCCGCACGACAGATGTCATCATGGCGATTCCCAGTTTGATATTCGCACTCATGTTGTTGTCGATATTCAAGCCCAGTGTCATCAGTTTGATATTCATTATCGCGGTGCTCGATAGCACGCGGGTGTTCCGTTTAACTCGATCTGTGGCCATCAATGTGGTGGTCATGGATTACGTGGAAGCCGCGCGACTGCGTGGGGAAAAAATGAGCTGGATCATGCGCCACGAGATATTGCCGAACATCATGCCGCCGATGGTGGCTGAATTTGGTTTGCGTTTCTCTTTTGTGTTTTTAACCATCGCAGCGCTGTCGTTTTTGGGCGTGGGCATACAACCCCCTACGGCAGACTGGGGTTCTATGGTTAGAGAAAACGCATCGTTAATTCAGTTTGCACAATACGATCTAAAAGCCGGCATTACGCCACTGCTTCCAGCCGCTGCGATTGGGTTGCTCACGGTGGCTGTGAATTTTGTGGTTGATTGGTTTTTACATATGACCAGCGGGCTGCGTGATGAGCATTGATAACACTCAAGAAGATAGCCAACAAGATATCTTGTTGGATATGCGCAATATACGCATTGAAGGCTTCTCTGATGAACAATGGCACCCCATTATAAAAGGTGTGGATTTAACTCTTAAACGCGGCCAGATCATGGGGCTCATTGGTGAGTCGGGTGCAGGCAAGTCCACACTGGGCTTGGCGGCGATGGGTTTTGCCAGGCCAGGTTGCCGCTTCACGGAAGGGGAAGTGAATTTCAACGGAACCGATCTGCTCAAATTAAAAGAGGTTGAGCGGCGAAAATATTGGGGCACAAAAATAGCCTATGTGGCGCAATCAGCGGCCGCAGCGTTTAACCCAGCGCAGCGACTCATTGATCAAACTATTGAGTCGGCCAACCGCATGCAACTGAGGCCCGAGGCACAGTCACGCGAAGACGCGGTTGACTTGTATAAGTCATTACACTTACCAGATCCTGGCACCATCGGTGAACGCTATCCACATCAAGTGTCAGGCGGTCAATTGCAGCGCGTGATGACGGCGATGGCCATGTCGGCTCGACCCGATTTGATTATTTTTGATGAGCCCACCACGGCGCTTGATGTGACGACCCAAGTAGAAGTGTTGGCGTCTATGCGTGAGATTGTTGAACAACACAATACCGCCGCTATTTATATAACGCACGACTTAGCCGTTGTTGCGCAAATGGCGGATGTCATAAAAGTCCTGCGCTACGGTGAGGAAGTTGAGCAAGCGCAAACTCGAACCATGCTCACCGAACCCAAAGAAGCCTACACTCGCTCGTTGTGGTCGGTGCGGTCATTGGAAAAGCCTGAAGAGGCGGGAGACGATATCGTTTTATCCATGCAAGATATCCATGCCGCTTATGGAGCCGTACCTGTCCTGCAAGGTATTAATATTAATTTACCCCGTGGCAAAACCGTTGCCGTCGTGGGTGAATCGGGTTCGGGTAAGTCGACTGCCGCCCGAGTAATCACAGGATTACTGCCGCAAAGTCAGGGCGAGGTTAAATTCAATGGGGAGGTGCTGCCTTCGCAATTGAAAGACCGGACCCCTGAGCAGTTACGCCAGATTCAGATGATTTATCAAATGGCGGATACCGCCATGAACCCACGCCAAACGGTTGAGAAGATTATTGGTCGCCCTTTAGAGCTCTATCATAATTTAAGCGGCGCTAAGAAAGCCGCTCGCATTGATGAGTTGCTGAACATGATCGAATTGGATGAATCGTTTCTAGATCGACTGCCCGGGGAGCTTTCTGGTGGGCAAAAACAACGTATTTGCATTGCCCGAGCCTTGGCTGCCAACCCCGATGTGATCATTTGTGATGAAGTCACCTCCGCGTTAGATCAAATTGTGCAAGAAGGCATTCTGAAACTGTTGCTTAGATTGCAGCAAGAGTTTGGCATCAGTTATCTGTTTATCACTCACGATATCGCAACGGTTAAAGCCATTTCGGATGAGATTGTGGTGATGTATCAAGGCAAAGTGGTGGAGCAGGGCTTAAAAAGTGAGATCCTCTCACCGCCGCATCCTGAATACACCGAGCTGCTGTTGTCATCGGTACCGGATATGGATCCTGACTGGTTAACTAACCTTTTAGATTCGCGAGTGAGTAGTGACTGATTTAGTGCGTTTTTTCAAGTTGTAAACAGTAATCCATACAGGGCGCAGCAACGCGCAAATTCAAGCACAAGCTGCCCGCACGCGATTATGCGTGAACCGTGGTTGGAGAACAAAGATGAACATACGTGGTGGGGCTTTACTGGCTCGTGCATTTCAAGATAAAGGCGTTAAGCAAGTATTTACGCTCAGCGGTGGTTTCTGTAACCCGGCACTCGAAGGCTTCATGGAATGCCAAATCCCGGTTATAAACGCGCCACATGAACAAATTGCAGGTCACTTAGCGGACGGGTATACGCGCATTCATCGCAGTCCTGCAGTGTGCTTAGTGGGGCCTGAAGGATTCGCTAATGTAATTCCTGCCATGATGGAAGCGTGGGGTGAGCGCAGCCCAGTCATCTTTGTCACAGGCTCTAGTACCCATAAACGAAAAGGTGCGGGTGGCTTTAAAGAAGTGGATGATGTTGCCATTGCTACGCCTTTAACGAAACACAGTGAGGAAGTGACACACGGGGAACGCATGGCTGAATTTGTTGACCGTGCCTGGAAGATTGCGACCAGCGGCTATCCAGGGCCTGTGCATTTAAGTGTGCCTGTTGACATCATGTTTAGCTCGTTTGATGAACAGGTCGGTCGTGACGAACGCCCCTTTGATCACAAATTAAAAGCGCCTGCGCGTGCTTGGCCATGTCCTGAAGATCTTGAGCGGGTATTGGCGTTAATTTCTCAGGCGAGTAAGCCAATTTTGATTGGTGGGCATGGGGTGTGGTGGGCGGGTGCTGAAGAGAAGCTTGAAGCGGTCGGAAGTGCATTAGGCATTCCTGTATTCAATGTGCCGTATCACCAAAAACTACTCAGTGAGAACAGTGAGGCTTATATGGGCCTTGCCGACATCCATCAGTATCATCCTTCCGAATTTGCCTTACACGAAAGTGATGTAGCGGTGTTGGTGGGTGCACGACTCGACAATCAAATGAATTTTGGCAATCCACCCTTATTCCCAAGTTCCACCGCATTGGTGTGTGTGAATGGGTCGCATGAGGAATTGCAACTGAATCGCGCAGCGGACGATCAATTGTTAAGTGATCCTTCAGCGTTCTTTGATGCATTACTGCAGTTGCATGAAAGCGGGGCTTGGCAAACCGATAGAAGTTGGCTTGAAGAGAACCGACGTCGGCGTGGCGTATGGGTGGAGAAAATGGTGGCAGATCTTCCCACTGCAGAAGAGTTGCAAGGACAGATACACCCCTTGCATTTGGCGCTTGATGTGCAAGAGGCGATGAGTGATAACGATCATTTGGTGATTGACGGTGGCAACACGCACTTTTGGTCAGAAATCGCTGTGAATATTGCTGGCTGGCACGGTCGTAAGCTGAGTAACATTATGCACCCTGGAACCTTTAGCATGCTGGGTGTGGGCGTATCGTTTGCTATTGCTGCAAAACAGGCCAATTCCGACAGGAGCGTGGTGTTAATCAGTGGCGATGGCGCTTTCTTATCAGGTGGGTTGAGTATTGAAGCTGCCTTTCAAGAGCAACTGCCTATCGTTGTCGTTATTGACAATAACGCAGGCCTGGATTGCATCTCGCAGCAACAAGAACGATTGTTTGCCAGCGAAACGCATTTTGCTACCGACTTTAGAGACATACCGTTTCACACGATGTTTGAGGGTTTGGGTGGTTTCGGTGAATTGGTGGAATCGCGTGAACATCTGATTCCAGCTGTGCAGCGAGCCATCGCCAGTGGCGTTACCGCGTGCGTCAATGTAAAAACGAAGGGGCATATTAGCCCGATTGTGCTGGCCACAACCAGTAAGCGAGACAAGGCGTCGATTGAATAGTGAGTAAACGTCATCGCGCTGAGCTAAATACACTATGCATGCAATGTAGATAAAGAATCGATAGGTAAACGAATGGGTACCCTTTCTTCACACGTGCTGGATTCAGTGATTGGCACACACGCTAGCGGCATTCGGGTGGAGTGCTATCAACGATTGCCCAATGGCAGTTGGACGCAGGTGTTCGATACGCAAGCAAGCGATGAGGGTCGGATCTCTGAGTCAGTGGGTACGCTGGAAGACCCAGCTGACACAGAGTATGAATTAGTCTTTCATTCTAAGGCTTACTATGAACGCATGACGCTGCCCGATGATGGCTATCAAATTGTTAACACGGTGGTGGTTAGAGTGGTATTGCCTGAGCCTGATGCTAAGTATCACATCCCCATCATGCTATCGCCACATTCGTATTCGGTGTGGTGGTCAGGTCAACCTAACGCGTCATCCCGCGCATGACGACAAGATTAGCGGTTTCCCGGCGCCTTCGATCAACCCCGTACACGCCCAGAGTTGAAGCCTTAGGTGTGAGTGACTATTCCATAGTTAACCATACGGTTCTGCCCAAAGGTTTTGGTCGCTCGGTGGAGGAGGACTATTGGCATTTACGGGAACATGTGCAATTGTGGGACGTTTCTTGTCAACGTCAAGTCGAACTACGTGGGCCAGATGCGGCCACTCTTGCGCAACTGATGACACCACGGGACTTACGGAGCGCTGACGTGGGTCAATGTTTGTATGCTCCGCTGATCGATCAGAACGCTGGGTTGATCAATGATCCGGTAATTTTGAAATTAGCGCAAGATCACTTTTGGCTTTCCATCGCCGATTCGGATGTTCTTTTATGGGCTAAAGCGTTGGCTTTGGGCAAGAGTTTTACAGTTGATGTTATCGAGCCTGATGTGTCGCCATTAGCCGTGCAAGGCCCCAAAGCGGATGTGTTAATGGAACGCGTGTTTGGAACTGAAGTCCATGACATTAAGTTTTTTCGTTTTAAGTATTTAGATTTTGAAAATCATCCGCTTCTGATTGCTCGTTCGGGATACAGCAAGCAAGGTGGTTATGAAATTTATCTGAATGATTCTTCATTAGGCTTAGCCTTGTGGGATGCGCTGTTTGACGCGGGAGCGGAATTTAACATCGCACCGGGCAGTCCCAACATTATCGAGCGTGTTGAAGGAGGGTTGTTGTCCTATGGAAACGAATTCACCTTATCCAATAATCCGTTGGAATGTGGTTTTGAGTCGTATTGCTGTTTTGATGCTGACCTTAATTACATTGGAAAGGATGCCTTGCTTAAGGTTAAAAGCGATGGCCCTGTTCAACACATTCGCGGTATTAAATTTGATGGTGATAAGTGTCCGCCCTGTGCCTCTGTTTGGCCATTACACGTGTCGGGCAAAACCGCAGGGCATATCAGCACCGCTATTTGGTCGCCTCGGCTGAACTGTAATGTTGCGCTGGGTATGCTGAATCGAGCCTACTGGGCTCCCGGTCAAGAGGTGGTGGTGCAGTGTGGTGATGGCACGCAGCGCTTAGGTGAAGTGACCTTGTTACCGATGGATTAACGATGAATTTATTGGGTTCAGCGCCAGCTGAATAACCGCATAATGTAGGGTTAAGCGTGTTGCTACAAACAATTAGACCATCAAGTCCATGATTAACCTTGATCAAATCGCACTGAGCTACAAAACCGCCCACGCCTCTGTGGATGTGCTGCAGGGATTGAACTTGTCAGTTACTGCGGGTGAACACGTCGCTATCATCGGGCCATCGGGTAGTGGCAAGACTTCCCTGTTGCTGGTTCTTACCGGTTTAGAAGAACCGGATTCAGGTGCGGTTTCAATTGATGGGGTGTCACTTGAAGGTCTGGATGCCGACGCAAGGGCAGATATTCGTCGGGAACGTGTGGGTATTGTCTTTCAATCGTTCCATCTTATACCGAGTTTGACGGCTGAAGAGAACGTCGCACTGCCGTTAGATATCGCTGGCATGCGCGGTGGGCGACAAAGAGCCGTTGAGATGTTAAATCGCGTGGGTTTGGCGAATCGGCACAGCCATTATCCATCTCAATTATCGGGTGGAGAACAACAACGCGTGGCCATTGCTCGTGCCTTGGTGCATCAGCCGCGATTGCTGGTTGCAGATGAACCCACGGGTAATTTGGATGAACACACCGGTGAGACGATCATGCAGTTACTGTTTGATCTGGAAAGCGAATCCGACACTACGTTAGTGTTAGTCACCCACGACACCGAACTCGCGCAGCGCTGCGACCGGACGCTACGACTACAGGATGGTGCCTTGCACGAGGCGAACTCGTGATTGGTTTTTTGCTGCGTGATCTTCGTGGCAGCATGGCAACACGATCACTTTGGGTTTTTTGCGCCAGCCTGTTTCTTGGCATCGCGCTAATTTCTGCGTGTGCCGGGTTGTTAGAACTGGTACGCGGGGGACTGGCTGAGCAGCAGCGCTCTTTATTCGGTGGTGATGTGCAGCTCAGTAGTCGCGCTGCGATCAGTGACGAAGAACGTGCCTGGCTGGACGCGAACGGCACCGTCTCCTTATTGCAAGAACTTCGCACCATGCTGGGCACACAAGACGATGCCTTTACGGTCATCGAACTGCAGAGTGTGGACGCGGCATATCCGCTGTATGGCGCTGTGCAACTTGCACCAAACATGGCCTTGGCTGAAGCGGTAACTCGTGGGCCCGATGGTACCTGGGGGGCTGTGTACGATCATGCCTTGGCAGTCGAACTCGATCTTCAACCCGGGCAGCGTGTCACCATTGGGGATCTCACTGTGGAATTGCGGGCTGAGATTATCGAACAACCCGATCGAAGCTTGAGAGCGGATGTTCGTGGTCCACCGATTATTGTTGATGAGCGAGCGTTGGTCGAATCGGGTTTAACGGGCCCGATGAGTTTGGTTGACTATGACTATCGCATTCGATTGGATGAACGCGACCCACTGGAATGGCGCGATGCACTACGCGCAGCCTTTCCGAACGCGACTTGGGAAGTGCGCACCGTTGTCGAACGTGGTGAGTTAATCGGTGAGCGACTCAACCAAGTCGCATCGGTGCTGTTGTTAATCGGTTTTTCAACGCTACTGATTGGTGGCTTGGGTGTTACCAATGGCATTGCTGCGTACTTGCAAACTAAGTTGCGCACATTGGCCACCTTGCAATCGCTTGGAGCACGTTCAGCACAAGTGGCTGTGGCATTTATTGGTCAGACGCTGGTTGTGGCATTGCTCGCCAGCTTAGTAGGGGCCTTGAGTGGTGCTTTGGTTGCTTGGTTGGCGGCTCAAGCGCTCGCTGAGCACCTTCCGATAAATGCTCAGTTGGGGGACCTTGTGTGGCCAGTGCTGGCTACCACCGGTTTTGGTGTGCTAACCGCGTTGCTATTTTCGCTGCCAACATTGGGTCGCACACTGGACTTGCCACCAGCGCAGTTAATGCGTGGCGGTGATCTTAGTGAGCAGTCGGTTAAATTACGCCCCTTTTGGTGGCTTGCAACAGCGGTTGTGCTGCTGCTAACGGTGGTTTTATTGTTGCTGATGGTGCCGAGTCCCATGATCGGATTGGCTTTTGTGGCAGCAACGACGGGTTTGCTTTTTTCACTGAATGCCATTGTTGCTGTATTACGCCGCTTAGGTAGACGCTTAAGTCGTTCGTGGTTTCTTGAACGTCGGTTCGCCTTGAGAATGGCATTGGCTAGCATGCATCGGCCCGGATCGGCACTGCGGCCCATGTTGCTTTCACTGGGCACCGCTCTTACGGTATTAGTTGCCTCATCCTTAGTAATCGCAACGTTGCTTCATACGCTAAACAATACGGTTCCAGCTCGTGCCCCTGCACTTGTTTTTTACGATATCCAACATGCAGAACTGGATACGTTTGAAAAAACGAGTGAGTCGATAGCGGATATTGAAAAGATAGTGACCGCTCCGTTGGTTCTGGGAAGATTGCGAGAGGTGAACGGTGAAATACTAAGTTCCAGTGAGGATGCAGGCCGCGCGTTTGAAGCGAATGATGAACACAAGCTGAGCTGGCGTGTACCGGGTATTGATTCCACCACGATCGATCGTGGGGCATGGTGGCCGGAGGATTATGCCGGGTCACCGCTTGTGGCCATGGAAGATCGCGAAGCAGATCAACTGGGCTTGAAAATTGGTGATGACTTGCAGTTCACCCTACAAGATCAAACGATCAATGCCACTTTGGTGGCCATTTACGAGCAAGCAACGCTGGAGACTCGCTTTTGGTTCGAAGCCATATTCAGTCCCGGCGTTATTGATCCCTTTGTTACTCGACACGTTGGCAGTGCTTGGCTGCAAGAGAACGCGCCGGTGGACGCCGACATCAATGCCATGAACGCCATTGGTGTGCAGCATCCAGGAGTGGTAACCATTCGAACAACCCGTGCACTGAATGCGGCACGTGCTGTTTTGTACAGTGCTGGCCTTGCCATTGCTCTGGTATCCCTAGTTAGCCTGATCACCAGTGTGTTGGTTATGGCAAGCGTTGTCGCGGTTAACCGTCGGCGTCAGGTGCACGAGGCTTCTGTGTTGCATGCCATGGGTACACGCATGCGCACGGTGATGCAGGCGGTATGGGTTGAATACGCCATCATGGGATTGGTGGTATCGGTTTTTTCCACAGTCATCGGTGGCTTGCTGGGTCAGGCTATGTTGGTGTATTGGATCGAGTTACCGTCTGCTGGAGTCAGAGGTGTTGCACCTTTAGTGGCATTTGGTGCGTGTTCTCTGTGCTTGATGGGGGCTGCCCTTTGGTTGGCGAAAACGTTACGCGCGAATCCGGCAACCTTACTGCGAGAAGCGGTATGACATGAGTCTATAAAGATGGCGCAATATCGGATCGCTGCTGTTTTGACTCAAAATGAATAATGTCAGTTGTAAATAACTGCTTGGTAGCCAGCACCTGTGTGCCACGGTGGCACCTTTTTCATCACACGTAAAAACAAATCAGTTTCTAAGCCCTTCGCTAACCATTGTTGTAATTTCGGTAAAGGCACGTGATTAAACTGTTCAGGCTTCACCATGGAAAATTGCCTAATGAACGGCAGCAGGGCGGCATCGGCAAAACGAAATTGCGAACCTCCTAAATAATCTGCCTCAGAGAGTCTATTTTCCAGCGTTTCAAGAAAAGGCATGGCTTGAGCAAAGTAGTACTCACGCGGATGCTCTGGATGCCGATCACTGTATTTGTATTTGTCGAGAACGTCTTTGAATTCACAATCATTGCGTTCTATTAGTGCATTGATTTCTTGAAGGCTCATTGTTTCGGTTGCTAACCATTGCTCGGCGGCTTGCAAATGCCGTTTGGGATTTTCAGTCATTGCCCATTGCATGATGTCAATGCTTTCATCAATCACTCGAGAAGGGCTTGTGTTGTGGCTATGTGCGGGTAATACAAGAACCGGTACTGTGCCCTTTTCAGATGCATCGAGCATCTCTGCTGGTTTGTTTTTTAACACCACCTCTCGCAGTTCATATTGCGCACCACAATGCAGTAATGCCAATCGGGCGCGCATGGCGTAGGGGCAACGCCGAAAGGAATATAAGATTGGAAAGGTCACGGGCTACATACTACCAAGAGTGATCGGTTATTAATCATGCTTTAGGGTAGCTCCTTAGGCGTTTTGGAAATTTTATTGCCGGTGATTCAATTGCTGTTTATGCACGTAATTTATTGGTGATAAATGTTCAGTTTTGGTTCTCTTTGGTCCTCGATAACTCTTGGTAAGTAAGTAGAAGGTGGCTCAGTTTTTTATCTGTTAAGGTTGAGTCGTATGAGTACCCAACCATTGATGATTGACGCATCAAATCTAGATAAGTTTTACGGTAAGTTCCAAGCGCTGAAAAACATCAATTTTTCAGTGGCTCAAGGTGAGCGTGTGGTTATTTGTGGCCCATCCGGTTCTGGGAAATCCACATTAATACGCTGCTTTAACGGCCTTGAAAATCACAACGCAGGCAAACTGGTTGTGGATGGAATTGAAGTGTATGAGGGTTCGCCCGAAATACGTAAGTTGCGACAGGAAGTCGGTATGGTGTTTCAGCAATTTAATCTTTTTCCACACCTGACTGTGCTGGAGAACTTAACAATTGGTCCTATTCGGGTAAGAAAGAAATCGAAACAGGAAGCGGAAGAAAACGCACGAACCTATCTGGAGCGCGTACACATTCCAGAACAAGCGGATAAGTACCCCAGTCAGTTATCAGGTGGGCAACAACAACGTGTGGCCATAGCGCGCTCTTTGTGTATGGAAACCCGAATCATGTTGTTTGATGAACCCACTTCCGCTTTGGATCCTGAAATGATCAACGAGGTGTTGGAAGTGATGGTGGATCTAGCGGAAAGTGGCGGCATGACTATGGTGTGTGTGACGCACGAGATGGGCTTTGCACGAAAGGTTGCCGACAAAATGGTCTTTATGGACGAGGGCGAAATCATCGAAACAGCCCCACCGGAGCGTTTTTTTACAGCACCTGAAACTGAACGCTGCCAAGAATTTCTGCAACAAATTTTAGTGCACTAAAGCGTGAGTCAAACAGCTGCCAAGTATGTGCCTCCCAAAACGCCCGTTCTGTCGAGGTTTTTTTCCTCGATACCTGTGAGTGTTTTAATTTATCTCGTTGTAGTGGGTGCGATCATCCTATCGGCTTACAACGGTGCGCAGGCGATGGGATACAACTGGCAATGGTATCAAGTACCAAAGTATTTCTACACGATGACCGACGATGGGTTTCAATGGGGCGAGATAGCAATAGGTCTGGTCAAAACGGTAGAGATCTCGACACTGGCGTTTCTACTTGCTGTGGTTCTTGGGCTTGTGGTTGCCTTGCTCCGGTTATCTGGATTGTTGGTTGGCGGTGCATTGGCGGTGGTGTTTCTCGAAATCGTTCGTAACACCCCGCTGTTGGTATTGTTGTATCTTTTTTATTATGTCCTGGGCCCGATTTTCGATTTGGACCGCTATGTCGCCAGTATTTTGTGCTTAGGCGTTTACCACGGCGCGATGGTGTCGGAAATATTTCGGGCGGGTATCAACGCGGTACCGGTGGGTCAGTGGGAAGGTGCCAAATCGATCGGCATGTCCAATAGCCAAGTGTATCGTTTCATTATATTACCGCAGTCTATTCGTTTCATGCTTCCACCTCTGACAGGCGAGGCGGTTAACATGATTAAAAGTTCGGCCATCGTAAGTGTTATTGCCGTGGCTGAATTAACGACAATTGGTAGAAATATTATTTCTGACACGTATATGAGTTTTGAAATTTGGTTTACGATTGCCGCCGTTTATTTGGTGGTTACCTTAATTTTGTCAATCGGTATCTCGTTTGTCGAAAGGCGTTATGCAGTAAGTTGAGTTTTACCCAGTAAGCTTGTGAATTTTTTCGTTCGTCATCAAGATAAAAAATATAAGGAGAATTTACCTTGAATTTAATAAAACGAATCAGTACCTGTGCTGTACTACTCTTGGTTGTACTCGGATTCAGCACCACAGCTATGGCCCAGCAAGCCACTAAAGAGCTGGCTTCCGAAAGTGTTATAGAGTCGATAAAGAAACGTGGTGCCATCAAGATCGGTTTGTCGATATTCAAGCCATGGTCTATGCGTGATAAGAACGGTGAGTTAATCGGTTTTGAACTGGATGTTGGTAAAAAGCTGGCTGAAGACATGGGCGTTGAGGCGGAATTTATTCCAACGTCTTGGGATGGAATCATCCCCGCGTTGGTGAGTGGTAAATTTGACGCAATCATTAGTGGTATGACCACAACGCCGCAACGAAATCTGACCATTAACTTCACCGACCCCTACGCTTATTCCGGGTTGACGATTTTAGCGAACACGAAAATGACCGCGGGTCTAGCAACAATTGAAGACTACAACAGTGAAGACGTCATCTTTGCTGCTCGCCGTGGTGCAACACCGGCTGCGTTAATTCCGCAAATGTTTCCAAAAGCGGAACTGTTGTTATTTGATGAAGATGGTGCTTCCACTCAAGAGGTTCTGAATGGAAAAGCTCATGCGACCATGGCTTCAGAACCCACACCATCAAGTGAAGCCCGGCGCTACCCCGATGTGCTGAATGTGCCCTTTAATACGGCATTCTCAGCCACAGGCGAAGCCTTTGGTATACGAAAAGGGGATCCAGATGCGATTAACTTTTTCAACAATTGGATTAACATGCACACGAAAAATGGCTGGTTAAAAGAACGTCATGACTATTGGTTTCGCGGTGATGAATGGTCCGATATGGTTCCTGAAGGCTAGGTTGATCGGGTCTCATTCATATGAATGGACTATTAAAGGCCTGCAGAGTACGCCAAGGCAAGAACGTAATTCATACGTTCTTGCCTTGGCCGTATCGATACAGCCTTTTTTTCTGATTACCCGTTCACGTGCATTTTAAAATCAAAAAACTACACTGGATGGACTACGCGCTTCTGGCTGTTTTAGCGCTGCTTATCGGTATCGTCTGGTTTCGTATTGAAGGCGCACTGAATTACAAGTGGCGCTGGGAGATCATTCCCAACTACATTATTCGCTGGCACCCTGAGAAAGAAACATGGGTGGCGAATCTGTTGCTTCAAGGTGTGATAACCACGATTCGTGTCAGTCTATACGCCAGTATTCTTGCGCTGATTCTAGGCGTAATACTCGGGGTGGCTCGGTGTGCGAATAATTTGGCGGTACGAATGCTGGCCAGAACCTATCTCGAAGTTCTAAGAAATATTCCACCCGTTGTCGTCATTTTCATATTTTTCTTTTTTCTTTCAGAACAGCTGGTCACTGCATTCAATATTGAAGGTTGGGCCCGAACGATTGCTCGGCAGGAAGATAACGATGTATGGGAATTTTTCTTTGGCGATATGCGAAGATTTCCTTCGTTGGTGTCTGGTGTTGTTGTTCTAGCGCTGTTTGAAAGTGCGTTTGTGGGGGAAATTGTACGGGCAGGCATTCAATCCGTGGGTAAAGGCCAAATTGAAGCCGCACAGTCAATTGGTATGAGTAAGCCAGATCAATTGCGTTTTATTGTGCTGCCGCAAGCGCTTAAAAAAGTAGTACCTCCAATGGCGAACCAGTTCATATCGCTGATCAAGGATAGTTCAATCATCTCGCTGATATCGGTGCAAGAACTTACATTTAAAACGGTCGAGTTAGTCGCATCCACTCGAGCCATATTTGAAGCCTGGATAACGACAGCTGTATTTTATTTTATAATTTGTTTTTCCTTATCCATGCTGTTCAGGCGGTTAGAGAAGCCCAGTGTCATCAGCAACTAGCCATGTAAATGCAGCGGTGCAAACCCCGATTACTCAGGCGATGGCTGAGGGGGCTTTAACTCGGAAAGAGTTGAAGGCGCTGATGCAACGCTCAAACAGTCCTGCGCTCTTACGTTTGCTTGCCTGGTTTTGTGTGGTTGCGGTCACGGCTTATTTTATCTGGCTGGCAGGAGATTCATGGTGGCTGCTGCCGGCCATGTTCTTACATGGAATCGTTCTGGTTCATCATTTTTCGTTGCAACACGAGTGCTGCCATTACACTGCATTTAGAACCCGCTGGTTAAATGATGTGGTAGGAAACATTTGTGGGTTGGTGATCATGCTTCCCAATCGTTTTTTTCGGTATGAGCACTGTGATCACCATACGTACACCCAGCTCAAAGGCAAAGATACAGAAATGATTGAGCTGCCAAACAGCTTGGGTGGGTACTTTTGGTATATATCCTCTGTGCCTTATTGGAAAGCGAAATTTAGTGAATTGTTCAGACATTCTCTGGGTGAATTGACACCGGCTGAAAAAAAGTTTGTGCCCAAAGAAGAACGTAAGACAATTATTCTGGAAGCGCGTTTGATGGTACTTTTTTATGCGGTTGTTATAGTTGCATCGATTTTGCTGCAATCCACCGTCGCCATTTGGTACTGGTTTTTGCCAGTGGTATTGGGCGAGCCTGTCATGCGTGCGATCCGTATGACAGAGCATGTAGGGCGTCCCATGGTGTATGACATGAAAACCAATACGCGTTCTAACATAGTGAGCTTGCCATGGCGTTTCCTTTGTTGGAACATGAACTACCATGCGGAGCATCACTACGCCTCATCGGTACCGTTTCATGCTTTGCCCGAGCTCAATCGAAAACTAGAGGGTTATATTCATGTTGAGAAGCACGGCTATTTAGGGGCGCACGTCGATATTCTTTCTCAATTACTGGGTCGTTCCCCGCGTCAAGATAAAAACAATGGCTGACAATTGGCAAACCTTGATTTCACAGGACGCGCTTGAGCCAGGTGATGTAACGCCTGTACCGTTTGGTGAGTTGGTGCTGGCGGTTTATGACACGGTAAATGGTATTTTCGTCAGTGATTCACGCTGTACCCATGCCGGTGCCAATCTGTGTGATGGGTACTTCGATGGAAAACACATTGAATGCCCTCTGCATCAAGGACTGTTTGATGCCAGAACAGGACAGGCGAAAGCCGCTCCCGTTGTTAGGCCACTCAAAATGTTTAAGGCAAGAGTGGAAAACGGCTTCGTTCAAATAGCGCCAATATCCAAATAGCGGATGCGGATAGGTCATGACCCCCTTTGGGGTTGTACGGCTGAGGGGATTAGGCCACTAACGCTATAATGTACTGAATCTGCGAACATTAGCCTTGGGAAAAACGGATATGGCACTAACGGTTGAAGCTAATGGTATAAGCATCGCTTATCGGTGGGATGGTCCACAAAACGCACCTATTGTTATGCTCAGTAACAGTCTGATGTCGAACCTCACCATGTGGGATGATCAATTACCCGTCTTAACAAAATCATTTCGAGTATTGCGTTACGATACGCGTGGCCATGGAGCTACCGATGCGCCAGAAGGGCCCTACACCATTCAACTCTTGGCAGAGGATGCGATTGCTCTACTTGACGCTTTAAAAATCGACAAAGTGCATTTTGCCGGGTTATCGATGGGGGGTATGATCGCTCAGTATCTGGGCGCTAACTACTCAACCCGTCTGCATTCACTCATGTTGTGTGACACCGCAAGTGAAATGCCTACATTGGCATTGTGGAATGAGCGTATCTCAACGGCCAAAGAGCACGGCATAGTCGGCTTAGTTGATGGCACACTGAAGCGTTGGTTCACGTCCGCTTTTTTGGATGATGACAAGACCGCTGTAGAGAAGGTGGCTCAGATGATTCGTACCACCGATACCGGTGGCTATATCTCATGCGCCAGTGCAGTAAGAGATATGAGCCAAACTTCCCTTCTGTCGAAAATAACCGTGCCGACCCTTATTATAG
Organism: uncultured Granulosicoccaceae bacterium; assembly: GCA_937930305.1. Classification (GTDB taxonomy): domain Bacteria; phylum Pseudomonadota; class Gammaproteobacteria; order Granulosicoccales; family Granulosicoccaceae; genus Granulosicoccus. Next base: position 244,765 of record CALGLE010000009.1, on the reverse strand, counting down.
TGGGAGAAGATGACCCTGCATGCACGGTTGAGCAATCCAAAGTACTTGAAGAGCATATTGAGGGCGCTGAATTAGTGGTCTTGAAAAACGCTGCGCATTTGTCGAATATTGAACAGACACAGGCATTCAACGACGCCATGATGGGCTTTTTGAATAAGCAGTAATAACACTTAAAGTTAATCTATCCCTACGCGATATACTCAAATATCACGAATATGGCATGAGGTTTGGGGTTCATTATGGCATTGCCGCTTCTCGCACCACTCGCATGGTTGCTACCACTGATAAAAATATTAGCACTTGGTAGTGTTAAGTTTATTGGTGTGGGTTTGGGAGCTGCCATAGCTCCGGTGACAACCGCAAATTTCTTGGTGAATATGTCCAGCGGCACGCCATTGAAATACGCCAAGTTTCGAAATAAAACAGGCTATTTCACCGATGAGCAGATAGTGTTAATAGAAAACGCTCATCAAATCGTTCTGGACAGCATAGAGAATAAAGAAGAACGACTAACACGTAAGGAGGCGCGTGAATTTTTAAAGGAAGTCTTGGTGAGCACGGTCGTTGGTATGAAGCAGCCAATAGTTTCTGCGCCAGGTGCCTTCGTGCGATTATGCAAGCAATGCCTAGCTTTTGTTTGGAAACCATTCTCGTCTGGTGATAAATAAATATATTTCTCTTTTAAGGCGCATCATCAAGGATCCAGCGTTAGCACGGTAGTAAAGACCTCATTGTTTTTCAATATCTTGCAATTGACACGCGATCTACAATGTTTTACGAAATAAGGAGTCATCTGCCCTTACTGTATAGGCGATGGGATTGTTGGAATGAGCCGACAGTCTTTGTTTGTTAACATAGGAGTATTCAGTATGTTAGGTACAATAATTTCAATGCTAATCGGTGGCGGTGGTGGGTTTCTCGGCGGAGAACTCGTTCAAAGCCTTATGGGTTCCAGTGCCGGTGGTCTTGATGGAATAGCGGGCATTGTTGGTGGACTTGTAGGTGGTGGTGCTGTCGGTGGATTGATGGGTCGAGGTGGCGATGCTGCAGCGGCTGCAGGAAATGCCGCAAGGGGTAAATTTAACGTCGGCCAAATACTAGGTGGTCTTGCCGGTGGTGCAGGTGCTGGAGCAATTGCCCAGGGCGTTCTCGGCGCGATTATGTAAAGATGAGCATCTGCACGTTCTCTGCGCTTACCATGCTGTGAGGTAAGGCAGTTTTTATCAAAGCCACTCTTGATTTATAGAGTGGCTTTTTTAGCTGGTGCTTTTACTCGAACGAAGTCGTTTACTTGCCATGGTGTAATCACTCACGCTGATGCCCTTTCCGAGCCAGCGTCCTCATGGAGCTTTGATAAGTAGTGTTGTAAGTCATCTGGAGAAACGGGTTTTTGTAGTACATCAAACTTACTGTTATAAAGTTTCGTCATATGTTCTGGTGCACTCTCGCCCGTAATAATTACCAGCTTCAACTCAGAATCTATCGAATTGTCAATTCTTGATGATACTTGTAGCCCATCGGTTTGATCACCGAGGTGGTAGTCAATGATGACGATATCTGGTGTTAAACAGTTGCTGGCCAAGTCGCTCATTAATGCTTCGGCATCAGAGTAAGCAGAAATTTCATGTCCCCATTGTTCTAACGCATTTTGCATGCCTCGCAAAATGTGTTCATCGTCATCAAGTACAGCAACATTAAGGCTTTTAACGTCTGGTAGTGATACAGTTTCGCTCATGCTTTGAGCGACGGCTGTGGAGTCACCAATGGGAACGCGCAGCGTTACTTTTGTGCCTTCGCCTATTTCAGATTCTATGGATACAGAAATATCCAATAATGGCGCAATGCGATTCACAATGGCAAGGCCTAGGCCAAACCCACTGGTTGGGGGATGGTTTGAGTTGTCTGTTTGATAGTACTCTTTGAAGATATGTTCTAGCTGGGATGCGTCAATGCCGCTACCTGTGTCTTCTATGACAAGTTCGGCATAGTTATCATCCAGAGCGTTGGCGGATAACTTAATTTCACCTTCTTGTGTGTGTTTAACCGCATTGGTTAATAAATTTCTGATGATGCGTTCAATTAAGTGATCGTCTGTGAATACAGCGATATCGTTATGTTCAATGGTAAGTGTGCATTTTTGGTGCTTAGCGATTTCTCGAAATTCAACGCCTAATGTTTCACATAGTGATTCAACCGATACATCCTTTAAGTTTGGTTTAACAACACCAGCATCAAGCCGAGAAACATCAAGTAAATCGTCAAACAGTTCTCTTAATGCTGAAGTGGACTTCTCCATTGAATTGACAATGGGCATCAAGTTCTCATCAGTAATGCCATGCTTCAGTGAATCTTGAAACAACCCAAGAGCATGCAGTGGTTGGCGCAAGTCGTGACTGGCAGCGGCAATAAATTTACTTTTGTTGATTACGGCTTGTTCGGCTACTTCTCGTTGTTCTTCAGCCTTAGTTCGTTCTATAGAAAGTTTTTGTAAAAGAGCATCGTTGTCTTTGTGGTAAACGATAATTTTCCCCAGCCGCTCGGCAAGCTTTTGACCGCGTAGTATAACTACCGCCATGCTCGTAAAAATGACCAGCACAATGAGAAACAGAATGATGTTGCCGCTGAATAATAACGCAATACAAAGTGGGAGGATTAATACAAGAAAGGGAAGCCACCCGGCTTTTGGCAGCTCACTGTTAAACGTACTGATTATTAATATCGAACTGAGAATACATACGGCTAACAACCATCGATTCTCCTCAGGCATTGGCATAAATATGACAAGAAAAGAAATGCCATAAACAATACTGGCATGCCAGGAGCCAACGAGGATGCCCAAATCGTATTTGCGCATGTCCACAGAATAGTTGGTGTAGTCGCGTTTGAAGTCTTGCGAAAATTTTAATTTAAGTGCAACTTCTGTGACCAACAAAGCCCAAAAAACGATAATCCAGCTAGTCGGTATATGACCCCATACCGCAACAGTCGCAAATATAAATGTGATTAAAATTCCCGCGCCCGCTGTATCGACATCGGTTAGTGTGAGGCGAATTCGTTCAAGCCTGATTAAGGCTTCGGGAGACTCGAAATCTTCCGGAGAGTCGTTTATTGTTCGGCTTCGATGCTCTGGAAATTCTTCGGACGGTAATTCCATGTATCTGGGACTCCTAGTGCACTCAGGAGACTACGTAGTATTTTGCACTAACGCAAGGAATAGGGCCCCATCTTAAATGTATGCCGAGGCTGCGACCACTTCCCCCGGTAATTACTAACCTTTAGTGGCAATTTACGGTAATGTGCGCGCCAAAGTTATTGTTCAGTTTTTTCTGAGGCTAAGAAGTCTAATACGCCTGAGTCGGTGAAACGAGTTGCGCCGAATGTGCCCTTACCCGCGCCGAGTTTGCCACGAAGTTTGTAGGCGATTGGGCGATTGAGTGCGTTGCCTGCACCCTTGGCATCTTCAGCAAGAGCTAAAAGTTGGCGAAAAACGCTAAACGCTGAAATGCTTACAGGCACGGTTAACACCTCCTCACTGAATCGCGGAATCTCACCGGTTATATCGCTAACCCCACTGGCAAGACCTTTCCCATCTAAGTCTAAACTGACCGAAAGGCCGTCGTAAGACAGGGCGCTTTCGTTTGGGTTTTGTACGCGAAGTTTTAAAGCAAACCGCGCTTCTAACCCTTCGCTGGGTAAAGGATCGATACCGATCACTCGCACACTGGGGCCGTCAGCATTGCCTGACAACGTGGCGCAACCGCTAATCAGTGCGGTAACTACGAGTATAAGGATGACCGAAATTTGTTTCATGATGTTCAACTTTAAACGGTGTGCTTCACAGAGTAGCGGATTATCCTGTTGGGCGATGTGACAGTGCTAGTCAGGCTACGATTTATTACATCGTTGTATCGATAAAACCATCCGACTGATGCCCCCAGAACGTTGAGTAAATTCCCGACTTGGCGACCAGTTCTGTGTGCGTGCCTTGTTCAATGATTTTGCCTTCATCCATTACGATTATTCGGTCCATACGGGCGATGGTGGACAGTCTGTGTGCGATTGCAATGACGGTTTTGTTTTGCATGATATCGACTAAGGACGCTTGTATCTCTGACTCCACTTCGCTATCTAACGCACTGGTTGCCTCGTCCAGAATTAAGATGGGCGCATCTTTTAATATGACTCGGGCAATGGCAACGCGTTGCCTTTGGCCACCAGATAACTTAACACCGCGTTCACCAACATGAGCGTCATACCCGGTTCGCCCTTGTTTGTCGCGTAGCTGTTGAATAAATTCGTGGGCGCGTGCTTGTTTGGCTGCTGATATGAGTTCTTCTTCACTGACGTCTTCACGGCCTAACAAAATATTGTCTTTAACTGATCTATTTAACAAAGACGCTTGCTGTGCCACCATGCCAATCGCTTTGCGTAAGCTGTCTTGGTCAACGTCACGTATGTTTTGGCCATCGATAACGATGGTGCCTTTTTCCGCTTCAAAAAAACGCAACAAAAGATTCACCAAAGTCGATTTTCCGGCACCAGAGCGACCGACAATACCGACCTTTTCACCCGGACTTATCGCCAAGGACACATCGCTAAGCCCTCCGTATCGTTGTCCGTAGTGATGATGTAATTGGTTAATTTCTATTGCGCCTTTACCCACCTTGAGTTCTGGTGCGTTATCGTCTTGAGGGATTTCGATGGGTTGGCCGATGGTCTGTAAGGCTTCTCTTAACGAACCGATACGCTGAAACAGCCACCAGATGGAATCAAGGATCCAATCAGCCATGGTCGTGATTCGTAAAGACAGGGCGATGGCAGCTGATATAACACCAATGGTTGCAGCATCTACTGACCAAAGCCAAATGCCATAGCCCACAAAGCCGACGATGACGACTGCCTCTAGTGAGACCAATATGGTTCGTAATGCGGTACCGATTTGACGGGTTCTAAATAAGGTTTCTCGCGTGTTTTCAAGTGAAATGCGTTGCTCTTTTGCAATTTGATCTTTAGGTGCGAAGAGTTTTAAGGTTTCAAAGTTCGAGAAACTATCGACCACGGTACCAACGAGCGCAGATTTTGCTGCTTGAAAATTATGTTGTGCAGGAATCATGCTCGGCATAATCCAAGCAAGCACACTGATATAGAGTACAAGCCACAACAGCAAGGGAAGCGCAAGCCAAATTTCAGTGCCCGCCATGAGCAATACCACACCGATCATGTAAACCAGGCCAAACGCGATGGTATTTAGAGCGGTATGAATGGCATCAGCGACGTGATTGCCAATGTCCACCAGTCGTCCTGACGTTCTGCCGGTTAAATCTTCTTGGAACCAACCTACCGATTGTCGAATCAGATGATCATAGGCGCGCCATCGTACTAAGGTTGCTGCGTTGCAGTTAAAGGATATATCGTTAACCGCGAGCCGTAGAAACTGTGCGATAGGGCGAACGAGCATCACCACAAGCGCTGCGAACAGTAGACCCAACCCTTCTTTTTGCCATAATTCATCCGGGCGGCTGGAGGCCAGAATGTCTACGATTTGTCCGGCATATTGAATTAACCAAACTTCAATGCTGGCGGCAAAGACAGTGACAAGTATGCTAAGCGCGATGACACGCCTCATCGGCTTGATGTGGGACTTTAAATAAGGCAATAATTTGCGTTCAGGTGCAACGCCGGTGAGATCATAGGGGTCAAAGCGATTAAGAAACCACCGAGTCACCCTTTCGTAAAAAATGGAAGTTCGTTGTCTAATGTATGAAGTCTCGATACTCAGAAATGTCAATCAAAATACTTAAAGAAAAGCTCTTTATTAGTTTTGGCTGGAATTGTCAAAGTACTCTGCGTGTGAGTTGCGAATATCTTTAATAATCGAATCGATGCGGCTAAGATGCAGACGAGTGACATCCAATGCGGTCGTGATGTCACGTTCATCCAAAGCGGCAATTAGCTGGCGATGATCGGTAAGAATTAAATCGACTTCCTCTTCCTTACGCACACCAAGCGCGCAAATACGATCCGTTTTTTGTCGGCAGCTTTTTATGGTTTCAATGGCATGTTCTGTATCGCTAATCTGGCAGATTAAGCCGTGGAACATCGAATCTAATCGATGAAAGTCATCCCATTGATCTGCTTTAACAGCCGTTATTTGTTGCTCCAAATTATAGTTAAGCTTTTTTGAGTGTTCTTTTTTCCAGATTCGACACGCCCGGTTCATCACTTCAAGCTCCACTGCCAAGCGGATAAAACGTGCGGTGACTATAGATTCTTCAGAGAAGCCCCGAACAATCGTTGCTTTTTGAGGCCTGATTAAAAGCAGCTCTAGATTGCCGAGACGATAGAACGCATCGCGCACCGGTTGACGGGAAACACCAAAACGTTGTGCGATCTCAACTTCAGATACGCGTGCACCGGGGGGCAACTTAAGGGAGTTGATTTCTTCGTGCAATCGGTCGAACACCAGATCCGTGGTTGTTCGGCGTTCGTTGTCAATAACTAAGTTCTGCATAGACCTTCGTTTACACCTCAAGCCGGTGTCTGTTATTCCATGGTCGGTGAACTGATAAATCAGATGGTTTGCACCGAGCTCACCATTCTAGCGTTGGTCAGTTGACATGAATACTGCGATGTTCATATACTAGCATACTAGTCGACTCGGCTAGACGCGATAAAAATCACTTCAGGAGGATTTCCGTGTTGCAAAAAATATCAAAGGTTTTGGTGGGCGCCGCGGTGGCGGCTGCCTTGATTGGTCCCGTGCACGCTGCTGAGAACTGGCGCGCTTGGAATATTCATAACGACGGCCACCCCAATACCGCCGCGATGGATAAGTTTTCAGAATTAGTGGATAAGGCGACTGGCGGCGAAGTTACTGTGGAAGTGTTCCACGGTGGTGTGCTGGGTTCTCAACCTGATGCGCTAGAGCAAGTTCGCTTAGGTGCCATCGAGATTGGTAATTTCAACTTAGGTCCAATTGGTCCCATGGTGAAAGAAGCTAATTTGGTTTCATTGCCTTTCATTTTCAAAAGCGTTCCGCACATGTTCCGAGTGCTGGAAGGTGAAGCTGGGCAAACCATAGCTGATGCCATGGCTGAAGCGGGTGTTAAGCCATTGGCTTGGGTAGATGCGGGTGCACGCTCGTTCTATAGCCAAAAGCCTATCAATGCGCCGGCAGATGTGGAAGGTTTGAAAATCCGGGTTATGAATAATGATCTGTATACGTCAATGATTTCTGCCCTGGGTGGCAACCCGTCACCGATGGCGTTCGCTGAAGTTCAGCAGGCATTGAAAACGGGTGTTGTTGATGGTGCGGAAAATAACTTCCCATCATTTAAGAACGTTGGCCATTATGAAGTCACCACTCACTATTCTCTCAGTGAGCACTTGATTATCCCTGAGTGCATTTGTGTGAACACGGCAAAGTTTGACGCCTTGTCTGCAGATATGCAGGCCGCAGTTCGCGGAGCTGCTGAAGAAGCTGCACTGTTCCAGCGTGAGTTATGGGCTGTTCAGTCAGAACAAGCGCGTAAGGATGTAGAGGCTGCTGGTATCGCAGTGAATGAAATTGCCGACAAAGGGCCCTTTCAGGATGCAATGAAACAAGTATATGATGAATACTTAGCTGCCAATCCAGACATGGCAGGTTTAGTTGAAATGGCTCAGAAAACGGAATAATTTCTGAATCTATTTTGTACCGATCCCCCCGAGCAATCGGGGGGATCCATTTGCGTCTCAACATGCGACCTTAAATGAACAAAGACTCCGATACACCGCAATTTTTGCGGGTTATGGACAGCGTTTTTAATTTCCTCTCTCGAATCTGTCTAATCATTGCGGGCGTCGCTCTTGTCGTGATGACATTGATGTTTGCGTGGCTGGTGTTCGGACGCTACGTATTGAATGCCACGCCAACCTGGGTCGAGCAGGTATCCCACCTCTTGTTAATGGTCATTGCATTTTTAGGTGCAGCGGTGGGTGTGCAGCAAGATACCCATCTGTCGGTTGTATTGTTTAGAGACGCTGTGCCATCAGTTATACGCTCGGTATTTGTGTTTGTGACCGATGTGCTTATGGCAGGTTTTGGTGCGTTTATGTTCTGGTATGGTTTGGAACTCACCCAGTTTAAATGGAAGATGTTAATTCCTTTAATCCAGGTTTCCGAAGGTTTTCGATCTTTGCCTCTGACCATTTGTGGTGCTTTAGTGTTTCTATTTTCCACAGGCCATTTAATTCGTTTGTTGCTCCGATTGGATCAACGCTCTAACCGTTTGGACTAAGAGGCAGCCATGGGTTTTTTGCTTTTGCTCGGGGTGTTCGCGTTTTGCGTCATCATCGGCTTACCGGTTGCCTTTGCGTTAGGTATATCTGCGTTAGCGGCCTTCTGGCATGAGGGTTTGCCGCTACTCATTGTGTTTCAGCGAATTGTTGCTGGGATCAATGTGTACTCTTTAATGGCCATTCCGTTTTTTATCTTCGCTGGCGAGCTGATGTTTCACGGTGGCATCGCCATGCGTTTGGTGCGGTTCGCGCAAAATGCCGTGGGTGCAATGCGCGGTGGGCTCGGCATCGTGAATGTCTTTTCTTCGATGTTGTTTGGCGGTATTTCTGGCTCAGCCATTGCCGATATATCCGCGTTAGGTTCTATCCTTGTACCGGTGATGAAAGACAAGGGTTACGACGCTGACTATGCGGTTAACGTGACCGTGACATCCTCCATTGCTGGCATCATCATCCCGCCCAGTCACAATATGATTATCTTTGCACTCGCCACAGGCGGCGCGGTGTCAATATCCAAGTTGTTTCTTGCCGGAGTGGTGCCCGGTGTACTCATGTGTACGTGTTTAGCGGTTGCAGCTTATGTCGTAGCAATAAAGCGTGGGTACGGAGCTGAGAAGTTTTCTGGTTGGACGGTGCTTTTGTTAAGTTTTTTCAGTGCCATCCCTGGCTTACTCACCGCTGTTATCATTGTGGGTGGGGTTCTGTCTGGTGTGTTTACGGCCACGGAATCTGGCGCTTTTGGCGCGATGTACGCGTTCTTAGTTACGGTACTGGTGTATCGAAGTATTACCTGGCAAAAATTTAAAGTCGCGGTGGTGTCAGCGGTACGCACAACATCGATGGTTATGATTCTTATCGCCTGCGCTGGTGCATTCGCTTACATGCTGACGTTCTTTCGTGTGCCGAGCTTAACCATCAATTTTCTAACGGGCGTTACTGATAACCCCATCTTAATTTTATTGATGATCAACGCGGTTTTATTGCTGCTTGGCATGATCATGGATATGGCAGCGTTGATACTTATTTGCACGCCGATCTTTTTACCGATTATGAATCAGTTGGGCATAGACCCACTGCAGTTCGGCATGATTCTATTGGTGAATCTGGGTTTGGGATTGTGTACACCGCCCGTGGGTTCCTGTTTATTCGTGGGCTGTGCGGTGGGTAAGTTACCGATAGAGGAAGCGGTGAAAACCATTTGGCCATTCTATCTAGCCATCTTCGTGGCCTTAATGTTAATCACCTTTGTGCCGGCCATTTCACTGACGCTTCCGTACTTGGTTGACCCGTAGGCCAGCAGCACTTTCTCGCTGTTAGCAAGGACGCCGCTAACCCACGGAAGAGCTACCAGAAAAATTCAGAATGCCCCACTGAGCGCATCAAGGCCTCTAGGTAGTAATAGTCGCCATAGGGCAATAGGTTGTTCGCGCGTCCAAGCCCCACGAATGCAGCCCCTTCTTTTAATAGCCCTTCGGCGTCTTTGTCTTGTGTCAGGTCGCAGTGCTCGACGAGTCCCAGCAACATTTTATCGGCGAGTGCGGTATACCGTTCCGCTTCGGCTCCACCACCGTAACAACGGGCCAGGGTGTAGAGGCCAGCTGCCGTGATAGCACCAGCAGATGAATCGCGGTATGGGGTTTCATCAGCGCTTAAGTTGTAGTCCCACAGCGGTACCCCATCGTTGGGTAAGTGCTCGGACACATAGTTGGCCATCTTCGCTGCCGTCTTGCGGTAGTCGATATTGCCGGTATACAGGTACGCCTGTGCAAACCCATGAATTGCCCAAGCTTGCCCGCGTGACCAGCAGCTCTCATCGTGCAAGCCTTGGTGGGTGTAACCGCTCATGGGTTCGCCACTTCTTGGATCAAATTCATAGGCGTGATAAGAGCTGTAGTCGTCGCGCACCAGATACTGACGACTGGTTTCAAGATGCATGTTAGCTATTTCGATGAAGGAAGCCTGGCCGGTTTCCCGAGCGGCCCAAAACAACAACGCCATTGCCTGCATGCTATCGATGTTTAAAGTTCCTGTTTTACGAGCCATGAATTCTGGCCCATCGCGTAACATCGGATTCCAACACATAACAAACGGCAGTGGCTGTCGCCAACGAGCGGCGAGAAAATCAGCTGCCCGTAAGGCCATGGCTCGTGAACTTTCGTTGCCGGTGAGTGTGTAGTCAGCAACGGCGGATAAGGAAAACAGGAAGCCAAGATCGTGATCGTGCCAACGAGGGTGTTCTAATACCGTTTTGAAATAGTCACGGCGCATGCGGGCGCTGTTTTTTAGGCGCGAGTCTCCTGTTAACGAGTAGGCCAGCCACATTTGCCCGCACCAAAAACTGGCCACCCATTCATCTGGAATGCAAAACGCGTAGCGATGGGTTCCAGGAATACCCATGCGGGGGTTTCTAAGGCCGAACTTGGGAACTAAAGAGCTCACCTTGTCGAGTGCGCCATCTAGCGCATTTTGAAACGTTGCTTTGTGCGCCGTGGCTGGCTGAAACAGTTCTAACGCCTCGTAGGATACGTTGTTGTCGCTGTCCTGCTTAAGTTCCATGGGTCGATGCCTTTAGCTTGATGCTTTATGAAAAAGCGATACCACCGTTGATGTCGATACACGTGCCGTTAACAAATGCGGCTTCATCTGAGGCAAGATAGGCAACCAGATTCGCACAATCTTCTGATGTACCTTCTCGCTTCAACGGGGTGGCATTAGCGACATTCTTACGTACTTCATCTTTTGTAAACGTATTATGAAAATCGGTATCGATCATTCCGGGGCAAAGTGCGTTACAGCGGATGTCAGGACCAAATTCTTTCGCCATGGCGCGTGTCATGGTCATGACGGCCCCCTTAGAAGCTGCGTAAATTCCAGCACCGGGGCCACCGCCGTCACGACCAGCCAGTGAAGCTAAATTAACGATGGATCCACCGTTTTTCATATGAGCAACGGCTTCTCGTACAACCAGAAAGTTTGATGTAAGGTTTAAGTCCATCACTTTATGGAAGTGTTCTAGGGACATCTCCCGCATGGGAATACGTTCGACTAAACCACCGGTGACATGCACAACAATGTCAATCGAGCCGAATGTGCTGGCTGTTTTTTCTACGAACGCTTTAACTTCGGATTCAACGGTCATATCACCTTGCATCGCAAACGCACGCTCTGCACCGATTTCAGAAACCGCGCTGTCTGCGCCACTGGCTGAAGCGTGGTAATTGATGGCCACATTGGCACCGGCTTCGGCCAGGCGGATGACACAGGCGCGGCCGATATCACGACCGCCACCGGTGACCAGGGCGGTTTTTCCAGATAAATTCATCAGCTGTATTCCTTATAGGTTCGTGTCGTGCGTTATTTGCCGACGTTAAAAGATTTGGGTACAACAACCTTGAAGCTACGTTCGTCCGCGTCGGAGAAATACAGATCGCAATCGTAGCCTTGATCATCAAGAAAATTAAATATGCGTTGGGGTGCATCGAGTCGGTAGGGCACAAGCAGCACCGCAATACGATGTCGAATGGCTGCTGGAAACTTTACATTCAAACAGGTGCTTACCGGCAAGCCTTCGTAGTCGGCTGGGTCCACATCGTCAAAGCCAGTTTGTTGGGTCAGTTTGCCTGCGCCAGCTTCTGACCAAATCACTTGTCCATAAAAACCGGCTTTCTCGCCGGTGTATCGAAAGGTGGTGTCGCCCAATTGCATGGGTGCGTTGGCGTGAAGCAGCCAGTCGATTTCAACAGGCTTTTCTGCATCAACGGTATCAACGATAACGAAGTAGCTGTCGTGTACAAAATACACATCACGTCGCGCTAAAGTCACCGAGTCATTCAGTGACTGGTAGGCCATGGTGGCATCGGCGGAAATAAATACGTGGTCATCGTTTTCCTTAACACTCGTTATGTTACCGGTGGCGCGAAGCGTTTTAGATTTATCACCGTCTGCGTATTGTCCTTTCCCATCAATTAAAATGGCGTTCTTAGATCGCGTTTGACGCCGCCATTTTTGATGCATTGAGCTGTTAAAAGCTACGTAGTGCCCGGATTGAATGGCTAAGTCTTCACCATAAGCGGATAAGCAAAACGCGTTTTGGTCGCCATGAGAATGGCTGATTGATCCAAAGGGTGAGGACTTCATGATGAACGACACGTGATCATCGGGGTTGTCCATTCGATGTTGAATGGCTACCCAGCCAATACCCTGAAACCAACGTACTTTAGGAATGTTGGCAGGGGCAACAGATTCAACCACCGGATAGTCATGGCGATACACCATGTCATCAAAATTTAAGTCCCACCAGCCCCAGTTATAAAACGCCATTTCTGTGCCGGGGTCATTCTTTTTGATTTCATCGTAATACCATTGGTAAACGCCGTTACCTGTGATGCCTGCAAACTGGCGCACGTTGTAGCCCAGTTTTAAGCAGGGTAAGTCACCCATTGTGCTGTCGTCACCAAACGTGGCGCGGCGAATATCAGGCGGCTTGGTATAGAACGGAAAGTCGGCAGTTTTTTGTAAAAACGGTCGTTGGTATAAATCAATGCCGGTGTAACTTTTTAATAAGTTGGCTGCATCAATTAAATAAGCTAACCCGGTCATCCAGTAGTGAGGCCCTTCAGCCCAACCACCATCATTGTCACCCCAGGGGGAATAGACAGTGGATAAAAATTCGATGGAGTAATCAAGCCAAAGCTGCGCTTCCTCTTCTTCGTGCAGCATCGCAATCGATGCGGGTACCAAGACAGCGGACACGGCGCGCACAGCGTGGCTGTCATAAGGGAAGAGATGTATCCGTGCGTGATTAATGATGTGATCTGCGATCTCGCGCGTACGCGTTAATAAAGCTGCCCGCACCAGAGTTCGTTCTTCTTCGTTCAGTTCGTCGTACAACCAATCGTATCCCCAAGCTAATGCCAGAGTGACGCGAAAGGCCCATTCATCTGTGTACGTACGTGCCGTGGTTCCCGTGGGATTCCAACTCGCAGCGGCTAACAACCACGCTTTTGCTCGTTCTGTGAGCGCTGCATCCTGCGTGACCTGCCCTGCAATGGCAAGGTGACGAATGGCGTACAGTAATTCTTGGCAATCGATGTAGGTTTGTCGCCAAATCGGTGCCACCCGTTGGTGATTGGGGTAGCCAGCAGGTTCCTCCATAACGTCGCGACCCATCCATGGCTTAACAGACTTTTCAAAAAAATCGCCCCAGCCACAATGCTGTTCCGACTGAGTAACCGCAACGGAAAATTCGGATAGAGTTTCCGGATTTAGCCAAAGCCGTGGATGAGCTTGGCTGAGTGTTGCATGGCGCTTATCTCGATTTGGGATTGGTGTGTTGGGTAAGCCATCAACCAGATTGAATTGCCGAGATTCACTCCAAGTAGTCAAAGCCCCCTGTTTCTCATTCGACCACACGGCATAGGACCAGAAGTAGCTTCCTGGAGGAAGGGCTTCATCAGGGGTGAAAAAGTTAATGCTGATGTTTTCGAATACACGCGTATTGTCTTTCGCGTAGTTGTTATCGGTAGAAATGCGTATTGCGTAGGTGGCCTCGTCTTCAATTACCGGCATCCACGTAAATCGCGGTGGGTTCTCAACAATATCGGTGTTTTGATCCGGCTGATAGCCGATGTTCATTTTCCCAGCCCGTGGCTCATCAAGAATGGGCACAGCATCGCTTGTGTTGGCATGGGAGGACATCTTTAAATAAATTCTCTTTTAATAATTCGTGGATGAAAGTCTGGGTGTCGATGTCGACACCCAGACTTGACCTACTCAACTTATCGTTGATCAGTTATTTCCGTACTGACGGTCGTACGCTGATTGCATCACTTCAAGGACTTTTCCAAGACCTTTCTTTTCCAATTGAGCGGTGTAGTCGTCCCAGTCAGCTTCTACATCGCCATTACCCAAAATCCAGCCTTGTTGACGCTCTAACATGTAGTCACGAACTGATCCCCAGAAACGATCATAGACTTTCTGCTCATCTTGATTGAAAGCCACACCCAGAAATTGATCGATTAAATAATCGCCTTCGTCATACAACTTAATGCCTTCCAGTGCAAACTCGTTAGACCACTGAATTTCGTAGCCATAGTCTTGGAAGTAACCGCGGCCTTGAAGCTGTGAACCGACTTGATAAAGCGAACGATTCACGGGCCCTTGATCTAAGAATTCCTGCTTAAAGATCGCTTTGCCATCTTTCATGTCGTAGTGCATGCCTTCAACACCAAAGTTAGCGAGGCGACGACCAGGTTCTGTGAACCAGAAATCAAAGTACTTTATGGTTTCAATGGGGTGCTCATTCGTGCCTCCTATGGCCCAACCGTCAGGCTTAATGGGAATGCGACGATGTTCTTCAATTCGCTTACCGCTGACTGATGCTGGAGGTGCCATCGCTTTGAACTCAAAGCCTTCGATATCAGCAGACAATCGGTTGTAACCGGAAGTGGATGCAAACCAATCGTGAGTTGAGCCACCGAGGTTTTCACTCAGTAAGAAGTCACGAGCGGAGCTACCGCGGGTGAAAATTTCTGCATCAATCAAACCTTCGTCGTACCAGCGAGCGAGATTCTTAATGCCTTCCCGGTACCCTTCACCTGCGTAGGGGTGTTCAAGTTTGCCTTCATTCACCATAAAATCGTGATAGGTGTCAGAACCGGAAGATCGTCCGTCCCATAGGGTGACTAATCGAATCAGCTCTGGCCACTGACGTGCAAAGTACGGCACTTCATCAGCTTCACCGTTGCCATTAGGATCTTGGGTTTTGAATGCGCGCAGTACTTTTTCGTATTCTTCAACCGTTTGTGGAACTTCAAGCCCTAATTTGTTCAACCAGTCGGTGCGAATCCAATAGGCTCTGCCGTATTTACCATCGGGCAGGTAAGGGATGTAATACATCTTGCCATCGGCCGCTGAAATAGCAGCCGCAATTTCAGGTCTTTCGTCGAAGTATTTTTTTAAGTTTGGTGCATGCTCTTCGATTAAATCATTGAGCGGTAAGAACGCACCTTCAGGGCCGTACTGATTAACGAAATCTTTTATTCGGCTAGAGCCAACGATATCGGGGATTTCGCCAGAAGCTAACATCAGGTTCAGCACTTCGGTTTTGCCCGAATTTTCATCGGTACGCATGTTTGAACCAACGGTTACATCATTTAAGTGAACGTTGGTCCATTCACGTGCTTGTTGTTCCACTGGCCAGTCTTCTTTGTACACCGGATAGCGGGCATGATTCATCTGAATAGTCAGCTGAAGCGGGTCGCCCTCAACGATCTTCAAATCGCTAGTGTCAGCCAGAACTGATGTGCTTGACACCAGTGTTGCTGCAATAGCGGTTGTGAGTAAATGTTTACGCATATGCTCCTCCAATTAGAGTTAGTTGATTTACTCTTTGACACCTCCGAGAAGGATGCCCTTCTCGAAGTATTTTTGAATCCACGGATAAACCAAGAGTACCGGGATAATTGAACAAACAATTATGGCAGCGGTTACAGTTTCTGCGCTGTACGCGGCCTCTAATTGTGTAATGGCAAATTCGTCATCGTCGCTGAGCGTTGCCAGCGTATGCCGTAAGAAAACTTGCAATGGGATTTTCTCTGAACTACTCAAAAGCACCATGGCCCAGAAAAAACCGTTCCAACGGGATACGATGCAAAACAAGGTCACTGTGGCAATAGCGGGTTTGGATAAAGGAATAAACACTTTCCAAAGTACTTGAAATTCATTAGCCCCATCCATTCTGGCGGCTTCTTCAAAGCTACTGGGGATGGCTTCAAAAAAGTTACGCAATAAGATGATGTTGAACGCATTCACCGCGAACGCCAGGATGATGCCGAACATGCTGTCCAGTAAGTGAAGATCCCGCATGTTCAAATAGAACGGTATAAGCCCTGCGTTGAACCACATGGTGAAGGCGATGAATAAATTAAAAAACCGGCGACCGAACAACTGTGGCCGGGATAGCGCATAAGCGCCAGGGATAATGAACAGCATGCTTACTATGGTGCCGCCGATGGTGTAGATAAACGTATTGCGATACGAAATCCAAAACTCAGGTTTCACCAGGATGTATTTGTAGGCTTCAACGGTGGCATCGATGGGGGTTAGCACCACTTTGCCAGCTTGTGCGGCAAACCCTGAACTAAACGATACCGCCGCGATGTAAATGAACGGATACAGCGTGGCTATGGTGAACATGCCAACTAATACAGACACAGCAATGGCGAAGAACTTATCGCCGCGTGAATACAGATTCCAATTCAACATAGTCTCACCCTTACCACAACGATGTGCGCGAATAGCGTCTGGACAGGGTGTTGGCAACCATCACCAGCACAAAGGCGACCAAGGCGTTGAACAAACCAGCGGCGGCGGCAAAGTCGTATTGACCGTTTTGCAAGCCTTGGCGATACACAAAGGTGTTGACCACATCGGCGGTTTCGTAAGTGGCCGGTTGGTACAACAGGATAATGAGCTCGAAGGATACTTCCATAATATTGCCAATTCGGATAATCAGCATGATGATGATGGTGGGCAGAATCGATGGGATGGTTATCTTCCACATCATTTGCCAGCGGTTTGCACCATCAACGACCGCACTTTCATAAAGTGATGGGCTAACACCTGCGATGGCTGCTAAAAATACAATGGAGCCGAACCCAGCCTCTTGCCAGATTCCCGTGCCGACAAAAATGGGTCGAAACCATTCTGGCTTAGTAAGAAAATAAATGGAATCAATACCAAACCATTCCAGCACAGTATTCACGATTCCTACAGACGGCGAGAAGGCGGTGATAACGATGCCAGCGATGATGACCGATGAAATGAAGTGCGGTAGATAAACAATGGTCTGTGCAGTTTTCTTGTAAGTGGCATGCAACACTTCATTAAACATTAGCGCCAATATAATGGGTGCTGGAAAGCCAAACAAAAGATTCAATGCACTGATTTTTATGGTGTTCCATACGGCGCGAATAAATTGATCATTACTGAACAAATATTCAAAATGTTCTAATCCAATCCAAGGGCTTTTGGCGACACCTCGAAAGATGGAGTAATCTTTAAACGCAATTTGCAGCCCATACATCGGTTTATACAAAAACACGATGAACCAGATAATGGTGGGTAACAACATCACATAGATCTGCCACTCACGTTGCAGGTGATGAATTATTCGGTTGATTCGGGATTCGGGCTGCATCCCTTAAGCTCCGGATTGCCCGAAAACTCGTCCGGTTTCAATGTCAAAGACCTTGACCTGAGCCGGATCAACCGAAAATGCAGACACCTCTTCTAACTTTGAGTAATAGCCTTCTGTTTCGGTTTTTATGATGAATGGGTTGTTCTCCAGCGTTGTGTGCAGCAAAGCTTCAGAACCCAAGGTTTCGACAATTTCAAGTTGAACATGAACGAGGTGTTCACTCGGCGTGAGCACCTGTGCGTGCTCGGGACGAATGCCGACAGTGACTTTAGAGCCGATACGCTCTGACAGTTCGGGCAGAGAGGGTAATGCCATCCGTTGATCACCAATTTCTGCTATCGGTGCTTCCGGGCTGCCGCTTACCAGTGCATCGAATTGATTCATGGGCGGGGAGCCAATAAAGCCTGCCACGAAGGTATTGGCGGGATTTAGAAACAAGTCCATCGGTGTGCCCACTTGCTCAATCAAGCCATCGTTCATGACGACGATTCGATCGGCTAATGTCATCGCTTCAACTTGATCGTGGGTGACGTAAATGCTGGTCACATCCAGGCGTTTGTGCAATCGTTTGATTTCAGCGCGCATTTGCGAGCGTAGCTTGGCATCAAGATTAGATAAGGGTTCATCAAACAGGAATACCATTGGATGGCGAACAATCGCTCTTCCCATAGCAACACGTTGGCGTTGTCCACCCGATAAATCTGCAGGGCGGCGTTTTAAATAGTCCGTTAAGCCGAGAATGTCGGCGACCTCTGCCACCAATCTATCCACTTCATCTTTGGGTGTTTTTCGAATCCTAAGCCCAAAAGCGATGTTGTCAGCCACATTGAGGTGTGGGTACAACGCGTAGTTTTGAAACACCATGGCCACGTCACGATCTTTCGGTGCAACGCGGTTAACGACTCGATCGTTGATGGTGACGCTGCCAGCTGAGATTTCTTCAAGCCCGGCAATCATGCGCAGCGTGGTTGACTTGCCGCAACCGGAAGGACCCACCAACACAACGAATTCATGAGGCTGAACCTCAAGGTCGATGGCTTTCACGACCTCAATGTCGCCATATCGCTTGACCAATTGGGAGAGCTGAACACCTGACATTACGTTTTTCTCCTGCAGAAAATAGTCACGTTGCAGCCCGTGCGCTGGCCGGAGGTTTGGGGATTCCGCATAAAACAATCAGTTGGCATACTAGAATGTTACGTGCATAGTATCTTTTTGATCCGCTGGTGTACATAATTTTTGGCAGAAAATTTATTTCGGAAATTTTCTGCCAAAAATGCTGGGAAAACTATGAAAATTCAGCAGGTTAGGTTAACTCCGGTCGCAATCCCCGATGTGCCTCTTGTGAACACCAAAGGCGTTCATCAGGCGGTATTCCTTCGCACCATCATTGAGATTGAAACCAATGAGGGCCTGATCGGTATCGGTGAATCCTACGGTGGCGCGCGCGCATTAAATGGGATGCGACAGGCAGCCGATGCGTTGATCGGGCTAGATCCGTTTCATCTCAATGAGCTGCGGCGGCGAGTTGAATCTGCGTTACCCAATGCAGGGGGCATCAATGCGCCCACCATGCTCACCCAGCACCAAGTCGTGGACGCGGTCTACAGCGCATTTGAAATTCCACTTTTGGATATTCAAGGAAAATTTCTTGGGCGTCCGGTCTGCGATTTACTGGGCGGTGCGGTCAGGGACAGCGTGGGTTTTAGTGGCTACTTGTTTTACAAATTTGCTAAGCCAGTGGATTACCGTGGAGAGGACCTATTTGGCGAAGTCATGACGCCTCAAGCTCTCGTGGATGAAGCGAAGGAGTTGGTTGATTCCTATGGTTTTGATTCGCTTAAGCTGAAAGGCGGGGTGCTGGAGCCTAAACTAGAAATTGAAACCATGCAGATGTTGCGGGATGCATTCCCGGAATCGCCATTGCGTATTGATCCGATGGGCGCATGGCGGGTTCCAACGGCGCTTGGGGTCTGTGATGCGATTGGCGATATTTTGGAGTATTTGGAAGATCCTGTGCGTGGAATGGATGCCATGGCGGAGCTGGCTTCACAAACGGAAGTTCCGCTGGCCACAAATCTGGTGGTGGTTGAATTTGAACAGGTGGTTGAAGCGTTTAAAAATGGGGCTGTGCAAATCATTCTTTCAGACCACCACTACTGGCGCGGCGCGACAGGTTCTATGCATCTGGGCGAATTTTGCCGAGCCGGAGGACTGGGCATTTCAATGCACTCCAATACGCATTTGGGTATCAGTTTGGCGGCCATGGTGCACGTTGCTGCGGCCACGCCTAATCTAACTTATGATTGTGACACCCATTACCCGTGGACCCTTCACGACATTATCAAAGGCGGCAAGCTGAAAATTGATAATGGGCGAATCCAAGTTCCGGAAGGGCCTGGATTAGGTGTTGAAATAGATCCTATTGCCTTGGCTGAATTTCACGAATTTTATTTGGCACAAAATTTACGAGACAGGGAAGACACAGATGAGATGCGTAAATACATTCCTGACTATGAACGCGTTGTTCCACGGTGGTAAACGCTGGCTGAGTGAATGTCTGGGTCAGAATATGTTGTAATGAAAATAATCGAATAAACATTGTCCGAATTAAAGGAGAGCTCATTGTCAACGTTTCCTAAAGTCGAATCCGATCCGGGTGTGCAACGTCAAGTGCTGGCTGATCATCCCGATATGATGATGGTGTCCTTTTCATTTCAAAAAGCTGCCGAAGGCAAGCTGCATAGCCATCCGCACGTACAGTCCACCTACGTCAAGTCGGGCGCTTTTAAATTCTTCTTAGATGGGGAAGAGTTTGAAGTCGGTAGTGGGGACAGTTTTGTTATCCCAGCTAATGCCGAGCACGGCTGTGTTTGTCTTGCACCGGGTGAACTCATAGATTGTTTTACGCCTCGTCGTGATGATTTTCTGTGAGTTCTTATGCCGATAGATCAGAAAAGGTGATTCAACTTTAGTGTCATTGCTATCAATTATTCCTAAAGGTGCGACAACCACGCTAGGCATTATGGTTGTTTGTGGTGTTATGTATTTCGTGCAAGGGGCGACGCAACAACAGATTACCCAGTGGGGGGTTCTCTATGCCCCGAGTGTGGCACATGGCGAGTGGTGGCGAGTCATCTCCAGTGCGTTCTTACACAGCGGGGGAATGCACATATTGTTTAATCTGGGTTTGTTGTTTGCGTTGGGGCAACAACTAGAGCAAGCCATAGGCAGTATACGTTTTGGCCTGGTTTACGCAGGTTCAATCGCTGTGGCTGCATTGGCTGTAGTGGTTTTCGCGCCTGAACAACCCGTGCTGGGTGCCTCGGGTGGTGTTATGGGAGTGGCTGCCGCTTTGGCTGTCGTCTTTCTACTCTTCAGTCGTGGCAAGCAATATCAATCTCTACTCATTTTGGTGGCTATGAACGTCGCCATTCCATTAATCATTCCCGGCATTTCCTTTTGGGGGCACCTCGGTGGCGCTGTGGGAGGGTTGCTCATGATTGGTGTGCTGGTTGTGTTGCCACATCAAGTTCGCAGCAAGCAAATTAAAGACGGTGGCGTATACACCGCTGAGAGGCACCCGATGGCAACGCAATCGTTAGGCTTGGGTTTGATTTTGGTGCTTGTGTTCTTTGCTAGTAGCGTTATGTTTGCTTAGTAGATTGGATGTAAAGAATTATTTAATCCGATGTTTTAGTAAAGCGTCGCTCGGTCGAGTGTTTGTCGAGTTTCGTCGACTTGTTAATCTGATATTTGTTCCCTGGATTGCCGCTTTTACAATTTGCCTTATGGTGAGTTGGTACTGCATTTATGTGATCGGGCTTGATGCTCTTCTGGCTCCGATAATCAAAACCTGGTTTTTCATCAAACCATTTTTACTGCATGCGTTTAAATGGGTTTTGGCCTTTTTGCTGTGGATTTGGGTGCACACGGTCGGCAAATTTGGCGGGTGGTTGGGCGAGATGTTCATGGCTGTTGTTGGGTATTTAGGTGGCTGGAAGGCTTGGTCATTAAAAAAACTCTTTCGCCAGTCGGGAAGGTTTGTCGTCTCCTTCACCGCTCGTTTTGTGGTGATCAGCGTTATTTTGAATTTGCTGTTTGGTCGTGAACGTAAAGGGGTAAAGCGGGTTCCTGCATTGGTAGCAGCGCGATTAAGGCGTTCTGCTTTTGGACGAGTCATTGATCGGTGGGGGAGAAGTACCGAACGCCAGAAGCGACTGGTGCTTGGTGTCACTTTATGCCTTGTATTGGTTATTGCGGGTCACACCTTGCTTGGCGTTTCAATTTTACTATTCGATTTAGTATGGGAGCTTGTGCTGGTTCTTGCTCGCTGGATTGCGCGGTTGTGGCGCTTATTATTACCCGTCGTGTTGCGTTTCTTACCCAATGTGATATTGAATTTTTTATCAACTAAATTATTTCCGATATTTGCAGATTTTGTCCCGATTGTTAAAGATGATCATCGTGTGATGTACCTACGTCTTAACTTTCGGCGTCACTTTCGTAATTTCAAAGCAGCGCTTTATCGGAACAGTCGTTCTAAACGCTCCGGCATACGAGGCAAGGTAAGGCCCTATATTGGCGAAGGAATTCGCGCAAAGAAAACGGGTTTGATTGAGGCGGCCGCTTCGCATTCAGATGAGGATAGGGGGGATAAGGGGCATACCCGTTCAGACGAAAACTAACGCTGTATGGATGAGTGGAGCGAAGTGGTTTATGAGCCCAGTAGTGTTTGTAACTCGAAGAATTTAACCCATTGCAATGCGAGTACGCCCAAGACAGTTAGTGCAACGACACTGGTAATAATTCCCAGCAGAGGGCGCTCTATCCAGCCCAATAAGCCGATGGATACGATAAAAAGGACAAAGCCTGAGGTGGCGCTATTGGTTCCTACGACTCTGATGCTTGATGTCATGCTTTGCGCTTGTGCAGTTAAATGTTCCACACCCACGAGTTCAATCGCGAGCCGAACATCCAGGTACAGTGTGGTTAGAAACAATAAGGTGGTAATGATCAGTAAGAGAAACACCACTTGTTCAACTATATGACTTAGGCCGTGACGCAATATTTGAGCGGCGACTGTCAATGCAAAACCTGCCATCAATCCACTGATGAATGCGACTTGTCCCGTTTGCAGTTCAAGAAGAATGTTTTGCATGAAGTTATCAGTTACCCTGTTTCGGCACATGTATCGAACATCGAGTGATTCGTCTTATCCCATCTGACACTTTGTCAATGCATGAACCGTGTACAATTTCGGTGCAATCAACGACTGATCCCAATATTCGCATAAAGAAACTTTGCAGGCCAGTCGGAACAATACATCCCCCGTACCCGTTTATGCCACGTGGTACTGAACAACTGCATTGATACCCAAGGTATGACGGCGCACTCGTTTCACAAAATTTGGCTCGACTTGCGAAATTTGGCAATCACTCTGGTTGTTTTTCTCGTGGCTTGCAGTAGCGAACCGATTCCGCAGAAGTTCGTAACCGAATCTAACCTAGACGGAATATCCAATGGTGGGCCGAAGAGAATCGTAAGCCTCGATTTTTGTGCTGACCAGTACGTTCTTAAATTGAGTGATCGCGATTCCATCGTTGCGCTATCCCCGGATGCTGAAAAATCGTTTTCGTATTTACGTGATCAGGCCGCTGGAATTCAACAGGTGCGACCCATCGTTGAAACCATTCTCGAATTACAACCTGATCTTGTGGTGCGATCTTATGGGGGCGGTCCGAACATTAATCAGTTTCTGTCTAGCGTGGGTATTCCTGTGCTGAACATTGGTTGGGCAGGGGATGTGACCGGTATTAAGCAAGTGACTCGGGAGGTGGCAACAGGGTTGGGTGTGCCAGCTCGGGGCGAATCATTGGTTGCGGAAATGGAGGCCCGAATAGCGGCACTGCCGTCACGAAATTCACCGGATGTTGCCCTTTACATGACGCCATCGGGAGCCACCAGTGGCCCAGGCTCATTGGTGCATAACTTATTGGAGATAGCCGGCCTAAGCAATTTCGAAACTGAGCCAGGTTGGCGTTCGTTGCCGTTGGAGGAACTGGCCTATCAGAAACCAGACCTGGTAGCGGCGGCGTTTTTTAATACGCACGGTAACGATCCCAGTTCGTGGAGCGCAATGCGTCATCCTATCGCGAGGTCGCAGCTAACCGAGTTGCCGACGGTGTATTTGGATGGCGCCTGGATGTCGTGCGGTGCATGGTTTGTAGTGGATGCCATTGAAGCGTTGGCTAAGCCAGGCCCGGTGAGCAGTCGGTGAATGGTGAAAACCCGATTTACTAATTATCGCTTTTTGATAGCGAGCGATGCGTTCTGCCATCTCGGCATCACCCGCTTCAGCGGTGGCGATGTAGATACGGCGGTTCGATAAGCTTTCAGCTTTTGATTCGGCAGGGCGACTTTTGTCCGAGCGAGTGCCGCCTAAGAAGAGTGTTACTGGCATTGTGATAAGTGTGAATTGGATGGGTGATTTGCGGTTGGTTTGTTCTCCAATAGTGCCTGTTATTAGGGCCTGTGGGCATTGATTAATTCCCAACGTTGACACTAGCGCCAGATTAGCGAGACACTAGTGTTAACCCCGGGGCTATCACACTATGCCGGGGCAAGAAAAATGAACTGGAGGAACAGTATGAAAAATCGTCTAATACAGACACTGTGCGCGGGCGCGATGCTCGCGGCAACACTGCCGAGCACGGTGTCAGCGGCCGAGTGCATTGCACCGGCCAATCCGGGTGGTGGCTGGGATTTCACTTGCCGTCAGATTGGCAAGATTATGTTTGATATTGGTGCGGTTGATAAGCCAATCCAAGTGACCAACATGGCAGGCGCTGGTGGTGGTCTCGCCTATGGGCACGTGGTTAATGAGCGTGCCGATGATGCAGATTTAATCGTTGCAGCCTCGTCTGCTACATCCACTCGCTTGGCGCAAAACGCTTATGCCGGGATGACGGCAGATCAAGTGCGTTTTGTTGGTGCGATTGGTGCTGATCCAGGTGTTGTCGTTGTGGCAGCAGACTCACCTTTTGAGTCTTTAGGTGATTTGGTTGAAGCAATGAAAGCAGACCCTGCGTCCGTGGCTATTGCCGGTGGTTCAGCGGTCGGTGGTTTCGACCACTTGAAGCCACTTATGATTCTACAGCGCGCTGGTTTCACCGATATCACAAAAGTTAAATACATTGGTGTTGATGGTGGCGCGGACGCTATCACTCAAACTGTCGGTGGATTTACCCAAGTGATGTCTGGTGATATGTCAGAAGTGGTTGGCTTTCTGAAAGCAGGCGATATTAAAGTATTAGCGGTACTCACTGAAGATCGTGTACCAGGCTTTGACGATATCCCGACGGCAAAAGAGCAAGGTTTTGATGTGGTAGCTGTTAACTGGCGTGGGCTGTATGTTCCCAAAGGTATCAGTGATGATCAATTCGCCTCATGGGCTGACAAGCTTCAACAAGTGGCTGACAGTGATGAGTGGAAACAAGCCATGGCGGACAACGGTTTAGCACCGTTTACCAAAGTGGGTGATGATTTCCAAAACTACGTGAATGGACTTGTTGCTGAAATCAATCAGATGTCCAAGGACATCGGCGTTATTCAGTAATGGCCAGTGACCGAATCTTCGGTCTGGTTACTCTGTTTGTGGCGCTGGGCTATATTGCCAGCGCCACTCAGATTCAGACCAGCTTTCTGGTAGACCCTGTCGGCCCCAAGGCATTCCCAATACTCATTGGCGCGGTGGCTGCTTTGAGTTCTTTAGTACTCATCGTACGCCCTGATCCTGATCCTACATGGCCTGCATGGCGTACCTGGTTGTCTCTTTTTGTTGCCGTTTTAGTATTAGTGGCTTACGCAAAAGCCCTTAAGCCGTTGGGTTTTCTCATCCCCACCGCTGCCGCTGCTGGCATTCTCAGCTATCAAATTTCTGGCCGCATAGTGCCTGCCATCATTGCTGGTGTGTCGCTGTCATTGGGGCTTTTCCTAGTGTTTAAATACGCTTTGGGATTAGGGCTGGTGCCTTTTCCAAAGAGTTGGTTAGGGTTGTAACTTAAAGCATGGATATCATGTCGAATTTGGCGTTGGGATTTTCCATCGCGCTCTCTCCCTATACGCTCATGCTGGCCGTGATTGGATGCTTTCTTGGCACCATCATTGGCGCCTTGCCTGGACTTGGCCCGTCTAATGGTGTGGCCATTCTTATCCCGCTCACATTCTCATTGGGATTAGATGCCACTTCTGCACTCGTTCTAATGACAGCGGTGTACTACGGTGCGATGTACGGTGGGCGCATATCTTCCATCCTATTGAACATTCCTGGAGACGAACCCGCTTTAATGACCACCTTGGACGGCTACCCGATGGCTAAAGCGGGCCGAGCAGGCGATGCGCTGGTGTTGTCAGGTGTCGCCTCGTTTGTTGGTGCGTTTTTGGCCACGATTGGCTTAATGCTGCTGGCGCCCATGCTAGCTCGCGTCGCGTTTTTATTCGGTCCCGCAGAATACTTTGCGTTGTATTTGTTAGCGTTTTGTACGCTCGGTGGGATGGCATCGAACAACCAAGCAAAAGCGGCTTTGGCTTCGTGTTTGGGTTTGGCCATCGCCATGATCGGTGTAGATAATAATTCGGGTATGCCGCGATTAACCGGTGGCAGTTTGCACTTGATGGACGGTGTGGATTTCTTGGTGGCGATCGTGGGTTTATTTGCAGTGGCGGAAGTGTTCTTCTTTATTGAAAGTCACGGTAAGTCATCTTCTCTGGGTGTGAAACTGGAAAAGGTTGTTATACCTTGGAAGGACATATTCGCCTGTAAGTGGACCATGCTGCGCGCCAGTGGCGTTGGGTTCATCGCAGGCATCCTTCCGGGCGCGGGTGCATCCCTAGGCTCGTTCTTGGCGTATATGTCGGAAAAATCTATCGCTGGCGAGAAGGGTGGTTTTGGCACAGGTGTGCCACGTGGAGTCACAGCTCCCGAAGCCGGTAACAATGCGGCTGCAGGTGGCGCGCTGGTTCCTATGCTCACACTGGGTGTACCCGGTTCAGGTACAACGGCTGTGTTGCTCGCCTTGTTAATGACGCTAAACATTACACCGGGGCCTACATTATTCACTGAACGCCCTGAAGTCGTTTGGGGCCTTATTGCCTCACTATTGATTGCCAACTTCGTGTTGCTGCTAATGAACGTTCCCATGGTCAAAATCTTTGTCAAGGTTCTTTCCGTTCCCCCGTGGGTGCTGTTGCCAGGCGTAACCATGATTTCGTTTGTCGGCATCTATTCGTTATCCGGTAGTTACTTCGACTTATTACTGATGATCGGCTTTGGTATGTTGGGCTATGTATTAAGAAAGCTGGACATTCCAACCGTACCGGTCATTCTGGGTATTCTATTGGGCGGTCATATGGAAGATGCCCTACGACGAGCAATGGTGCTTTCTGGTGGCGACGCAAAGTATTTATTCTCCTCAAACATTGCAATCGGATTGTGGATAGCGGCCATCGCAGGCTTTGTCGCACCGATGTTTCTGCGCAACATATTGAAGAAACCACCCGCGGTCACTGACTAAATCATCGATTCACTTTCAAGCATTGTGTTAGATCAGCGGTGGGTTTCTCAGTACCCAGTGCTGAACCCTTCAAGTAACGGATAAGTGGTCTCATCTTATGGGCACTCGAATATTGGTACCTTCAGGTGTGTTGGGTTTAGGGTTTGACCCAGCCGCACTGCAGCGAGGTGTTGAGCGTAACCCTGATGCCATTTGCATTGATGGAGGCTCTACCGACAGCGGGCCGTTCTATTTAGGATCCGGCACAACCAAGTACGCCGCCTCTGCCACCCGTTCACAGTGGAAAGAATTACTCATTGCGCGAGAGCAAGCTGGTGTGCCATTGATATTGGGAACCTCCGGCACGTGTGGTGTGGATGCCATGGTGGATTGGATGGCTGCGATGACTGACGAACTTTTGCTGGAACTGGGGTTCTCGGCACACGTTGCCTGTGTTTACTCTGAACAAGCGATTGGCGAAGTCTTGACAGCCTTTCAAAACAATCGCGTAAAACCCTTGCCAGCAGCACAGTCTATTGACGAACAGACCCTTGGAGAGTGTGCGCACATTGTTGCGTTAGCGGGTGTAGAGCCATTGCAATCAGCGCTGAAAGAAGGTGTGGATATTGTTATTGCTGGGAGAACAACGGATACCGCGGTGATCGCCGCTGTGCCCTTGATGCGCGGTGAACACCCGGGTGCGTCTTGGCATGCGGCTAAAATTGCCGAATGCGGTGCCTTATGTTCAACACATCCGACCAGTGGTGTCATTGAAGTGGACATCGATCACGAAGGTTTTACGGTTAGGGCTTTGGCTGACGAGGCTTTATGTACGCCACAATCCGTGGCCGCTCATATGCTGTATGAGAACAGTGATCCCATACAATTATTAGAGCCAGGAGGCATGCTGGATGTGAGTCACGCCCAGTATGAAGCGTTGGATGATGGGGTGGTACGTGTTACCGGGTCTGAATGGGTGGTTAACGACACCTACACCGTGAAATTAGAAGGCTCTCGGTTGGCGGGATACCAGAGCACGGTATTAGCCATGCTTAGAAACGCGCGTTATGTTTCTAAGGCGAAAGATTGGTTGAATCGTTTGTCAGCTTTTTTGGAAAATGACATACAGCAGCGAATGCAGCTTCAAAAAGACCAAGACTACACATTGGAATTTCGTTTAATCGGTGTGGATTCTGTATTAGGTGAATTGGAGCATCGGAAGGCACTTCCGGTTGAAGTGGGCGTTTTAGCCCTAGTTACCGCAACCAGTGATGAGCTGGCAGATGACATCGCACGGTTAATCAACCCGTTTGTTCTGCATTACCCATTAACCGATGATGAAGAGCTGCCTACCTTTGCTTTCCCTTATTCGCCTGCCCAATCCAATCGTGGGGCCCTGTATGAATTCACTTTAAACCATGTGATGACCTTAGAGTCTGCCAACGAAGCGTTTCGTCTGCAGACAAAACACTTGGGTGTGGATTCAGCGCCGTTGCAGAATGAAGTGAAGAGTGCACGCTCTTACCCAATGCCTAGTCCCTCGATTGCTGAGAGTCAAAATCAGTCAAAGAGTAAATCTATTGAGAACGCTATCCATACCGTAGATGTGAACGCTCAAGAGGGCGGTGAAACATCATCTTCATTAGCTGGAAAAACCTTAGGCGATATCGTCCAAAAAGTTCGATCAAAAAACGCTGGGCCATTTTGGGTAACGGTTGATATATTTTGCTCCAGTGAGCAAAGCTTTCACTCGTTAGTGAAGACATTAAGTTCGGCAGCAGTAGCCGCTTGTTTTCAAGTGGATCCAAGCGATTTAAAACGATTTAATTTAGATGAGCTGCGGGTGGTGAAATTTAGCTTTCCCCGTGCCATCGTGCAAGGGGATCGCTTTGATCGCGATATGCACGGTGCGCAATATGCTGAACGGCTGGTTGAATTGCTGCTGTAGTTAAACCTACTGCTTGATCACACAGAAGCTAATTGCTTTTTAGGATCAAAGAAGGGTCGTTCAACGACTGTTGCGCTCATTTCGCCTTCTCGAGAAACCACAGTGAGTTCATTACCGATGACTGCGGCGTCAGTTGCAACCATGGCCAGGGCGATATTTTTTAAGTCGTGGTGAATAGATTGCGGAGGTGACTTTGCCCACAGGTTTGTCATTTTCATGAATGGCCCAGAGGGCGGTATTGGGCCCAGGCAAAGGTGCCCTGGTAAGTGTTAATGCCACTTGTTTGCGCGATACGCCCTTACTATGAATGTCACGTAAAGCGGCTTTCCCAATAAAGTCGGTGTCCATATCCAAATTAACTAACCGATCCAAGCCTAGTTCGAAGGGATTGGTGTTGATGTCAGCATCCGCGTGATAAGACAACATGCCACGTTCTATTCTTCGTAAGACATCGTTGATAAATCTCGAGGGGTTAGCCATTGCACGAACTTGGCAGCATCTGGGCCTGTGATTTCAACTTGTCGTTCAACAGCGACGTCACACAAAATGGCATCGTTTACTAATTCCAAAAATTCTGCTCTGGGTTTCCAAAGTCTCGTGGTATGTACATGTGGTTGTACACTGAAAAGCCCTTTGCGCCCTAACGCACCGTGGCGTCGAAGTAGGGGGATTTGCGGATTTGAGTGCCGAAGCCAAAATCGTCTGTTTGCATGATGTTTTCGTGATTGAAGTTGGTTAGCTTCTTCGAATTCGAACCACTTTCATGGTTTCAAACTCAATGCCAGCCACCGTTTCTGTTTTGGGGTAGTAGGTTAAATTAACAGAAGCGCCCACTAAACTTTTATAAGGCTTCTTTCGAGAGTATTTAAACGGAACAGGGTAGTTTTCCAGCATCAATGTGTTGATGAACCACTCACCACTTTCACGTTGGACATGACTGAGAACCTTGACAGCATCCAGCTGATTGAGTTGTTCATTTTTCTTGAGCAGCTTTTTAGGGTCTGATTTCATGAGTGGATGCTTCAGTGGCACAATTAATCATATCCAATACGAGCGCTAAATATTTGCCGCACGTGCGGATTAGATAAAATGATGTCGCTAAACCTATGCACTAAATCAAACTTGGGTGTGCCGTTTCTGTCTTTGTGCGTTATGGCTTTGGATGACAGCTGTACGGTGAGCAACTGATGTCTGTCGAGCAAACTTAGGCAAGCCCTTTAACTTATTCTGTTGGTAGTCTTCTAACAACGCCGCTTCCCATTGGTTGGTGGGCAAGTCGTTGGTTAAGGCCATAAATTCGTGTAACAGATCGAACAAGCGATTCAAAGCGATCTTATGGGTTTGAGTAGTGGTCGCAAACAACCAGTCGCTTAGTGCCATAAATTGATCGAAGGGTTTTGCATTCATCAACAGAGGAAGGGTGTGCGTAAATCGGCCAGAGTTTCCGATTAAATCCCAATAGCGTGCGAACCGAACCATGCGTTGCACCGTTGCAAAATCTGCATCTTTGTGCGCAAGTAAGCGATAGGGTGGTGTTGTTTGATACCGCATGTCGTAGTCTTGAGTGTGCCTTGCGATAGGCGTTCCACGAAGGCGCTTAAGAATACCGACTTGTATTTCCTGAGGGCCGAGCGAATACAATAAATCAAAGCCCTCTGCAAAACTCTCCAAGGTTTCACCTGGCAAACCGAAAATCAAATCGGCGTGTATGTGGGCTGCTGTGTTATTACGAATCCAAGTTAAGTTGCTGCAAGTTTTGTCATGTTGTTGGCGACGGCTAATGCGCTTTTGCACATCTGGGTTAAACGATTGAATGCCAATTTCAAACTGCAAAGAGTTTGCAGGGAATTTTGGTAACAGTTCCAGCAGTACTTCAGGTAAGCGATCGGGTATTAATTCGAAGTGAAGAAATAGTTGCTTATCTAGATGTTGTAAAAAGAACGTCAGGATCTGTTTGCTGGTTTCAGCTTTTAGGTTAAAAGTGCGATCAACAAATTTGAATTGTTTAGCGCCTCGATTGATGAGTTCTTCCATTTGCGCTAAAAATTCGGGCAAGTGAAATGCAACCGCAGTTTTATCTAATGACGACAGGCAGAATTCACATTTGAACGGGCATCCACGTGAAGCTTCAACATAGATCACTCGGTGTGCGATGTCTTCGTCATCGTAAAAAGGATACGGCGATTTAAGTTCATTCAGTGAAATGGGTAAGGATGAAACTTGTTTCTGCGGCTGCTTGCCATCCATAATTTCCTGGCAAAGCTCTGCAAACGAAAAATCTGCAGCGCCTGTAACCAGATGATCAGCGAGCTTTGTGATGACTTGATCTTCAGTTTCGTAACTAACTTCAGGGCCACCAATAACTACATGGATGTCTGGCCGAATAACTTTTAGTAAGCGAATGACTTCCGTGGTTTGAGTCACATTCCATATGTACACCCCAAAACCAACAATGGTTAATTCGGGAGTCAACAGTTGCTCTACGATGTCTTCAGGGCGCTGCCCGATAATAAATTCTTGCAGGTTGGTCTGGTCCTGAAGGCTTCCCATATTGGAATACAAATAACGCAGGCCCAGGGAGCAGTGGATGTATTTTGCGTTGAGTGTGCTGAGAACAATTTTGCTCATGGTGCTGCGGACAATACAGTACACAGCGGTTTTCATCCACAGTCGCTACGAACACAGGTGTTTTACGCGTTGGGCAATTTCATCGAACACCAATGGCATGGAGCATAAGGTCACTTGATTGATGGTTTCTCAGGGGTGGGCGGTGTTAAACAGGGTCAGTTTTCGAGTGAGGGTGAGCTGTTCTGAATTGATCGCTGTTGGATTCATAGGCCCAACTCATGGCTTTATTAACCGCAGCTTCGCCAGCGATTCCACCCCAACCGCGCCAACCACAGCACCCACAGCACCCACACCAATGGTGACGGGGTTCGCACCCAAAGCGCCTAATTGCGCACCGACCAGAGCGCCCCCACCAATACCGCCCAACACACATACGCCGACCCGGGCTGATTCTTCCAGTTTGTTATCCGCTTATGTGGTGAAATCACCGGCAACTTCGGCCGTTTCTTGTAAAATATCGGAGTCCCGGCAGCCATTAAAACCCCATGACCCTCATCCCACGAACCTGTGCAGCGGTTGTTTCGCTGATTTTGCTGTCTGCCTGCAGTAGTGGTGGTGATGAGCCTGACGGTACGCAGAACCCCAGTGGCCCATCCGGTAATCCTCCGATTAACCCGCCAGGCAATCCGGCTCCTTTAATTTCGTTAAGCCTGTTGCCTAATCCTCCGCTAACCGAGGCGCCGTCGACCAACGATGAGCCGATACCGCAAGCGCCCGAGCTCAATACAATTACCAGTTTTCAAGTGGTTCGCGAGCCCTCACCGCGTGTTCCTTTAGTGCCCGTGCAAGAGTTCACCGAAGCCGATTTCGCACTGGGTTTGCCGGATGCTGTCATCACGTTGCCGGACGGCGTAGATCCGACGCAAAATGGTGCACCGTATTTTGAGGATCTGGAGAATGTTCGTGTCACGGCTGGGGACTTAGTAGAAATTCAATTCATTCCTGAAGACCCAGAAGGTGAATTGCCTGGCATGTTCCCGCAAGAATTGCCTGAAGGGGCAACCTTTGATGACAACTTTGATGGCACGAAAACACTGCGTTGGCAAACCTATCAAGCCGATATCGGCGTGAATGAATTTACGGTTGTAGCAGTGGATCCTGAAGTGACTGATTACCGCAGTTCGCAAAGCGTATTAATCGCGGTTGATGCGCCTACCGATCCCAGTGCCATTCCGAATGTAGCGCCAAGCATTGAGCCCGTCACTGAATACACGGTGCGATTAGGCGATCCGGCTGTCATCTTACTGGATGGTTTTGATCGCAACGGCACGACGCCATCTGTTGAGTTAGTGAATCCACCGGCCAGTGCCACGCTAACTCCGGATGAGCGAGATCCGAACTTGCAATGGTTGCGTGTTGTGCCAGACGAATTAGGTGTTTTAACCATCAATGTGCTAACACGCGACGCATTGGATCCTCAGCTAACCGGGCTGGATCAACTTACTTTGAACGTCCGAGCTGTTGCAGATTTTGAACGCTCCGGTGAACGACTGCGCGATGCGGCAAACAATGGTGGTGTGTTATTTGGTAGCGCGCTATCGCCTGTGTTTTATCTTCAAGCTGATGGTGGGTTGTATGAAGATTTTGCTTCAACAGAATTTGCCATCATGACGCCAGAGAGTTCCATGAAGTGGTCATCGATTAATCCTTTGCCAGGGCTTTTTGAGTTTGCAGACATGGACAACTTAATGCAATTTGCACAGTTGCATGACATGAGTGTGCGAGGTCATCCATTGGTTTGGCATCGCAGTTTACCCACTTGGGTGGACGAGACAAACGTTGCCGATCGTGAAGTGCATATGCGTGAATTTATCACTCGGGTGATGAATCGTTATGGTGATAAAGTTGAATATTGGGATGTTGTTAATGAGCCGCTGAATGATGCGAATGGAAACATGCGTGAATCTATTTGGTTCGAAGCGATGGGTGAGAATTATATTGATATCGCATTTCAGCAAGCCAGAGAGTTGGATCCGAGCGCGACCTTAGTATTAAATGAATTTGATGTAGGGTTTGCAGGCCCTAAGTATGATGGTTTACTGGCATTGATTGATCGCATGCAAGAACGTAATGTGCCCTTTGATGCCGTCGGTTTTCAGATGCACGTGTTTTCAAGCTTTGATCAGTTTGATGACTTAGCCGCTAATATGGCCGCCATTGCTGAACGTGGGCTGGATGTGCACATCACCGAATTGGATGTGGCGTTAGTCGATGGAGACGATGAATCGAAACAAGCCAGGGTCTATTCGCAGGTTGTTGAGCTTTGTATCGGGCAACCGCGTTGCACGGTTCTGCAAACCTGGGGCTTTACCGATCGTTACTCGTTTCGCAAGTTCTCCGAACCGTTGTACCTGAATCAAGACTTCGAAGAGAAAGCCGCCTATGGAGCGCTGCAGGAATCACTTAGCGGTAATTGACAATCCCCTCAAACCCTATGGCAGTGTTGAATACGGGTTGTCTCTAAAATTAATGGCGCACAACCCCTAAGCTGTGTAACACTTGAGTAACGTGCTGTGGTTAAAGTCGTAGAGCCCGCGTAGAAGGGCGATCACGGTATTCACCCAACGAGGAGCTCATTCATGAACTTACGCAGTCTAGCCACGGGTTTAATCGCCGGCCTGGCCACAAGTATTGTTTTCACCTTGCCTGCTCATGCAGAATTTACATTAGACAGTCGATATACCGACGCTGATGGCGATCTAATTGCCGATATTCCAGCAGAAACGGTAGACCCTGGGACCTTAATCTTTGCTTACACACCGGTAGAAGATCCGGCTGTTTACGCTGAAGTGTGGCAGGAATTTTTGGACCACATGGGCAGTATCACTGGAAAAAAAGTGCAGTTTTTCCCGGTTCAATCTAACGCTGCCCAAATTGAGGCCATGCGTGCAGGCCGACTGCATATTGCAGGGTTTAACACGGGCTCAAACCCACTAGCTGTTGCCTGTGCTGGATACCGACCTTTCACGATGATGGCGGCAGCCGATGGTTCTTTTGGGTATGAGATGGAAATCATTACCTACCCTGGTAGTGGAATTGAAAAAGTGGAAGACATCAAAGGTAAGAAGATGGCATTCACCTCTGAAACTTCGAATTCAGGATTTAAAGCGCCTTCCGCCATTTTAAAAGCGGACTACAACATGGTGCCAGGAACAGATTTCGAACCTGCGTTCTCTGGTAAACACGACAACTCCATTTTAGGTGTGGCTAACAAAGACTACCCCGCAGCTGCGATCGCCAATTCAGTACTCAACCGCATGTTAAGCCGTGATGTCGTCACCGAAGACCAATTGGTGTCTATTTACAAATCGCAAACATTTCCCACAACCAGTTACGGCACGGCGCACAACTTAAGTGCGGATTTGCAAGCCAAAATTCAAGAAGCTTTCCAGACCTTTGAATGGGCTGGTACAGCATTAGAAGCTGAGTTCAGCAAGTCGGGTGAGGCGCAATTTGTGCCCATTACTTTTAAAGATGATTGGGCAGTGATTCGTAAAATCGATGATGCCAATGGGGTTGAATACAGCTGCAGTTAAAAAGCGCGTTCGTTAAGTCATGTATTTCAAAGTGGGGTAGCAGAGATGCTTCGTGTCGATGCGCTCTCGAAGACGTACGCAACCGGTGATAAAGCTCTTGATGATGTGAGTTTCACTGTTGAAGCCGGTCAAGTTGTTGGGCTGATCGGCCCCTCTGGGGCCGGTAAGTCCACACTCATTCGATGTGTCAATCGTTTGGTTGAACCCACCAGTGGTTCGGTACACTTAAATGATGAGGCCATCACGGGCCTATCACGCAAACATCTCGGTCAGATGCGACGACGCATCGGTATGATTTTCCAAGAATACGCCTTGGTTGAACGATTAACGGTGATGGAAAACGTGTTGTCGGGGCGTTTGGGTTATGTGTCTTTCTGGCGCAGTTTCATGCGCCGTTATCCGGCTGAAGATGTGCAACAAGCCTTTGCCTTGTTGGATCGTGTGGGCTTGGTGCAACATGCGAATAAGCGCGCAGACGCTTTGTCAGGTGGTCAGAGGCAACGCGTGGGTATCGCTCGTGCACTTGAGCAAAACCCCGAACTTTTATTGGTTGATGAACCCACCGCTTCGCTCGACCCCAAAACCTCGCGCCTTATCATGCGGCTCATTGTAGAGATCTGTAGTGAGCGTAACTTACCCGCCATTATTAACATTCACGATGTGGTGTTGGCGCGCCAGTTCACCCAACGCATCATTGGCTTGCAGGAAGGGCGCGTGGTGTTTGATGGTGCCCCGAATGAGTTGGATGACTCGGTGTTAACTCGTATTTATGGCGAGGAAGATTGGACGGATATTGAAGGTGCTCGGAGTGAAGAATCCGCTGAAGACGATGTGAGCGAGGCGTGAGTTCCACATTGGACGCTGGCGGCTCTGCAAATACTCATCCAAGTACGTGGAAGCGCCCACCGGTATTGGTTAAAAACAACACGCTGCGCTATGCGCTAATCATTGGTGCAATCGTTTACTTAGTGCTCGCTATTGGTAGCCTTGAGGTCAATTGGGCGCGCGTTTACGAAGGTTTAGATCGAGGTTGGCAGTTTGTAAAAGGATTTCTTCAACCAGATTTCACATCTCGATGGAAAGACATCAAAATCGGGATGATTGAGAGCCTCACTATGGCGCTTACGTCCACGGTGGCGGGTGTGTTGATATCCATACCCATTGGCATCGGAGCTGCCCGCAATTTAGTCCCACCGTTTGTGTATCGAATTTGTCGCTCGATCATTGCAATATCTCGGTCACTTCAAGAAATCATCATTGCCATTTTGTTTGTCGCCATGTTTGGCTTTGGCCCCTTTGCTGGATTTCTTACGCTATCGTTTGCCACCATTGGTTTTTTGTCGAAGCTTTTGGCTGAAGACATTGAAGTGGTGGATAAGAGTCAGTTAGAAGCGGTGCGAGCCACCGGTGCCTCTTGGTGGCAGTTGGTTAATTACGCTGTGCAGCCACAAGTTGCACCTCGTTTGATTGGCTTATCTTTGTATCGCCTCGATATCAATTTCCGTGAGTCTGCGGTTATTGGGATTGTGGGTGCGGGTGGCATCGGTGCAACACTGAATACCGCAATAGATCGCTATGAATACGATTCGGCTGGCGCGATTTTGTTAATCATTATCAGTGTGGTGATGCTGGCAGAGTACTTATCCGGTTATGCGCGGAAGTGGGTGCAATGAATATCACTGAAAATTCTGGCGTATCACATTTACGTTGGCAACACCGAACCGGGGTTCAGCGTCTGGCGTTGTGGGTTGGCTGGTTGTTGTTAGTAGCTTTTACGGTTTATTGTTGGCAAGTCATGACTGAGTCCACCATTTGGGCCTTTGTGGCGGATGCACCGCGTCAAGCGGCTGATCTGGGTTCGCGAATGGTGCCGCCGAAGTGGAGTTACATCAACGTGTTGTGGGTGCCGTTGTGGCACACATTAAATATTGCAACGCTGGGCACCATGATTGGTGTTGCTATTGCCATTCCGGTGGCTTTTCTTGCCGCCCGCAACACCACGCCAAGCCGTTTTTTTGTTCGTCCCATTGCGTTATTTATTATTGTCGCATCGCGATCGATCAATTCACTTATCTGGGCCTTGTTGTTGGTGTCGATCATTGGTCCGGGTGTATTGGCAGGTGTTGTCGCCATTGGCATACGCTCCATTGGTTTCGTCGCCAAATTGCTTTATGAAGCCATCGAAGAAACCGACACCGCTCAAATTGAAGCGGTTACCGCGACGGGTGCGTCTCGTTCGCAAGTTGTGAACTACGGTATCTTGCCGCAAATTATGCCATCCATCTATGGCATTTCCGTGTTCCGTTGGGATATCAACATCCGCGAATCAACCATCTTAGGGCTGGTGGGGGCCGGTGGGATTGGGCGGCAGCTGCAAGCGTCGCTCAATGTTTTAGCCTGGCCACAAGTGACTTTAATTTTCATTGTCATCCTGGCAACTGTGGTGGTGAGCGAATGGATTTCCGCCAAGGTGCGACACGCCATTATTTGAGGGCAAATGCCCCGCAAAAGTCGCATCCCATAGCCGAAAATAGCCGAAGTTTGATGTGAAATTGCCGATATAAGGTGGGTAGGAACTATAGTCATTCGTTAGCGCGAATGATTTCGGTTCACAATATCCTTTTCGATCTTCACCTCTATGGTCGGGTAACCTATGGAAAGTGCACTGCTAAAACACGTCAAAGAGCAACTCCGCGACATCGAGCGTGCGGGTCTTACCAAGATTGAACGTGAAATTACATCACCTCAAGCTGGCAAAATTCAAGTCGTGCTCAACGGGGCGAAACACGAAGGTGTTATCAACCTGTGTGCAAACAATTACTTGGGCTTGGCGAACCATCCCCGCTTAATTTCCGCGGCCAAATCGGCAATGGACACACATGGTTATGGAATGGCCAGTGTTCGATTCATCTGCGGGACGCAGCAGCTGCACCGCCAATTAGAATCAACTCTTGCAGAATTCCTAGGTAAAGACGATTCCATTCTGTTTGCTGCTTGCTTTGATGCGAATGGTGGCTTGTTTGAACCCTTGCTCGGCCCTGAAGATGCGATCGTGTCTGATTCGTTAAATCATGCATCCATTATTGACGGCATTCGCTTGTGTAAGGCGAAGCGTTACCGCTATGCCAATTCTGATATGAATGATTTGGAAGAGCAATTAAAAGCGGCCAGGGCCGACGGGGCTAGGCACATCATGATAGCCACCGACGGTGTGTTTTCGATGGATGGCTATCTTGCGAACTTACCTGCGGTGACAACCTTGGCGAAACAATATGATGCTGTCGTAATGGTGGATGATTGTCACTCCACCGGCTTCATGGGCGATAAGGGGCAAGGTACAGCCTCGCATTTTGGTGTGAATGATGATGTCGATATACTGACCGGCACCTTAGGTAAAGCCTTAGGGGGTGCCATCGGCGGTTATGTGGCTGGGCCTCAACCGGTTATTGATCTATTACGTCAACGGGCTAGGCCCTATCTTTTCTCCAATTCACTACCACCCAGTGTGGTCGCCGCTTCTATCGAAGCCATTGAGTTAGTTAAAACCAGCGACGACTTACGTAAGCAGCTGTTTGCAAACACCACCTATTGGCGAGAGGGATTAACATCGGCCGGCTTTAACATTCCTGCAGGTACTCATCCCATCATTCCAGTGATGCTAGGGGAGGCCACTGTGGCACAGGAAATGGCTGCAAAATTATTTGAACGCGGTGTTTATGTGTCGGGTTTTTTCTTTCCAGTGGTTCCGAAAGGACAGGCAAGAATCCGTACACAAATGAACGCCACACTTGCCCGTGATGAATTGGATCAAGCGCTTGAGGCGTTCTGTGCGGTGGGTCGTGAACTTGGAGTCATCCGATGAGCAACAATCACGGTGACGCCATGCATGCTTTGGTTAAAGCGCACGCTGAGAAAGGGCTTTGGATGCAGTCTCAACCGATCCCAGAGATAGCGCCGGATGATGTGCTCATACGCATTAATAAAACGGGCATCTGTGGAACGGATGTGCACATTTGGAATTGGGATGAGTGGGCGTCGACAACTGTGCCCGTACCGCTCATCACCGGCCATGAATTTGCGGGTGAAATCGTTGAGATGGGTGCTGCAGTCAGTGGCTTAAGGTTGGGTCAAAGAGTTAGTGGTGAAGGGCATCTTGTTGGAAATAATTCACGCCAATCGCGAGCGGGAAAATTTCATTTAGACCCGGAAACCCGAGGCATCGGTGTGAACGAGCAAGGTGCATTCGCCCAATATCTGAAGCTGCCTGCGTTCAACGTGGTGCCCTTACCCGATGACATCAGTGATGATATAGGAGCCATTTTAGATCCATTGGGGAATGCGGTGCATACAGCCCTGAGTTTTGATTTAGTTTGTGAAGACGTCATAATCACGGGCGCTGGTCCTATCGGCATTATGGCTGCTGCGATTGCAAGACATGCGGGTGCACGCAATGTGGTTATCACCGACATAAACGCTGATCGACTCGCCTTAGCTGGGAAGGTCGCTGATGTCGTCCCTGTGAATGTGGCAACTGAAGAGCTTAAATCGGTTGCCGGTAAGTTGGGTATGAAGCAAGGTTTTGATGTGGGCTTAGAGATGTCTGGTAATCAATTGGCTTTGGATCAAATGGTTGAAGTCATGGTTATGGGTGGGCGAATTGCCATGCTGGGCATACCGCCAGGTAAAAGTCCGGTGGATTGGTCGCGGATTGTGTTCAAAGCGATCACCATCAAGGGTGTATATGGCCGGGAAATCTTTGAAACCTGGTACAAAATGATTTCGATGCTCCAACATGGGCTGGACGTTTCAAAAGTAATAACTCATCGCTTCGATGCATCAGACTATAAAGCCGGGTTTGATGCCATGCTTAGCGGATCGAGCGGTAAAGTCGTGCTGGATTGGCGACATGTGGGATCCGAATAGATATTAGAACCCTCTAGATATTGGAACCACTTAGATATTGGAACTGACTTGGGTGTTAGGGATTGATGCCAAGTAACTCAACATCAAATATTAAGGTGGAACCGGGTTTGATTTTACCAGCGGCACGATTTCCATAAGCTAAATTTGCTGGAATGAATAGTCGAGTCTTTTCGCCTTCGACCATGAGCTG
The DNA here is from genome assembly GCA_937930305.1 of uncultured Granulosicoccaceae bacterium. Taxonomy (GTDB): domain Bacteria; phylum Pseudomonadota; class Gammaproteobacteria; order Granulosicoccales; family Granulosicoccaceae; genus Granulosicoccus. The sequence goes on along the minus strand of CALGLE010000009.1, from coordinate 204,507 downwards.
CAGCCCTTCGGTCCAACCGGATATCACTTGGTTTAGTCCAAAAGTAATGGGTTCATTACGCTCCACCGAACTGTCGAACACGGTGCCGTCGAGCAGCGTGCCATGGTAATGCACGTTGACTTGATCGCTCGCTTTAGGATGCACGGTTCCGGTGCCTGGCTGTAATACTTGGTATTGCAGCCCAGAGGCAGTCGTTCGCACACCCTCAACCTGCCTGTTCTTTTTAAGAAAGGCCTGGCCCAATGCATCATTCTCTTTCGCCTTTCCGCTATTCAGAAATTGCTGCACTGCGAAAGACACAGCAAAAAAAGCCAAAAGTATTAATACAAATTTCATAACGATTCCCGCTGGACGGCATGGGACAAGAAAGACGGTTGTAGTCGCCAGCCGTGTAGATTTCAATAGGGATATTTGATCATATTGGCGGCCAACTTACAAAGCCCGTTGAGCCATTTGTGATTTAAAAATCTTAGGTGCAGCTGGAAGTTTCTGGTAGGGTCAAAAGGCAGCAGGGAGTTTTTAATTCAAAATACAAACACGAGGCTTGCGATGAAAAAGACCAAATTGGTTAGTTTAATCAGCGGGATATTGTTGGGTTGTTCTGTAGTCCAGGTGCAAGCGCAGGAGGCCGCCGATGGCGTAGCGCCAGAAATCGCCACGGGCATTTCCGATCGAACCATGCAGACAGCCGAGAAGTTTATGATCTCAGCTGCCAATCCATTAGCGGCGCAGGCTGGATACGATGTATTAGCCGCAGGTGGCAACGCGATTGATGCCATGGTGGCGACGCAACTGATGCTCGGGCTAGTTGAACCGCAGTCATCAGGTTTAGGTGGAGGTGCTTTCTTAGTTTATTTCGACGCCAACAGTGCTTCCGTCACCACGTTTGATGGGCGTGAAACTGCACCATTTGCTGCTACCCCAACGTTGTTTCAAGATGAGCAGGGAGAGAAACTAAAATTTTGGGACGCGGTGGTGGGTGGGCGATCAGTGGGCACACCGGGTACGGTGAAGTTGATGTATGAAACGCATCAGCAGTTAGGCAGCATGGAGTGGGCTGCGTTGGTGCAGCCAGCGATTGAATTGGCCGAAGCGGGCTTCCCCGTATCCGAGCGATTGAATCAATTGATCAGCAACGACACCGAACGACTTTCGGTGCACCCAGATACTAAGGCGTATTTTTTTGATGCCGACGGTAATCCTCATCCCGTGGGGCATAGCTTAAAAAATCAAGCGTACGCAGATACGCTCAGAGCCATTGCAGAAAGAGGTGCGGATGCCTTCTACACCGGTCCAATTGCACAAGCCATGGTGGATAAGGTTCAAAGTGCGGGAAATCCTGGCAAATTGTCCATGGCGGATCTTTCTCAATATTCCATTAAAGAGCGTGAGCCGGTTTGTGTGTCCTATCGCAATCATGATGTCTGTGGCATGGGGCCACCATCTTCAGGGGCATTAACGGTGGGGCAAATACTAGGCTTAGTCGAACCCTATGATATTGCTGCGATGGGCGCGACTTCTGTGGAAAGTTGGCGTTTAATCGGTGATGCATCGCGTTTAGCGTTTGCTGATCGCGGGCGTTATATGGCCGACAGTGATTATGTGCCCATGCCCACTGAAGGCTTACTTGGGCCTGCCTATTTGGCGGAACGCTCGGCGCTTTTATCAGGCGATGTTGCGTTGGAGTCTGTCGAGCCCGGTGAGCCGGAGTGGGATCACGCGATGTTACTTGCAGATGACGAAAGTATTGAGTTTAAATCCACCAGTCACTTTTCGATTGTGGATGCAGACGGTAACGCGGTATCCATTACCACAACCATTGAGAATGGGTTTGGTTCCCGGTTAATGAGCGGCGGGTTTCTGCTTAACAATGAACTGACTGATTTTTCGTTTGCGACTCATAAAGAAGGTATTCCCATTGCTAACCGGGTAGAGCCTGGGAAACGCCCACGTTCATCGATGTCACCCACGATTGTCTTGAAAAACAACAAACCATACATGGTGGTGGGCTCGCCTGGTGGAAGCCGCATTATTGGCTATGTGGCTAAAACGATTATTGCGCATTTGGATTGGGGAATGGATGTACAAGAAGCGATTAATCTACCGCATGCAGTTAATCGTTTTGGCACTTATGACTTAGAAGAGGATACGGGTTCAACCAGTTTAGCCATCGAACTTGAAGCTTTAGGGTATGAAGTGAAAGTGCGTGGGTTAAATTCCGGTTTGCACGCCATCGTGATTGATGATGGAAAACTAATGGGCGGCGCCGACCCCAGGCGTGAAGGCGTCGTCTTGGGTGACTAAGCAAGAAGCACGCTATCGATTAAGTAGGGGTGTTGAGAGACGGTCTGATTGGATTAATCGGGCCGTTCTTTTCCATTCAATAAATCGAAGTCATCTCTAGAGGAATAGTTACGCTCTGCCAATATGGAAAATGTTGTCCATACCACGACAACCGCTGCCAGTGAATACTGCGCTGCGAAAAAGCGTGTCCAGGTAACAGGGAACATAAGGAAGTGCATTATTAAATAGAGTTTGCATGAAACCAACAAAAACAACACGTCAGCGTGCAGATTAGAAACCGTATTTTCTTCTGGATGCACAAAGAATTTCGCAGAATATAACACCACTCCAGTAACAGTCAGCATGCAATATACAAAGCCGATGGGTGTATAAGAAAATGACATTAAGCCTTTGGCCAAATAGGTAACGTAGTTGGACAGGGTGACGTCAAATGCATACTCTGCAGGGTGAGTGGGTTTGTCGCCGAAGTTGTATCCAATCAATGATGACCAAGGATCGGCATCGATTAGGAATTTATTCAGTACTAAATAGGCGGTTATAGTCGCCATGCCGCTAATTAGAGTGCCTACCTTTGAAGCCCTGCCAAAAAACAAAAAATAACCCTGAAACAAGGCAATCAGTAGAATCAAATCGGTTCGTATGAAAATGACGAACGGCAGAATAATTAATAACAGATTAACTTTGTTTCGGAACAGTAAAAAATACAAAGTAATTGTGACGAGTGTGGCTAGTGAGTCAGGAGTGGCCAAACGGGCTACATCCAATAAGCCGCACGACAGCGCAATAAACGGAAGCACAAAATATAAACCTATAGGCACCTTGACTGGAATCAATTGCGCCAATATTAGCGTAGAGGCTACAGCACAAATGATGGAAAAAAAGTAGCAAGCAAAGACCGGGTTTATCCCAAGTTTTATCGCTGCTGCAATGATGTGGATGTACACAATGCGCGCGTCGTAGAAAAAGGCGATTGTTTGTCGAAATGCTTCAGGATCTTCAGACAGTACCAAGCGGCTGGGTGAATTGATGAGTTTTACATAGGCTTCGGTGGGAACCGAAAGTTGTACGTTTCTATAAACGTATTCATGCAGTTCGCCGATGGGTAGCGGATTGACGATATTGGTGGCATTCGCAATATAGGGAAATAAGTCCCATTCATAATTTGGGGCACTGAGCACTAGAGTCGTAAATGCAACAATGAACGCCAGCGTAACCAGCGTTGTAACCGCTTCTCGATGCGCAAGTAAACCATTTGCCAGCTTGACAATGAAAGATACGGCCTTGGTGTTTAGAGTAGAACTCAAGTTATTGTCTTGTGATTTTTCCGTGTTCACAGCTTGGAAGATGGGTTTGGGGTCAACAGAATCCATAGGTGCAACAATTAAGCCTACCTTAGGTTGTCTTGGCAACAAAGTGCAAGGGGGTAACCGAACCAATCAGCTCTGAACGCCACAATTACCCAGTCGACTAGTTAGTGAACATCTGGGAGTCAGCCTGGTTCTGTGCTGCGATAGCTCGGGTTGGCTGACCAGCGCCGGTTGATGTATCGACGAGTGGGGTTTTCCAAAACATAAAATGATGCCGCCCCAAATACGATGGACAGCACCAGCCCAGTGAATTCTTTACCGGGTAAGGCATAAAATAACTTGTAGAATACTTGCTGCCAGAGATACACCGAATAAGAAATGATGCCCATCCAACGTAGGGGGGCGAAGCTAAGCAGCCTTTTTATTATGGTAGCCGAATCTTCTAAATGATTGATGGCTAAGCCGAGTAATATTGGGCAGAAAATAAACGTCATCCACAATGGCATCGAGTCGATGTAGCACAAAAACGCCAGTAACGTTAAAACCAATGGCGCATAGGGATTTAATACGATTCCATTTTGCTTTTTTATCAGGTTGTAAGCTGCCGAAAAGGCAATGAAGCCGACGCTGGCTTCAGTACGGATCAGGGAGTATTCGAATGCTTGATCATCCAAATTAAAGTAGTTATAAATGTTCACTACAATGGTGGTGAAAAAAACTAGCATCAATGCCCAGGCTATTTTTCCACGTGTGAACATCACGACACTCATCAGGCTCATCATCAAATAAGCGTGCTCTTCGACGCTGAGTGACCACAAATGACCCGTTGGAAGTGGGGATGTAAAGTAGTGCGGTTCAACCGGAAAGTAGGTTCGAATAAAGAACAGTGATGCGATCAGTTCGATGATTGAAAATTCGTATTTAAGTAATACACCAATTAAATAAGTGAAAAACAAGAAAACCAACAGAGCGGGTATGACTCGACTTAAACGGCGGATGTAGAAGTCGCGTAGGCTCATTCGGTCAATGAATAAGATGTTGCTCATCAGCATGCCAGAGAGCACAAAGAATACGTCCACCCCCATGCGCTCTTCCCAAACCCATTGGGAGAGCGTGAAGTGACCAATAAGCACCAGCATGATGGCTAGACCCCGCCAGCCGTCCCATACGTCAATTCTTGCACTTGCTGCCATGAACTCACTCAGTGTTTTTTTGGCTCCACACTCTGCACATTCAAGCGTAGGCTAACGTAAAGATGTAACAAGTTTGCTGGAAAATTTGCAATGACTTCTCAGTGATTGGTGAAAACGATCTGGTTGTCAACCGGAGTGCAGTATACCCAGTCTCCTCAGGTCGGACTGCGGTGTAGGGTTATTTTGCCGAGCGGTCGATGGGTAGGTTTACTAGCCTATAGTGAATTAAATAGATTGCGACTGTAATAGTATGTGCTGTCGCTGCGAGAAAAAAGCGCCTGGCACATTTCAAAAGTCTGCCAAGCGCTTTTTCACTGTCGAGTTTAATAAGTGTTTAGACTTGATTGTCTACTTTTGACTCATTAGTGGGCTATGAGCTCAACTCGTCGATTACGCTTGCGTCCTTCTGGCGTATCGTTTGTGTCGATGGGCTTAGTTTCACCGAACGCTCGAGCATTCATACGACCGATATCGATTCCGCGTTGCACCAAGAATCGAAGAACAGACTTGGCGCGCTCTCGTGAAAGGTCCTGGTTATATTGATCGTTGCCGACGCTATCGGTGTGAGCGCTAATGCTGACTGGGGTGCTGCTGCACTCAGATAAACGGACCGCCACATCTTCGAGGATGAAGTTTGCTTCGTCAGTGAGTCGTGCTGAGTCAGAATGAAAAGTAACCCCTTCCAAAGTGCCATTGAACTGGCTACAGGTATTCACTGGCGCTGGCTCATAAACCTCTTGTACAACAAGGGCCGGCACCGGAGGTGCGATTAAGGGTTCTGGAGCGACAATAGGTTCTGGTGCGGCTCGCTCGACGGTTTCAATGGTTTGGGTGCGTCTGCGATCTCGTCTACCGGTGCGATAGATAAGCCCCAGTTGTGCGTACTGAGCGTCTTCTTCAAACGCAATGCCTTCTAGACGTAATCCGAGCCCCAGGCGCGTCATGTATTCAAGACCGGCACCGAATAAAAAGTGAGATGGATTAACTTGCTCGTAGTCCACACCGTCTTCGGCGGAATTTTGTAGCACGGCATAGCCAAACCGTGTGAATCCGCTAAAACCGTGGCGACGATAGTTATGGCGATTCTTGCCTAAGTAAAACAACGCACTCGCACCGTGGATGCTGTAGTTGATTCGACCTTGTGGCGATAATCCCGCGCTGCCAAGGTTGGCCGTATGCAATTCCAGAGACCACTGTCGAGACAGATCCATACCCAGTGTTAACTGGCCACCGGCATCGACGGTTTCGTCCACATCAAAAGCGGGCGCTTGGCTGGTATCGGGATTCATACGGCTGGGTCCGAAACCAATACCTGCGTATAGATGACGCTCAATTCGATTTTCGTAACGCGGTTGTGCATCAGTGTTCTGACGCAATGCTGTCGTAGAATCAGCGGACTGACGCGTAACCGAAGGGTTTTTTCCGAATGAAGAACATCCTGTCGCCAGAATTGCTGTGAGGCTAATCACAGCCAGCTTAGTCATTGATTGGTGTCTGGTATTCATTGCAAAAGGCCGTCGTGGTTTTGTGCTATTTCGCGAATAGCGGCAGTTTTTGTGAATCCTTGCCCGGAAACAGCCGTCTTAAAGTCCATGCAAGTAAAAGTCACGATTGGATACAAATTGCACGGGAAATCACCCGATGCACGGGTATAAACACTAAAATTCGTGCCAGATCCTTCGGGTTACACTGCCCAGTCACTAAAAAATTTCTTTCGGAGTGCGGTTTGTATGTTGATCGGTGTCATAGCGGATGACTTTACAGGTGCCAGTGATATAGCGAATACACTGGCCAAAGGCCTGCCACCTGAAGGTGGGCTAAGCACCGCTCAATATTTAGGTGTACCTAAGGGGGCTGCAGATGAATCAATAGAGGCAGGTGTTATTTCGTTGAAGACACGCTCTATTGATTCCAAGCTGGCGGTTGAGCAATCACTGGCGGCATTAAATTGGCTGCTTGAGCAAGGATGTACTCAAATTGTTTTCAAGTACTGCTCAACGTTTGATTCCACACCGCGGGGCAATATCGGGCCCGTTGGGCAAGCACTCGCGAATGCGATGGGCGAGAAGGGTGTGGTGGTGTGCCCGGCATTTCCAGGTGCCGGTCGCACGGTGTACCAAGGTCACCTATTTGTGTTTGATCAATTGCTGCATGAAAGCGGGATGCAGAATCATCCTTTGAACCCAATGACAGATGCGGATATTCGCCGCTGGTTATCAAACCAGTGCGTGGGCAAGGTAGGGCATGTACCTCATGCCGTGGTGCAGCAGGGTGTCAGCTCACTGCAAGCTGCGTTGTTGGATTCTGTTAACGCTGATGAGTTGTTTTGTGTTGTTGATGCGGTAACGGATGCTGATTTAGAACAGTTAGGTTATGCAATGAAGCAGCATAGATTGATAACAGGCGGTTCTGGGGTGGCGATGGGGCTGCCGAGAAATTTACACGCACAAGGTATTGCAAAAGCTTGCGTGGAATCGATGCCATCCATGACAGGCTTGGGTGCGATTCTCGCTGGATCCTGCTCCGGTGCAACACGGCAACAAATTGAGCATCATGGTTTAAGTCATCCTGCGTACAAAATTGACGTGGAATCGGTGATGCAGGGTGAGTTAAGCGTGCGAACTGTCGTTGATTTTATTACTGAGCACGTTGATGACTTACCGCTGGTGTATTCCTCCGGAACGCCCGACCAAGTGACGGTGTTGCAACAACGGTTTGGTGTGCAAGCCGTCGCTGAGGCCTTGGATGATCTGTTTGCAGACGTCGCGGGTGAGCTGCTGTCTCTTGGCTACACGCGCCTTGTAGTTGCCGGTGGTGAAACATCCAGTGCTGTCGCTATGCGTTTGTCTGAAATTAACGGTGAAGAAGCCCTTCGCATTGGCCCAGAGATTGATCCTGGTGTGCCGGTGTTGTTGATGGGGTCAAATGAACCCACGGCGCTGGCGTTGAAATCTGGAAACTTCGGAGGCGACGATTTTTTCGAAAAAGCGTTTTCCGTTATGTCCAATGGCGAGAAAACCTAGTCGATGATGTCTAGTAGCGTGTGTAGTAACGATTTCTTTCTATCGTAAGACTTCCGATATCGATCATCTCGTGACCGTTCTCGATCACGGCCATCTTCACGAGAATGGCGTTTATCCCTATCGTCCCGATAGTCATTTCGGTCTTGGCGGCTGCGTTCTCTTCGATGTTCATCACGCTCTCGGTTATATTGACGAGCGGGGTCGCTTTTGGCCGGTTTAAAGTCTGACTCTGCTCGACTCAGGCTCACTGAGGCGATCGGGGCGTTTAATTCTTCCTGAGATAGGGCGATGATTTTGTCCAGTTCCCCACGATCGAGCCAGATTCCACGACATTGAGTACAAAAATCAATTTCAATACCTTTACGTTCGGTCATCATTAAGGGCACATCGCAGTTCGGGCACTTCATTTGGCTCTATTCTCCAGTTTTGTCCGTCAAATTTTTTTCAAACTACTCAATTAGCTTATGGGCTTACAAATATCAATCCAAGCCAATTGAAATTCGAACGGTCCGTCAACGCCATCGCTCAGAATGATTCCAAGGGAGGTTGCGTCTGCGGAAGAGAGTGGTTCAGCGTTCACTCGACGGCCTCGAAAAGTGGGCGCTAAGTCAGCTAGTACTATTTCCACGGTTTGAAAACGGTTGGCTGCAGTGGGAGGAATGTTGGTTTGATGCGCTATACGTTGGCTGGCTGATTGCCTGTCTCGAATATTCAGTGAGTAGCGGCGGCCATCGGATTTCACAGACAAGCGTATTTGGTTTGCATTCTGTAATGCGTTTGGTGGCAAGTCTTGCCGAATAGAAGCAAACCCACCTCCATTGGTGTTAATACTGCCGTAAAACATTAAAGCCGCTTCGGTCTGTTTTATAGCACCGAGTGAGCGCCCTCCCATAACATTATCGTTAACCGAGTACCACGGTGCTGAGCGGTTGGAGGATTCTTGGGAATAATCCATTATTCGGTGGCAGGTAAAATTCATTGTGGAATCCTCACTGGTCGCAAATGCGATAGTAGCTGAAGAGCCTATTAAGATAACCAGCAGAGCGCTAAAAATATTTGGTATAACTGAGATAGTGGCTAAGGTTATTCGCAAGCGTATTAGTCCATTGAGGCGTTAGATGATGATTATTCGGATGAGTGGAGAATTAAAGTGAACTGGCTGATTCGCATGGGTGTATAGGTATTAGTACGTATAAAACGAAGGCTAGGACCGGTTGTGGATTATTGGTTTTTCTGCGCATAACTATACATAAAGTTAACTGCGTGTTAGTTGTAGGTATAGTGCGTTTCACACCTTGCTTGATTGTGTGTGATCAATTGCAAACTCAAGATCCTTAGGGTAGCGAAGCATGGGGCAATGGCTTAAAACGTGTGTCCGCAATTTGTTTGCTGAGGTCTATTGATCGCCGTGAAATCCAAACTGAACGATCGAATGATCCTGCTGGGTATCGGTATCGCATCCGTAGTTGCCGTGTGTGTGTCCACCGCACAGGTAGTCTATGCATTGGCTTTTCAAGATTGGGATTTGGCAAGCCAAAGTAATCTATCAGATCCTGCAATAGGGAATAAGGCGGAGCTATCTGTCACCCTAGTAGAGCTGCCCGATTCTCGAAAATACGCTTTGGTTCTCGAAAATGTTACCGGAGTTGAGTTGAACATTAACGGCTTCGCAACGAACGCATCGCATTTTGAAATCCCCTTTACCAAGATGGATACGACGCCAATTACGTTGCCACCCGATGGTATCGTTACCGTGCGTATAAAATGGCATCACTATAGCGACACAGAGCAGCGTGCATTGCCAATGAAAGGGCGAGTTATTGATGGCAACGTGGTGCTGTTTTCTGATTCGGATATTGTCGTTAGTGAGAATGTGCTTAAAACGCCCAGCTTCCCAACTGATAAAAGTCTAAACCGCCAGATCGTCCGCCTAAACAATTAGCCAGAAAATCTTCAGTCTTTCGGTATAGGGTCATCTGATGCTTCCAATGTTGGAAGCCATGCCCTTCGTCGTCGATTACAAGATATTCCACCTCTTTGTCGTGTTCTTTAAGTGCCGCCACCATTCGATCTGAATGTTCGAGCACAACCCGCGGATCATTCGCCCCGTGAATGATGAGCAGTGGGCCTTGCACTTGGTGCGCAAAGTTGACTGGCGACTTGCTGTCCATTATTTTTTTATCTGCAGGGTTATCTGGGTTACCAATGAAGTGTTCCCAAAAGGGCATAAATGGACGCCAGTAGGTTGGAATTGTTTCCCATAGCAAAGCCAAATCGGACATACCAACGAAATCGACGCCGCAAGAGAATCTTTCTGGTGTCATGGTCATGCCGACTAGAGTCGCATATCCCCCATAGCTGCCTCCCATGATGGCCACGTGCTCAGGATCTGTAATGCCTTGATCAATCGCCCAGTCCAAACCATCAATTAAGTCTGTATGCATTTTGCCGGCGAATTCACCGGCTGCTGAAAACAAAAACTGTCGACCATAGCCCGCAGACCCGCGATAGTTGATTTGTAATACGGCGTACCCACGGTTTGCCAGAAATTGACTGAGATTCTGATAACCCCATGTGTCCCGTGCCCAAGGCCCTCCATGCACCAAAACGACGGTAGGCAGAGGCTGGTTTAGGCTGATGTTGGGTTGGGTGACATAGCCGTGTACGGTTAACCCATCGCGTGACGTGAAGCTTATAGGGGTTTGTGGTCGTAACACATCCGCATTTTTTCGTGAAGGGCTCTCGCCCAGAGGCGTTGTATTGCCGGTGGTTAGGTCAATGAGTTCAAAACGGTTGCCGGTTTCATCGAAGCTGGACGTTATCAATCTGTTCTCAGATCGATCGACACTGATTATGCGTAAACCGTTTTCTCCCGCCTCAAATTTTGGCTCCAATAGCCCTTTTAGTCGATCATCAAAAAAATGTATGAGTGGGTAATCGGGGCGAGCAAATGCCATTAAGGGTCGTTTATTGTTTGGGCTTAAATACAATCCGTCGACATCCACACGAGGGTGTTCATATAAAACCGTGTGTTCTTTGGTTGCTATGTCAAATTCTATGGCGGCCACACGATCACGGTTTACATTAGTTAGCAGATAAATAGAGGTGCCATCGCTGTTCAGTGAAGCCACACGAATCACATCAAATCCATCGGCGGTAATGACAGTCTGCCAAGATGTTTCATTTGGAATTTCTAGTATTCTCGATTCCGTGGTTTGGCGAACACGGGCTTTCATCTCGCCTTCATCGTTCAAAAATGCATCAATGATATTGTTCTCATTTTTATACAGAAGCGCCTGCTGTCCTGTTTCTATATTGTGGCGATAGATATCGAAATACTCTGGATCACGTTGATTACTCGCCAGGTATATAACGTTCGTATCTTTGTTAGGAATATGATGGATGTAGGAACGAACACCGGGTGTGGGAGTTAGGTTTTTTGCGGGCTTGTCAGGTTGGTGAGTGTCTATCGCGAATACGTTGAAATTTTCTTTGCCTGACGGATCGGTGACGTACAAAATGTAGCGGCTGTCGCCAGACCAATACGGATAGGAGGATGATTTTTTAAATTTCACCGCATGGTTTTTCCCGCCCTCAATGTCACGCCATCGAATGGCAGGTCTTAGCTGCGATACGCCTTCAAAAGCCAAGTGTTTTCCGTCGGGTGATAAATTGAAACTACCCACATAATCTGCATTGGCGACAAAATGGCGGACAGGAATACTGCGAGGAAGATTTTCGGTTTTCAGTGTGGGGTGCGTGGCTTTGGTTGCACACGCGCTGGTGCTTAGTGCTGCGAAAAGTACAAGCACCTTTAGCGCGAGATGCTTTATATGTTTTAGGTTTACCATTTCAGCCTTAATCGCCCGTGTCGCTGAACAGTAAATACAAAATCTCATGGCTTAATCCGTTTTGTTAAACACTGGTGTGTATTGTGCAAACGGCAAATTGTTACTTACTAATTTTCGTTCGAACGACGAAACAATCTGCCTGTGGGAATGCGGCCAATTCCTGTACTCGCTTATCGTCAACTCAACACGTTTAAAATTGATTCAGCTGATGATATGCCATGGTCCTTCGGGATGGTCTCTTGTGCCACATACGTAACCTTGCCATTGTCGATAATCATCGCAAAACGAGAACTTCGCATACCAAACCCACGCGCTGTCATGTCGATATTCATACCCAGTGCAGTGACGTAGTCTGCATTACCGTCAGCTAGCATGACAACGCCTTTAACATTTTGTGCTTTGGCCCATGCGGACACCACAAACGGATCGTTTACGGTAATGCAGGCGATGGTGTCTATGCCCTTGGCTGAAAATACGTCGACAGAATTTACAAAGCCGGGTAAATGCGCCTCACTGCAGGTGGGGGTGAAAGCGCCAGGCACGCCGAACAACACCACTTTTTTTTCGTGAAATAGGGTATCGGTTGAGACTTCTTCAGGCCCATTTTCATTAACTAACGTCAGTGTGGCGGCAGGGATGGTTTCTCCAGCTTGGATAGGCATATTTGAACTCAGCAATTTGTCGTACGCACAGAATAACCGAAGTTATTTTCCACCGCCCTGTGGAAATTCAATTGAGTCAAGATCGGTCAGGGCCCAAGGCATGTCTTTACTGCGAAATAGACGTTTCCCTAAATCGGGGTAATCGCCCACATCGTGTGCCAAGCGTTGACCGGCTACGATGCACACCAGGTTTTCTGTTCCTGTGTTTCTCATCGTATGTGCGTCCCCCGCGCTACGATATCCGATGAAATCCCCCGGGCCGATCTCATAGGTTTCTTCCCCAATTCGAACCTCTCCGGTGCCTGAAAGTACATAGGTGCATTCTTCTTCAAAGTAATGAACATGGTATTCAGTTGACCAATACCCCGGTGGTACTTCGATTAAGTGAAAGCCAAGCCCCGTTAAACCGGTTAAATCTCCTAAGGATTTATTATTGCGTTTCGCGTTGGGGTTGAGAAAGTGTGTTTTATCCAAGCCTTCCATAGCGTCGATGTCAGATTTTTTTAAAATATAGTTAGTCATTGTCGCTTGTCTCTTGTAAGGCCAGATTGGTAAGCTTGTCGTCACTATAACCCAGTGCTGCTGCAGCGTTAAAACCGTAATATGGTGAAAAGACTATTCTTAGCTTTAACTCCAGACACCTCCACTGCGTTAGCCATTGAGCATTGGAGAAAACAAAATTGGCCGCAGCTCAGTCGACCAACGCCAACACAAAACCTTCACTTAACCTTGTGTTTTTTGGGTGATGTAACTGAAAGTCAGCAACGCTTTGTTACAGCGGGTATGCATGATTTATCGAGCGAAAAAATCACTTTCAACTTGAACGATGTGGGGTATTGGCCGACCCAGGAGATTTTGTACTTGGGCACAACAGAAGCTGCGGGGGCTTGTTCCAATTTGGCTCGAGAATGCGCATCATTGGCTGCAAGAGCTGGAATTAAAGTGAGCCAAAGAACCTTCGTACCGCATATTACTTTAGCTCGTCGCTGCGTGAACCCAGCAGGGCCGCTGTTGGAACCCGATTTTCGTTTTACAGCTGACGGCATCAGTTTATATTCGTCCATCCTGGACAAGGCGGGTGTGCGCTACGTCGAACAAGCTTGGGTTTGATGAGTGTATTATGAGCGGGTGTATGCCTGGGTATGTGCATGGTTATTCCCTGTTTTATCTTACTATTAGTTGTGTATCCAATTGAAAAAGTGAAGCTATGGCAAGTCGTGTTCCTTGGAGTTTATGGTTAGTGGGTGTATTGGCGTTGTTGTGGCACGCCGGCGCGGTTATGAACTTGATGATGCAATTGAATCCAAGTGCATTAGCGCAAATGCCTGAATCACATCAAGCTGTGGCTAAAGCCAGACCCTTCTGGGCGACTGGAGTATTTGGTATTTCAGCAATCACTGGTGTTTTAGGTGCTATTGCTTTGTTATTTCGGCATCGGGTGTGTGGGCCTTTGTTCTTTGTATCTTTTCTTGCGGCGGTGATAACCGTTTTCCAAGCGGTGGTAACGGGCGGAGCATTAAGTGCTTTTAAAGGTTTTGAACTGATATTCGTTGTATTAGGGCCAGTTGTATTCGGCTTGTTTTTAGTGGTGTATGCGCATCGGGCCAGAAAACAAGGATGGCTTCGGGGTGCAGCTGTTGAATGATTATGTACACACGCGTCGTTGGGTGCCTGTTTCTGGCAGTTCAACCCGTGAACGAGGCGTGTATTTGTTGCACGGCACCGGGGAGCACTGCGGTCGCTACGATGAATTCGCAACCCAACTTACTGCAGCAGGTTGGTCAGTCGGTGCGCATGATCATCCAGGCCATGGTGAATCGCAAGGGCAGCCAGGTTCGTTGTTACCGGTGGGCGTGCTGGCTGTACAGGCCGCCATCCAAATACAGCGGTTTGCTGCTGAAACGGGCGCACCACCCATCGTATTCGGGCACAGTTTAGGCGGGCTTCTAGCGACTGAATTAGTACTTTGCCATCACTTAACTGTTGCCGGTTTGGTGCTCTCAGCACCGGCTTTTAGGCCTTGGATATCAACGCCCAATCGGATAAAGCTGAAGATTTTCAATGCGCTAATGCCCGACAAAGTACTGAAATTGACCCCGCACCCGGAACTGCTCACTCGGGATGAAGAAAAATTATCAGCCAGTCGAAATGACAACCTAATTCACTCATTTAGATCGGCTCGAATGGTGAATTGGTTTTTTGATGCGGGTGCAAAGTCTATTGAACTCGCCCCCAGCTTGTCAGTGCCTACGCTGGTATTGATTGCTGGGGCGGATCCGGTGATTGACCCAGCCTCCATTCGTGAATGGACTGATAGAGCACCAGCTTCTTTAGTCAGTAGCCATGAATATCCAGGTGCCTATCATGAAATATTGAATGAAATTCCACTGGTGCGCGATCAAGTTATCCGCGATACGCTAGCCTGGTTGGATCCTATGGGTTAGCAGTTAGCTTGCGTTCGGTTTATCGCTCAGGATTTTTCGGTTGTTTCGCTCGCGGACTCGCTCGCGGAGTTGCTGGTGGAATCGCATCAAAGTCAATATGTGAGAATCCGTTGTAAACCAAAAAGTGTTTACCTTTGGCACGCGCGATCATAGTCATATTAATTTCTTGGGCAAGCTCTAACCCCATTTGTGTTATCCCACTGCGAGACAACAATGTCGGTATTCCCATAAATGCAGTTTTCATTACGATTTCTGAAGTTAGCCGACCGGTGGTGTAGAAAATTTTGTCGCTACCATCGATAGCGTTTAGCCACATGCGGCCAGCGATGGCGTCTGCTGCGTTGTGCCGTCCAACGTCTTCTATGTGGATCAGCGATTCGGTTGTACTGCACAAGCCACAACCGTGTACTGCGCCTGACACACGATAAACCTCGTTCATTTGTCCGACGTTCTTTATCAGTGTGTAGATATCAGATTGTTTCAATTGCAATGGCGACAATTGCACTTCACGCAGCTTTTCAACCGTACGGCTAAAAATTGTATTTTGACCTTTGCCACGAGTCACAATACGTTGCTGCATCTTCTCTTGCCAATCTGAGATGCCTTGTTGCGCGTGAGTGCGGATCTCCACCAATTCCCTGTCCCAGTCCACCTGAACCGATTTAATCTCATCGATGTGCTCAATGAGATTTTGATTTCGAATGTAGCCTAGGGCTAGAGCTTCCGGTTCTGTGCCCAATGTCATCAAGGTCACTACGTCTTTATCGTCAACGCGTAGTGTTAAGGGAATCTCACCTGGAATGTGCGCATCCACAATTTCGCCAAATTCATTGGTGGCTTTGATGTCGTGAGAGGGCGATAAACCCTCGTTGCTGAGTTGGATGGGAGGTGAGGTTGAGCTCATAGGGGGAAAGGTTAGATTGCAAAGGCTTAGTTTGACCGAATTTTTATTAATGTGCTTTTTTGCTACTTTTGAACGTGCTAGTGGCTTTAGCGGCGCTCTTCTGGTTATTGGTATAGTTCCGCTGCAGCAGTATATTCTTGATTTTAAATGAACGCCGCGTATATGCTTGTAGACAGGTCTCTTATTGTCAATCGAATAAGAAATACAGCAAGACCTACCAGACCACTGATAAAGACCACTGATAAACAGGAGTTAATTTTGGCTATAAAAAAATCGTTGTTACTGGCAATGGTGTCGGCAACATTGGTAACCAGTGCTGCATTCGCTCAATCGCCGACGTTCTTCCGTATTGGCACCGGTGGGGCAGGTGGTACCTATTTCCCAATAGGTGGGACCATCGCCAACGGCATATCAGCGCCACCGGGCGCGCGCCCTTGTGACGAAGGTGGCCAATGTGGTGTCCCCGGGCTCATTGCTATTGCTCAATCCACCACAGCATCGGTTTTCAATAACGCTGCGGTACAAAACGGGGAACTGGAAGCGGGCTTAGCGGCTGCGGATGTTACCCGATCTATGTACATGGGGGAAGGCAAGTTTGAAGGTAAGCCGCATCCAAAACTGCGCATTGTGGCTAATTTATACCCTGAAGATTTACATTTAGTCATGCCTAAGGGGGCATCGGTGAGTAACTTAGGTGACTTAGCGGGCAAGCGTGTCGGCATCGCGCAAGCGGGTTCAGGAACTCAAGTTGCAGTACTGCAAATGCTAGATGCATGGGGTGTCAACCGAGACAACATGGATGAGGCGGAACTGAATAACAGTCAAAGTGCTGAGCGATTGGCTGATGGCCAGTTAGATGCGTATTTTTATGCGGCAGGTTGGCCGGTCGCTGCTATGGTGCAGTTAGCGTCAACTAAAGGCATGTCGTTACATTCATTTACTGAAGAGGACTTGGCGAAAATCAACGAAATCATTCCTGCCTACATCCCATCTAAAATTCCGGGTGGTGTGTATGAAGGCGTTGATGAAGATGTGTTGACCCCAGCAGTCAGTGCTTTGTTAGTTGTTTCATCTGACTTGGAAGATGAACTTGTGCACGGTATTACAGAAGCACTTTGGAACTCAAACACTCGAAAGCTACTGGACAATGGTCATGCGAAGGGTAAGCAAATTACACCTGAAACCGCGCTTGATGGAGTGGCTGCCTTAGGCGTGCCGTTGCACCCCGGTGCTGAAAAGTTCTACAAAGATGCGGGTCTTTTGAAGTAATTTAAGCGATGCAGTTCGACAGGCGGGCCTAACATTACATTGTGTTGGGCTCGCCTTTTTTTTGTTAGTACAGGCGAGTAATGAATACAACAGAAGATGCGCTGAGTGCTGAAGAACTAGCAGCCATTGAAGCGAAATACGATGAAGGATCGGCCACGCGGAAAGTCACGCCTGTTGCATCCTGGGTTTTGCGTGTGGTGGCGCTGTCGTTTGCTGTTTATCACTTTATAACCGCAGGTTTCGGATTACCCGCCGATCACTGGCACATGGGTTGGCATTTGGCGGGATTGTTCATACTCACCTACGCGTTTTTCCCCATTGTTAAAACCACCCGGCTCTATAGTTTGCAAGCCAGTGTTTTTCGTTTGGGTAACATCCCTTGGTACGACATAATCCTGATGGTGTTAGGTGTGGTGGCGGCGTTGTATGTGGGTTTAGCTTGGCGTGGTATTCCCATGCTGGGGATTGACGAACAAACTTTTCGAATGGGGAACCCGAATCGCTTCGATATTGTGTTCGGATGCATCCTCATTGTCTTGGTGCTCGACATCGCTCGACGCACCTTGGGATGGGTGCTACCGCTTATTATTTGCGTATTTATGTCCTACGCCTTGTTTGGTCCAATTTTCCCTGGGTTATTGCAACACCCTGGGGTTAAGTTCAACACCTTTGTCTCGTCCATGTATTTTCCTCAAGAAGGTATTTTTGGGGTAACTCTGTGGGTCGTATCAACCATAGTGTTTCACTTCGTGCTGTTTGGTGTCATTGCGCAAAGAACAGGGCTTGGGCAATTGTTCATTGACAACGCAACCATCCTGGCTGGGCGTTATACCGGGGGACCTGCCAAGGTGTCGGTCATATCTTCTGCGTTTTTTGGCACCATCTCGGGCTCTTCCGTTGCTAACACAGTGTCAACGGGTGCACTTACGATTCCTAATATGAAACGGTTGGGCTATCCCGGGCATTTCGCCGGTGGAGTAGAGGCCGCTTCTTCCGCAGGTGGGCAAATCACACCACCTATCATGGGGGCGGCAGCCTTCATCATGGCTGAATTTTTAGAGGTGCCCTACACCACGATAGTGATTGCTGCGATTTTCCCGGCGCTTCTGCACTACGTTGGTGTGTTTGCTGTGGTGCATTTAATGGCCCGCCGATTGAACCTAAAAGGCTTATCGAAAGATATGTTGCCAAAGTTTGGCGTGGTTTGGCGTGATGGCTGGGCTAACGTGGTGCCGTTAATAGGGTTGCTGGTTGTGCTGTTCTCTGGATACACCCCGTTTATGTCGGCATTTTGTGGAATCTCTTTGTCTGTGATTGTCGGCATGGCTCGATGGAAATCCCCTCTTACCTGGGTCTATCCGGCGGCTTTTATCGCGTTTGTTGTGTGGAAGTATTTCAATGGTGGGTTTGAATTGCCCATGGCATCGTTGCTAGTGGCTGGTTCGATTATCGGCTTGTTCAATCCGCAATCTCGAATCAAAATTCCTGAGATGTCAGCGGCCATGGAAACCGGCGTAAAGTACGCTCTGGCGGTGGGTGCAGCCTCTGCTGCAGTCGGAATCGTGGTGGGGGTGATTAACACCACCGGTGTAGGATTTAGGATTGGGTTTATGGTTACCCAGGGGGCTGGTAACTTAGCCACGGATCTGTACGGATTGATGTCATTAGGAGACTTCAAACTGTTTGCAGTTGAAGACCTGCAGTTGTTTCTCTCGTTGGTGTTCATTGCTATTGCATGCATTTTGATGGGCGCTGGCATTCCGACAACAGCGCTTTACATCATGTTGGTATCGGTTGCGCAGCCGGCACTAGCGCAGCTAGGCGTACCGCCTATTGCCAGTCATATGTTTGTTTTATATTACGGTGTGGTGTCTGAGATAACCCCTCCTGTTTGTACATCGGCTTATGCGGCGGCTGCCATCGCGAATTCCAATCCGTTTCGTACAGGTTTGTCGGCATTCACTTTGGGCTTAGGAAAAGTGGTGGCACCGATGGCTTTTGTTTACGCCCCTGTGTTGCTGTTTGTTTCTTCAACAGGGTTTGATTTACTTGAATTCAGTTACACCGCAACCAGTTGCATCGCTGGTGTTATTGCATTGTCCACAGCTGTCGTGGGTTACTGGTTCTTGCCTATGGGCTTTATTCAGCGCTTGCTTGCTGGTGTTGCTGGCATCATTTTTATTGCGCCCTCATTTAAAGCGGATTTAGTTGCGTTGGCGATCGTGATGCCTGTTGTATTGTGGCAATTGTTCAGGCGCAACCGGGGGCCAGCTGTCGCTGTAAGTTAATTTGTTGTTGTGAACAGATCAGGAGGTCATCTGATCTTTTAACTTGTTTAGCATCGACAAACATTGTTCGAGTTGTTCTATCGCAACGTATTCATCGGGTTTGTGGGCTTGAGTGATTGAGCCAGGCCCACAAACGACGGCATCCACACCAATGGACTGAAATAGCCCAGCTTCCGTGCCAAAGGCCACCACCTCCGCACCGTTCGCTCCCGTCAGTTCAGCAACTAAGTCCCTGGCGGCGTTTTGCTCCATCGGTTCAAGGCCAAGTACTTCGCCATGGGTATGCATTTCGATATTGGAGTTTGGATGAATGGCTTGCATCTCAGGCAACAAGGTATCTTCCACATAGGTTTTCAAGTGAGTTTTCACCAGCTCGGCATCGCTGTCCTGCACCGGTCGCATTTCCCAATCAACTCTCGCCTTACCCACGATGACGTTCGGGGCCACACCGCCGTGGATGCCGCCAATATTAATGGTGGTCTCCGGCGGTTCAAAACGACTTGTGCTTGGGGCTCTTTCTTTTAGCGTGTGTCTTAATTCCATAAGTTGCATGACGTATCGGGCAGCGTATTCCGCTGCGTTTACACCTTGAGCGGGAGCGGAACCATGCCCTTCTAAGCCGGTGAACTGCGTGCTGTATTCAAAGCACCCTTTATGACCTTCAATAACTCGCATATCTGTTGGTTCGCCGATAATCACAATGGCAGGTTGTGCGCCTGATTGTTTGATGTCTTGAATTAAACTTTGAGCGCCGATACAGCCGGTCTCTTCATCGTGAGTAAACGCAAAGTGAATAGGGCGTTTTAAATCGGCTTTAGCAAAAATCGGTGCCATGGCTAGTGATGCGGCGATAAATCCTTTCATGTCACACGAGCCGCGACCGTATAATTTTCCATCTTGTTCGATCATGTCGAATGGATCGTGAGTCCAGTCTTGATCTGCAACCGGTACGACATCTGAATGTCCGGATAGAACAACACCTCCGCTGACATCGGGGCCTAGTGTGGCGAATAAATTGGCCTTGGTCCCTGTGCCGTCTTCGAATATCGACACCTTAGCGCCTTCATTTTCCAGCTTGGCCGCTATCCACTGAATGAGCTCTAAATTGCTGTCGCTAGAGATGGTAGGAAACGCAATGAGTTCTTTAAGCAGCGCTTTCGTTTGTTCAATTAGGCTCATGGACTGTTTCACATTCAGTGTTTGATGAAAAGTTTGCGTGGGAAATCACACAGGGGTTCTGCGGGACCGGTGGGTTTGATTAGTATGGTTTCGGTGGTTTCTAACCCCCAAGCATCCATCCACAGTGCGGGCATAAAATGGAACGTCATGCCCGGTTGCAATTCGGTGGTGTCGATGTCCCTAAGCGACATGGTGCGCTCGCCCCAGTCGGGAGGATAGGACAGGCCAATGGGGTAACCGCAACGATTGCTGCGTTCGATACCGGCTTTTTTTAGTTCGGCGTGCAATGCATTGGCGATGTCGCAGGTTCTGTTGCCTGCCACCGCAGCGTTTAATCCCGCCTCAATTCCTGCGTTTAATGCTTCAGAAGCATCGAGCATAGCCTGTGGCGGTTCGCCAAGGAATACGGTTCGACAAAGTGGGGCATGATAGCGTCTATAGCAACCAGATAATTCAAAGAAGGTGGCTTCCCCTTTCTTCATTGGCGTGCCATCCCAGGTTAAATGGGGGGCTGTGGCGTCTTCGCCTGAAGGAGTGAGTGGCACGATGGCGGGATAATCTCCCCAGTCCTCTCCTACACCAAAAGTGGCAGCGCGTTGAATTTCACCCACCAGTTCATTTTTACGCAGTCCGGGTTCAGCGCGTTCGATGGCAACCTTCATCATGCTCTCTGAAATGGATGCGGCTTTGCGCATAAAGTTAAGTTCTTCTTCTGACTTAACTGCCCGACACCAATTGACCGTTGCGGTTGCGTCTACTATTTGAGATTGCGGGAGGGACTCCACCAGCACAGAGTGGGCCTTGGCCGAGTAGTAGTAGTTTTCCATCTCTACACCGATGCGAGCTGAAGTTAAGTTCAAGGCCTGCAGATGCTCGGCCAAATGTTCCATGGGATGGCAAGTGGTAGATTGCACGAAGTGATCGGGGTAGCCAATGATGTCCTCATGTGGCATCCAGACGGTTCGTTTAGCCCCTGCAGTGTCTTGCATGCGACCCCACCAGATGGGGTTGGCATCGTGTTGCAGGATAACCGCTTGGTGTACATAGAATGACCAGCCATCGTAGCCCGTTAGCCAAGCTTGGTTCGATGGGTCGGTAATGACCATCGCGTCCAAGCCCTTGTCTTGCATGGCTTGTTTGGCCAAGTTGAGGCGGCGGTTGTACTCAGTTTCGCTAAACGGCGTTTTATCGTTGAACATAGGCCATTCCTTGTGGGACATGATGATCTTAACTAAATGCCCGTCGATACTGGTAATGCAGAGTTCGATTTATGGCGTAGCCTGAACCTAGATTGGCTATTTTTGATAATTTCAAAGGTGGATTATGAAAACGGGAAGCTGTGTTTGTGGGAAAGTGGCTTTATCTTTTGATAGATTTGAGCGCCCATTGCGATCCTGTCATTGCATTCAGTGCAGGAAACAAACAGGCACCTATGTGACAGCAGGTCATGTTTTGGATTCTGAACTGACTTTGACGGGTGAAGAGCACCTAACTTGGTATCGGGCATCGAATTTTGCTTCTCGTGGGTTTTGCCAGCATTGTGGGTCCTTGTTGATCTGGAAGAAAGATGACAGCGATTTCACGTCAGTGATGGCGGGCTGTATCGATGGCCGTACCGATGCACCACTGGTTGCGCATATTTTTGTTGATGAAAAAGGCGATTACTATGAATTGAATGATGGTGTGCCCGCTCACTCGGGCACCTTTGGCGTAGTCAGCGACTAGGCCAAACATGGCGTCTTTAAAGTACAGCCCATGGCCACCAAACATTTTCCGAGTTTGAATGTCGCCCAACTCGCTAAACACATCCTTCAAATAAATGATGAAATCGCTCATTAGTAAGCACGCTTTTGTTTCGCTCCGTGATACAGAATATCTGAATAATTTTCGCTAGCGGCATCCCTATCGGCTTGTGATATGGGGTCCAGGTCAAAACGTGGACGGCGTATGTCAATGTTGTCCGCTTCAGTTCGTGGTTTACCTCGAACGGGCATCCATTGATTTTTTCCAATTTCCTGACGAACATCGTTTTGCATGTATGACTGCAAGGCAAACCCTACGCGCCGAGTGTTACTGTGGTTGGGTTGTGATCCGTGAATCACCTCGCAGTGATGAACGGACATCTGCCCAGGTTTTAGTATCAAATGTTCCGCCTGTGACTCATCTACATCATTGACTCGCTGGCCGCGAGTTAAGATATTGTCTTTTCCAAAGGTGTCTTCGTGTTCAACAATGTGTTGTTTGTGGCTGCCTGGAATCATGCTCATGCAGCCGGTGTCTAAATTACTGGGTGTTAGAGCTATCCACGGAGTTAAAAACGTATTTTTATTCATGCCCATGTAGGTAGCGTCCTGATGCCAACTAACGAAATGGGATGTATTGGGTTCTTTGATAAATAAAACACTGGCCCACAAGGAAAAGTCTGGGCCAAGTAAATCTTCAACCACGTCTAAAATGACAGGATGGTGCGCCAGCTCATCTAAGAAGCAGAACGATAAGTGCGCGTTGTTTCTATTTTCTGCGTGAATGTGTTCTGGGTGGTCGCGTTCAGCTGCCAATAGTTTTTCATGGTACAAGGCCGCCTCATCTTCAGACATCACATCAATCGATGAGATGAACCCTTTGGTGTCGTATTCCTGAATTTGTTGTGTGGAAAGAATTTTTGGCATCGTTGCGTCCTATGTAATTACTGACGTCGTTTAAATAAAAATCTAATCACCGAAATGCAGCATGTCTTCATGTTGCAGGGTTTCCAGTTTATCAATTGCATCGTCCAGTTCTCGTCTGGCTCGCTTAAGTGCCTCAGCATGAGTTGCCGCATCGGCATTAAAATTAGGTGTGTTGACGTTGTGCAGTAACTGTTGTTGGCAACGTAAAGACATATGTCGGGTGTATTCGGCCAGAACGGTTTGTTTTTCATCTGCGTGCACTAGTTGGCCGAGTGCAGAAAAGTCTTTTGCGCAGTGTGCTTTATAGGTGTAGCCGTTAACCAAGGTGATGCGTTCGCCACTCTTGATGCCTCTTGCTTGATGCACAACATGGTCCCCTTGCATTAGCACAGCGTAGCCTGGCCCTGGCATCTTTGGGGCAATGATTCGATCGGTGGGTATGGATTGATTCGAAGCATGCAGTTGAGTGAAATCTTCCCGAGTGCCATTAAAGTACTGGAATTCGCCACCTTCAACGGTGTTGGGATCAGTCACAAACATTACGTAATCGACTTGCAGTGTATCCCAATGCCACTTGTCAACGTTTTCACCTGGAGTTATGGGTTGATAGTTTAAGTGTGCTAGTTGGTGTGGCATACCATGTGGCGCTAGCTCCGCTCCTAAGACGGTGCTCATATGTTCAGCTATTTCTGGGGATAGGGCTAAAGCTCTTAAAAATCCCGACCGGTAGACACCACCTCTAACGTTTCTAGCAATGCGTGCGTTTGATGTGGTGAAAGCTTCCAGTTGCTTGCACACGTGGTACAGCGCATGCACGCCTTCTTCTGACAAAACGCGAAAGCACGAGGTGGCGGCTATGTTAGTGGGCAAGTCGGGTTTTGATTCGGTATAACCCAGATCGCTTAAGGTGAACAACTTGGAGGGCATTTCAAGTGCGAGGTGAGCTGAAGGATTAAACGGTGGGTCGTCAAAAATACGATCTTGATAAGGGCTATTGGTTGGAAACTGTAACTCTGTCATTGATGGTATCCGCTGGAGGCTCTCACGACCAATTCGGTGGGTATTACTATTTGTTCGTTGATTGAAGATTCGGTGTCCAGTATTCGCGCCACTAGTTTATTCGCCGCGAGTTGCCCAATGCGTCTGGCTGGTAGCCGTACTGTTGTTAACGCGGGCTCAATTGACGAAGAGTGACTGAAGTCGCCAATACCCACCACAGAAACATCGTCTGGCACTTGAATGCCGAGTTGCTGGCAGGCGTATAAAACACCATAAGCTATGATGTCATTCCCGCATATGATTGCGCTGGGCGCATCGCGTCGTTGCTTAAGTAAATGCACCGCCGCTAGCTTAGCCTCCGCCGTGTCGTAAGGGCAGTGTACGTCCCAACGTTCGGGTAATTCAATGTCATGCGCTTTGAGTGCGTCAAGAGTGCCTTGTTTGCGATCTCTAGCACGATCGTTGTTCACGATGTCTGGAAACATCACAGCGATTCGTGAATGGCCCAAGTCGATACAGTGTTGGGTGACATCGAAGCCAGCGCTTGCGTTGTTGGTGCCAATGCTAGGAAGATCGGTTTCGTCACAGGTATTCCATAGAGTTAGCACAGGAATGTCTCGTAATTTCAGCATTTGTATCGCAACTGATGAATGGTCTCGCCCGACTAAGGCAATCGCGTCTATACGGCGTTCAAGTAATGAGCGGATGATATCCACTTCTTGATCGAGGTTGTAGTTGTGGCTTGCGATTAAAACGGTGCGATCGTGCTGCTGGAGTTGAGCGGTAAAGGCTTCGATTAATTCCGCAAAAATTGCGTTGTCGATCGTGGGTACAACTAAACCAACCGTGCCGCTGCGTCGACCGTGCAGTGACCCAGCAGCGCGATCACGTATGTACCCCAATTCAGCGGCAGTTTTTAGAATGAGGTGACGCGTTTTGGGTTGAACGCTGTCTGGGTGGTTGTAGCAACGAGACACGGTTGCTCCACTGACGCCAGCGCGGGCGGCCACATCCAGCAGCCCAGGGGCGCCCTTACGCTGTCGCATGCGACGGTTATTTTTTTTCTTAACCTGCGATTTTGTTATGTCCGCTTGCGTCATGAAATGACGTTCTCACATAATGAAAACGTTTACAATACTATTTTCATTAGGTAATGTTTGCCCTGAACGAAAGGGTGAATTGAGCGATGGAGTTTCTTCAGTATTTTGGCGGCGTCTTCGAGCCGACTTCATTCCTGCTACTGATAGGAGGCACGATTGGGGGGCTGATCTTGGGGGCCACCCCAGGCTTATCGCCAACCATGGCGGTGGCTTTGCTGATTCCATTTACGTTTCAACTGGCCCCCACGCAGGGGCTCATTCTATTGGGCGCGGCCTACACCTCAACGGTGGCAGGCGGTGCTGTTAGCGCCATTTTACTTCGCATACCGGGTGCGCCAGCCAATATCGCAACGGCATTGGACGGTAATGCGATGGCCGTTCAAGGTCAGGGTGCAAAAGCGCTCCATATCTCGTTTCTCTCTTCTGGAATTGGCGGGGTCATTGGTGTTTTCTTGTTGATCTTCTTAACCCCCGTATTGGCTAAGTGGGCGTTGTTGTTTGGCCCATCACATTTATTTTGGATGGCGATCCTGGGCGTGACGGTCATTGGGTCTCTTGATTCAAAATCGTTCGTGAAAGGATTGCTGTCTGGCTGTCTGGGCTTGTGGTTATCGATGATCGGATATGACGATATCCAAGGCGCGCAGCGCTTTATCTTTCACGACGCCTTAACTGGAGGCGTCAGTATCATTACGGCGCTTATCGGTATTTTTGCCATCCCTCAAGTTATCGAGATGTTAGCGGTAGGCCGACAGCGGCAAGATATTGCCGCCGTTACAGTGAGTAAGCAACCGTTTTTAGAGTCGGTGAAACTAACACTAAGCAGCGTGAAGTCTTTATCTATTGGAACTGTGATTGGCTCATTCATTGGCTTAATACCCGGGGTTGGGGGGCAAATCGCTGGTCTATTGGCATACGATCAAACCAAGAAGTTTTCTAAAAACCCTGAGAGTTTCGGACAAGGAAACCCGCAAGGGGTTATAGCGGCAGAGTCAGCGAATAACGCGATGGTGGGGCCATCGTTAGTGCCGCTGCTTACCTTGTCTATTCCCGGCAGCCCGACGGCTGCTGTGTTGTTAGGCGGGCTGCTAATCCACGGTATTTTCCCAGGTGGGGATTTATTCGATAACCATCCAGAAGTGATTTGGACTTTTATCAACTCCATGTTGATTGGTCAAATACTCATGGTGGTCTTTGGTATTTGGGTGGCTGGATATGCAGCGAAAGTGGCGCAGGTTCCTAAGGCCATCATGGCATCTGCAGTGTTGGTTCTGGCGGTATTTGGTGCTTATTCCGTACAACAATCGATGGGGGATGTGTACGTGATGTTTGTACTCGGTGTGGCAATGTACTTCTTAGAGAAATTTGGATTTTCTGCGGCACCGTTAGTGTTGGGTTTGATACTTGGCCCAATCGCCGAAGCGAATTTTATTCAAGGCAGTATGATCGCCAACGCAATGAATGGCCCGTTTGAATATTTCATGATGGGATCATTGAATCTTTTTCTCATTGTCTTAGTTCTCGCGTCCATCGCTTGGAGCTTTGTCACATCACGTAAAGAAGCAAAAAATGCTGCTGCAGCTGGTGATGCATGAATGACTTAACCTCGCCAATATCATCCGAACAATCTAATGACGCATCGCGTTTGGGATATTTAGTTCCAGCGATTTTAATTTTGGGACTGGCAAGCATCGTGGCGTGGCTTAGTTACACCCAAGAGCCTGCAAGTGCCTTTTTGTTTCCGCGCCTTATTAGTACGGTGATGCTGCTGTTAGCGCTATGGAATTTTTTCCGCGCGGCAGCTGGTAAATCTAAAGTGGGTAAAGGATTAACTCGCACGACATGGATGCGAATCCTTCCAGGCATTATGTTAATGGCTGCGTTTATCTTTTTTGCCGCGAAATATTTGGGTTTTTATGTGGCCTCTACCGGTGTGTTTTTCTTATTGTACTCAGGTTATGATCCGGCCTCTCATTTATCACCGAAGTCTTGGGTGAAACGCATTGTTGTCACCATAGTTTTCATGGGTGTTGTATATGCCTTGTTTACCTTGTTGTTAAAAGTTCAAACCCCGAGAGGGATTTTTTTGTAGCAGTGAAAAATTTGGCGTGCTTAGATTTACAGTGATAGTAAACGTGCGGCGCCTTAAATCAATCGATTTGTCGGTTTATTTTGATGAATCTAATTGAATCAACCACGTTGGAGAGAAAATAATGAAATTACGCTTAATCGCATCCGCTGTTTTGGCGGCGGCCTCATTAACGGCAGCCCCGATTGTTGCCGCAGAATATCCCGATCGTCCTGTGTCATTGATGGTGTCGTACGGCGCGGGTGGTGCAACTGATTTTCAGGCTCGCATTGTCACTATGGTCGCTGGGAATGAAGAGTATCTTGGGCAACCGATGGTTATTATCAACAAGCCAGGCGCTGGCGGGCGTGTGGGTTGGAACTGGTTTGCCTCTGAAGCAGACAGTGATGGCTATACGATGGGGGCGTACAACATTCCTCACTTCATCGCTCAATCTATTGAGGGAGGCGTTAAATATTCGGCTGAAAGTTTTGAACCGATTGCGAACTGGGGTGCCGATCCAGCCGTCGTAGTGGTTGGTGCGGACAGCCCTTACAACACCATTGAAGAGCTGGTTGGTTTCGCTACTGAGAATCCAGGTAAAGTTACCTTGTCGGGCGCCGGTCTTTATGTGGGCCACCACATAGCTGCGCTGCAAATTGAAAAAGCCACCGGTGCTAAAATGGCCTACATCCCGACAAAGGGCGGTGGTGCAGCGGCGATGAAAGCGGTTATTGCAGGGGACGTTATCGCCGGTGTTAATAATCTATCGGATGCATTCCGCGCACGAGAAGCAGGTAATGTAAAAATTCTTGCAGTCGCTGATTTAGAACGCTCCGACTTCCTGCCGGATGTTCCTACATTGAAGGAAGCAGGTTTTGATGTGGACAATAGTTCAGTGAATTTTCGTGGTGTGATGGTCCCTAAAGGAACGGATCCTGCGATTATCGAAAAACTAGCTGCAACTGTTCCTCAGATGTTCGAAAACGCCCGTGTCGCTAAGCAAATGCAAGCCGGTGGTTCGCCCATGCACATCATGACTCGTGATGAGGTGTTGGAAATGTGGGCTGCCCGTGAAGAGACTTTGCAAGATCTACTGGCAGGATTAAAGTAATCATGAGTAATTCCTCTTCGGATTTTATGGATGAAGTCGCACTGGTCGACGATATCGTTGAACGGGCGCGCATAGCACAAGCTAGTTATGCCGAAGGGGCTACTCAGGAACGATACGACCAGGCGGCGCTGGCCGCCGCCTGGGCTTTAATGGAGCCCAGTCGCAATAAAGCCCTGTCGGAATTGGCGGTAGCCACTACTGGGTTAGGTAATGTGGGAGACAAAATTACTAAGAACTACCGCAAAACCTTAGGCTTGTTGCGTGACATTAAAGGCGCAATAACCACCGGTTTGCTTAGTGATGATGCAGAAACGGGCATTAGCGAATACGCACGCCCAATCGGAGTAGTGGGCGCGGTTGTACCCAGTACCAATCCAGCAGCGACTCCCACTAATAATATTATTAATGCGCTGAAGTGTGGCAACGCTATCGTTTTGTCACCCTCACCCAAGGGCAACGAAGTCTGCGAACAATTACTCGCAGCAATTTATGAAGAATTCGATAAGATCGGTTTAGATCATGATTTGGTTCAAATGGTACCGTCACCTTCATCAAAGGTGAAAACACAACGCGTGATGGAGGCGGTGGATTTAATCATTGTAACTGGCAGTCAGGACAATGTTAGGCGTGCATACTCCTGCGGAACCCCCGCTATCGGTGTGGGGGCAGGGAACGCTACAGTCATTGTTGATGAAAGCGCTGATCTTAAGTCAGCTGCAGAAAAAATAACCGCATCGAAAACGTTTGATAATGCGACGTCTTGTTCTTCTGAAAACGTACTTATCGTTTTAGAATCTGTTAAGGATGAATTTCTAACCGAATTACACGCAGCGGGCGGCCGAGTTTTAGATAAAGCACAAACAGATCACCTTAAATCCACACTATTCGCTAGTGGGCATTTGAATCGCCACCTCATTGCAAAAGATATTGATGTGTTTTTGGCTGCTGCTAAGCTAGATGTTGAAGATGCTGACACCGCAAAATTTGTGGTTCTACCTAGTGAAGGGGTTGGGCCTGATCACCCTGAGAGTGGGGAAAAATTGTCTCTAGCGGTTGCACTCTATATAGCGAAAGATTTTGATGATGCGGTAACGCAAGCATCGAATATATTGTCATTTCAAGGGGCAGGGCATTCAATTGGTCTGCACAGTAGTCGAGATGAGCATGCTCGGGAACTGGCGATGTGCATACCAACTTGTCGGGTGATTGTGAACCAAGCTCATTGTTTTGCCACCGGTGGGGCTTTCAATAATGGCATGCCGTTTTCACTGTCGATGGGGTGTGGCAGTTGGGGAGGGAATTCTATTGATGATAATTTGAATTATCGTCACTTTATGAATGTGTCTAAAGTGGTTCGCCCGATTCCAGCTAATGAGCCAACGGTAGAATCTGTATTTGACTCGTATTGGTCGCAAGTAGGTCGCTGACCAAAATGGACTTCGACCCAATGTCCATTCGATCGCTGATAGATCAACGTGCAGAAATGCATCCTGGTCGAACTTTTCTGATCGATCCAGAAACTGACGTGGTTTGCACCTACGAGCAGCTTAGAACCTTGTGTATTCAGGTTGCTAATGCGGTGGACTCATTGGGAATCGAGTTTGGCAGTAGTGTCGCTTATGCGATGCCTAATGGCCTCGGGGCAGCTATTACAATTCTCGGTTTGCATTACGGCGGATACCGAGCGGTGTCTATTAACTTAGTGGCTGGGCGAGATGTCATCGCCTATGTACTTTCGCATTCAGAAACACAGCTCATCATTACGCAAGCTAGCGTCAGTGAGTTAATTGAAGAAGCTTTGCATTGTGAAACATTTTTAGACTTTAACAGCCCGAAGCCTGTCATCGCTTTGCTTGACGATGTGCAAAAAATTCAGGAATCTGTTTTCACTTGGCATGTGCAACCTGAGTTAGCCCCTACTCAAACCTTTAAGCCTTCGGAACTCACTGCTTTCAATTCAGCGGATACCGCGATCACACCGCAGCACGATGGGTTGTTGATGTATACCTCTGGTACCACCGGTCGCCCAAAAGGTGTTGTATTGTCACACCAAAATTTACTGGCTGGTGGATATAACGTTTGTGAAGGGCATGAGCTTATCGATTCCGATAGAGCATTGTGTGTGTTGCCTTTATTCCACATCAATGGGCTGTGCGTCACTTTGATGGGGCCGCTCGTGTCTGGCAGTTCAGTGGTTATGCCCTCTCGTTTTTCAACGTCTAAGTTTTGGGCATGGATACAACAAGCAGAATGTACTTGGTTTAGTGCGGTACCTACGCAAATTTCTTATCTACTACGAGATGCAGGTGAGCCGGTTTCTTGTTCCAAATTACGTTTTGGGCGATCAGCCTCTGCGCCTTTGTCGCCCGATGTGCACGGTAGTTTTGAAAAAACATTCGGTGTTCCTTTAATCGAAACCATGGGTCTGACCGAGAGTGCAGCACAAATCTTGTCAAATCCCATGCCTCCTGGGCAACGGAAACTCGGTTCGCCCGGTTTACCGGTGGGTGTGGAGCTTCGTGTAGTTGATGCTGAAGGAATGGATACAGCGATTGGTTTGGAAGGCGAACTGCTGATTCGTGGCAAAAACATTATGCAGCGTTACTTTCGAAACCCGGAAGCCACCAAAGCTGCTGTGATGGACGGGGGTTGGTTGCGAACCGGGGATTTAGGTAAGCTCGATAATGAGGGCTACGTTTTTATAACCGGCCGGCTTAAGGAGCTTATCATCAAGGGCGGGGAAAATATCGCCCCCCGCGAAATTGACGATGCGCTTTATAGCCATCCGGACGTAGTTGAAGCGGCTGCTTTCGCGGTTGAGTGCACTAACTACGGACAGCGTGTAGAGGCCGCTGTGTGTTTAAAACCTGGGTCAACCTTAAGCACTAGCGAACTACTTGGGCTCGTGCAAACTGCGGTCGGTGCGTTCAAATGCCCAGATAAAATATATCTGCTAGATGAATTGCCGAAAGGGCCCTCCGGAAAAATTCAGCGCAATAAATTGTGTGATATGGCGTTGGTATAAACGCTTATTATCGCGTTACAAAGCTAACAACGCCTCCTTCAAAGCAGTTTCACACTGCACGGTACTAGCACTTCCGCCTAAATCTCTGGTGCGTCCTGAGTCCGTTTGCAACGTCTCTTCAATCGCTTGCATTAAAAGGTTGTGGGCCTCATGTTCACCGATATGATCCAACATAATGGCTGCTGTCCAAACCGATGCAATGGGATTGGCGATTCCTTGGCCAGCGATATCGGGTGCGGATCCGTGCACAGGTTCAAACAGTGAAGGGTATTTGCCTTCCGGGTTGATGTTAGACGAGGGTGCAATACCGATCGAGCCTGCAATCGCAGGGCCCAAATCGGACAAGATGTCACCAAACAAATTGGACCCGACGACGACATCGAACCAGTCGGGGTGCTGTACGAAATGGGCGGTTAAAATATCGATGTGGTATTGCGAGGTATCAATATCGGAATATTCGGATGAGATGGCTTTAAAGCGTTCATCCCAAAATGGCATGGTGTGTTTTATTCCGTTAGATTTGGTAGCCGAGGTTACGTGTTTACGACCTTGTGATCGTGCAGTTTCGAAGGCATAACGTAAAATCCTATCGGTACCATGGCGTGTGAAAACAGCTAATTGCGACACTTGCTCTTGGTCGGTGCCCCCATAGAGCCGACCGCCAATTTCTGAATATTCCCCTTCCACATTTTCGCGTACGATAACGAAATCAATATCTTCTGACGTGCGATTTGCCAGAGGAGATGTCATACCTTTTAGAAGTTTCACGGGTCTGACATTGGCGTATAAGTCTAATTCGCGCCGCATCGGTAGCAGCATATTCCATAGTGAGATGTGATCGGGAACCGATGGCCAGCCGCATGCGCCAAGGTAGATGGCATCTGAATCCTTCAGTTGATCGATCGCATCGTCAGGCATCATCTGGCCCGTTGTTGCGTAGAGCTCACACGACCAATTACGTTCAACCCACTGGATGGAGAATCCGCACTTATCGGCTACCGCATCGATTAACCGTTGCCCAACGGGTAATACTTCTAACCCAATGCCGTCACCGGGTATGCTGTTTAGGATGTATCGATTGCTCATGGCGACTGGTTCTAAAGAATCGTGGGTTTACTGACTGGTGTTACGTTATCACTCTCGTAAAATGGAGAGTTTTCATGCATCTTTTTGAACTTGCCTTTGATAATAAACGGCATGATGGTTAAAAAGTCTTTGAAGGCAACCGTTTTAGAAATTTTAAAGGGTGCTCCAGGAGCGGCATCTCGGCCATATATGCGCCCGCGGATATCCCCTAGTTCATCTAGGGCGTTGGGGTCTTTGCTTTTGTAGGCAGTATGAAATATTCCTGCCCAGGGAAAATTGGGCCGAGTGTTTAAGATGGGGGAGTTGCAACATGTGGTCGCCCATCGATTCAGTCCTTTATCACTAAGTTGGTAACAAGCCAATAAATCACTGCCACTCGATATTGTGATTTCTTTTGGATAGGCAGGAATAACCTCGGTACCACCGAAATCATCCAATACATCGTTTCGATCCAGCTTCTCAGCAAACTGTTGGCAATCACCGCAGTAACAAACTAGTCGGCCCGGCGTGTTTTTTGGAAAGGCTACGAGTTCCGCTACAAATTGACCGCAATCACATGAAATATTCATTTAAACCTGTCCCTTGTTGAAGCTGGATTGTATAAGCGCTGATTATACTCCCACGTGGTTTGGTAACTTGAGGCGTTTGCGCAAGCGAACAATGTATTCGCATTGGAAATAAGGCAACTTTGCTCGGATCAGTTAGAAACCAGCGAATCACGCAATTCATCTGCCCGACGTTTTGCGCGTCGAACTTGTTTCTTACTGGCTTCTTCCTCAAAAAAACCAATATTTTCAATCGCGGTTTCATGTTCGGCGTCGATCGCTAAATAAGTCCAGGCCAGCGCTTCCACGATATCTCTATCAACCCCTTCACCTTCGAAATACATCACAGCAAGATTGGTTTGCGAGCTGGATTCACCCAATAGAGCTGAACGTTGGTACCAGTAGACAGCGCGTGAATCATCAACGGGCACGCCTTCGCCTTCGTCGTAGATCACTGCAAGGTTGTATTGGGCGTTTTGTTCATCTTGTTCGGCAGCGGCGGTGTACCATTTAATGGCCTTTTCTACATCTCGTTCAACACCTTCTTCAGCAAAGTCGTACATTAAGGCTAAGTTCATTTGTGCCGACGCATCGCCTTGTTCGGCGGATTGGGTGTACCAAATAACCGCTTCAGGATTGTTCTCTTCGGTGCCTTCACCGTGGTCGTACATGTAGGCCAAATTAAATTGTGCATCTGCATGGCCTTGCTTAGCGGCTTGGGTGTACCACTGAATGGCTTTTTCGTCGTTTAATTCGGTACCATCACCATCGTCGTACATCAGGGCTACCAGGAATTGCGCATTGGGGTTGCCGTTCTCGGCCAGAGGTACCGCGATGGACAAAGCTGCCTCGTATTCGCCCTTGTCGTAGGCCTCTGAAGCGACATCGTAAGTATCTGCTGTCGCAACTGGGGTGAGAAGAATTGACCCGAGAACGG
Source organism: uncultured Granulosicoccaceae bacterium (assembly GCA_937930305.1). Lineage (GTDB taxonomy): Bacteria > Pseudomonadota > Gammaproteobacteria > Granulosicoccales > Granulosicoccaceae > Granulosicoccus. The sequence goes on along the minus strand of CALGLE010000009.1, from coordinate 170,540 downwards.
TTGCAATGCCGAAAATTTGACGAAAGGTGGCGGGTTTTTGGATCGTGATCGAAGCCACAAACTCGGGAATCATGCATTTCTCCTTATTCTCATGCCAGGGCCGCTGTCAGGGCTGCCCAGGCCTAAAGTGTAGCCTTCAGAGGCATTCTACGGAACCTAAAATCACTTTTTGAGGTCGAACGGTCTGGTTGTGGAAAATTTGCGTAACTGTCCATAACATCAGCACAAGCAACCGGGTGGAATTCAAAAGTTCGAAAGATTGAATTTTTGGCACGTTCTCGGCATGTGCAGACTAGAAATCAATGCCTAGTAAAATCGCAGGCATCAAATGAACACAACACAGGGATCTTAAGAGATGACCGTTTCACGTCGCCGCTTTTTAGAACAAGCCACTACACTCGGGGTAGCGGGTGTCGCTGCCAGTACGGGTGCTCTGTCACTGCTGTCTTCCGGCGCTGCACAGGCGCAGGCAGCTGTAGGCTATGAAGTTTTGTCTACCCCCATGAACACGGCAGATCCTGACAAAGTGGAAGTGTTGGAATTCTTTTGGTTTGGGTGCCCGCATTGCTATGCGTTCGAACCCACCATCAATGAATACCATAAAAACATCCCCGATCACGTCGCCTTTGTTCGCGAAGCCCCACCACTTAATCCGCAGTGGGAACAACATTCCAGAATTTTTTACGCTGCTCGAAGCCTAGGTATTGTGGATCAGATCGTTGATCCTGTATTCAACGAAATTCATCAAAACCGCAAGCGCCTTCGTAAGCCAAAAAATATTGGTAAATTCATTGAGTCCTTGGATGTTGGTGTGGATTCAGAGAAATTCCAAAAAACTATGAAGTCGTTTGCAGTCGATGCGGGCCTACGCCGCTCTACTCAGCTAGCCCAACAATCGGGAATCACGGGTGTGCCTGCCATTTTGGTGAACGGAAAATACCGTACCAGCGTGTCGATGGCTGGTGGAGACAAGGCAGTTATTAGCGTTATCGAGCGATTGGTTGAACTCGAACGAAGCTAACTAGCCCGATCTGTTAGAAGGATGGTGTTTACTTCTTACCCGTAAGATCAAAAAAACGACGCATAGTCTATGTGTCGTTTTTTTTTGTATATTAAAAAGTTGGCTCAAGCCGCGTTTTGTTGGTCGAACAGCTCACCGATCAGCGTATCCAATTCCACCGTTAAGGCTTCAAACAATTTGGGTGCATCATCCAGCGTTTCATCACGGCCGGCATTTTCCAGTCGTTGACACAAATCCGCTACTCGTGCCCCTCCCCAGTTACTGCTGCTGGATTTCAATCGATGTGCAGATGCTTTTATCGCTGACCCATTGGCTTCTGTAATTGCTTGCTTTATAGACTCAATATCTTCTGCTGAGCTATCGATATATTTTGTGATGAGTCGATCGTAAAAGCCGTCACTGGCTTGTTCACACATGGCCACCACTTCCTGGTAAACCGAATGGTCGATTACGGGTAGGTTGCTGCTAATGTCTGAAAAAGAGGTTGAGTTAGAATAGGGTGTCGATCTTTCTGGTGCAGCTGATCGTTCGACGGATGTGTTTTCTATCGATGATTCAGTCGAGGATTCAGTGTGTATCTCTGGACTCAATGTATTCTCTTGCTTGATCAACCATTTTTGTAGGCATAGGCGAAGCTCTGCTGTACTGACTGGCTTGCTTAAGTAGTCTGACATGCCTGCGTCAATGCATCGCTGCCTGTCTCCCTCCAACGCATTCGCTGTTAATGCAACGATCGGTTGGATAAAGTCGCCTTTTTGATGGGCTTCACGTTCGCGGATGGCTGCAGTTGCCGCAAAACCATCCATCACGGGCATTTGGCAATCCATGAACACCAAATCAAACTCGTGCTCTGCTAGTCGCGTAACTGCCTCTTCACCGTTTTCAGCGAGTTCAGCGTTAAGTCCTAACAGCTTAAGCATCTCCAGCATCATTTCCTGATTCACTGGGTTGTCTTCAACCAACAATATGCTGCCTTTAAGCACTGATTTTTCTAGTTTGGTTGAATCAATGGACGCGTTTATCGCGCTGTCATCGCCGAGTGCGGCTGCAAGGCAATTGTATAAGTCTTTCTGTCTAGCAGGTTTTGTAATATGTGAGTGCTGCGCCAGCTGAAGTGATTCGTTTCGGTCGCGATGTTGATTAACTGAACTTAACATCACGTACGCTAGTGGATTGTTTGGCCACTTGCTCTGGGCTTTGTTGATCATGTCCGTGCCGCTCATTCTGGGCATCTGTTGGTCCACAATCGCGACATCAATAAATTCTCGCTGTGTATTGCAGTCTTCTATGATTTGTAATGCGTGATCAGGGTCGTTCGCAACCAGTGTTTGTGCACCCCAATGAATTAGCTGCGTTCGCAGTATTTCTCGATTGGTTTCGTTGTCATCAACAATCAAAAATCTTCGATTAGTGAGGGATTTTGAGCAAGACCAGCGTTGTTGAATCGATTCAGGTAGGGCTTCTATCAATACAGTGAATGAAAAGGTAGAACCTTTCCCATAGGTACTTTTCAGGCTTATTCCCCCGCCCATCAGTTCCGAGAGTTTCTTAGCGATGGACAGACCCAAGCCGGTGCCACCGTACTCTCTTGTGGTGGTGCCGTCCGCCTGCTCAAACTCATGGAATACACGACCTTGTTGTTCTTCCGATATTCCAATACCGCTATCGATAACGTCAAAATTGATCCGTGCCAAACCGTCAGATGAAGGGTCTAGTTGATGAACCCTGATTCTCACTTCACCTTCTGAAGTAAATTTTATCGCATTGCTGACTAAGTTAATCAGGACTTGACGTATCCTGCCTGCGTCGCCGTTATAAGCTACATGCGCTTGAGGATCCATTTCAACGTTCAGTTCCAAACTTTTTCTGTGCGCGGATTCAGCTAGCATTTCCGCAACATCTTCCACCGTTTCTCTTAAATCGAAAGGTGCAGAGGTTATATCAAGCTTGCCCGCTTCAATTTTAGAAAAGTCAAGAATGTCGTTTACAACGCTGAGAAGAGATTGACCTGAACGTAATATGGTTGATGCAAATCGCTTTTGGTTGATATCTAATTCGGTATGCAACATTAGTTCGGCCATACCCAGGACCCCATTGATAGGAGTTCTAATTTCATGGCTCATGTTGGCAAGAAATTCACCTTTGAGTTGAGCCGCCTGCTCTGCAGCTTCCGTTTTCTCAATCAGTATTTTTTCATTCTCTTTTATGGTGCTGCGCATTAAAGCAAAGCTTTGTGCAACTTCCCCAATTTCATCAGAATGATCTTGTTCGCTGAGTTCGTAATGAAAGTTGCCCTTAGTGAGTTCTCTTGCACCTTCGGTGAGTTTAGAGAGCCTCTGGATAATGGATAAAGATAACAACCACCACATCCCACCCACTAAAAAGAAAACACACAGTCCGATCCACATGTACGTACTGGTTAAGCGTTGAATCGGTGCGTAAGCTCTATTGTAGTCTAGAAGCAACTGCATGGATATTGGGAAACTATGTACAAATCCGTCTGACTTAGGTTCCATGGTCAGACTGACAAATTTTCGTTCGTTATTTACGATTTCGATGGGTGATGTATGCGGTTCTAGAATGACTGCAGAATCCGATATTTTGCTGTTATGCGTTTTGTACAACAGCGTATTGTTATCTAATGAACGCAACGTCAATATTCGATCATCAGATTGCTCGCCACCAAGAATGTTTGTTTGGCTTAAAGCGTGATTAAAATAGCTCCAGTTCAACGACCCCAATAGCACCCCAATGACTTCATAACTATCTGAAAAAATGGGTATCGCTTGTATCGAAATAAATTTACCCTCATCTGCTGAAAAAACCGGTGGGTAGAAGTACGAGCTGCCAGTGGCAGCTAATTGAAATTCGGGTCTTTCGCTAAAATTTATGGTGTGTAGGGAAGAATCCGTGGATGCGACCACATCTCCATTAGGTGCGATGGCTACGATGCGATCGAATAAAGGGTGCGAATAGACAAAATGCTCTATATCGGTTTGAAGAAAATCGAAGGAATCGCGGGTTTTGACTCGCTTCATGACACCTAGACGGCTGAAATTCTGGAGGTTGTTTTGAGCTTCCCTTACCCGATCATTGATGGCGGTAATGGATTGTTCAACCTGTGTCGTCAGGGAGGTTTCAATGGATTTGCGAACGTCTTCGCGTTGTTGTGAATAGTTGACTAAGAAAACGAGTAATAACGGCAGGAAGGATCCGCAGAGTACGAAAATGAATAGTTTTACGCGAATGCTCATTTCTGGAAAATCTTGAGAAGTTGGCTCGTTACAATTTTTTAACGGATTCCAGGGCAATTCCTTGATGGGTCAAGCTAGGGCAAATAGGACCCTTGGTGAATCTTGTTGACTGTCATACACTTTTGGCTAAATATCAGAAGCGCGTTGAGATTTTAAGATACGTGAAAACTAGCCATATGGCTATGAAAATTAACACGATTGGCCAATTCGAAACACATGCCAATCCAGATGCCGGATATGCATTTCGCGCACCTTCCAAGCCATGTTCTCGGGCGGATGAGTGACTTCTATTTCGTTTTCCAAGCAGTTGCGATTAACGGTGTCCACGTCCTCGACCCACCGGAAATTATTCTTCCACCCCAATGTCTCAAACCAAGCCACCTATTCGTCAAAATTGGATACGTTGAGTATGGGGGTAATGGAGGTGTAGATTTAACTGCTGAATTCGCGAACAACATCGTCATTAATACAAATCCCCAAACCCGGCTCTGTGGGAATGTTGATTACACCGTTTTCTAACTCCCAGGGCTTATGTATGAGCTGTTGGCGGAAAGGGTGGGAGGAGCGGTCGTATTCTAAAAGAGGTTGCTGTGGAAACAGATTATGATGCGTGATGGGTAAAGTTGCTATCCATTGAAGGGACGCAGCTTGGGCCACTGCGCTACCCCACACATGCGGATTAACTGACACGCCATTGGCTTGTGCAAGTGCTGTGATGTCGCGAGCGGCAGTGATTCCTCCACAAGAGCCAATATCGGGTTGCGCGATATCCAGTGCTTGTTTTTGAAATAAGCTGTTAAATCCGATAGCGGTATGTTCGTTTTCACCCCCCGCGATTGGCACATCCAGTCGATCTCTCAGCCATCGATAGCCATCAATGTCCTCGGGTACTACAGGTTCCTCATACCAACGTAATGGGAAATCCTCTAGCACTCGCCCCAGTTTTAATGCTTCATTGCGACCATACGCATGGTTGCTATCCACCATGAGTTCAACCTCGCCAGTGTTGAGTTCTTCACGCAGTTCGTCACCGATGGTTCGTATCACGACGGTATCGTCATGCACGCCGAATCCAAGTTTGATTTTCATGGCACGAAAACCTGCGTTGTAGTGGGACCTGGCTTCATCCGCTAGCCTGGCGGCCTCACCTTGCCCGTGAATTCGATAAAAACCGGTGGCATAAGGCGTCACCTTATTGCGTACGGCACCACCCAAGAGTTGGTGAATCGGTTGGTTAAGAAATTTCCCGCAGAGGTCCCAAAGTGCAATATCTAGTGCACTGATTGCAGCAACCACGCTGCCTTTGCGGCCAAAGTCACGACTTCGGTGGTACATCGCTTGCCATAACACAGCGGTGTTCAATGGCGATTCGCCAAGTAACAGTGGTTTAAAGGCATGTTCGATTGCAGCGGCGGCTATTTCTGGCGCTTCAAGCCCTTGTGTGAAAGCTTCTCCCCAGCCTTCAAGGCCGTTGTCTGTTTGCACGCGAACCAAAGTGGCTGATCGATGCGTGACCCAGCCTTGTGAGAACGCAAAAGGTTCGTCCAGTGGAGTCTTTAGAACATGAACATCGATGTCCCTGATCTTCATGTATTTTGTGCCGACTCGTAAGCTTCGAAGCTAATAGAAATGGCCGACAAATTCAAATTAGAGAATTGAGCGAAGGATAAATTGATATCGCTGTAAGTGCTGCTGAATAAATTAATATTAGAAAATGTGGATTTCGATAAATTCACATCATCGAATTTAGCGCCAGCTAGGTTCGTGTCGGAAAACGTTGCGTTTTCTAAAACTGCGAAGAAAAATGCGTTGGTGAGATTAACCCCGTCAAAGCGTGAATTAGACATATCCGCTTTTTGGTAGGTTTTTTCTTGCAGTTGAGGGCCGTCGAATGGATTGCTTTGGGCCATGGTTTCAATCCTGATAATGTCAGAATTGATAAGCTAACGGTTATCTAGCAGTTTGTCACGCTTGGTGGCGGCGGAATCGACCGGCAATAGCCTTGTCGTTGGCCCTGTTATTGGCCATATACGTTGACCTGAGGCCAGCCTGCTTTTAAGGGTTAGAACTTACCGCCCAACACGTCTGGGAGGAGGAACCAGAGTGCTGGACGGAAGGTCTAAAACTAGGCAGCGGACTTTGCCAAGTCTTTACGCAGTCGAGTTGGCACTTCAATATCATCGCGGCGACCGTGACGAACGGCATCCACAATACCGCCGCGTGAAATACCCATGTCGCGCAGTTCAGCGTTAGACATTGAGCGAAGTTCACGTATAGCGCGCTTCTCTTGACGACGATTCGGCTTAGTTGTGGTGTTCAAAGCTGTGGCTTGAACCACGTCATCACGCCATGGCCATGCCGAAGTGCCTTTTAGCAACAAGTGGTACGAGATGCCCATGTCTTCCAGTGCACGACGATCTTGCATCATCAGAACACTGCGTGCCCGATTACGGCCTACATGGATCATGTAGCTTTCGTAGCCTTTGGCTAAGGATTTTAAAAGTTGGAACATATTGAGCCCCTGATCATATAAAGTTGTTGACAGTTGACGAGTGGTCGAACTAGCTGTTTTCTCGCCTTGGTGATCAATTTACGGCTGGGCAGCACTTTTCACAAACGATAGTTTTTTTAAGCCCCCGTAAGTAAAACTTAAAGCAGAATGTAACGTGGCAGCAACACTTCCCCTGAATGCCCTGAACGCCTTTGTCGTAGCGGCTCGCGTGGGCAGTTTTAGCAAAGCGGCGGAAGAGCTGCATGTCACGCCAGCAGCAGTGAGCCAGCAAATTAGGCAGCTGGAAGATGTACTAAATGTTGCGCTATTTCACCGTTTGAACCGTGGGTTAGCCTTAACGGACGCCGGTGCGGCTGGCCTTTCGGATTTGCAATCTGGTTTTGAAAGCATTCAAAGCGCGGTTCGGCGCATGCAATCGGCGGATCAGCGGAAAGAACTGAACATTTGGACTTCACCATCCTTCGCATCGAAATGGTTGATGGCCAGAATGCATCGATTTACCGCGGCTCATCCTACGATTGACTTACGCATTTCAGGCAGTGCTTCATTGATTGATAACGATGCCACTTCTCCCTCACTCAGTGCGGAAATTCTGAAGTCTAACAACATCGATTTAGCCATTCGCTTTGGCAGCGGGCATTACCCCGGCTGTGAAGTTCAAAAATTAATGGATGTGGATGCTGTGCCGTTGTGCAGTCCGAGTTATTTGGATGATGCCGTTTCACCAGTATTGAACTCGCCCAGTGATTTAAAAAATCACACCTTGTTGCATGACGAATCCCCCTATGAGGGACGACCCAAATGGTCAGACTGGTTTAAAAATAATGGGGTGGATCCGGTTGAACCGGCGCATAACATTTACTTCAATAGTGTATTGCTGGCGTTATCAGCGGCTATTGCTGGTCAAGGTGTCGTGCTAACCATTGAGCAATTGGCGCAAGACGATATCAATGAAGGGCGCTTGGTGCCTGTATTTGAAAAGCGCAGTGAAGTGGAACACGCTTACCACATTGTTACACTCGAAGAAGCTCGGCGAAATGTGCAAGTGCAGGCATTTAGAGAATGGATAATAAGCGAACTAGCGCCTGAGTAGTAACGGCAACCATCGCCAAACGGCCAAGACAGAAAACAAAGCGCTGCTGGCGTAGGTAAAGGCTGCAGCCCGCAAAATTTTTCGTACCGCAGGTTCTTGCTCAGGCGTTATGTATTCGCCTTCCAGTAATAAAGGCAGGGCTTTATTGAAGCTGGCGTCCCACTCTTCAGGAAGCACGATGAGGTAGGTAGCAGCGCCCGCGATGGCCGCCACCAGCCCACCAATCACAGGCGCAGCTATCCCGATTGGGTGCCTGGTTATTAAACCGATGATGGGGGCTGCGGACACAAACAGAATGCCGATTCGTTGTAATCGTTTGGCCAGTGGTACATATCGCGTACGTAAACGGAAAACCCGTTCTTTGCGTGACCACTGAATGGCGTGACCAATTTCATGTGCCGCGACAGCCACCGCCGTTAAGGATCGGCCATTGAAGTTGTCGGGGGACAAGCGGATGGCTGGAGCGCTTGGATCGAAGTGATCTTGCAGCTTTCCGCATTCTTCCACCACCAGTTGATTGATGTCGAATCGTTTAGCTAAATGCGCAGCAAGTTCCCCACCGGTGCCTGGTATGCCCGCCAAGTTAGCGCTATATCGGAACATGACCCAGCGAACCCAAAGGCTTGGGGCGATGAACAAAAGTACCAAAAAAAGGATAGGGATTAAAATCACAGGTGCTGATGTTGTGGTGGCTTACAATAAGTTTAATGGATGACTACCTTACCCCGGTTTTAGAACAAAGGTTTGAATTAGAAGTCAAACGCAGCCGTTTCGTCACTCGTGTTTTGCCCGTGGACGGCCGTGCGATGGCCAAAGTGGAAATTGCTCGCATACGCGAAAATAGCACAGATGCCAATCATCATTGTTGGGCCATGGTAGCTGGACGACCGAACGATTTTTTCTTACACGATCAAAGCGATGATGGAGAACCCAGAGGTACTGCAGGAAAACCAATGCTCAACGTACTGCAACATTCAGGCTTGGGCAACACCTTGGTGGTGGTTACGCGTTATTTTGGTGGTGTAAAGCTCGGAGCTGGGGGCCTGGTTCGAGCTTACAGTGGAGCGGTGAGTGAAGCGTTACAACAACTAGTGACACAACCGGTGGTGGTTCGTGACTATCTATGCATAACCTTGGCTTATTCGAACCTAAACACTTTAGAGCATAGATTGGTTGAGCTTGAGACCACGATCGAGTCTCGAGATTTTTCTGAACATGTGCAGTTAATGTTGGCTTATCCCGCTAAGCAGCGTGAGGCATTGATTGCACTGCTAGAAACTTTTGGGGCGAGCTGGCAAGACGACTAGCTTATAAGTCGTCGAAGTCTTCGTCCATGGCGTCCCAGTCATCGTCGCTATCAAAACTTTCATCGCCCAGTTCTGCTTGTAACTCTCGCTCAAGCGCTGGGTCAATTTCTTCTACTTCGATGTCTTCATCAGCAGTAGGAGGTTGCACATTCACATGCGAGCTTGTGGGTGAGTTTAATTTTTGATGGGCGTTAACCGATTCAATAGATTCGCCCCGATACAAAGCATCGAGCTCTTCATCGCTGAATTTGTCGTAATCGGGTTCTTCAAAAAGCTCATCATCCTTTTCAGGATGCGGATTTTGCGATGCGCTCATGACAACTCACCACACTGTTGTTAACGGTAGACAATGACCTCTAAGCGGGAATCGTGCCGACCCCCTTAATGGGGTTATATTTCATGATAATAATCATAATTCAAATATTTTTCCAGTTACCTTTGCGTTCCCCTGAGCCGTAGATTGCGTCAATAACTCGTTGATTCAACAAGGAGTCTTCCAAACTGAATACGGGTGAGGCTAGTGACTTTTTAGTCGGTTTTTTGGCAGTCTTTGGAGTTTGGCTAATGGCCTGGGCGAAAGCATCGGCTTGAAGCGTGTACTGATTGACATTGGCAAACTGAAAGCATTGATATTCACTGTGGTTGGCATTGTGTAGCCGAACCACAGAACCTTCGTAAATGTTGCTGTTAAATGGGGCGTTCACTTCAATGAACCCCTTTGTGCCGTGGAACACCATGTTCTGGCGCAAAGCCATTTGAGTCGACACATAAAACGATAACTCAAAATCGTTAAAGTCGGCCTTGATGCTGGCGTATCGGTCTGTTTTGAATTTGGGGTCAAAGTCGACACTGGCCTGAACTCTGGAAGGTTCAGCGCAAGTGACAAAACGGGTAACCACAGTGGGGTACACGCCAATGTCAGGTAAAACACCACCGCCTAATTCGGGTCTATTCCTTAGATTTTTTTCGTCCACATTGAAGTAGCTGAAGGATCCTTGGACGTGGCGGATGTCACCAATCTTTCCTTTTGAGATGAGCTCACGGACCTTAAGCCATTGTGGGTGATAGGCCACCATAAAAGCTTCGGAAATCACAACCTTGTGCTTGTCACGAGCTTTAATGAGTTTTTTAATATCCTGTGCTTTTAAGGCGATAGGCTTTTCGCACAGCACATGCTTGCCTGCAGCAGCGGCTTTTAACGTCCATTCCAAATGATGAGAAGTGGGTAAGGGGATGTACACTGCATCGATGACGTCACTTGCCAGTAATTCTTCATAAGAGCTGAAGGCGTGCTCTGCGTTTATCGACTGGGCTAGCTTATTGGCTTTCTTGCCATCGCGTGAGGCGATGGCTGTTACTGTCGCAAATTGAGATTGTTGAATGGCGGGAATGACTTGCTGAACACCAATTTTTGCCGTGGACAAAACGCCAAATCGAATCATGGGAATCTCGGTTGCTGGAATTAATTTTTTTTAAAGTTCAAAACTGAAACCGGCCCCTTATAGGAGCCGGTTCAGATTTTACCAAATCACAGCATACACCTAGTTCAGTAAAGAACTCGCCTCGGTGAATTCGTACCCCAATGTTTCGGCAACTTCTTCGTAGGTTACTTTGCCATGACAAACATTTAATCCTGCCATAAGGTGCGCATCATCAGAGAGCGCTTTTTTCCAACCTTTATTGGCCAGCGCTAATACGTGCGGTAGGGTGACGTTGTTCAACGCATATGTGGATGTACGTGGCACGCCGCCTGGCATGTTCGCTACGCAATAGTGAACAACATCGTCAACAATGTACGTGGGTTCCGCGTGTGTGGTTGCGCGTGAGGTTTCACTGCATCCACCTTGATCAATGGCCACATCGACAATGACAGCGCCTGGCTTCATACGCTTTACCATATCTTTTGTAATGAGCTTTGGAGCTGAGGCTCCAGGTATCAGAACCGCTCCAATAACTAAGTCTGCAGTTAGTACGTGATGCTCGAGTGCATCTGCGGTTGAGAACACGCTGTTTGTGCCGCGGCCAAATTGTTCCCAATGCTTTTCAATAACATCTGGGTTCCTATCCAATACCCAAACATCCGCCCCCATACCCACGGCAATGTGCGTGGCGTGCGAACCCACCATGCCGGCCCCAATGACAACCACTTTGGCAGGATCAACACCCGGCACACCGCCGAGCAACATACCTAATCCACCGTGTGGGTGTTCTAAGGCGTAAGCACCCGCTTGAACCGCCATACGGCCCGCAACTTTCGACATCGGGGCCAGCAGCGGTAAACCTCCGCCAGGACCGGTGACCGTTTCATACGCAATGCAAACAGCGCCACTGTCTACCAGTTCACGAGTCTGTTCTGGGTCTGGGGCTAGGTGAAGATACGTGAAGAGTATTTGCCCTTCTCGAAGCATGGCTCTTTCAGAAGCTTGCGGCTCTTTCACTTTGACTATCATGTCGCACTTTTCAAACAGCGCTTCTGGGCCGTCGGTAATTTCAGCGCCAGCGGTTCGGTAATCGTCATCTGTGCGTCCGATACCGACGCCACAATCGGTTTGGACGCTAACTTGGTGCCCTGCCAATACCAGCTCTCTAACACTGGTTGGAGTCATCCCCACGCGATACTCGTGGTTTTTAATCTCTTTTGGAACGCCGATATGCATGGGAAATCTCCTGCTGAGCTTGGTGAAAAGCTGTGAATTTGTTTGGCAACCCGACCCCGTAGGTATCGAACAGCGTTGCACAGCGTTAAGATCGAATTCTGTGGTGGTTCGTCTTCGGTTGGTTAGGCCAGTCTGGAGGGAATCGCTGGCACCAGAATTTACTACGACGGAATACAACCATGTTGCGATGGATATTGCTTATTGTGGCTTCAATAGGCCTTAGTGCGTGTGGCAGACAGGTCTCAATAACCGAGCCCAGTGATACCGTCGTTGTTCCGAGCACGGAAGAAGAGCAAGCAGTCCCCACCACGGTCGTAGAGCCAAGTACGGAGCCTGCATTGATTTTGGTGGAGCCAGTACAACCGTCACCAGAACCAGAACCAGAACCAGAACCAGAACCTTCGCAAGTGTCGGATCCTGAACCTGATGTCGATCCAACACCCGATCCTGAATCGAATCCAGATACGTCACCGTCTGTTTCTGAGGTGAGTGTTGCACTCGATCGGCCCAACCTGTTGGATGCCACAGCAGGTATTGGTGAACTCACGCCCGTGTTGCAAGGCTCAGATGGTGAGTTCATTCGCATGGATTGCTGTGATAGCCAAGGTAACTACACCGCCGTGCTCCCGCTTAATCAACAGGAACAGTGGGAGGGGAAAATACTTTGGCGCGCATCGATTGGCATTGAACCCGTTGTGGTGCTAGAAGCTGATGTGTTTGTCCGGGGTCCTATAACGGAATCGGTTGACATCACGCCCGAGAGTTACAACCTGGATGTGGACAGCGATGGTGATGGCGTTACGAATATCACAGAGCTTGTGTTAGGTACTAATCCAAATAATATGTCGGATGCCAGTGCAGACTTTTTGTCGGCCTCAGTTCGAATTCCTCGTGTGCCCACTAATCAAGTGCCCGTCATTGATGGCCGTGCCGGCAACTACGTACCCAACACTACACAATTTATGGGTGAATGGGAAAACGCTGTGCATGTGGATGTGAACGGAGATCGCTTGTCAGTTGGTAATTTGATGTTCACAGCAACGGGGGATGACACTCCAGCGGAGAACCATCATTGGTTGGCTCTGCACGATGGAACTTGGTTGTACTTACTAATTGTCGTTGATGATGCCGGTGAGCATCATTTCGATTCACAAGAAATACGTAAGCCATGGCGCGATGACAGTATTGAGTTGTTTGTTGATGGGGATAACAGCCAAAGCGCTCAGTACGATGGGGTGGATGACTTTAGTATGCACGTCGTGTTGTTAGATGCCATGGATGGTGGTTCAAACAGCAGTACGAGCGCAGATCCTAAGGTGTATCAGTCGGTGAATTCAGTGCCGTTGCCAGCCGGCTTGGTTTTCGCAACAGGGCCGTTGAATGGGCCAACAGCACCGGCAGAATATGCATCCAATGGGGTGCGACAAGATATCTATGAAATCGCTATTCGTATCAGCGACCTCAACATTGAATTGGGCCGAACCTTTGGATTCGAAGTTCAAATTGATGATGACGATGATGCGGGGGATCGAGACGCGAAATGGGGATGGCGCCATCCGATAGGGGTCGACAGTGACAACGATTTTACCTGGCGTGATCCAAGCTATATGGGTCGTGCGGTATTGTTGCCCTAAGGCTAAAGATTCAGCCCCTGGCTGTGCAGCAGGCAACTGACTGATCGGTCATCGGCGTGTTGAACAGTAGGAACCTGTTGGTTGCATTGATCTATTCGTTGTTTGCACCGGGGGTGAAAATGACACCCGCTAGGCGGTGATATCGGGTCTGGAATTTCACCGTCAACCGCTTCGTGATCTCGACCAAATCCGTCCACCCTGGGGGCGGCATCAATGAGCATTTGAGTGTACGGGTGTGCGGGCGAATCGAACAGTTGCTGCCGCGGGGCTGATTCAATCAGTCGTCCCAAATACAAAACACCCACATGATCGGCCATGTAGCGCACAACGGCCAAGTCGTGCGTGATGAATAGATAGGTTAAGCCTAAGTCTCTTTGCAAGTCGCGCATGAGGTTTAACACCTGCGCTTGCACCGAAACATCCAGTGCTGATGTGGGTTCATCACAAACGATGAATTCTGGGTCTGATGCTAAGGCGCGCGCAATACCAATGCGTTGGCGCTGGCCACCGGAGAATTCATGCGGAAACTTAGCGCCATCTTTGGTTGATAAGCCGACCTTTTCAAGCAGTTCATCCACTTTTTTTGCTCGCTCAGTGGCTGATACATTCATAAACGCATCAATCGGTTCACCGACAATGTCGCGAACGCGCCAACGTGGATTCAAGCTGGCGTAGGGATCTTGAAAGATCATATGGATACGTTTACGAGTGCTTGAAATATCCGCAGCACTGGCGTTGGCTAAATCCACACCATCGATATGCACTCGTCCAGAAGTTGGACTGAGTAGCCCCACTAACATTTTCGCGATGGTGGATTTACCTGAACCACTTTCTCCTACCAGCGCGTAGGTACTGCCGCGTTCGATGCTGAAGTCCACAGAATCCACCGCTGTGAGCGTTTGTCTTTTCTCTCTGGCTAACACGCGATTTAACCAGGGTTTGGATACATCAAAAACCCGGGTGAGCGCCTGTACCGTGACTAACGATTCATTCATGTTTTTGCCTCTGCACCCAGATGGCAGGCAATGGTGGAATTCTCTCGTTGACTGAGCGTGGGCAAGGTGGTTTTACACACTTCCATAACTTCTGAGCAGCGCGGGTGAAAGGGGCAACCCGCCGGCATGGACAAAAGCCCTGGCATGGTGCCTGGAATTTGGTTGAGCCGTTCCTGGCTGTTGGCAAGATTCGTTGGGTTCGGCGTGGCACCAACCAATCCTTGGGTATACGGGTGTATGGCAGCAGTCAGCACTTGGCGAGTATCCCCAATTTCAGCGACACGTCCTGCGTATAAAACCACCACGCGATCCGTAGTTTCGGCAATAACACCCATGTCATGGGTGATGAGCATGACACCGGTGTTGCGCTCTTTGCATAAACGTTTAAGTAGCATCAACACTTGCGCTTGCACCGATACATCTAATGCTGTGGTCGGTTCATCGGCAATGATTAATTCAGGATCGCCTATGAGTGCGAGTGCGATGACAACGCGTTGGCGCATACCGCCGGAAAATTCGTGGGGATAAGCATCGAGTCGAGATTCCGCCGCTGGGATGCCGACATCAATTAAAGCTTGCAAGGCCTTTTCTCGAGCTTGGTCACGGCCAATATTTAAATGTGCCATGGCTGTCTCACTGAGCTGGTTGCCAATAGACATCAGCGGGTCGAGACTAGTGAGTGGGTCTTGGAAAACGGTGCCGATACGTTTGCCGCGTATGTCACGTAACTGGTTTTCATTCATGTCGCTGATGAGCTTGCCTTGCAAGGTCACACTGCCACCAGCAATGCGTGCAGGGGGGTCGAGTAACCCGATAATGGCCGAGCCGGTGATGGACTTCCCAGCGCCCGATTCACCCACTACGCCAACGATTTCGCCGCGATCAATGTTGAAACTGACCTCGTTAACCGGGATTAAAGTGCCGCGCCGAGTGGGTATTTCAACGGTGAGGTTATTCACTTCCAATAGAGCGTTTGTCGTCATGCGTTAGCGCAACTTAGGGTTAAGAACATCACGCAGCCAATCACCTAACAGATTGACTGATAGCGCAAGCACTAATAACGTCAGTGATGGAAACAAGATTATCCACCACTCACCCGCGAATAAAAAATCTTGGCCGATGCGAATGAGTGTGCCTAGAGAGGGTTTAGTTGGCGGCGCCCCAACACCTAAAAACGATAGGGTGGCTTCTAAAATAATGGCCAAGGCTAATGAGATGGTTGCAATAACTAACACCGGGCTCATCACGTTCGGCAATAGATGCTTCCTCAAAATAATCATCGGGCTACGGCCAATGAGTCGCGCGGCCTGCACATATTCTTTGCGTGACTCCACCATCGCAGAACTTCTAACGGTTCTTGCAAATTGCACCCAATCGGATAAACCAATTGAGATGATTAAAACCCACACGGCCATTTGATCTCGCAACTCTGGTGGTGTTAAACCCCGTGCAACACCAAAAATTAACATGGCCACCAGAATGGATGGGAAGGTGAGTTGTATGTCTGCAATACGCATGATGACAGCGTCTATCCAGCCACCAAAGTAGCCCGCAATCAAGCCCAGTGAAATGCCCAGAATGGCCGCCAAGGTGACGGCCATAACACCTATAAATAGCGATAAGCGCATACCGTACAAAATGGCTGAGAAAATATCGCGGCCTTGGTCATCGGTGCCCAGCCAATATTTATTTCCTGAACCCATGCCGGTTTCACCTGGAGCTGTGAAGCCATCCATTAAATTTAACGAGGACGGATCAAAGGGTGTGTAGGGGGCAACCAATGGGGCGAAAATAGCCGCGAATGCCAAAGCAAAAAACACGGCGGTAGATACGATAGCCACCGGGGACCTACGCCACGACCACATCACATCCGATTGCCACCACCGAAGCCAGCGCGAATCACTCACTAGCGTGCCTCCGTGCCATCAAGACGTAAGCGCGGATCAATGACCACATAGAGTAAATCCACCACCAGGTTTATGACTACAAACAAGGAACCGACCAACAACAAATACGTGGCCATGATGGGAACATCGACGAAGTTAACGGCGTTGATGAACAGCAAGCCGACACCGGGCCATTGGAAAACGGTTTCAGTAATGATGGCGAAGGCGATGATTTGTCCAAGTTGTATCCCGATGATGGTAATGACCGGTAGCAAGGTGTTCTTCAACGCATGGCCGAAATTAATTGCACGTCGAGTAAGCCCGCGCGCTCGTGCAAATCGGATGTAATCGGTGCGCAGCACTTCTAACATTTCCGAACGGACTAAACGCATAACCAAGGTCATTTGGTACAAGCCCAAAGTAATGGCGGGCAAGATGATGGACTTAAGCCCAGATGCTGTGGCCAGCCCAGTTTTCCAACCCCATATTTCTACCGTTTCGCCGCGACCGAATGAGGGTAGTACATTGAGTTCCACCGCGAACACCCAGATGAGTAGGATGCCGATCAAAAACGTGGGTAGGGAGACGCCAATTAAAGAGGTTGTCATGATGAAATTGGCGAGGAAGCCATCGCGGTTGATCGCCGTATAGACGCCCAATAAAACACCAAGAAAAAGTGCGAACAGGGCAGAAACGATAGCCAATTCAATGGTGGCGGGCAGACGTTGCGCAATCATTTCTGAAACGGGAATTCCGTTTCGATAGGATACGCCAAATTCACCCTGCATCGCGTTGCCCAGGAATTTGAGATATTGAATCGCGATGGGTTTGTTTAAACCAAGCCGCTCTTCCAACGCCTGACGATCCAGCACGGTAGCGTCTTGGCCAAGAATATTTTCGTAGGGGTCGCCAATAAAGCGAAACATGCTGAAGGCAATGAAGCCAACAATGCCCAGAACGAGCGCGCCTTGAAAAAAGCGCCGAATGATGTATGCAAACACTTAGGTGGCCTCACCGTTGATACCACTGACGTCGAGTGGGCCTGAGTTTACAGTAACAACAGCCAGTGCCGCTAGAGCGCGGCACTGGGTTGCAATAACCACTACTTGGTGAATGTTAAGAATTTGAAGTGCGGTTGATCTTCAGGTTGCACATCAAAGTTAACGCTCTTGTTCATGCCCCAATTTAAAACTTGGTTATGGATTGGCAAGTATAAAGTTTCAGCCTGCACGCCATCCCAAATTGCTTTGATGGTGGCGTTACGCTTATCCAAATCCGTTTCTGAGGCCAAGCTAACAATTTTGGCGTCCCAGTCTGGATTGGAGTTACGAGTACCGTTCCACGAGCCCAGCTCATCGGTGGTGCTGTGAACGAGGAAGTTAAAGATGTACTCGGAATCAAATGTTGGAACACCCCAACCCAACATGTAGAAATCCGTTGTTCTGTTTTGAATTAACGGAAAGTGTTGAGCCTTAGGTTTAGCATCCAAATTCACTGTAATGCCGATTTGCGCAAACATACCCACCGCTGCCTGGCAAATAGCTTCGTCGTTGATATAACGATCGTTCGGGCAATTGAGTACCACGGAAAATCCATCGCCGTAGCCAGCTTCTGCCATCAAAGCTTTAGCGCCAGCCACATCAACAGCAGGATAGGCGTCAAGCGCTTCTGTCCAACCATTAACGAACGGAGGCATGATGACCCCTGTGGGTGAGGACTGATCACGCATCACTACGCGTTGAATGGCATCACGATTAATCGCCATGTTCATCGCTTGGCGTACCCGAACATCAGAGAAGGGATTTTTGCCTTCAACGTTATCACTGGTGAGATCCTCATCCCCACTGTTCAGACCGAAAAAGATTGTTCGATTTTGCGCAGCATTCACAATTTTTAGCGAGTCAGTGCCGCCGACGCGAGCCAAATCTTGCACGGGTACATCTTGTATGAAATCGACTTCGCCCGACAACAGGGCAGCAACGCGTGTTGCCGCAGACTGGATAGGGGTGAAGACAATTTCGCTAACTTCCAGTGGGAATTCATCCTTACCCCAATAGGCATCATTGGCTTTGAGAATGGTTTTTTCATCCACAACGCGTGACACCAATTGAAAGGCACCGGTGCCATTGGTGTTCTTAGCGGCGAAGTTGTCACCCCCGTTGGCGATGTCCTGCGGTTCGGCTGAATCGTTGTCGGTTGTCCAACCCGAATCCATGATGAACAAATTGGTGAGGTTGCTCGGCATTAGTGGGTTTGGGCCATCGGTGGTGATGTCCACAGTGAAATCATCCACTTTGGTTACGCTAGCCACTGAAGACAGTAATTCTTTCATGGCTGATGTGGGCTTCATGGCGCGTTCGAGAGAAAAAACCACGTCATCAGCCGTGAAGTCTTCGCCGTTATGAAATTTAACGCCTTCACGCAGTTTGAAGCGCCAAACGGTTGGGTCTTCGGTGGGTGCCCATTCTGTGGCCAAAGCCGGGATGACCGATGCGCTCATATCACGATGCAGCAAGGGCTCGTAAATTTGGTGCGCTAGGGTGTGGGTGGGGCCTTCGTTCTGTGCGTGAGGGTCGAGGGTGAGCGAATCACCCGCACGAGCCCAGCGCAGAGTTTCAGCTTGAGCGGCTGTCATTACGCCTTGAGCGGCGAGTGCAAACAAGACGGCGGCAGACAATGTCTTCCGAGTCATACGGTTCTCCAGGTGTGTCGTTATAGTTGTGTGTTAAACGGGCAATACGCCCATAACCAGATAGCTTGCCTGAATTTTAACCAAGGTCAACCCCTTTGAACCCCCATCAGGTCCGGTAAGCTGTTGTGGGGCACGCCACAGTGCTGGATTAGAAGGTATTTTTTTGGAACGCAGCAAGCTACTTGAGCGAATAAGAAAGCTCTACGCCATGGCGCAAGAGGCTGATTCCTCACCTCATGAGGCCGAAATTGCCCTGCGCCGCTGCCGCTCACTGATGGAGCGGTTTGGGGTTTCTGAGAGTGATTTGGAGACGCCTGAATTCAGTTCCAGCAAGGTGGGTAAGGGCTATCGAGCCACCCCGGCCTATGTCTCAGTTTTGGGTGCGTCGGTGGGATTGCTGCACGATTGCTTGTGTGTGGATTCTGGGAATATTGAATTCCGCGGATTCAGTGTAGATGCCGAAGTCGCGCCTCTGACATACAACTATCTATTTAACGCCATGGAGCGCTCATTGAAGGCGCGCAAAGCGAACGGGGATGTCGGGCCTGGTCGCTCGGCCAGTTTTGACTATCGGGTGGGCTTTGCCATTTCGGTCATGCGCCGCTGCCGAGCCATTGATGAGGAGCGGCGCGCAAGTTTGACTGAACCGACGCTGAACGAAGCGGACACTGTTGCTTTGGATCACGCCTTGGTGGTTAAGAAATTGGAGCTAGTCAGAGAGGCCTGCTCGCAGGATCTAGCCCGTACTCGGCCACGCAAAGTGCGTTACCGAGATGGAGAGGCCCATCGTGCAGGAACTGTTGACGGGGATGATGTGTCACTCGATCAGCAATTGGAAAGCGCAAAACGTGTCCGGATTACTGAATCGTGAGTGAGGAACTCAACTGGGTTGATGCCTCTATAGCTGAACTAAGCGCCGTGCAACTGCATCACCTGTTGAAGCTGCGAGTGGATGTGTTTGTGGTGGAGCAGCGTTGTGCTTACGCAGAACTCGATGGGTTGGATGCGTTGCCCACAACACGGCATGTGTTTGCAACGGATGCCGGTGCCCATGTTGTCGCAGCGGCCAGAATTTTAGCAGCTGATGCGGCGTTGGGTGAAAAGGCAGCTGTGCGTATTGGTCGAGTGGTGGTGGCAAAACCGTATCGTGGAACGGGATTAGCGCAGCAACTGATGGAACGTGTTTTGGCTTGTTGCCAAGTTCATTATCCAAACTCCACACTTGAACTCTCAGCTCAAGTGGGTGTGGATGGTTTATATGCTGCCTATGGGTTTGAAGTGGTGTCCGAGGACTACTTAGAAGATGGTATCGCGCACAGAGACATGCGACTTATTCCTTAAGCTGAGCGCTTTTGTCTTGTATTACTTGTTCTAAATTAGCAATCTCGAGATCAATCTCTTCCAATTCTTCAATGTGGTCTTGGCGAATACTTTTAAGCTTGTCGAGTTGTTTTTCTGGTGTGATGCGCAGTACTCGGTTCACCACCTCAAATAAAAGCAAGGCACGAAACAACTTCATACCTAAGCCTCGCATGCGATAGACCCGGCCCATTTTGGCCAGTTGTTGCACCTTGGCTAATTTAGCCAAGCGAAGCGCGCGTATACCTCTTAAGAAAGAGATTAACGGCAATAGAATGATGGCTAGGTCAATCCAGTTTTTCTTAACGTAAGCCAGCTTTTTATCACTGACGCTCACCATTAAGATAAATTCAACCGTGAAGGCAAACCATATAAAACCCGTGGCCAAATGAATGAGCATTTGTAACCAGAAATGATTGGCCACTAAGGATTTAAATCCGAACTCTAACAATAAAATGGGCAGTATCAGCAGCGCGATGGCAATCATAGGTTTGCCAAAAAAACGGGCTAACATTTGTTTGGATGCTTTGCTGGGGTGAACCCAGCTCATGACTGGTAGCCAGACTCGACCGTCCCAAGCCATGGATGGGGTGCCCAAGCGTATGGGAGGAATTGCCGCTGCGGCCACTCTTAATCCCCATTGTTTTTTGGTGGCGTTTGCCGCTTTTGCCTGTGTGAGTTGGTATAAGGACTCTGCAATAAACAATGGCCAAAGCAATAACAACAGGGTGAGTAGATGCCCGCCAAGTCGCTCGGCGCTGACCAATCTGGCGCGCACGTGTTCGCTTAGCGTTTGATCTTCTGACTCCAACAGGCTTAGCTCGACCACGCGTGGCATGTCCACCATGGCGACGATCAACGCAGCAAGGAGAATGAGAAACGCGATGGCCAAGCCGAACATGACAGGCGCTAAGCGCTCGTCCATGCGGCGATGGTGGTTTAGCTCCTCGGAGGATATCGACATCATTATCGAAACAGCGGCAGCGAGAGCCTTCAGTGTAACCAGAGTGGACTCATTTGTGAGGCACAGTTCACAGCTTCTGATGCCGTAGGTTTACATCAAGGGCTGCTGTGTTAAATTCCAACGCGAATCCCAGGCTTCAGTGTGATACCGCTGCGGATCAAATCATTTGATTTGAGTGGTTGAGCAGGGAGGAGGCGAGTAGGCGTTTAAAGCTAACTCGCGACACAAAATAAAGGGCGAAGCGACGGCTTCGCCCACTAACAACTACCAGATGCCTGGCACGAGACGGTGCCGGGCTTTGCGATAGCTTTCATAATCTGAAAAACGACGCGCGAGCAGACCCTCTTCAAATTTTAACTTTCCCGCCAGCACGATCACCAGCAGAATGAACACGGCAATGCGCCATCCTGTTGGGTTGATAATCACCGCCGACAAACAAATCATTAACACCGAGGTGTACATCGGGTGAGCTAACCATTGGTAGGGGCCGGAAATACATAAGTTGCCGTTTGCCACGGGTTTGGGTAACACGGAGAACGTGTTGGAACCCATTGCCCACAATGCCCAAACCCCATTCGCGATTCCACCCGTGATAAGCGCGACGCAAACCAGAGTTCTCACAAGCGGTAACTGAAGGAGCGACTCAAAATTGACGTTCCAAAAACATAAGGCAATGCAAGCAAACTGCATCAATACAAAACCCCAATTCTTATAAGCATCCGGTACCGCAAGTGAATAGTTCATGTATATCGGTTTCATTTAATCGGATTCGTAGCCAACCAACCTGCCACAAATTGTTGAATTAGGGTGTCGATGACTTGTTCAGATTGCTGCGCGGCATTGGGGGCATCGGTTTTTGAATTCTCGGGTGAGAAAAAAAATAAGTCTGATAAACCCAACTCGGTTGCACCGTGAACACCTGACCACAAGGCACGTGCAGCCAATGCGACTTGATCTTTGTTGGGATCTTTATCGGATGGGGATAGGAGTTCCACCAGTGCGGTTTCCACTAAGGCAAATAAGGCTTGCACGCGAACCGGTAACGCCGGTGGGATCTCGGCGTCTTGCGACTCATGTCGAGCAAACAATAAATCGAATTGATGTGTGTGCTCACTGGCAAATGACCAATAAGCTTTACCGAGTAGTAGTAGGCGTTTGGCGGGGTCGGGTTGATTGCGGCAGCTGTTAATGCAGTGCTGTTGCAATGATTCCAACGTGCATAAATTGACGTGTAAAAAAATATCGTGCTGGTTTTTAAACACCGCGTACAACATACCGGGTGTGTAGCCAATGGATTTGGCAATTTGTCGAGCCGTGACAGAGCCCGAGCCCTGCTCTTTGATAAGTTCTAAGGCCGCATCGATGATTAAAGTGCGAAGTTCATCTCGGCTATGTTCGCTGCGACGTCCCATAAAAATGTTTGGCTTTCGGGTATGAAAGCGCAGTATAGCGGGCGCACAGGCCATAAGGACGGAATCAGACACAGTTTTTGAACAATGTTTAAATTAATCCCCCTTTTTAATTGAACATTGTTTAATATCCTGCTTGCCGAGTCCGATATAGGGTCTTTGGTGCGATTAAATTGAACATTGTTTAATATAACGAAGGAAATGACATATGAGGCACTTATTTTTGAAGTTAGTGGTTTCAACCGCACTGTTGGTGGGAGCAAAAGTCGGCCTAGCTGCAGGGCTTATGTCGCCCGTCAACGGCGGCGCGGAGTTGGAGTTAACCGAGCAACAAGTAGAAGTTGTCATACAGAACGGATTCACCGTTACCGAAGTCACCCAAGTGTTTTCAAATCCACACGCGCGTGATTTGGAGGCCTTGTATCGCTTTCCCGTACCACACCGAGCGTCGGTGGGTGAATTCACTTACTGGATAGATGAGCAACCGGTTCATGCCGAGGTGTTTAAAAAGCAAGAGGCGCGGGATCGATACGCTAAGGAAGTGTCTAACGGGCGAGAAAGCGCATTAGTGGAAAAGGAGGAATACAAGCACTTCGATATGCGAGTGTCACCGGTTCGTGCAAATGAATCAGTGAAGGTTCGTCTGGTGTATTTGCAAGAGGCATCAATAGATCATGGCATGGGTCGATATGCCTATCCCTTAGAGGAAGCAGAGCTGGATGCGAACACAGAATCTTTTTGGACACGCAATGAGTCGGTGCAAGCCAAATTTTCGTTTCGGTTGCACTTGCGTTCGGCTTATCCGGTTGATGCCATTCGTGTGCCTTACGGGCAGGCGTCCGTTCAGCAGCTCGATAGTGGTGAATGGCAAGTCAGCATTGCATCGGTTGCAGGTCATGGTGCGCAGATGGGACAGAATTTAAGTGATACCGATCTTGCCCAGAGAGAGGCTCTAGAGACCGCAGCCAATGGCAATGACACCTTAACTTATGAGCAAAGCCCAGGGCGTTCTACCAACGTAAATAATCAAGCGGCATTTCAATTAAATAAAGACCTGATTGTGTATTGGCGATTAGCTGAAAATCTGCCGGGAGCGATGGATTTAGTGACCTACAAGGAAGCCGGCGCTGCCGATGGCACCTTTATGTTGACCTTAACACCGGGCATCGATTTAGCACCCATCACAGAAGGGCGTGATTGGATTTTTGTATTAGACTCATCCGGATCAATGGCGGGTGATTACGCGACCTTGGTGGCTGGCGTTGAGCAATCTCTTGCCGCGTTAAATGCCAATGATCGATACGCGGTG
Source organism: uncultured Granulosicoccaceae bacterium (assembly GCA_937930305.1). Lineage (GTDB taxonomy): Bacteria > Pseudomonadota > Gammaproteobacteria > Granulosicoccales > Granulosicoccaceae > Granulosicoccus. Next base: position 146,448 of record CALGLE010000009.1, on the reverse strand, counting down.
GTGACGTTTTCTAATTCGACTCGCATGATGACGAATCGCTTTGAGCAGGCGACGGCCAACAACGTTAGCGACACCGTAAGAAAACTTAAACAGCATGGAACCGGCGGTGGCACCGATTTATATAAAGGCTTGGAAAAAGGCTTGCGCTTAATCGATCGTGATCGAACCACCTCCATTTTATTAGTGACTGATGGGGTGGCGAATGTTGGTACAACCGAAGCGAAAAGCTTTCTTGAATTACTGAATAAAGTGGACTTGCGTGTATTCACTGCGGTGATGGGCAACAGTGCGAATAAACCTTTGCTGTCGGCTATAACTCACCACACATCAGGCTTTGCGATGAATGTATCGACGGTGGATGATGTGAATGGACTGATGTTGCAAATGCTGAGTAAAGCTACGCATGAGGCGTTACATGATGTATCGATTCGAATAGATGGTGTAGCGGTTTCCGAGTTAAGCCCCCATGAATTCTCTCGCGTATATCGTGGTGAGCAGTTAAACGTACTGGGAAAGTATTCTGGTTCAGGCCTTGCCCAAGTGACGTTAAAGGCAAAAGTGTCTGGAGAGAAAAAAACCTATCAAGCCAAGGCTGCGTTTCCACCGGAAGACACCGCCCATCCAGAGCTCGAACGCTTATGGGCTTACTCAACTATCGAGGCGCTAAAAGCGGTGCAGGACTTGGTTGGGGAGAGCGAGGACTCGCAGAATCAAATTACTGACATCGCGCTTGACGCCGGTATCGTCACCGATTACACCTCTCTCTTAGTGCTGCGCGACGACGTGTTTGAATCCACCGGCATTGCGCGTAACAACGCCACTCGCGTGGAACGCGAACGAATGGCTCGGGAAGTTCGCGCTCAACAAGCCATTCAACCCACGCGCCAAGATACGCAGCAACCGATGTTTAACGCACCGCGTCACTCAACCAGTAACGGTGGTGGCTCACTGGGTTGGTTTCTATTGGCCTTACTCGCAGCGCTTAGCTGCGTACGCGTTACGCTAGAAGTGCGTGAGCGTCGACAAGCCAAGCATGCCCCATCCACCGAAACAAGGGTGGATTCGGGCAACGCCTAACTGCGGTTATTTGACGTAAACGGGAAAGGCGGTGTTAATGCCGCCTTTCCCCGAGGTGTAACCCCGGATCTGGTATCCGGCCCCGGATGGGCCTTCCCAAGGCGCTTCGTTTTTATTCTTACTGTTTTTATAGGCGTGCAAAATTATGTCGATTACCTCGTCCCGTGATAATGAATCTGGGAAGAAAGTGGAGAACTTCGATTTCCATTGATTGCCGTCACGCACTTCGATAGTAGCCGTATAAACACCCTGTCGATTAGGCCTGTCCTGAATGCGCACGATTCGAGCGTTGGGTGCATCTTGGCCGCCGGGTCGGGAGTGGTAGCCGGTTGGACTGCCGCTGCGATTTATTTCACCTTCGAAGACATGCCATAAATTAATGTTTGGGGATGTATCAGACCACTTCTGCCCACTCGAGTGACTGCTAGACTTCCCGGTACTTGCAGACTGACCATTCGATGAGTTTGAGTTCCCCGACGAATTTGCTGTACCTTGGGAGGAGAAGGGCGATTGGCCGCGGCTGAGGGCATCTAAATCGATCCCAAATCGGTCTAAATTCAGTCCAAGTGCGGCCAGCAGGACGGCGACAATGGGTAGGTAGCGTCTGTATTTATTCATGGAAACGTTACGCGCAAGCAATCGTGGTTAGGGGGTCGATTATGCAACAGTGTTGCGGCTACCTTGTGGTAACACGCAATATCGATGTTCACTGTGGTGAGTTCAAATAGCATTTGTTATTATTACCGCGTTGTTTTTTAACGGTTTTTCCACAGTGTAACGTTTTCTATGTAGGCTTGATGAATTCGGATGGAATCCGTTTTGACCCGTGGGCGAACAGTGGACGAGGAATCGCGTTTGACGAACAATCTATTGATCAGGCTGGCATGTTTAACCTGGTTCTGTCTTGCGCAGTTTGTCACGGTGGTGGATGCCGTTGCACAATCGTTGGATGTGGAGCCCCCGATCATCGAGCACGAGGTGGTCGAATCGGAAATCGCTGCAGAGCGGCAAAGCTTTCTAGCCACCGTGGCAGACGATGACGAACTGGCCAGTGTGCGGTTCTTATATCGGTTCGAGGGTGAAACCAGCTACACCAGTATTGATATGGATCGCGTGTCGTATTCATCCACGTTCACGGTGCAAATTCCCACCGGCTTAGAAGACTCTCGATCCATTGAGTACTACATTGAAGCGCGGGATGTCAGCGGCAATCGCACCTTGCGTGGGTACAATTTCAGCCCGCTCATCCGCTTTATCGAAGTACCGCAAGTCGAGGTCGAACCTTCCATCGCAGAAGCAGCCACTAAAACTGTTGAACGTAAGCCGCTGTATTTCGTAGCAGGTGCTCTGGTGTTGGGCGCACTCGTTGGCGCTTTAGCGAACTCTGGTCGCTCATCTGGGCCAGGATCGAACCCAGGACCAAGCAATTGTGAAGATGGATTGTGCGATTTTACCGTCACCATCAATCAGCCTGGGCGACAATGACACCATGCACATAATGAAAGAATTGATTGGTGGGTCGAAATTTTACGGGATGCCATGGCTTGCTGGGGTTTTCGCGTTGATGTTATCGGCTTGCTCAGACCGAGAGCAGCAATCCATTTTTCAACCCACTTCGCAAGACACGGCCATGTGGGAAATAGCGGCGCCCGAATTTCTTCGTGAGCGAGCATTAAATCAGGCGCAAGTGAATCCTCGGGTGACACTGAATGGTGCGACCTTAAATCTAACGCCACAAGCTAACGGTTTTATTTACCAAGGCTTTGCGCAAGTTCCACAAGGCGAAGATGTGGTTTTGCGGGTGGAATGGATTGAGTTTTTTCGCAGTCGTGAATTGTTACTGGCAATCGCTGACATGACCTATCCAGAAGTCTCTCGTGATACCGCTGTGATTTTGTTTGACGATGACTATGCCGTGGGTGACAACGACGGGGACTTGGAAAGATACCCTAGATTAGATGACGACAATGACAATGTTCCGAACTTAGCTGAACGCTTGGAAAACTCAGACCCCTTATTATCAACTGACCCCGGTCTGTTCCGCGCCGATGCTTTTATCGCTGGCATTGATCCGGCCAGAGCGCCGGTTATTGACGGCAGTTACGATTTGGTTTGGGGTGAAGCGCAATATCAAGATCGAGACGGCAATAATTTGCAAATCGATAACCGCATGCTGGGCTTTGATCCGGATCGTCCCGAAGGTAGTACCGAATTTCGTTGGGGCGCTTTACACGACAGCCAGTTTCTGTACTTGTTTGTATTGGGTGAAAGTGTCGAGAATCGAACCTCGCAGGGAGACTCGACTTTACCTTGGCACGATGATGCGATTGACATTTTTTGGGATGGAAATCGCAGCCAAGGGTCCACCTACGATGGTGTAGACGACTATCACCTGACCCTGCCGTTAATGAAACTAGGTTTGGGAACGCGTAATCGGTCCAGATTAGAAGACGGATCTCTCGACCCCGATGGTCGGGCGGAAACGGGTATCAATTCTGTGCCCATTGTTGGGTTGGATGGGGTGGAGTTCGCGATGTGTATATGCCCGAGCCAAGACACCTATGAAATTCGCCTTGATTTAACAAAATTGCAAATACCCATAGGCCAGTCATTTGGATTCGACGTACAAATCAACAACGATATTGATGGCCAGAATCGAGAATTTAAATTTGGCTGGCGCGCACCATCTGCACAGCCTGCCGAATTTTCAAGTGATTTAACTTGGCAAGACCCCTCCCGGATGGGTTTGATTGAGTTGGTGCCAAATCCACCGCCCATCAACTAAGGCCACTAAGCGACTCAAACAATATGGTAGAGAACAACAGCGCGCCTTCAACTCAGTTGGCGCGTGGTGTGTTGTTCGCGTATGGCAGTTTGGCATTTCCGTTAGCCGCCGCCTTTATCGCGTTGCAAGTCATCGTCCCCACCTTTTACGCCGAATCCACCAATCTGAGTTTATCGGCCATCGGTGTCGTACTGCTCATCGCGCGTTTATTGGATATGGTCACCGATCCTATCGTGGGCTATTGGTCAGATCAATCTCAGTTTAAATTTGGCCGTCGCAAAGTGTTTGTTGTGGCTGCCGCTTTGCCAATTGCGCTGAGCGTATGGGCTTTATTCAATCCTCCGGCTGATGCAGGCGCACTGTACTTGTTGATGTGGACGATTGCAATTTACATAGCCGGAACAGTTTCTGTTGTGCCCATGTCGGCTTGGGGCGCTGAGCTGGCACCGGACTATCATCAAAAAGCACGTGTGACGGGTGTGCGCGTGGCATTCGGCTTAGCTGGAACCATGGCAGCGCTGTTGGTGCCTGTTTTTATCGGTACCGGAGGAGAGCAAGGCTACGGGAAAACACTGACCGTCATTGCTCTATTGGCGTTAACAACTTTGTTGCTGTCCACTGTTTGGGCTGCCCTTCGTGTGCCGGATGTGAGTCAGACTAAGTTACCCGACAACACCTTTGCCGCCGTGCGTGACTTGTTGCGTAATCCTAATCCGTTTCGGCAACTGCTATTGAGCTTTCTATTAAATGCAGTTGGTAATGCAATTCCTGCCACACTATTTTTATTGTATGTCACGCACGTATTATCGAGTGAGGCGATGGCTGGGCAGTTGCTGTTTTTGTATTTTATCAGTGCAGCCCTCTCGGTGCCTTTTTGGGTTTGGTTGGCAAAACGTTTGGGTAAGCATCAAACCTGGTCTGTGGCCATCGTGCTCGCCTGCGTGTTTTTTATCTGGACGCCCTGGTTGTCAGAATCCACCTTGTGGTTGTTCATTGTCATCGTTGCCTGCACAGGCTTTGCAACGGGAGCAGACTTAGCGCTACCTTCTGCCATCAATGGTGACATCATTGAATGGGATGCATTGCAAACCGGCTATCGGCGACCAGGATTATTTTTTGCGATGTGGGGAACCGCATCCAAACTTTCTTATGGACTGGCGATTGGGATGGCGTTTCCGTTGTTGGATGCGTTTGGTTTTGACGCGAGCGGTAGTAACTCGCAAAGCAGTTTGACGGCATTGGCCGTAATGTATGGCGTACCGTGCATCTTTTTTAAATTATCAGCGCTTTGGGTTATGCGCGCTTATCCAATCACAGAAGATGAACATGCACGTATCCGACAGGCGTTGCAAGAGCGAGGTGATGCTGCCTAATGTTTAGCCTAGCTAGGCTGCGCCTCTTTCATCACTGGGGTCCGCGAACAGCTCTAAAAAATCATCCGCGGTAAGTTTGGATAATGGATTTTTATCCGCGTTTATGATGCCATCAGACAACAGTTTTTTATGTTCTTGCATGCCAAGAATTTTCTCTTCTACCGTATTGCTGGCCACCAACTTGTAAATAAACACAGGTTTAGTTTGCCCAATTCGATGCGCTCGGTCACTGGCCTGATTTTCAACCGCAGGGTTCCACCACGGGTCATAGTGAATAACCGTGTCGGCGGCTGTTAAGTTGAGTCCGGTACCACCTGCCTTTAAGCTAATTAAAAATAATGGTACCTCCCCGTTTTGAAAAGCATCTACAACGTCTTCGCGTTTACGAGTTCGACCGGTGAGTTTCACATAGGGAATGCCGGCTTCCTGCACTTCCTTTTCGATTATTTCCAGCATGGAGGTAAACTGACTGAACAACAGTATTTTCTTACCTTCCGCAGTGAGTTCTTCCAGCATCGATAACAGCAGCTTAGTTTTTGCCGATTCCAATATCCCTTCCGCACTGTCTAACTTTACGAGTGCAGGGTGACAGCAGGTTTGTCGAAGTTTTAACAGGGCATCTAGTAACTCAATATGTGAGCGCTGCAATCCGCGTTCGCGCAATATTTCTTGTACGCGTTGTTCCATAGTGACGCGAATGGATTCGTACAAACGAGCTTGCTCACCGGCTAAGGTGATGGATTTTATTATTTCGGTTTTTGGTGGTAGGTCAGACGCCACTTCCTCCTTGCGTCGGCGCATCAAAAACGGCTTTATGCGTTGCGTCAATCGCACCTGTGCATCAGTGTCTTGATGCGACTCAATGGGTGTGCGAAAGTGTTTGGTGAAGAGTTTTCGTGTGCCGAGTAAACCTGGCATCAGAAAATCAAACAAACTCCATAATTCACCTAAATGGTTTTCAAGCGGTGTGCCGGTCAAACATAAGCGGCGTGGAGCTTGAAATTCTTTTAAGGTTTGGGTCACTTTGGCACTGGGGTTTTTTATCGCCTGCGCCTCATCCAGAACAATCATCTGGAAAGCTTCTTCTTGCAGTAGGCCTGAGTCACGGTTAACCAGCGCGTAACTGGTGATAACAATATCGTAGGCTGAGAAGTTCGGTTGGCGTTGCTTTCTATCCGCACCGTGCCACACCATGGTGGTTAAACTGGGTGTGAAGCGTTCTGCTTCTCGAGACCAATTCACCAGCAGGCTAGTTGGGGCCACTATCAGCGTAGGCCCTTTGAGTCGATCAATTTTTTTCTCATTTAAAATATGTGCAAGTGTTTGCAGCGTTTTTCCCAGCCCCATATCATCGGCGAGTACGCCGTTCATGCCGAAGTCGGCCAAAAAATCTAACCAAGCTAAACCCTCTAACTGATAGGGACGAAGCTCAGCGTGCAAATTAACCGGTGCTTCGATGGCTTTCAAGCCTTCGAACGATTGCAACTTTTCGGCAAGTTGCATTAATTCCTCGGCGCCGTCCCAGCGTACTTCTAAACCGTGTGACTCCCAATGATTTTGGAATTCATCTAAGGCGGTAGCATGTTCGCGCATAAGTTGGATGTTGCCATCATCACTGCGCTGGTTAAACAGCTCTTGCAGGGTGTCCGCTATAGGAGAGAAAATTTCAGGGGAGACTTCTAACCATTGGCCGGTTTCGGCTTGCAATAAAATGGGTTGATCGCGTTCACCGGTCTCTAACCATTCAATAACTAAAGGCACCAAATCAAAACGCTGGCCTTCGTGGTTTAGCTTTAGTGCCATGTCAAACCAAGACGAACGCATACTGCTGTCGGTAACTGATGCCTCAATTTGCGTAATCGGTTTGAACGATAAGTCGAATGGCTCGCGCTTGATGATTTCCCAACCCTCGGCTTCCAGTTCATCGCGTTGCTCTAGAAGATGCCGCCATTCGGAGGCCAGTTCGTACACATTTTTCGTTCTCGGTTTTCGATCGGCAATGGAATAGAATTCGGGGTCAGATTCGCTGGCGTGGGCAAAATTGGGAAATCGCTGTTCGATATGTGTTGCAAACTTGTGCTCTTGCATCAGATTGCGTTTCAGTACTAAGGGTTTACCGTCGCGGGTTTTCCCCTCTAAGGTATCTTCGGTTTTATGCCCATTAAATGGCAGTGTGTAGTCGCCATACCGAAAATGAATAGCCGCGAAATAATCACGAATGTCAGCGCTTTCTTCTTTCGATTGCAAAATTAGGATGGGCTGTGCATCCACAACGACCCGCTCAAAGTTGGGTTCTGTGGGCAGCGGTAAATTGGCCGCGGGCAGGCGAGAAGCCAAGTAATTACTGATCGCTTGCGCGTGCGCTTCGGGAATTGAAGGTGCTTTTATCAAGCGTGACAACAAGCCCGTGGGAGGAACGTCTTTTAACAAACCCGCCACTTGGTTTTCGGTATCCAAATACCAAGCGGGTTCTGTGGGCACCAGGTGCCAAGAGTCTGTGCCTTCCAGTGACACACCCAATTGATAATCTTCCTCGCCCTCACGGGTCCAGTCGATTTTTAGATTGCGTGGCTCACCCTGCGTTAAGGGTTTGTCGCGATTAGCGCCCCAAAAACATCGGTCGGTTGATAGCAGTCGCGTCATTAGTAAATGCCCGGTATCACCCTCAATCACGAGCGTTCGATAGCTAATGTCAGCATTTTTTCCAATCGCAAGTTCAAGAATGGCGTGATCGCTGGGTTGCACCCAATCCGGATGATGAAAGTGCGCGTGGTAGCGATAGGGGGTTTCTTTGCCGTAGCCGCCGCGCTTGAGTAAGCGACTTTGCAGGATCTGCAATTCAACCCCCAATTGATGCTGCGACAAACTGGTTTCATCCAATTGGAAGAACAGCAGTGGCTCTCCCGGTGTGTGTTGTTCTAATGTGGGGTCGAGCTGCTTGCCTTGGATGACCATATCTTGCAGCCATCGATTAATGGCGCGTAATGATTGATCGGATTCAGTGGGTTGGGTGTTTTGCTGTTCTATCCAAGTCAGCAGAGCTGCCGCCACGTGTTTGCAATTGTATTGCACTGGGCAGGTGCAGGTGCCCGAAAGCATATGCGCTTCAATTTGCACACGCTGCCGGTAGGGGTCGGCTGCGGTGCCTTTGACGGCAGCAGTGAGTAATTGCTTATCGGCGTTCCACTGCACATCCCGAACTTTGCCGCTGGTTTTATAGACGCCACCACGGGATGTGAACACCGAGCCGCACAGCTCGATGACATCGTCAAAACTTAAAATGCGAGTGCTTTTATTCACCGCGGAATTGTAACCCGGGAATGTGTGCCTCTTGTCATGATTGAATGCTTAAGTGCTTAGCTGGGTGGAACAGATTGAAATGTGGCTCAGGGGGGTCTGTACTTTTGGAAACCTGACCGATGCGTAACTGAATATCGTTCAGATGATTCACAAGTCGTGCCGCTATCTCTGTTTAAGACCACGAAAGGCTGATATGGCAATGACAATGAAAAATCGAGTAGTGCCAGGTGCTTGCGCCCTCCTGTTACTGTTGAGTGCCTGTTCTAGCGCGCCGAAACCCACCTCAGAACTGATCTTGACTGAGGCTGCGTTGCAAAACGCTGAAGCCTCCGGCGCCAAGGAATACGCACCCATTGAGCTTCGAACCGCGCAGGAGCAGAAAGCTCAAGCCGATGCTCATATGAAAAATGGGGATTTCGTCAAAGCCCGCCGCGCCGCTGATGCCTCGCTGGCCAATGCTGAGCTGGCTAAAGCGAAAGCGGATTTGGCCAAATCCCGCACTGCTGTTGATGAGTCCCGAGAGGGCTTAGAGCTGATGGAAACGGAGTTGCAGCGCATCAAGAGCGTTCAGTAATCCTGCACCACGAACTGGAGAAAAACATGAAATTGAACACAACATTGCTGTGTGTATCGCTAGCAGCGCTTCTGACTGCTTGTGGCGGTGCGCCAAAGAAAATTCCTGAACTTGAACGGGCTCGCGCGGAATATCAAGCAGCCAGCGCGGATGAGGCCACCGTGCGATACGCCTCAGACGAATTGGATGCGGCCAAAGTGTCCTTAACGGCGGCGGAAAGAAATTATAAGCGTGGTGAGAAAACGTCAACCACGGTTCATCACGCCACGTTGGCGCAAAAGCGCATTGATTTAGCCAAGCTGATTGTTGAACGCAATCTGGCGGATGAAACTCTGAGCTCTATGGATAAGGAACGCCAGCAAGCTCAACTCGATTTGCGCTCAAAAGAGATCACCGAAAAGCGATTATTGTTGGAACAAGAACGGGTGAATGCTGAGCGTGCGAAATTAGAAGCAGAAGCGTTAAAACAGCAAATGGCTGAACTGCAAGCGCAACAAACTGAGCGTGGTATGGTGCTGACCTTAGGCGATGTGTTGTTTGATGTGAACGAAGCCACTTTAAAACCTGGCGCTGAACGAAACATCGATAACATTGCGAACTTTATGCAAGAACATCCAGAGAAGAGCGTTCAAATCGAAGGTCATACCGATTCAATGGGTGATGATGGCTACAATATGCAGCTATCAGAAAATCGCGCCAATGCAGTTCGTCAAGCGTTGGTGTTGCGAGGGGTTGAATCCTACCGAATATCAACCAGGGGATTTGGTGAAACCTTACCAGTAGCGAGTAACGATAATCAATCTGGACGTCAACAAAATCGACGGGTTGAAGTAATTTTCCCTAATGTGGCAAGCAACGTGGTGGAAAACACCAACTACTAAGCTGCATCATGGCTAGAGTTAAAAGGCGGGCATAAGCTGTTATTGCTCGCCTTTTAACACGTGGTATTCACCATACAAACCCGCTCAGTCTATCCACCTAAGGCAGGTCGCGTACCCAAGAAGCGATTAATGGCTGCCGCCACTGGCTCCGGCGTATCCATGTGTAGATGGTGAAAGCCCGGTAATTCCGTGATGAGTAGATCTTTTACAGCGCCTAACCGCGCGCCAGTTTCATCTCGTTTGGCGATAAAGCCATCGCTGGCAACAACAATATGGGTTCGACATTGAATCGCCGCCATGGCGGATTCCACTTGCGTTTCCTGCATATAAGACAAGCTGGTGTTGCGAAGGGCGGGGTCAAATCGCCAAGTAAAGCCGTCATCGGTTTCTTGCACCTGTCGGCGAATAATTAATTCTGCCGATAAGCGATCCATTTTGGCAGCTTTTAAACGCGACTCAACGGCTTTTTCTCGGCTTTCAAAAGTTCTGGATTGATAGCGTTCCGGGTGTTCTCGATCGTCCGCAGCTTTTTGTAGGCGAGAGGCGAAGTCCTCAGGTGGGCCAGCGAGTGGACCGGCGGATTCGATCGCTGTGGTCGTTAGCACTCGATCGGGCGCGGCTACGGCCAACATGAGTGCGAGAGAACCACCTAAGGAATGGCCGACCACGTGAAAGGTTTCCCAGCCCAAGGCTGAGGCGATTTCTAAACAACGCACCGTTGTGTCGAGCACACTGTAGGGGCCTTGCAGATGCGAGGAGTGCCCGTGGCCTGGTAAATCCACCGCGACTAGATCCATATCGGGCAGATACGGCATCATGGGCACAAAGCTGTTGGCGTTGTCCAACCAACCGTGCAAACACAGCACGCGAGTGTCGCTGTTGATATTGGGTTCACGTTGGCGTAATAGTGCGATGGTGACATCATCACGCAGTGTGAGGGAATCGGTACTGAGTTTGGGATCGTGCGTAGGCATGGAAACAGTTTACAGGGTATAGGTGTAAACCATCACTTCCGAATCGTTAGGATCGAGTTCGCCTTTGAAGTTTAAGTACTCCATGAGTCCGCGCATCGCGTTATTGGTGCGCAGCACATCGCCTCTAATTGTTTCTAACGATTGTGCCCGGGCGTGTTCAATTAAATGACGCATTAATTGAGTCGCCAAGCCTTGGCCTTGATAGTTGTCATCAATGGCGATAGCAAAGTCCCCCGATATTCGGCGACTGTCGATGGTGTATCGGCTTACTCCAACAATGGCATCCGACTCTTCCGGCACGGCAACAAACGCCATTTGTCGATCGTAGTCCAGCTTAGTGAACTGCACCACCATGCGAGGAGACAAATCGTTAACCGCATGCATAAACCGAAAGTAGCGTGATTCGGCTGACATGTTTTTCACGAGTTCTCGAATGTTGCCACCGTCAGTCGGGCGCACGGGTCGTAGCAAAAAGGTATTACCCTGTTTATTGGTGATACATTTTTGCCACTTCAACGGATAGGGATGAATGGCTAAATGGGTGTAAGGCCTTTGTAATTTTCGTCGTTCCAATACCACCCGAATGCCAAGCGCTACCGCTTGTGTTTCTGATACCGCTAAGGGATTGATGTCGAGTGAAAATATATCGGGCATCTCGGTGGCCATTTCAGATAAGCGTCGTAATGTGGATGCCACAGCGCTTCGACTGGCCGCTGGCTTGTATTGCCAAGCGTCTAAGTACGCTTTCATCGGTGCTTCATCCAACATTTGATCAATGAGGTATTGATTCAGTGGTGGCAACTGCACAGAACGATGAAGGTTAATGGGGGTATTGTCACCACCGATCGCGAGTGTAATAACCGGACCAAAGGTTGGGTCTTGGTGAATGCCCAGCGACAATGATCGGCTGTGCGCCTGTTGGTGCATCTGTTCAACTAACACGCCACGAAACTCAGCTTCTGGTCGGCGTGTGGTCAGTGCGTTTTTCATTTGGTTGAACGCATCACGCACTTCATTGTCAGTTTCCACATTCAAGCGGGTTTCTGCCACCGCCGCCTTATGCATTAAGTTGGGTGACACCAATTTAATCGCCACCGGATAACCGATGTCATTGGCAGTTTTTACGGCATCCTCTTCATCAATCACTCGTACGGCAGGTTGCGTATGAATGTCAAAGCAGCGCATCAACTGCCGCGCCTTTTGTGGGCCAAGTACACGTTCACCTTCATTTAACGCTTGCGCTGTTAGCGCGCGGGCAGCCGGCACATCGGCCGCCGTTGTACGTGATGTGGGATTAGGCAATTGCAATAGCTGTTGTTGGCTGGTGTAGTAGCGATGTAAGAAATCAATGCAATCGATGGCGCTTTCAGGGGTTCTAAACGTGGGTAAACTCTCTTCAGCTAATTGATTACGCGCCTCTCTCACCACGCTGTCTCCCATCCAAGCCACCGCAATCGGTAAATTTTTGGGGCGATGATCGATGACTGCCTGTGCCACATCTTCTGGCGTTGTGATGGAATCAGGCACGTGAATGACCACGATTGCATCGTATTGCTTTTGCGCTTGAAGTGATTGCAACACATGGCCATAGGCTTCAGGCAGTTGCTTGGATTCGCGCAGCACGATCGGGTTCGCTCGACTCCAATGGGGATTTAATTTAGGTCGCAGGGCTAGGCGAATGTCCCTGGGGAGAGCAGGTGCACTTAAGCCTCGTTGTTTAAGGCGTTCAACCGCCAGTAACGCAGGGGCTGCACCGTTACTTACAATGGCCACACGCCGGCCTTGGGTTCGCATACCCGATTCCAACATACGCCCTGCGGTGTATAAATTCATAAAGGTACGAATGCGTACCACGCCCGCGCGTTGCATCGCCGCTTGAAACACCGTATCACTGGAGAACACTTCGCCGGTTTGCGAATACACATCGCAATATTCAGCCGCATCCACCGCCGACTTCATCAAAATCACCGGTTTAATTCGTGCAGCAGCACTGATCGCGCTCATGAATGAGCGCACGTTTATCACGTGATCCACATACACAATGATGGCGCGGGTGTGATGATCTTCAGCTAGAAGATCCAGTAAATCACCCAAAGTGATATCCGAATCTTTACCGGTGGACAACATGGCAGAGAATCCGACATTGGCGGCTTCCGCCCAATCTAAAAGAGACGCTGCTAATGAGGCGGATTGACTAATCAAACCAATGCGGCCTTCGTTGACAACGTTCACGCTGTAGGAGGCATTCAGTTTAGCGCTGGGTCGAATGAGGCCAGCGCAGTAAGGGCCTAGCAAACGGATATTGAGTTTTCTGGCTTGTTTGTGCAGCGCGGCGCTGTCCTCCACCGCCGACATCACAATGGCGACTCGAACCGAACGCTTAGCCGATTGCTTTAAGGCTTTTTTGATGGTGCGTTCCGGGCTGATGATGACCACGAGGTCGGGATCAGTCGGACACTCGTTGATGGAATCCAGGCAAACCAAGCCTTCTACGTCGTTGTAACGCGGGTTTATTGGATAGAGTGTGCCTTCGAAACCCCCTTCGACTATATTTTGCACCAGCGCCAGCCCTTTCGAGTCCGGGCGTGCGCTTGCGCCCACGACCGCAATGCAGCGTGGGTTTAACAGCGCATCGAGATGCAAAGTGGTCATTGAGGTCCGTTTTGGTTTGCTATAGTCGCCTATTCTAAAGCGATTGGAGCCAGGCAGCCATTATGGCAACCTTGTTAGTAACTCACCCAGATTGCGTGCTGCATGAAATTAGCCCAGGGCACCCCGAATGCCCGGCTCGAATTGATGTCATTCTTGATCAGCTAAAAAAGCAAGATTTGTATGACCATTGTGTGCATGCCGATGCGCCTATTGCTGATCGTGAGGTATTGCTCATGGGGCATGAACCGGCCTATATAGAAAATATTTTTGTATCGGCACCTGATATTGGCTCTGTGCAGTTAGACGCCGACACGGCCATGAACCCACACACCCTGACGGCTGCCTTGAGAGGCGTTGGTGCTGGCTTATTGGCAACCGATGCAGTTATTGAAAAGCGCGTAAATAATGCGTTTTGTTTAACCCGGCCACCTGGGCACCACGCCGAATTCGATAAGGCCATGGGATTTTGTTTCTTTGGCAATGTAGCTTTAGCGGCTCGTCACGCTATTCAGAAGCACGGTTTGGAACGTGTAGCCATCCTCGATTTCGACGTGCATCACGGCAATGGCACAGAAGATATTGTCGATGGGGACGCCAAGATTTTATTTTGCTCATCGTTTCAGCACCCGTTATACCCCGGTGGGTATCGAGACAATGTGGCCAACCAGCGTGTGAACGTGCCACTGGTCTCGGGCTGCAAAGGTCCTGAGTTTCAACAAGCCATTATGGAAACTTGGCTTCCAGCATTGGATACCTTCAAGCCTGAACTAATCATTGTCAGTGCGGGGTTTGATGCGCACGCAGAAGATCCATTGGCAGGTTTGCTGTTAACCGACATGGATTATGTATGGATTACCAAACAAATTATGGATGTGGCTGACCGACACGCAGATGGTCGTATTGTTTCGATGCTGGAAGGCGGTTACGCTTTGCCCGCACTGTCACGTTCCGCTTCTGGGCATGTGCGCGTGCTGATGGGTTTGGATTAACAAAACAAAATTGAGTAGGGAAAGCACGATGTCAACGATTTGGACGGTGTATTTGTCGGGTGAAATTCACACCGATTGGCGTGAGCAAATTATGTCGGCTTCTGAATCACAGAAGCTGCCACTACGCTTTGTTTCGGCGGTGACCAACCACGGTGCCAGTGATGCTGCAGGCGATATATTAGGCGAAGTCCCAGCAGGCTATTTACGTGATCAGCAATCCTCTCGTATTAACGCGATGCGAACAAAATCGTTAATCACGCAGTGCGATGTTGCAGTAATCCGATTTGGGAAACAGTACAAGCAATGGAACGCCGCCTTTGATGCGGGTATGTGTTCAGCCTTGGGTAAACCGTATGTCACGCTACACGATGACGACATCATTCACCCGTTGAAAGAGGTTGATGGGGCTGCACAAGGTTGGGCGCAAACGCCTGCACAAGTGGTGGATATTTTACGATACGTAACCGGTGAGCCGGATGCAAACGGTACGCACGCCGCCACCGTTCCTTTGTAAAAGTTTCGTCCGGAAGTTGAGTATCGCCGATGTCGACGATACTCAAGCAGTATTAGATTCTTCCACAAATCGAGCTTGGATCCACGAATGGAAACAATTCTTGATCAGAGGCTGCAAAGGTTAGGCCTTGGGCGTTTAACGCTGTGAATGACTGAAATAATACAGGTAGTATCGCGAGTGCCTCGCCCCTGTCCGTGAGAACCAGGCCGCCAGTCACCACATCTTGCTGCCCTGGGCTAGGGTAAGGTAAATTTTGACTGAGCACATCTGGAAATTGAGACACATCGATCATTGGAATCAGAACGATGCCGTTGAATATTTGTCCATCTTCGAGCGTGGTCGTCAGATCAGCCACGTCCCAGTATCCTAAGAAGCTTTCATCAGCGGAATTGAAAGTGTTGAAAAAATTGGAACTGTCACTGGTTAGTCCATTGTTGACGAATGTGTTATCCGTATCGGAAGCTACACCCAATCGCCCGCCCGTGCAAAATGCGTAAAACGTATTTTCACTGGTAACTGCAACAGATGACGAACTGAAATTCGCATCGGAAATAGACACCGTAACCCCTTTGCCAGTTAATGTTTCCCGTACCTGTGTGACTTGCTGGCTTCGAAAATCGAATCGATCACCTGATGCAGTTCCACTTTGAATCAACGGGTGGTTTTCAAATCGACGCGTAATTTGTTCGTGACTGGCACTCGTTGCAACCGGAGCAGCGGGAGCCGATTGAGGTGGGTTGGTGCTTGGTACTTCATTAGTTGGGTTTACCGACTGACTGGGGTTAGTTGGCAAAGGATTAATTACGCCTTCGCTTCCGCAGGCAGCCAGTGTGATTGAAAGTACTGCAGCGGATAGGGATTTGATGTTCATGTTTATGTGTTTTTTCTGATTGTTGTTGAGTAGGTAGCTTCAGTATGGTTTGACCTTCTTATTCACACTGGTATTAAGCGAAGATTCGCTGGTGAATATTCACAAACCCGACTGTTAGCGAAAACTTACAGCAAACGCTGCCCGTTCTGAGGGGTGCTTAGTTGAATGGTTAGGGTGGGAGTTGGGCCTATTGGCCAGTATTTAGAGCACCTGCGCCAGGTTTTGACTGGATGACTCGAGGATGGTCTGGTGCGACTATCGGCAGATAAGCCAGTCGGTAAGATTCGTCAAACAACAACCAAGCGCAAAGAATGTTTTTACAAGACACTTGAAACGTGAAAAACACCCCCGCGGGGGTGTGCGTAAAACTACACGGTCGCCTCAACTGAGCGTTGAATTAATCTCGGCCCGTGATAAATGAAGCCCGTGTAAATTTGCACCAAATCTGCGCCCAGGACTAGTTTTGTTGCCGCATCCTGCCCGCTTGAAATACCACCGGCTCCAATGAGTGTCCAGTTTGCGGGAAGCCGCTTCTTCA
Source organism: uncultured Granulosicoccaceae bacterium (assembly GCA_937930305.1). GTDB lineage: Bacteria > Pseudomonadota > Gammaproteobacteria > Granulosicoccales > Granulosicoccaceae > Granulosicoccus. Next base: position 129,920 of record CALGLE010000009.1, on the reverse strand, counting down.
CCGCACTGAGTCGATCATTGGCAAAGTCTCTGAGCACTTCTCCGCTTAAGCCGCCTGCTTCGGCTGCGAGCGGGTGACTATCAATAAGGTCTCTGCGTGAGGTGGTGTTCGATACGATCACCCCATGAATCGGGTAGGTACTGGCGACTTGAATAAACTGTTCAATGGCTGAATCATCCATGTCCGGTGCAATTTTCACAAACAGCGGCTTACTGCCTTGGTGTTGGCTGGCTAACTGGGCATGTCGATTCATCACCGGCTCAAGCAGTTCGGCTAAGGCATCACCGTGTTGCAACTGACGTAAATCTTTTGTGTTTGGGGAAGAGATGTTGACGGTGATGTAGTCAGCGACGGGGTATACGCGTTCTAAGCAATGCACATAATCACTGTGCGCATTTTCTAACGGCGTGCTGGCGTTCTTGCCAATGTTGATGCCCAGCTTGCCTTGCCATCGTCGGTTTTCTGCATTCTTGACTAAGTGATCCACCCCTAAGTTGTTAAAGCCTAGCCGGTTAATCAGTGCGTTATGTTCGGGTAACCGAAACATGCGCGGTTGTGGGTTGCCCGATTGGGCTTTTGGTGTAACGGTGCCTATCTCAATAAACCCAAAACCCAGTGCCCCGAGGGCATCAATATAGTCCCCGTTTTTGTCTAATCCAGCGGCTAAGCCCACTCGATTTGGAAAGGCTAAGCCGGCGGCAGGACAAACTGTCTTTTCAGAGCTTACTCGGTAGCGTCGTGCCAGCATGGACGCCACCCAAGGCTTTGACATCCAGCCTAAAGCCCAATCGTGTGCGGCTTCGGGTTCTTTACTGAACGCGATGCGCCTAAGGGCGGCATACAGTGGGTCGGATAATTCAGGGTGTGGCGTTGGGCTCAAGTGGGGTGCTCGTTGCAAACCGTTTGTGTTGGATCAGTTTACCCAGCATCGCACAAGGATTGGGCAAGCTTCCGCGCTTAGCTGCGGTATCATTCAGGTCCCCCGGATGATGGTCACTCGCTTGAAGCTTTACCCAGACAAACTCGCCGCGCATTTGAAACAGAAAACGGCACCTGTGTATTTTCTGCACGGTGATGAGCCGTTGCAAATTATGGAAATGGGCGATCAACTTAGGGCCCATGCGCGAGACAACGGCTTTGATGAGCGGCAGGTGTTTTATGCGGGTGAAGACACAGATTGGTCAGCGTTTCGGGAAGCGGTTGACAGTTTGTCCTTGTTCGCCGAGCGGCGTTTGATTGAGGTGCGTTTACCCACGGGTAAGCCTGGTCGGGCCGGTGGGGAACAATTGAAAGCTTATTGCCAAAATCCAGCGCCTGATGTGTTGCTGTTGGTGACCAGCGTAAAGTTGGAGCGCGGAGGTAAAACCAGTGCGTGGTTTAAAGCCCTAGACAAAGCCGGAGTCACCATTGAGGCATTCCCCGTGCCGCCGCGAGAGCTACCCAGTTGGCTTCAAGCTCGGTTTAAGCGCCATGGTTTAAGCGCAGATAAAGATTCTTTGGATCTCATTGCCGAACGTGTGGAAGGCAATCTGTTGGCTGCCGCGCAAGAGGTGGAACGACTGGCTTTGTTGCATCCTGATGCCACGCTCACGCCAGAGGATGTGTTGGCCGCGGTCTCAGACAGTGCTCGGTATTCCATTAACGATTTAGCCTCTGCCGCCTTGGCAGGGGACGCCGCTCGTGCGGTTCGCATTGTTCGAGGATTACGGGACGAGGCCACAGCTCCCGTGCTGGTGCTTTGGGCCTTGAGCGCAGAGATTCGCAGTGCCACGCGAGCGGCGGAAGCGATTGCTGAGCGAGTACCGGCAGATAAAGCCTTAAAAGCGGCTGGGGTTTGGTCAAGTCGGGTAGCGCCACTTAAAATAGCGCTTAAACGACACAGCGTGGCAAGCTGGTTGCACATGTTGCAACAGACCGCAGAAATTGATCGCATGGTAAAAGGGCAGGAACCGGGCGATGTTTGGGATGCGTTCACCGCTCTAAGTGCCTGCTTAGCAGGTCATGGAGACACCCTCTTAACAACGAGACTGGCATGACGACTACATCGGTAATCAATGATCTTTTCGACAACGGAAAAATCGACTCAACCGTCACAATCGCTGGCTGGGTGCGAAGCCGCCGTGATTCCAAAGCCGGTCTGTCGTTTGTGGCCGTTAATGACGGTTCTCATTTCGACAGCTTGCAAGCGGTCGTGCCCGATTCCTTAAGTAATTACGAATCTGAGGTTAAAAAACTCAGTGCCGGTTGCGCGGTACGCATCACGGGCACCTTAGTGGAGTCAGCGGGCAAAGGTCAATCGGTTGAAATTCAAGCCAACGATGTGGAAGTGGTCGGCTGGGTTGATGAGCCAGAGAGTTATCCCATTGCAAAAAAGCGCCACACGTTTGAATACTTAAGAACCGTGGCTCACTTAAGGCCGCGCACCAACGCGTTCGGTGCCGTAACGCGTGTACGTAACAGTGTGGCGCAAGCGGTGCATCGGTATTTTCATGAGCGCGGTTATGTGTGGGTTAACACACCACTCATTACCACCAGTGACTGTGAAGGGGCCGGGGAGCTGTTTCGTGTCAGCACCTTGGACATGATGAATTTGCCCACCTTGGACACAGGCGGTGTTGACTATTCGCAAGATTTTTTCGGTGGTGAAGCATTCTTAACCGTGTCGGGTCAGTTGAACGCGGAAAGCTACGCTTTGGCGATGTCGAAGGTGTATACCTTTGGCCCCACGTTCCGTGCAGAGAACTCTAACACCAGTCGCCACTTGGCCGAATTTTGGATGATTGAACCGGAAGTGGCGTTCAATGATTTAACAGCCAATGCGGATTTGGCCGAAGACTTTCTTAAATTTTGTTGTAAAGCCGTTTTGGATGAATGTTCAAGAGACATGGAGTTCTTTGCGGAACGCATCGACAAAGAAGCCATTACCCGGATTACAACGGTTGCTGATTCTAACTTTGAGCGCATGGAATACACAGAAGCTGTAACGATATTAGAAAACTGTGGTGAGAAATTTGAATTTCCCGTGTCTTGGGGAACCGACTTAGCGTCAGAACACGAGCGATACCTGACTGAAAAGCATGTGGGTCGCCCAGTTATTTTAATGAATTATCCCAAAGACATTAAAGCGTTTTATATGCGCTTAAACGATGATGAAAAAACAGTCGCTGCCATGGATGTACTAGCGCCAGGCATCGGTGAAATCATCGGTGGCAGTCAACGTGAAGAACGCATTGACATATTAGATGATCGCTTAGAGGCGTTCGGTTTAACGGGCCACTTAGATTGGTATCGCGATTTACGCCGGTATGGCACCGTGCCGCACGCAGGTTTTGGGCTAGGATTTGAACGCCTTGTGAACTACGTCACGGGCATGGAAAACATACGCGATGTGATTCCATTTCCTCGAGTGCCCGGCAGCGCGCCATTCTAGGCCATTGCTTGTTTAGCAACTCTTGATGTAACACATCGAAGGACCCACGGTATAACTCACACTATGCCAACGTCCGAACCCCAGTCTTCATCCCGCAACGACTGTGATTTTTCACAGAAGGTGCGCGCGCACCAAGCGTCTTTGTTTGGTTATTTAAGTCGCTTAGGTTTGTCTGGCGGACTTGTGGAAGATGTGGCGCAGGAAGCCTTTCTTCGCGCTTGGCGATATCGTGATCGATACGATGCGTCTCACAGCCAGTGGAATACGTGGCTGTTCCGCATTGCGCGCAATGTGGCATTCAGTACGATGAAAAAGAACGCCAAGCTGCCCCAAGCAACCGATCCGGTTGTATTGGAAGAAACCAGTTCGCACACAGACGACCCCAGCGCCAACACCGAACGTGAACAAAAACGGTTGCAGCTTAAGCGCGCGATACAACAACTTAACCATGATGAGCGTGATGTATTGGCGTTGGCGTATGTGGATGGCTTATCGTCAACAGAGGCTGCGATCATTTTAGAGTGCGAGCCTGGCACCTACCGAACTCGCGTGAGCCGTGCACGAACACGTCTTACGCACTTGTTGGAGATACCCGAATGACTTTATCACCTAAAGAAGTCGATGATTTATTAAGCGAAGGCTTTGCTAAACCACCGCAAGGGTTTGAGCGTTCCGTTATGGCTCGAATCGAAGCAGAAGCCATCGCGGTGAGCACACCCTTGTACCTACATATTCTGCGCGGCTTAGCGTTAGTCACCGGTGTTGGTGTGGGCGTAGCTCAAGCGATGCGCATATTATTTGGGATGTACTTTGTAGGCGCCTTTAGTTGAACCGCAGTTGCGTGAAGGAAACGGACTATGAATCAGACAACTATGAATCTGGATGAACCGATTGCACCGCGCAAAGGCTGGTTAGCAGTGGTGTTATCGCTGTCCGCCTTTGGCTTGGGCCAGTTTTATAACGGTCAATGGCATCGGGGTTTGTGCTATGGCTTGCTTTTGTTGGCGATAGCGGGGCCCATGACGGCGTTAGTGGCGTTGGTTCTTCCCGCCTCAGCGGTGGTACCCGCTTTGGCTGTTCTATGGTTCGCCTTTTTAATTGTTTGGTTATTAAGTCATTGGCAGGCGTGGCGGACAGCGAAACAATTACCCAACTACCGATTATTGGAATGGCAAAAAATTGGGGTGTATGTATTGATGTTTTTGCTGATTAATACTGCGGTTTATGGCGCGACCTATTTTGTGCGAGACCATTGGGTTCGCGCGTTTCACATTCCGTCAGGCAGCATGGAGCCAACGTTGATGAAAGGGGATGTGTTTTTTGCGGATATGCGTGTCGGGTGTGCAACGTGCTCGAAGCCGGTTACTAAAGGGGATATGGTGGTGTTTCATAGCCCTAAGATGCCGGGTGTGATGTGGGTAAAGCGTGTGGTGGCACTTGAGGGAGATCCGATCCCGGGTAAGGAAGCTCTGACCGTGCCAGCCGGTCACATGTTTGTTATGGGCGACAACCGAGGCATGAGTTTGGATTCGCGCTCATTCGGGGCCATCGATTTAACGTCCGTAGTAGGAAAGGTCCGACAAATTGTGTGGTCCCGAGGTGAAGACGGGGTGCGTTGGTCACGGTTGGGTGTGATACCAAAGTAAGCTCATTTCCTGTTCATTGTGAGGTCAGCAATTAACCCATAAGATCGCTTGCGAAACTGCCTGTGCTTGTTTTATGCTGGCGAACGTTTTAACGATAATCCACACGCATTGTTATACAGGGAGGTGTTCCTATGCGTTTTATTGCCATGCCTAAAAAAACCATCACTCGCCGTTCAGAAGGTTTTACGTTAGTAGAAATTGCCATTGTGTTGGTGATTGTTGGGCTCATGTTGGCTGGGGTGTTCAAAGGTCAAGCATTAATCGATAGCGCTCGTGTGCGATCGATGGCCACGGAAGTCTCTGGTATTCGTACCGCCTGGTATTCCTTTCAAGATCGCTACCGAGCACTGCCGGGGGATTTTCAATCTGCTGGCACACAAATAGACAGTGCCGCTGTATCCGGCAATGGGAATGGAAAATTAGACGGCAGCGCTGAACGCGCGGGTGTTTGGCAACAACTGTCGTTAGCCGGTTTCATAAACGGTAACTTCGATGGTGAGCAAGCGGCTGTGGGTTCAGCTTCCGATGTCGATTGCGCGCCAGGTACCTGTCCCAAAAACCCCTTCAACGGGTTTTATAAAATTAGCTACAGCGCGCAGGCCGCTGATGTGATTAGCCCATCGCATGAAATTTTTACTGGCGATCAAATTCCAGTAGGCATACTCGCCGAATTAGATCGCAAACTCGATGATGGCTTACCCACCTCAGGACGTTTCCGTGTGCACCGAAACTATCAAGGCTCCTGCACTCGTAATGCGGAATGGGATGTGTCCACTGGGCACTCCAATTGTGCGGGTGTGTTGCGCGATTAGTCGTCATCCGCTAAGTGGTTGCACCCCTTGAGTGTTGTCTATGCGGTATTGCTGGCAGCGGGTTCTTCGCAGCGCATGGGCGACGCCAATAAACTGCTGCTGGAATTTAATGGAAAACCCTTAGTGCGCCAGGCGGCCCTGACCGTTGTTCAATCGGGTGTTACAGAATGCTACGTCGTTTTAGGGTACGAACAAGAAGCGGTTGCGCAAGCGTTGGCTGACTTGCCTGTGCAGTTGGTAGTTAATGAAGCGCATACCAGCGGTCAGGCATCTTCGGTTTTATCTGGGCTAAGTAGACTACCGACCGATGCGGATGCGGTGATGATCTGTTTGAGTGATCAACCGTTGTTGTTGCCTGAACATCTTGCGCAGTTGCAGAGTGCCTTTTTTGAACAACAAGAAATTAGCGCCTGCTCTGTACTTGTGCCAATGGTTAACGGGCAACGCGGCAACCCGGTTATATTTTCAGGCGAAGTTGCTGCATCGTTGGTTAAAACACAAACACCACCGCGGCAGTTTATTGATTCGGCTCAACAGTCTGAATCGAATTCAGTGGTGTTTAAAACGTTTGATGTGGATGCATTTGTTGTTGATGTGGATACGATGCAGGACTGGGAAGCGGTTCATGCCCAGTGAACGGCATAATGCAAAAGCACAAATCAGCCGATGCGTGGTTTGATGTATGCCCAGGCTTCAGTCATATCACCGCAAACGGTGTGCTTTAACTTCAATAACTCTTCAGAAGGTGGCACCAGATTCGGAATTTGAATCACCTGCATACCCGCTGCCACGCCAGCTTTTACTCCGTTTTCTGAATCTTCCAGGGCGCAGGTGGTTGCAGGGTTCGCTTGAATAGAGGCAGCCGCTTTTAAATAGATTTCGGGATTGGGTTTGCTAATTTCTACGTGGTTGCCACCAGTGATGGTGAGAAAGTAATCACGAATGCCATTGCTACTTAGTTTATGTTCGGCCGTGTCTACGTGAGAAGAGGTGGCCACGGCGCACGGGATGTTATGTGCTTGCAGTGCATTCAGAGTCTCTTTTACGCCAGGTAACAAGGGCGGTACGCCTTGGGCTAGTGATGCTTGATATCGATCCACCCAATCTATACGAAACTGATGGGAGTCCAGCTGATCACCCAATTCTTCTTCTAGCTTGATGACATGCGCAGCTTCGTTGGTGCCTACAAGTGACAAGAACAAATCATACACATCGCTCAGCCCGTAACTTTCAGCGGTTTCAATAAACGCTTGCGCTGAGACTCTTTCAGAGTCAATCAGCAGCCCATCCATGTCAAATAAGATGGCCGAAATAGGCATCGTGTCAGATCCTTAGGTGTCGAGGTTAAGCCCTAGGTCTTTTATCTTACGCGTTAAGGTGTTTCGGCCCCAGCCCAAGAGTTTTGCCGCCTCTTGTTTGCGGTCATCGGTTTGGTTCAAGGCGCATTGAATCAATATGCGTTCCATGGTGGGCACGGCCTTGCCCAGCAGATCCGATTCACCGCTGGCCAGCAAACGTGTGGCCCAATGCTTAAAATTAATTTCCCAAGCTTCCTCGCCATTGTCAGGAACTTTCGCAGAATCCACTGGCAGGTGTTCAATCGACAATTCCTGCTCGGTGGTCATCACGGTCAGCCAGTGAGCGGTGTTTTGCAGCTCCCTGACATTACCCGGCCACGGCAAGCTGGCAATGTGCCGCTTGAAGGATGTTGACATGGTTTTGGTATTTTCACTCAGCTCTAGTGCTGCCTGTTCCAGAAAATGCTCCATCAATTGCGGAATATCTTCCTGTCGGTCACGCAGCGGAGGGGCTTCGATGCGAATCACATTCAAACGATGAAACAAATCTTCTCGAAACCGGTTGTCTTCCACCAAAGCCTGTAGATTTTGATGGGTAGCGGCCACGATGCGCACATCCACTTGTATGGGCGTGTGTCCGCCAACGCGATAGAACTCCCCATTCGACAACACGCGCAGTAACCGTGTTTGCAGGGCTGCCGGCATATCGCCAATTTCATCTAAGAACAGGGTGCCGCTGTCGGCTTGCTCGAAGCGACCAATACGGGTGCTTTGCGCGCCAGTGAACGCACCTTTTTCGTGGCCAAACAGTTCCGATTCCATTAAGTCATGGGGAATGGCGGCCATGTTCAATGCCACAAACGGTTGTTCTGCTCTTGGGCTGTGTTTATGCAAGGCTCTGGCAATAAGTTCCTTACCGGTGCCAGATTCCCCATTGACCAGCACGGTGGTTTTTGACCGTGACAAGCGCCCAATGGCTTTAAATACATCTTGCATGGCTGCGGAATCGCCTAACAATACGGGGGCTGCCTCCACGTTAAATTCGCCGTTGGTTGACTTCTCACTCTGAACGGTCGATGAGGAGACAGCAGTTTGACCGTTCGTTCGTTTTTCTCGGTGGGATTGACACGCACGGCGCGTTTTGGCAATCACATCATCCACATCGAAGGGCTTAGGAATGTATTCGTAAGCGCCGCCTTCAATGGCTGATACGGTGCTATCCAAATCAGAGAACGCGGTCATGATTAGAACGGGCGTGTCGGTTTGTTGTTGCTTTAGTTGTTTCAACAAGGCCAGGCCATCAGAGCCCGGCATGCGAATGTCGCTGATGATGGCGTCGGGTGGAATGGCGTTGGCGCGAACCATTTCTAACGCTTCGTCGGCTGATTCGAAACAGGTGACTTGCATGTTGGCTTGTTTGAACGCTTTCTCAAGCACCCATCGAATGGAGCGATCGTCGTCAATTACCCAAACGTATTCGTCGTTCACGTCAGCTCCATGGGTATAAAGATCGTGAATTCGGTATTACCGGGTTCGCTTTGGCATTCGACGATGCCGCCTAATTGCCCCATGATCGATTGCGCAATGGATAAACCTAATCCGCTGCCACCTGCTCGTCCGCTTACCATGGGGTAGAAAACTTGATCGATTAACGATTCGGGTATGCCTGGACCATTGTCAGTAATGGATACCTTCACAACCAATGGGTGCAGCTTGCCGGCAATGGTGAAGTTGGTCACCACACGAGAACTGAACTGCACATCGCCTTCGCTGCCAACCGCTTGCAGGGCATTACCGGCAATATTCAAGAATACCTGCACCAGTCTGTCGCGATCGCTTAGAAATTCTGGAATGCTGGGGTCGTAATCAAAGGTCACAGACACACCACCACTGGCGCCAACCCGTGAAATTTTACGTACATGCTCCAGGACTTCATGAATGTTTAATTCATCTCGGCGAGGTCTGGAGTTGGGGCCCAACATGCGATCTATTAACGTTTGTAAGCGATCGGCTTCATGAATGATGATGGATGTGTATTCGGTGAGTTCTTTATCATCGAGCTGGCGTTCCAATAATTGGGCTGCACCTCGAAGACCACCCAATGGGTTTTTAATTTCATGCGCTAAACCGCGCAGCAACGACTTAACATTTTCCTGTTGTGCCGCCATCGCCTCATCTCTAAGGATGCGCAAGGAGCGGTCTAGGGCATTGAGTTCGATAAGCAGACAATCTGACTGATTTTCATCGATATAGGGTGCGACAGAGCAATCCACTAATATGGGGTCTAAGCCGAATGGCTCTAGGGCTACATGGCGATCATTAACCGGTTGGCCCAGTTCAACCGCTTCGCGCAGTCGTGCGAACAAGGAATCGGGTATCGTCACAATCTGCGCCAGACGCCGACCAATGGCTCGACTGGCACTGATGCCAAACAATTGTTCAGCCGAACTATTAAGAGAAGTAATCCTTAAGCCATTGTCCAATGCCACAATCGCTGTGGTCATGTTGTCTAACAACTGTGCGGCGGCGCGGTTTTTAGCATCAGCCAACGCATGACTCCTGGCGGTGTTGGCTCCGTTTGAAACCGGCGTGTGGGTATTGGATGTGGTTGAACCTGAGTTCATCATTTTGTGATTGTTGCCTGGCACACTTCGCCAGTGACAAATCCCTCCTCGAAAACAAGCGTAGTTAATGAAACAAACGTAACGATGAGGTCCGTTATGGGGCTATCTATATTCCGCCTCAAAAATATCTTTTAGTAATTAACTAAACACTGGGCCTGGCTAAGCTTCCAGGCCCAATGTTCCTACACGCGTATTAGCAGCTGTAGTACATGTCAAACTCAACGGGGTGAGTTGACATACGCAAACGTGTGACTTCTTCCATCTTCAAATCGATGTAACCATCAATTGAATCGTTGGAGAACACGCCACCAGCAGTTAAGAATTCACGGTCGTTGTCCAAAGCTTCTAACGCTTGATCCAAAGAGAAGGCAACTTTTGGAATGGCTGCTTCTTCTTCAGGAGGTAAGTCGTATAGATCTTTGTCAGACGCATCACCTGGGTGAATTTTGTTCTGAATACCGTCAAGGCCAGCCATCATGAGGGCTGCAAACGTTGTGTACGGGTTGCCCGTGGGATCAGGGAAACGGACTTCAATGCGTCGTGCTTTAGGGCTGGCAACCCATGGAATACGAACCGAGGCTGACCGGTTACGTGCTGAGTAAGCCAACATAACCGGCGCTTCGAAGCCAGGCACCAAACGCTTGTAGCTGTTGGTTGAGGCGTTAGCGAAAGCGTTAATGGCACGCGCATGCTTGATGATGCCACCGATGTAGTACAAAGCGGTTTCCGATAAGCCACCGTATTGATCTCCGGAGAAAATATTCTCACCGTCTTTTGATAAAGACTGGTGTACGTGCATGCCTGAGCCATTGTCGCCAACGATCGGCTTTGGCATGAAGGTAGCTGTACGGCCATAGGCAGCCGCTACATTATGTACAACGTATTTTAAGATCTGTACACCGTCCGCACGTTTAACCATGGTGTCGAAACGTGTGCCGATTTCACATTGACCGGCGGTGCCCACTTCGTGGTGATGCACTTCAGGTTCAACACCCATCTGCGCCATAACTTCACACATTTCTGCGCGTAAGTCGTGCAGTGAATCAACCGGTGGCACGGGAAAGTATCCACCTTTGACGCCAGGGCGGTGACCTAAGTTGCCACCCTCAAATTTTTTGCCGGAGTTCCAAGCCGCTTCTTCAGAATCAATGTTGTAACTCATGCCTTTCATGTCTGTTGACCAGCGAACGTCGTCAAACACGAAGAATTCAGGCTCAGGACCAAAGAACGCGGTGTCGGCGATGCCGGTTGATTTCAAATAGGCTTCGGCACGCTTAGCGATTGAACGCGGGTCACGCTCGTAGCCTTCCATGGTGTCAGGCTCAACGATGTCGCAGGTAATGTTGAGTTGGTTGTATCGCGCGAACGGATCCATGACAGCGGTGCTGGCATCGGGCATGAGAATCATGTCTGAGGCATTGATGCCTTTCCAGCCGGCGATTGAAGAGCCATCGAACATTTTGCCTTCTTCGAAGGTGTCGGCGTTGATATCACTAACCGGCACAGAAACGTGTTGCTCTTTCCCGCGTGGGTCGGTGAAGCGAAAGTCTACGTACTTTACTTCGTTATCTTTTATGGTCTTTAAAACGTCACTGGCGGACATAGGTTGTTTTCCTCTTACCGTATTGAGGTGATTCGGGCTGCTACGTGCTTTGCGTATGCCGCTGCCAAGCTACATTGCAGGGTCCGTTCCACCGGTGAATGCTGGGATAATTGTCAATAAAAACAATGAGTTAAACTTTCGGCAATGGCTTTGCTTGCACTAAGTTGGTGCGTGAAAATAAAAGTTTGCACCAAAATAATGCGTTCATTGCGCGAACCGGGCCAGTTTACCCGAGTGCATGCTTTTAGGGCGACCTTGCTTAGTCACAGCGTTTGCGCCAAAGTGCTGGCAGAATCGATGCGTGGGTTCTTAGGCCTGCAGCATCGCAATCAGGACCGCCTGGACACGCTGAATTGCGGCAGATTCAGTAAACTGCACGTAACTTAAGCCACCTTTTAGATGAGCAGGGCAAATGTCCCAGCACGATGTGTTGACGTTCCAAGGCATGATCGCGGTTCTCCAGGACTACTGGGCCGCACAAGGTTGCATTGTGCAGCAACCCTACGACATGGAGGTTGGGGCAGGTACCTTTCACTCCTCAACCTTTTTAAGGGCCATAGGGCCTGAGCCTTGGAACGCTTGCCACACCCAGGCATCTCGCCGTCCCACCGATGGGCGCTATGGCGACAATCCCAACCGCCTGCAACACTACTATCAATTTCAAGTGGCCATGAAACCATCGCCCTCGGATATGCAGAACTTGTATTTGGGATCTTTAAAAGCGTTGGGCTTCGACCCCTTAGAGCATGACATTCGCTTTGTCGAAGATAACTGGGAGTCACCCACCTTAGGTGCTTGGGGATTAGGTTGGGAGGTATGGTTAAACGGCATGGAAGTAACGCAATACACCTACTTTCAACAATGCGGTGGTTTGACTTGTAATCCGGTGCTTGGCGAGCTGGCTTATGGCATTGAACGATTGGCCATGTATATCCAAAAGAAAGAAAGTATTTACGATTTGGTTTGGGGTGAGTCGGCCACGGGCACGATCACTTACGGTGATGTGTTTCATCAAAACGAAGCAGAGCAATCGGCGTACAACTTCGAACACGCGGACGTACAAACTTTGTTTGCCTCGTTTGATGCTGCAGAGCGCGATTGTGAGCGACTCACCCAATTAGAATTGCCGCTGCCCGCTTATGAACATGTTCTCAGAGGCTCGCATGCTTTTAATATGCTGGATGCTCGGCACGCTTTATCCGTCACTGAGCGTCAGCGCTACATTTTGCGTGTTCGTACCATGGCAAGACAAGTGGCAGAAGCCTATCAAGCACGAAGAGAGGCGATGGGATATCCGTTGTTGAAAAAAGAAGACCCGTCTGCGCCAAGTCAAGGTGGTGCTTAAGCCATGAATGATTTACTCATAGAGATCGGTTGTGAAGAATTGCCTGCAGGATCTGCCGTTGGTATGGCGAAGCATCTTGCTGAATCGCTGCACGCAAAATTACAGGATGCAGGCTTAGCCAGTGGCCCGGCGCAATATTTTGGAACACCGCGCCGAATTGCGGCGTATTTACCCGGCGTGATTGCTCAGCAAGAAGATCAACAAGTCGAGCGAAAAGGCCCGGCGGTGGCTGCAGCGTTTAAAGACGGTGAGCCAACGAAAGCGTTGCTTGGATTTTTGAAAGGGGCTGGCGCAACGGTTGATGACATCACCGAAGTGGAAACACCCAAAGGCGCTTGGGTCATGGTGCGCCAGACTAAGTCAGGTGAATCACTGCAGGCGGTGGTGAATACGGTGTTGCCCGATATCCTTAAAACCCTACCAGTACCTAAGCGAATGCGTTGGTCAGATCAGCCGCACGAATTTTTACGCCCTGTGGTTTGGTTAACGGCTATGCATGGTAAGCAGGTGTTACCCGTTAGCGTACTTGGTTTACAGGCAAGCAACACCACACTGGGTCATCGCTTTCATGCGCCCGATCCTATCCCTTTGGCTTCAGCGTCTGATTATTTATCGGCTTTGGAAAAAGCCTATGTGTTGGCTGACATCGATGTGCGGCGAGCTCGTATTGTTGAGCAAGTACAAGCCATTGCTAAAGAATTCGGTGGTTCTCCGGTTATGGATGAGGCACTGGTGGATGAAGTTAATTCATTGGTGGAGTGGCCGGTTGCCTTAGGTGGGCGATTTGAAGACGTCTATTTGGAAATACCCAAAGAAGCCTTAATTCAAACCATGCAAGAGAATCAGCGTTACTTTGCCTTACTGGATGCGACTGGGCAGTTGATGCCAGCGTTTATCACCGTTGCAAATATTGAATCGAAAAGTCCTGAAACAGTGATTGATGGTAACGAGCGCGTGATTCGCCCTCGATTTGCCGACACCAAATTCTTTTGGGATCAAGATAAGTTAAGCAAACTGGCGGACCACCAACCGGCTTTGAACGACGTGCTATTTCAAAAGAAGCTGGGCTCGGTGGCGGATAAAACACAGCGTATGGCGCAATTGATTCCATTGCTTGCCCCGGTGCTTGGTGCTGATCCTGTTGAAAGTGCAACGGCAGTCTCTTTGTGTAAGTGCGATCTCACTACTGAGATAGTCAAAGAGCTGGCCAAGATGCAAGGCATTTGTGGTCGTTACTACGCAACGCGCGATGGGCATTCTAAAAACATAGCCGATGCGATGGAAGAGCATTACTTCCCCAAACAGGCCGGTGGTCGCCTACCCAGTAACCCCGTGGCGGAGCTGGTCGCTATGGCCGATAAAACCGATACCTTAGTGGGCATCTACGGTCAGGGTTTGGTGCCTTCGGGAACCAAAGACCCCTTCGCGCTTCGACGGGCAACGCTCGGTGTGGTCCGTACGCTCATTGAGCATGAACGTAATTTGGATATGGCGGATTTGATTGATGCCTCGATTGCGACTTATAAGGGATCACTGGGTGATATTGATCGAGCAGGTATCTTAGGTTACGTAGCCGAGCGTTTACGAGGCTACGCTCAAGACCAGGGTATTAGTGCAGATGTCGTGGATGCGGTGTTGGTCAAAGGCGTAACGCACCCCTTAGACGCGATGGCCAGGATGCACGCCATTTCTAGCTTTCGCCGTGAGCCCGCTGCTGCGTCCTTATCAGCGGCTGTTAAACGAATTGGAAACCTACTCAAGAAACAAGGCATTGATGGTGAATTGAACGTGTCTGAAAGCTTGTTGCAAGAGGATGATGAAAAAGCCTTGTTCGCATCATTGGAAAAGGTTACCCCAGGTGTGCAGACGCAATTGGAAACCCGGCAATACGCCGAAGCGATGGGTTCGATGTCCTCTTTGAAGGAACCGGTTGATGCGTTTTTTGATCATGTCATGGTGATGGTGGATGATGAGCAAGTGAAAAACAATCGCTTGGGATTGTTGCAGCGCGTGCACTCGCTTTGCAGTGATGTTGCCGACATCTCCCAGTTACAAATAAAAGGCTGATGCAATGAAACTCGTGGTGTTGGACCGAGACGGTGTGATTAACCACGATAGGGGGGATGCTTTGATGTCGCCTAAAGACTTTGAACCCATTGATGGCAGCTTGGCGGCAATCGCTCGGCTGAATCAAGCGGGCATCAAAGTCGCCGTTGCGACCAATCATTCCGGTGTGGCTCGAGGTTTAATGGACATCGATGTGTTACACAACATTCATCAACGCATGACAACCTTGTTGCAACAGGTGGGCGGACATTTCGATTTGGTTGCTTTTTGTCCTCATAGCGATGCGAATCAATGCAGTTGCCGAAAGCCCGCCCCTGGCATGCTTTATTCCATTATTGAACGCTTGAATATTGAGCCTGCCAATGCTGTCTTGGTGGGGGATTCGCTTAAAGATGTACAAGCAGCTATGGCAGCAGCGATTCAACCGGCGCTGGTGAAAACGGGCAACGGGCAAGATACCTTAGACACCAACAAAGGCCTTGAGCACATTCCCGCTTACACCGACCTGGCGGAATTCGTTGATGAATTAATTGCATCCTTAGATGCGCCTTCGTGATCGATTCACCGTGTCTTATTGTAAGGTTTGAACATGTCTGCTGAGCCCATCTCTTTACCTTATCGATTGTGGCTGACGTTACGCAGCTTGGTGTATTGGATTTGGCTGATCTTTACCACGTTGTTGTTCGCAATCCCGGCCTTGTTGGGCACCTTGGTGTCTTTTGAGTTCGCGTACAAAATTTGCGATGGATGGATCACGGCCAATATTTGGGGGCTGCGTGTGTTGTGCGGAGTTAAATGGCAAGTGAGTGGTGTAGAACACATTCCTGAGAACCCGTGTTTGGTGGTGTCAAAACATCAATCCACTTGGGAAACATTCTTTTTGGCCTATCACCTGAAGCATGTGTTGTTTGTGGCAAAACGTAGCTTAAGCCACATACCCATTTTTGGATGGATGCTTCGGCTTCTCGGTTTCGTGCTCATTGACCGAAAGGCAGGGCGTTCTGCGATTCAACAAATGACCGAACAATCCAAAGAAAGAATTGACGCGAAACGTTGGGTCGTCGTTTTCCCAGAAGGCACACGCATGCCAGTTGGGTCGGAACCCAGTTATCGCATTGGGGCGATGAAAGTATCTGCTGATGCACAAATTCCGATGCTTCCTGTGGCGGTGAATTCCGGGGAATTTTGGCCACGAATGGGATTAATTAAATGGCCGGGAACCGTAACGGTTGTTTTCGGTCCAGTGATACATCCGGAGAAAAAAACCCCAGATGAATTACGTGACGAAGTACAAACATGGATAGAAACTCAAATGGCGGAAATTACAGTTAAGGATCGATTTCCGTATTAACGCGTTGGCAGTTGCCAGCGTACTGACTGCACGTAAATAAACAAAGGTATACAACATGTCTGATTCATTGAAGGTGGCCGTGTTCGGTTTAGGATCAATGGGGTTTGGCATGGCGCATTCTTTAGTGCGAGCCGGTTATACCACTTACGGCTTTGACCCCGTCGCTGATTTGCAAGATAGATTTGTGACAGTTGGCGGCGTTTCAGCAGACCTTGCCGATGTTGCCGGTCATTTGGATGCGGTTGTGTTGGTGGTGTTAAACGCTGAGCAAACGCAAAGTGTTTTGTTCGGTTCGGATGGCCACTCGGGTGTTGTACAGGCGTTGTCTGCGGGCGCCGTTGTATTGTCTTGTGCCACCGTACCGCCAGAGTTTGCCAAGGCGATGGCTGCTCGGTGTGAAGAACACGGTGTGCATTACCTAGATTCGCCCATATCCGGTGGTGCTGTAAAAGCTAATCAAGGGGCTTTGTCGGTTATGGCGTCCGGCACCGCCGAAGCGTTCAACCAAGCCCGACCGATTTTAGATGCAACGGCAGAGAAAGTATTTGTACTCAGTGATTCGGCGGGTGCAGGCTCTGCCATGAAGACGGTGAATCAGATGTTGGCGGGTGTGCATATCGCTGCCATGGCTGAAGCAATTACCTTTGGTGTCACCCAAGGCGTTGAACCCGACACCTTCGTTGAGGTCATTACTCAGTGTGCCGGCAACAGTTGGATGTTAGAAAACCGTGCTCCGCATGTGGTAGCGGGTGACTACACACCCCTCAGTGCGGTGAATATTTGGCCGAAAGATTTAGGCATTGTGTTGGATGTTGCCAAGACGGCAAATTTTGATGCACCCATTACTACAGCAGCCTTGGCGCAATTTAAAGCGGCCGCTGATCGTGGTTTGGGCTTAGAGGACGATGCGGCCGTGGCTAAGGTGTACGCAGAAAACGCGGGCATTCAATTACCAGAAGCTTCTCAATCATGACAAAAATCCTCTATGGGTCGATGGGGTTAATCTTGTTGTTGGGTTTACACACCAACGCGGCGGCGGAAAATACGAATTTTTTTAACACCGAACCCAGCCGGCCTTATTCATCGCTAGCCTTTGAGTTTCAAGCCTATTGGACCGGCATCATTCCAGGGTTTACCTACGAGCGTTTTTTAACCGACCGAGATGCGGTGCATGTTCGTTTAGGGCACCAAACCATCCGGCATGAAGACTTTGGCGAACACGATGATGAGCGTGGTAATGGTTTCGGTGGCACCTTGGGTTATCGTCGATATTGGCCAAACGGATTAAGTGTGGGTGTTCGCGTAGATCTGTGGGCTAATCAATTGGATTGGACTGACAATATTGGCCAAGCGAACCAACGCACGGGTCGCACCGATGTCACGGTGTTGCAACCGGTTGTGGAAGGGGCCTGGCGTAAATTTTTTGCCGGTCGTTGGTTTGTTCAACCGAGTGCGGCTTTAGGCGCTGAAATCAACATTCAGACCGATGGGGAAGACACGGGACAAGGGTTCATTTATTTGTTGGGCGTGTCGGTTGGTCGCAGCTTATAGAACCGATAGACGTATTTGCTGTACTTAGGGTGCTTGGTGTACCGTGTTGTTGTTATTTACCATTGAATACGGAACATTCTTATGAGTAAAAAAGCCAAGAGCCCGTCGCTGGCTTTACACAGCGATGACACGCTTAACGTTCTAGAATCCATGCCCTCGATAGCGACGGGCGCGTTGATGCGCATGCGGGAAATCATTCTTGATGTAGGTGAAACAGACGTTGTGGGTGGTGTGGAAGAAACGCTGAAATGGAACCAACCGGCGTACCTGCCGCGAAAAGCGAAAGTAGGCACAACCATTCGTTTAGGTTTCGATGAAAAAAATGATCGTTGCGTGCTTTATGGGCATTGTCAAAGCACCCTGATAGATCAATGGCGTGATCGCTATGCTGATACCTTCGAATTTGTGGGTAATCGGGCCTTAACATTCTCTGTGCACGAGCCCATTCCAGAAGATGAATTTTCTGATTGTGTTTGGTTAGCTTTGACCTATCACACGCGTTCTAAAAAGCCTTAAGCCTTTTTTCCGTAGAATTAGCGATCACCTTCATTGGTGATGCGAATTCAAAATCGTCAACGTCACTAGCCGATCCTGATGCAACTGCCATTATCTCGATGCTATTGGCTCCAGGCTGTAGTACGCCCGCTACGTTTAAGTTGTAACGCACACGGGTGCAGGCTTTAACCGCTACCAAATCGCCTTACGCATTAAATTCAAACCCATTAACAAAAAGAACCACAGCACCAAGCGTTTAAACAGCTCCTCATCTAGGCGATTGCGAATACGTTCCCCCAGGGCAAATCCTAAAATCGCAGGAATAACGAGAATGAACGAAGCGATGGCTTGGCCGCGGCTTAGTAAGCCCACCGTGCTATAGCTAATGGCTAACACTAGGCTGCCTAAAAAGAGGAACACACCAATCACCGCGACGAAGGTGGCTTTGTCAGCCCGCATCGCGCTCATGTAAATGACAATAGGTGGGGCCCACACGCCAGTAATGCCGCCAAGAACACCGGAAGTGATACCAGTGGTGAGTTGTGCCGACAAATTGTGTTGCGGGGGTAGTTTAGGAACGATTTTGATTAAACTGACAATGGCAAATATAAACACCGTAATACCCAGCATTAGGGTTACCCATTGGATGCTGACACTGGGCGCGACAAAGGCGAAGAGCGCAATGCTGATCGCCATACTGACAACGAGTGGCCAATAGGGCAACGCGCGGTAGGTGTGTTGGCGACTGCGCCAAATCTGCCAAGCATTCGTGAGCAGCATGGGCAGAATGGCAAGGGCTATGGCTGTTCTGGGTTCGGTGAATTGCGCTGTTAGGCTAATGCCGGCTGTGGGCAGGCCGATACCGATGGTGCCTTTAACTAAACCTGCAAGCACGTAAACGCACAGTGCGCCCACCAACACGGTGTTGGGCAAGCCGGTTAATGTGTCCATGGGAAATTTAAGCGATTATCGCGGTGGTGCAGATAATCCCATCGTAGACTATTTACTGGAACTGCGCGGCCTTAGCTTAGGCCGCTTGCAACACCGGTAGGTCAAATAATTCAATGGCTGACTCGGTTGTCACACGGGCAACGTCTTCGGCACTTTCATCACGCAGTTCGCTGATCTTTTGCCATACATCAACTAAAAAGGCGGGTTCGTTGCGCTGGCCGCTGTAAGTGCTGCTGGGTTGATCGGGAGCATCGGTTTCCAATAAAAAGGAATCCAACGGTAATGTTGCAATCAGTTCTCTTAATCGAGTGGCACGGGGGTAGGTGACGGCCCCTCCAAAACTCAATTTGTAGCCCAGGTCGATCAATCGGTGTGCCTGTTGCCGAGAGCCATTGAAGCTATGCACCAGCCCTTTATTGTGACCCGATGCGCGCACCATACGAATGACATCTTCCACGGCTTTGTAGGCATGAATGACGACGGGTAATCGAAACTCTCTGGCTAACGAGAGCTGGCCCGAAAAGATTCTTTGCTGGGAGGCTTTGTCCAAGTTATCGGTGGCGTAATCGAGCCCACACTCACCGACGGCAACGGGTTGTTCGCGTCCTAACCAATTCGCCAAATCGTGCAAGTGCTCCGGATTATGGTGCTCCATAAAGCAGGGATGCAGCCCGTAACAGGGGTGAAGGTCTTTATGTTGTTGACACAGGGATTGAATATTGACCCAGCTTTTGGAATGAATGGCTGGAACCACCTGTGCGATAACCCCCTGATTTCTGGCTCGAGATAAGACCTCTGGCAGGTCCATTGTCAATCGGCTGTCATCAATATGTACATGGCTATCAATCAATCGCACGTTCTACAACTCCTGCGGCTTTAGGGGGCGATAGGCTGCGGGAACAGCATGCAATTTGCCGCCTGTGACGCAGTTCCGTTTGACTCTAGCACAGCCCTCCAACCTATCTTCGCTTGGTACACTAACGTGTAACGTATAAAGAGAGATGGACCATGCGCTGGAAACAAGGCCGTCGCAGTACGAATGTAGAGGACCTTCGAGGTTCAAAAGGTCGCCGAATGGCTCCGCGCCGCCGCGGTGGTGGAGGTATGAAGCTCGGTGGTGGTGTAGGCATTATTGTCCTGCTCATCGGCCTATTTCTGGGCGTGGATATGTCCAGTTTGCTTGGCGGTGGCGGCGGCCAGGTTGGCATTCCGCAAATGCAATCACCGGGTAGTTTGGGTTCGGGCACCGCTATTCGTAATGATGATGAAGCGGGTAATTTCATCTCCACGGTGTTAGCGGACACTGAAGACGTATGGAACAAACTGTTCCAGCAAGCCGGTCAGCGTTATCAAGAACCCAAACTACGTCTGTTCTCTGATGGTGTGCAATCAGCCTGCGGTTACACCTCTTCAGCGGCGGGGCCCTTTTATTGCCCAGGCGATAGCATCGTTTACATTGACTTAAGTTTTTTCCGGCAGCTCCAAAGTATGGGAGCGGCGGGTGATTTCGCGCAAGCCTACGTGTTGGCCCACGAGGTAGGACATCATGTGCAAAACCAATTGGGTGTTTCCATGGCGGTGCAAAAACAGCAACGTCAATTGCCCAAGGCACAAGCTAACGCTTTATCGGTGCGCACCGAACTGCAAGCCGATTGCTACGCGGGCGTGTGGGCGCACCATGCGCACAAAGATCGCCAAGTGCTGGAACTGGGTGACTTAGAAGAAGGTATGAATGCTGCCGCCAAAATTGGAGATGATGCGTTAATGCGAAATGCCGGTCGTCGAGTACATCCTGACGCCTTTACGCATGGCACGTCCGAACAACGTCAGCAGTGGTTGTACCGCGGTTTAGAAACGGGTGACCCACAAGCTTGCAACACGTTCAGCGGTAGCTAGGTCTATGCGTCTTAGCCCGAGTGAATTTCGGGATTGGCCGAATAAACGAATCACGTTGTTGGGGATGTCTGGTGTGGGTAAAACCCGCTTGGCTAGCATTCTGCGCAACAACAATTGGTTTCACTATTCGGTGGATTACCGAATTGGTACTCGGTACCTCGATGAGCCCATTCTGGACAACATTAAAACTCAAGCCATGCAGGTGCCCTTTCTGCGCACCTTGCTGATGAGAGATTCGATATACATTAGTAATAATGTGACGTTTGAGAATTTGGATCCATTGTCGACATTCTTGGGTAAATTAGGTAACCCAGATTTGGGGGGCTTACCGTTGGATGAATTTCAACGTCGCCAAGCGCTGCATTTAGATGCAGAGCTTAAAGCCATGCGCGATGTGAAGTCATTCATTCAAAAGGCGGACGCTATCTATGGTTACCCGCATTTTCTGAATGACGTAAGCGGTAGCTTGTGTGAATTGGATGATGCGAACCTAATAAAGTCCGTGGCTGATGAGACACTCATGATTTATATAGAAGCCAATGCGGCGGACGAAAAATTCCTTATTGACCGCGCTCAACAGTCCCCCAAGCCGCTGTACTACCGAAAAGCTTTTTTAAGTGAGCACTTGGATAAGTACAAAAAAGAGAAAGGCATTAATTTTGTGGCCGACATTGACCCAGATGATTTTGTACGCTGGGTTTTCCCACATTTGTTTTATGCGCGATTACCTCGCTACCAGGCGATTGCCAATGAATATGGGTATAGCGTGCCGGCGAGAGAGGCTATGCAAGTCGAAACGGTTGAAGACTTCAATGAACTTATTATTTCCGCGTTGAAGTAAGGAAAGCTCTTAATGCCATTGGTCGCTCATAACGCTTTGCCTACCTACCAACGTTTGTTGGAAGAGGGGCAACCGGTGCTCAGTGCAGAACGTGCGGCTGAGCAGGATATACGCCCGTTGCACATTGGGCTACTAAATATGATGCCCGATTTGGCGCTGTCAGCTACCGAGCGTCAATTTTTTCGTTTGGTGGGCTCGAGTAATTCCATCAGTCAATTTCACATGCACCCGTTCACCATAAATTCGGTGGAACGCAGCGATTGGGCGCAAAGCTGGGTGGATCAATACTACGAACCGTTTGATTCCATTAAGCAGCATGGACTGGATGCCTTGATCATCAGTGGCGCTAACGTCACTGAGGCCAATTTGTCCAAAGAAGTTTTTTGGGACGATTTAGTGGAGGTCATGAGTTGGGCGCATGACAACGTACCGTCTACTTTGTGTTCGTGTTTGGCAACACACGCGGATGTGTTGCACAAGCATCAGATTCAACGCAAACAACTTCCCGAAAAAAGATGGGGTGCTTACCAGCATGATGTGGTGTGTGCCGACCACCCGCTGGTGAAATCGTTGAATACGCAAATCACGGTACCGCATTCGCGTTACAACGAGATCGATCGAGCGGCCTTTGAAGGGTGTGGCATGCATGTACTTGTGGAAGGTGAAGACGCTGGTGTTCATCTGGTGGTGAGCCCTGATGGTTTTCGAACGGTCTATTTTCAAGGTCATCCAGAATATGATCATGTCAGTTTGATGAAAGAGCATCGGCGTGAAGTAGGGCGCTACATAAATCAAGAATTAAGCGACTTTCCGCCCGTTCCAGAACACTATTACGACCAATACAGCCACGCGGTATTATCTGAATATCGTTCGGCGCTGGATACGGCATTAGAGGCGGGTGTTCCCGTGGCTGACTTTCCGGCTTTTCCTGAAGGTTCACTCACTCAACGCATACACAACACCTGGCACGACAGTGGTAAGTCACTCGTTGGGAACTGGATTGGGTTGGTGTATCAACTGACCCACAAAGATGTGGGCAAACTCTTTATGGACGGTGTTGATCCGTCAGACCCGCTGGGTTGGTTAGCAACGCGCTCATAAAATAACGTTCAACATTAACAAGCTAACAATCATGAACAGTATGGTCATGATGCCACCGGCGCGCATGAAATCCGCTACTTGATATCCACCTGGGCCCATGATGAGCGCATTCACTTGGTGTGTGGGTATGAGAAACGAATTGGATGTTGATATGGCGACGGTGAGTGCAAAAACCGCTGGGTCCGCGTCTACAGCGATGGCAATATTCACCGCTAGTGGTACCAGTAAAACTGTGGCACCGATGTTCGACATCACTAAAGTAAAGAACGTTGCCAGTCCCGCAATGACGGTTTGCAGCACCCAGGTGGGTACATCTCCGACTAAGGTTAATATTTCTTGGGCTATCCAAGCGGCTGTGCCGGTTTGATCCACGGCAATGCCTAAGGGAATTAAACTGGCCAGCAAAAACACCGTTTGCCAACTGACCGCGTCATAGGCTTCATCGATGGTTAGCACGCCGGTTAACACCATGCCCATAGCGCCTGTAAGCAAGGAAATCGATAAGCTGTCGGTGAGAAAAAATAGGATGAGTGCCAACGAGAAAAAGGTCACCGCATAACGTATTTTGTCGGTGCGTAGATCTTCATATTTCACATCGGTTGCCACAACCACATCACGGTTACGTGAGAGCTTGTGTAGGTCGCGCCAACTGGTGTGCACCACTAGCGTGTCACCCGCTTGCAGTGGGATATCACCAAAGTTACGTCGGATGATTTGATCGGCGCGAAAGATTTGCAGGATATTCGCACCAAAATTACGGCGTGGTTTGATGTCTTTGATCAGCTGGCCAATCAAGCTTGAGCCGGGCGGAATAACCACTTCACCGATGCCACTGTGTTGTGCATTCAATACATCAGAGAACTGCTCAGGCTCGCCTTTTAATTCCAGGCCGTATTCTTTGCAGAATTCTGCAATTTCAGCTCTGTCCCCCATCATACCGATGGATGTATTCACCCAGATCGTCTCTTCGCGATCGGGTGGTACTTTCACAACATCGCCGCTGTATAGCGCCAATACTGAGGGCGTGTTTTCGTAATTGTCTTCCATCTGACGGATAGTCATGCCCACAAACGGGCTGTCATCTGAGACTCGCGCTTCGAGAAGCTCACCTTGAATGCCGTAAACGCTTTCAAAATAGTCAGATGCGCGCGAGGTTCTGTTGGCATCGTTTTCTTTATTGCTGGGTAAAATGAAGCGGCCCATGACAATGAAGTAAACAATGCCTGTGATGACCAACGCAATGCCGATGGGGGTCACAGTGAACAGGCCAAAGGTCTCCATTTGATGTTCAGCTGGTAGCGTCTTGTTGGATGACAGTAACAAGTCATTTAACAAGATCAAAGGGCTTGAGCCAATCATGGTGGCGGTACCGCCTAGGATGGCGCAAAAGCCCATAGGCATTAACAGGCGCGACATGGGAATATCGGTACGGGTAGAAATTCGGCTAACGACGGGCAGAAATAGTGCCGCCGCACCGATGTTTTGCATGAAGCTGGAAATGAAGGCGACCGTGCCTGACACCAAAGGAATGATTCGTCCTTCAGTTTTGCCGCCTTTTTTAAGTATCAAGGAGGCCAGACGGCTCATGATGCCGGTTTTATCCAGACCCGCTCCGATGATCATGACAGCGATCACGGAAATGACCGCATTACTCGAGAACCCTGAGAACAGTTCCTGTTTTGACACTAAGGGTTCAAGCCCAGGAACTAAGGTGGCTAAACCGAGCAACACCATGACGCAAATGGCAGCAACGTCCACACGTAACAGCTCAAACGCAAACAAGATAATGGTCACAGCCAATAAGCCCATGACAACCATCATCTCCAGGTCGAGCGTTATCGGGTCCATCGTTGTCCTTGCAGGTGAGTCGGAAAATTCATGTGCGGCGATACAATAAGTCAAATACGTCGTGGCCTAGTCGCAGGCCTCGGCGCTCAAAGCGGGTGTTGATGCGCCAATCGGGTTGCGGCACAAAATCGTGAGTCCCAGATTCGTTCACCAACTGCGTGGCAGTTTGCAAATGTTCCAGCATCCATTCGGCGTAGTTAGCGATATCGGTAGCGCAATGCAACAGACCGCCGCTCTGCAGCCGTTCACTCACCGTATCCACAAACTCCTTTTGCACGATACGACGCTTGTGATGCCGCTTTTTGTGCCAAGGGTCTGGGAAAAACAGCAGGACTCGCGCCAAAGACTGCGGCGCGATCATGTGCTGCAGCACTTCCATAGCATCGTGTTGAATGATTCGCACATTTTCCAGCTGTTTTGATTGGATTCCCAACAAGGCGTGACCCACGCCTGGTGCGTGAACTTCGATTCCGATGAGGTTGACCTCTGGGTGCTGCTCAGCCATGTGCAGTAACGCATCTCCATTACCGAACCCAATTTCCACCCAAGTGGGGGCGATACGGCCAAATGTTTCCTCAAAATCAATTGATTGTTGGCGGAATGTGATGCCAAATTTTGGCAACCATTGATCGATCGCCTCCTGCTGTGCCTCTGTCATGCGCCCATTACGAATCACAAAGCTTCTAATAGAGCGGGAAGTGAGGGTGCCGGTAACGCCCTGCAGTTCGCCATGCGATGAAGCAGTTTCGGCCGATTCGGATTGATCGTTATGGTCTGATGAGACCATAGTGGCTCCAGCGTATTGCGTTCATATGGGCCAAAAGCGTTATTTCGGCAGCGCAGCCTAAGAAAGTTGCGTCGGAGTGTGAGAACAGCTGAGCCGAACTCTTTAATATTCAGTCATTATAGAGATTCTAATAGGTGCCGTCGCTAATCAGGTGGCAACAATTCCGTATTGTTTTTGGAGCCAGATGGTGTTTACAGATGATCGTGGGTTCGCCTTGCAGCGGGTCTATGGCAATGCCGGGATAGAGCAGTTAGCAAAGTTACGTATTGCGGTCGTCGGCGTGGGCGGCGTGGGGTCTTGGGCGGTGGAAGCTCTGGCTCGCACAGGCGTTGGGCATTTAACACTGATTGATCATGACGATGTCACAGTTAGCAACATCAATCGTCAGTTACCGGCCTTAGATTCCACTATAGGGCGACCCAAAGTTGACGTGCTCAAAGAGCGCGTGCTTGATATCAATCCCGCTTGTGAAGTAGCCGCTGAAGAAGATTTTCTTGTTGAAAAAAATCTAGAACACTATTTGATGCGTGATTTTGATCGCGTGATTGACGCCATCGATAACATTCGCTTCAAGGCGGCCATGATCAATTTTTGTCGTCGGCAGAAAATACCGATCGTCACTACCGGTGGTGCCGGCGGTCGAGTGAATCCATTGGCTGTGGATGTGGCCGATCTATCCCGCACTTGGAATGATGCATTGGCTGCAAAAGTGCGTTCCCGGCTTCGGGCAGAATATGGATATAGCCGAAATCCCAAGCGGAGGTTTGGGGTGGATTGTGTGTTTTCCACCGAGCAACCGGTGTACCCCGACGGTGAAGGGGACGTCACTCGCACCAAACCCGGTGTGCCAGGGGTTCGGCTTGATTGCGCGCAAGGCTATGGGTCGACCAGTTTTGTGACTGGTACGTTCGGATTAATCGCTGCATCCCACGCGGTGTCCAAAAGTCTGCAGCATCGCTTGAAGGCGGTCTCTGCATGACGCGATATTTAACAATTCTCTGAGTTTGACTTGTCTTGTGATCGATATCACATGAGAAACAACAGTTATTCGCTTCTAACCCGCTATTAAGTGCATGTTGTACAAAACACACAGCCTTGGCGGAAGTTTTTCTCGGTCCTTATTGGTCGCGGCGGTGCTCTCTGGATTGGTGGCCGGCTGCGGCTCACCGACAGCATCTGATGATCCCATCAGTGCATTGCAAGGCAATGCCGGACAGCCTGTTTTGTCGCCGACCTTACCGGAAGATCCTGCTTTGGGATCTGCGAACCCGGCCCCGGTTGAGGCTGAGGCCAATGGCCAAGGAGCTCCAATCTCTACGCCTTCTAGCTCCAACCTTGACCTACCGTTTAACGACCCAACGGATCTGGACAATGTGGGATCCATCGTTACGATGGCCGACACCGGATTGCGTGTGGGTGTTGCCGAGAACTTGGACATTGATCGTGTAGACATGGCGTTGATCGAAGGCAGTTGGACACATATGCAAACGTGTTTGAGTGTGGTGGCTGTCGCCCCTTTGGTGATTGTTTCAGATGAATCGATCCGGCCCTTATCCAGTGCTGATGACATCTTGTATCACCTGGATGGCTCGATTACCGCGTCATCAACTCAATACGTCACTGGTACCACCATACAAATTAGTTTGATGGATTTAGACGGTTCATTAAATCAAATTGGGTTCAACTTACGCTCAATCATGGGGCGTTATCTGTGGACTTCATCTGGCCTGCCAGAGCGCGAGTACCCTCACAATTGCGCGAGTCTGCGCTAGAATTCTCCTTCTATTAGCGCGGCCGTTTGGCTTGACTTTGCGTATAGGCTAAAGTCTGCTGTCCTCTTTGGTTGAGCTTTTTCTTGTGAACGAACACTTTTACGCTACGCCCACCGCTGCGCTGATGTTAATTGGTAACGAGCTGCTGAGCGGACGAACCCAAGATAAGAACTTAGCCTTTATCGGGTCTCGTTTAGCGGCTCGTGGCATCGTGTTGGCAGAAGCTAGAATCATTGCCGATATTCCAGAAGTCATTGTCGATACGATCAATCATTTACGGGCGGTACACACGTATGTGTTTACAACCGGTGGTATAGGCCCTACCCATGACGACATCACCGCTGAATGCGTTGCCGATGCCTTTGAAGTGGAATTGCCAATACATCCCGAGGCCGAAAGTCGGCTGCTGGCGTACTTTGCAAGCCGAGACATCGAACCCAACGCGGATCGAATGCGCATGGCCAGAATTCCGCTAGGCGCTTCCTTAATCGACAACCCGGTGTCTATTGCGCCGGGGTTTCAGATGGAAAACGTCATTGTTATGGCGGGTGTCCCGCGCATCATGCAGGCGATGTTTACGAATGTTGAGCCTACTTTGGCGCAGGGACCCTGTATTGAGAGTGTTTCTGTTTTGTGTGATTTGGGCGAAGGAACCCTTGCGAGTGCGCTGCGAGAGCTGCAGGAGCGTTATCCAAATTTGGATTTAGGCAGCTATCCCGTGTCGATAAAAAACGGATCTTCGGTCGCTTTAGTCGCAAAAGGGCAAGATATCGCTCAGCTGCAAGAAGTTGGACTACTGCTGGAAGAGATGGTGACCGAACTGGGTGGCGACGTGCTAAAAGAGAGTTAAGCCGCTTGTTGATTGGGCGGGAACAAAGATTCCAGCGTACGCAGGCATTGGTCTTTGAAAAAGGGCTTTTGCATGGCCGCCGACGCCCCCATCACTTTTAATTCCTGCTGTGCGGTGTAGTCCATCGAACAAGACATCATGACAACTTTCACATCAGGATGAGCGGATGTTATTGCCTTTAAGGTTTGCTCGCCAGATAGGCCGGTTGGGAAGCGAAGATCGCAGAATACCAAGTCAATCGGCATTTCCGCGAGCTTAGCGAGTCCGCATTCGCCAGATTCAGCTTCTTTGACGGCATGTCCGCACCGGTTAAGAACTCGATTCAATCCGAACCGGCTATCGGTATCGTCGTCAATGATTAATACATTCAACATATTAGCGTGAAACAGGTTTTAGCTTGAGGCGAAAGAGTCAACCCAGGTGAATTCTCAAGCAATATTGATACCGGAGATTAATAGTAACTTATAGACACGATAGTTAACAAAGTGGCTATTCGTCAAGCAAAAGTGAATAAAATGGCTCGATTATTGGTTCACAATTAGGCCTTTGGCCAAATCCACAGTCATTGACAATCCGAACGCGCTAAGGAATATAGGTATTTGCGAGGAGTAGGGATACCGAGATCTCTCAGGTATACTTTTTCTTACGCAATATTATTCTGATTTTTGGAGTTCGTCATCTGATGGAAAATGAAGAAGAGAAAACCGTGTCTGCAAAAAGAAAGAATTCAGATTCATCCGAAGCTAACGTGATTGGTTTGAATCGGGGTAACGAGTCATCGACCAGCGCCGGTCTCGAGACCATTCAAAATATTTTGTTTGGTGAGCAAGTTCGCTCAAACAACGAACAAATTGAGGCGTTGAAGGCAGAATCGTCCCGCTCGCTGCAGCAGCTTTCTGGCCGAATTGACCAGCGGCTAGATGACCTGACTGAATCGATGAACAGCCAGTTCGCGGCCCTAAACCAGCAATTGGATGCGCAAAAAACTGCTCAGCAGTCCAGTGATGAACGGATGGATCTGGAGCTGGATGCGTGTAAAGCTGCGTTCACACAATCTATTGCCACCACGCGAGACGATCTGAATGCGAGGCTAAGCCAGGCTTTAAGTGAAATGCAGGATGCAAAGCTAGACCGTGGGAAGTTATCAGAACTTTTCGCCCACGTAGCGCAGGAATTAATCGCCCCGGCTACAACACAAGCTAAATCGTAATACCGTAAGTGCCAACTGAATCCGATAAGCAGTTCACGGCAAGCGCGCCGGTAAATATTTCTGAAGAGGAAAAGTTGGAGCAAGTGCGCTCGGTGCTACTTGCACCTCAAGCCGAACTGATTGCGAACTTAAAGCAACAAATATTAGCGTTGGAAGCGCGTGTTAGTGACCCGGAAACCCGATCAGCTGACACCAGTGAGATTTTGGCAAAAGCCGTTAAGGCCTCGAATGAAAAAGACGATCGATTAAGTAATGCCATGAAGCCCATTGTGGTGGAGAAATTTCGTGAAGTGTCACGGGATGATCCCGAATTAATGGCTGAGGCGTTATTCCCGATACTGGGGCCTGCGGTTCGCAAGATGATTGTCAATATCATCTCGCCAGATAAGAAAAAGAAACGTGGCTACCGAGTGGAGCAGCTTTTCTTAATTGAAAAAAATACTGGATTACCCGTTTGCCATGTGGCATCAGATAACGCCGAGACACAAGATGCCGATATGGTGAGTGGCATGTTAAGCGCCATTCAGTCGTTCGTGCACGATGCGTTTCAAACACAAGAATTTGACGGATTAAATACATTAGAGCTTGGCGAATTGTCGGTTTGGATTGAATGGGGACCACACGCCATCCTTGCCGCAGTAGTGCGTGGCGCGCCACCGAAAAAGCTGCGTGATGCGTTACAAATAAAAATTGAACAAATACATCGCGACTACGGGACCAGTTTAGAAAATTATAACGGTGACAGTGAATCCTTTGAACCCTTAAAGCCTGATTTAATTTTGTTTCTCGATTCACACGATGGCAGTTTAAAAAATCGAATTGCTAACCTTTCGAGAAAAGGTAAACGAAACTTATTCTTATCCATTTTTGTGCTGCTAGCATTAGTTGTTTGGATGATTGTTAGTTGGGTTCAAGAGGCTCGTTGGAATGATTTTGTAACGGATTTGCAAAATGAACCGGGCATTATTGTTACAGATCAAGAAGAACGCGATGGTGTATACCATCTTTATGGTTTACGTGATCCGTATGCTACCGAACCGCGGTCTATATTGGAAAATTCTGATAGCACTCGTGAGGTTAAATTTCACTTAGAACCCTACAATGCAATACAAGCGGAATTTATTCAAGAACGGGCTGAGCAATTGCTAAAGCCAACAGCTGAAGTTGAATTGGTTGTTATGGATACTACAGTCTATATTTCTGGTAGGGCTCCGCCCGACTGGATTGCGAGAGCGAAGCCTTTGCATCATGCTATTGTTGGGGCCACGTCAGTGATATTTAACGTGCGTCCCATGGAAGATGTCCAGTGAGTGTTGTCCAGAAAAAAATCTGCATGCTAGGGGCTTTTTCGGTTGGGAAAACCAGCCTAGTCAGCCAATATGTGCACAGTATTTTCTCCGAAAAATATACGACAACCATTGGTGTAAAAATCAATAAAAAGCAGCTTGAAATAGATGAGCAAACGCTGTCCATGATTTTATGGGATGTTTACGGTGAAGATAACCATCAAAGTGTCATGCCTTCTTACTTAAGAGGGTTGGCAGGTTACATTTTAGTGGCTGATCCAACTCGGCCATCAACTATTGAAACAACGCTGTCCTTGAATAAAATGGTGGGTGAAACCATTGGCGATATGCCATTTGTTTTAGCATTAAACAAAGTGGATATTAAAGAACTATGGGATGAAAACGCCCTTGCTCAAATTCACGATCTCTCAGAGCTATCAGTCGGTACGTTTGAAACTAGCGCAAAGACCGATAAAGGCGTGGATGATTTATTCGAATGCTTAGCCCAATCATTGCTAACGTCTCACTCGAGCTCTTAAGCCATTGGACACGGAAGTAAGCAAGGCGGTTAGCCAGTACGTTGGGTCGCTAAATCTTGATAATCGCGAGTTTGCTTTTTTTGGGCTCGATGGCGACAACTGCATAACTCGAATCGGTGGTTCTGTCGACCAACTCGGATTTAGTAATGTCAAACTAGGGCAAACCGCTGAATCTCAACTCTCTTTTCTCGAAGGGTTGCTGTCAGGTGATAATAAGCCCATTGTTATTCCTAATGCGCAATACTTAGAAAATCGGTTTGTAGATTTGCATCTGTTTTTTGATGCTAACCAGCCATGGTTACTTTTTGTGGACAATACCGAAGTGGGTGTGGGGCTACAGAAAGCTCAACAAGTTCGTTTGGATCAAGATATTTTGGAAGAAAGCCCCCAAAGTGAATTGGGTTCTCCAGCTGACGACGAACAACATAAGTATTGGATAGCAACAGAAAAGCTATTTACGGCGTTTTCAGGTTCGGATCAAGACATCGATGAAAAAATAAACAATATTCTAAATATTGGGCTTGAATATTTTCAGTCATCTTGCGCATTTTTAACGTCAGATATGGGTG
The DNA here is from genome assembly GCA_937930305.1 of uncultured Granulosicoccaceae bacterium. Taxonomy (GTDB): domain Bacteria; phylum Pseudomonadota; class Gammaproteobacteria; order Granulosicoccales; family Granulosicoccaceae; genus Granulosicoccus. Next base: position 98,048 of record CALGLE010000009.1, on the reverse strand, counting down.
AAAATTTTACGGTAACCAATATTGTGGGTAACGGTGTGCAGCTATTAGAGCCAGGAGAGGTTATTAATGCTGACATCAAAAACAAGATTAGAGCAAGCGCCGCGTCGGAAGTGCATACGGTAAACGGACCGTTTGGTTGTGTTTGTTTTCTCAATGAAAATAAATTGGCTTATTCGCTAAGCGCGACAGATGAGAAATTTCTAATCGCCGTCTCCGGGTGGATTGGCAATTTACTGGGCACTAAAGAACAACTGGAATTTATAGAGGCACAAAGCGCTAACTACAAAAATTTGTTCGAATCTGTGCCTGCTATGTTGTTTCTCTGTGATGCGGAAGGCTTAGTGATTTCTGTTAGCCAGCAATTTGCATTGCAGGTGGGGCTGGCACAGGATGAGGTGCCGGGGAAAATATGCTTACAGTTTTTTGACTCTGATAATCATGGGGCTATTCGAAACGCAATTTCTACCGGCGAAGCTCTGCATGTGGCAGCGAAACTAAATTGCAATCACTCTAAAGCTCTAGAGGTTGAGTTGAATGTGAGTGAGAAGAAGTTTGGGGCCATGAGTGGCATTCGTATGGTGATAGCAACCGATGTTTCAGCAAGAAACCAGGCCTATCGGGAGGCAACGGAGCAAAATCGCCTGCTGGCCAGTGCGAATGAAAGCCTTGATCAGTTCGCTTTTGTAGCCTCGCACGATTTACAAGAACCTTTAAGAAAAATTCAACAGTTCAGTAGTTTTCTGGAGGAAGACCTTGAGCCGAACCTTGATGTTGATGGCCGTTATCATTTAGAAGTTATCGTAAAAGCCTCAGAAAAAATGAGTGCTCTAATTAAAGATTTATTGAGTTTTTCTCGGGCTAAAAAAGCCCAGCCTGACTTTCATTTAGTGGATTTAAATAATTTACTTACAGAAGTTATGACTGAGCTTGACTTGGCAATCAGTGAAAGTGGTGCCGAAGTCAAATTTAACGCGCTACCGGTTGTGCAGGCTAATGGGTCATTGTTAAGTCAGTTGTTTAATAATTTGATTGGAAATGCTATCAAGTATCGAAAGCCTGATTGTCAGCCAGTTATCAATGTTACCTGTAACGCAGTGGAAAGTGGTACCCAAATATGCGTATCAGATAATGGTATTGGGTTTGACATGCAGTACGCCAACAAGATATTTGAACCGTTTAGTCGCTTACATAACAGCATTCAGTATGAGGGCACCGGTATCGGCTTAGCTATTTGTCATGCCGCCTGTGAAAAGCATGGGTGGTCTTTAACTGCGAAGGGTGAGGTAGGTGTGGGTAGTACATTTATAGTTGAGTTAAACGATGCTTGATTCTACGAGTAACGACGAGTCAGCCACTTTTGTCATGGTGGATGACGACGAGGAAGATATTTATCTTACGAAAAGAGCATTTGGTGAATATGAAAACCGAGTCCACCTTAGCTGTGTTCAAAGTGGTGCGGAATTGTTTGACTATTTGGCTAAAAAGGTTGCACCCAAATTAATTCTTTTGGATGTGAATATGCCGATACAGAACGGCTTTGAGGTTATTCAAATGATTAAAGCGAATAAAAAATATGCCCACATTCCCATTGTCATGTTTACCACCTCAGATGCTGAAGCTGATATTCGGCGAGCCTATAGCTTAGGCGCTAGTTCGTACATTTGTAAGCCTGCAAACGCACCTGATATGAAGATGGCTGCGCAAAGAATATGTGACTATTGGCTTGGATTTAGCCAAACACCCAGTCACGTTGACCGCTGATTTCGGTATTGGCGTTGTTTAGGGCGGCACCGCACTCCTCGTCGTATTTAATCCACGCCAATTCATCTGCTCTTGTTAATCCGCTGTTAACGATTATGATGGGTTTGTTTTTCTCCTGTGCTCTTCGGCAGAACCGAAACCCAGAATAAACCATCAACGAACTGCCAACGATGAGTAACCCATTGGCTGCATCAAGTGCTTCAAAGCAAGCCTGAACCCGTTCACGGGGTACGTTTTCGCCAAAAAACACCACGTTCGGTTTTAAGAGCCCATTGCACATTAGGCAATTAGGTACTTTTACGTTGTGTGTTCGTTGATCGTCAAGGTCAGCGTCTCCATCGGGTGCATAAGCTGCATCCAGTTCACTTAGCCAAGGGTTGTTCGATAAAAGCCGTTCTTGCTGTGATTCTCTAGAACTGACTTGGTTGCAGTCCAGGCAGATCACTTCACTTAACACGCCATGTAAGTCAATCACATTTTGGTGCTTGGCCTTTTGATGGAGTTGGTCAACATTTTGTGTGATCAAGGTGGGTGCATTTAGCTGACTTTGCAGTGTGGCCAGTGCACTGTGTGAATCGGTTGGCTTTGCGGCAGCGAAGTGGGGCCAGCCTACAAAGCTTCGAGCCCAATAGCGTTTGCGGGCTAGCTCATCCGAACGAAACACTTGCCCGGTTATGGGCTGAGGTCGTTTCCATTCTCCCTGCTTGTTGCGGTAATCTCCCAATCCAGCTTTAGTGCTGCAGCCCGCGCCAGTTAGAATAACCCAATGGTCAAGTGTTTGAAGGGCCGAACCCAGGGTAGTGTTAATCGGTATCACTGCAAAGGATTACTGTATTCACCGTCGACGTTGAAGGGAATAGCAGAGGGCCAATTTTCTAAATTTACGGTACCCGAGATACCATACTTTAACGGCGCAGAATCGGGTTCAGAAAAAACTCGTGCGGCCTGCGAGAGTAGATCAGATAAACCCAGTACCACTTGCACTTCCATCAGGGCTTCGCCTAAAGCAGGAACATTCACGAATTGATCGGTGTCGCCTTTCGCAAATCGTTCACCATTAACAAAAGCCGTAAAATTTAACCCTTGAATTTGTAAGTCAAATCGATTCGGATTCTGCACCAAGAGTTCGATTTCCAGCCGTTGCAGGGTGTTGCCAATTTTTTGCGGTTTAACATTTTCCACTCGTATCGAGGGAGATTTGGGGTTGCTGAGGTCCATCACGGCACAGCCGCTGATAGACAGCAACGAGAAGGCGAAAAGTATTAATGAAATTACGCGCATTGCAATGACTTTGCTTGTCGCCATGAGTGTCCGGTAAGTGTAGGGTAATTGAATAATATAATGAATTTACTCGGTAATTTTATGCCAATAGATCGCCGGCAATGCTCTGTAATGCAGCCAGCACAGCTGGGCCTGCGGTTTCGGTTCTTAAAATTCTTGGCCCAAAACGTATTCCGGTAAAACCTGCTTGTTCTGCCGCCGCTATTTCATCAGGCTCTAAGCCTGTTTCAGGGCCTACTAGAAGGACGTGGCGCTGTGAGTTTTGAGGCTGAGATAGGTTGGCGATGGTTAACTTTTGATTTGCGGATGGGTTAAGCACCCAACCGAGGGTGTTCTGTTGTTGCACGCTTTTCCAAGCGGTCTCTAGCCAATCGGTGAGAGCTATGGCCTTGTGCACTTTGGGTACCACACTGCGATGACTTTGTTCAGCGGCGCTGATGGCGATGGCTTGCCAATGTTCTGTTTTTCGATTGGCGCGCTCACCCTTTAAAAGCGGTATGGAATGGCGCGTGTACACAGGCTGAATTTCACTAACGCCTAACTCCACACACTTTTGTATGCTGGTATCCATTCGATCCCCGCGTGAAATGCTTTGAACCAATACCGTATGCAGTGGTGACTCGGAAAGATTCTTTGATGCCGATAGCACCGTGGCTTGGGCTTTTTTTCCGTTGCCTGAAACCTGTGCAAGATAGTTGTACCCGTTGCCATTGAAGAGCTCTATTGAGATGCCCGCTTGCGCTCTGAGTACGGTGAACAAATGGTGTGCAGCGCGTTTTGGCAGATCAATCGATGCAGGTAAATTATTGCTCGGGATATCTTCGTCTACCCAAACTCTGGGAATTCTTGCCGATTTGGTGGCCGATTGGGTGTTAGATACCGACTTCACAGGCTTAACCATAGACGCTTAGGATTTTGAACCACGACGACGAGACAACAGCCCTCGTCGTTTGCTTTGGTCCAATTGCGCTGTGTGTTTTCTGTTACTGAGCTTTCGTAATTGTGCAATGGCGTGCTGGAATTCTGCTAGCGCGCTATCGTCATCGAGCTCTCGCCCATCGGGGTATAAGGGTCGAGTAGCCAGTTGATTGAGGTAGTTATACTCGGGGCGAGTTCGCTGTCTTTCTAAAATGATCGCCGTCGACAAGGTGGGTTCTTTCTGAATATCGGCAATTAACTGGTTAAGAATATCTGCACCTCGAACTTCAGGGTTAATAGGATTTTCTTCGCCCTCTAAGCTGGCAACCACTCTAGGGTGTTGCAGAACAATCAGCACCGCTCGACTCATTTGAGTCAATCCCTCTTCACCTTGTTTGCGTAGTGCAGATTTTGCCGGTCTTGGAGCGTAGGCGGTTTGTTGAGTATCGTTCAACGTGATACCAATTAACGCCTCTAATCTTCGGTAGGCAAGTTGTTTGTACACGCCCGGTTGAATCTTGCTAACCAGCGGTTTGGCTTTCTCCGCCAGCTGAGCCTTGCCACCAATACTGCTCATATCGATGTCTTTGGACAAATGATCGTACAGATAATCAATGATGGGCATGCGAGTGGCCAGGCGGTCTTGAAAGCCAGCTGCGCCTGAGTTTGTCACGATAGTATCGGGATCCTCACCGTCTGGCAGAAATAGAAAATGTGCGTCTCGTCCATCTTGCAGGGTGGGTAGAGTGGCTTCAAGTGCACGCCAGGCGGCTTTGCGCCCTGCGGCATCACCGTCAAAGCAAAACACAATGTTGGGAACAATTTTAAATAGAATATCGCTGTGTTGTTGGTTGGCTGCCGTACCCAATGTGGCCACTGAATTATTAATGCCATATTGCGCAAGCGCCACCACATCCATATAGCCCTCGACAACAATAACGCTACCCGCATCCTGTGCCGCTTTGCGTGCCTCATGTAAGCCGTACAATTCACTGCCTTTATGGAACAACGGCGTTTCAGGGGAGTTTAAGTATTTGGGTTCACCTTGCCCCATTACACGACCGCCGAATGCGATGACACGCCCTCGACGATCACGAATTGGGAACATAATGCGATCACGAAAACGTTGGTAGGCCCGTTGTTGAGAAGCCCCTTCTTTATCGGAGGTTTTCAACATCCCAGTTTTCAATAGCATGGCTTCTTTGTCGGGGTATTCTTTATTGAGTGCATCCCATCCGTCAGGGGCGTAACCAATACCAAAGCGCTGTGCTGTTTCACCCGATAAACCGCGGTTTTTTAAATATTCAATTGCGGGCGGGTGTTCTTTTAATTGTTGTTGAAAAAATTGGCTGACCGAATCAAGTAATTCATACAGGGGTTTTGATTCATTAAAGGGTCGAGGTTGATCGCCACCTTCGCGCGGTACTTCAAGGCCTAAGTTTTCTGCCAGCTGTTCAATTGCATCAACAAAATGCATGTTTTCGTAGTTCATCAGGAAACTGATGGCGCTGCCGCTTTGTCCACAACCGAAGCAATGATAAAACTGCTTTTGTTGGCTGACGTTAAATGAGGGGGATTTTTCGTTGTGGAAAGGGCAGCAGGCAACGTGATTGTTGCCGCGTTTTTTCAATGTGACACGGGCGTCTATCACATCGACAATGTCGGTGCGACTGAGAACCTCGTCTATGAAATGTTGGGGGATTTTCCCTGCCATGGGACCACTATAGCACTGGAAAAATCCCCCTTGCCGAGCCTAACTCACAAGGTGGCTGACTAGGCCGCTCGCTTCAGCGTGGACATCAGCTCAGAAAGCTCTGAAGCTTTGGGCTTTACTAGCCAGAAACGAGACGCCAAGCTGTAATACTCATCAATGATTTGCTGTCCAAGGGTGCTGCCGGTTTCTTGCACGTGGTCTTCAATCATCTGTAATAGGTAATTCCGGTGACGTTCCATCGACTCAGAATGTATGCGATGAATGTCGATCAGTTCATGGTTGTATCGATCGACAAACACATTGTGTTGATCGAAGACAAAACCGATACCACCTGTCATACCGGCACCGAAATTCACTCCAGTGTTACCCAGCACGACAACGCAACCGCCAGTCATGTACTCGCAGCCGTGATCTCCAATGCCCTCAACCACCGCGGTGGCGCCGCTGTTACGAACCGCAAAACGCTCACCGGCCAGTCCTGCGGCATACAAAGCACCACCGGTTGCACCGTAAAGACAGGTGTTGCCAATGATGACTGAATCTCGGCCGCTGTAATTGGCGTCCATCGGAGGTCGAATGGTTATTTTGCCACCGGCCATGCCTTTACCGACGTAGTCGTTGGCATCACCCAATAAGTGCAAGTTAAGCCCGCCTGCGTTCCAAACACCGAAGGATTGCCCTGCCGTGCCGGTGCAGTGCAAGTCGATAGGCGCATCTTCCATACCTCTGTCGCCATGTAGCTTGGCAATTTCACCTGACAAGCGAGCGCCAATTGAGCGATTCACATTTTTCAGTTCATAGTGAAAGTCACCGCCACTTTTGGTGCGAATAGCGTGTTGACAATCCTGCACCATTTGTTCAGCCAACAAACCTCGGTCGTAGGGGTTGTTGCGTTCTACCATACAAAAACGCGGTGCATCTTCTGGCACGCCACCATCAGCGAGCAATGGGGATAAATCCAATTTGGCCTGACGTGGTGTAACCCCACTGTTGGGTTTTAAGAATTGGTTACGACCAATTAATTCATCCAATGAGCGAACACCAAGGGCTGCCATGTGTTGGCGTACATCTTCTGCAATGAATTTCATGTAATTCATTACTTTGTCGACGTTGCCGTGGAAGTGACGCATACGCAGCACCTTGTGTTGCGTTGCAACACCGGTTGCACAATTATTCAAATGACAGATGCGTAAGTACTTACATCCCATGGCAATCATTGGACCCGTGCCAAAACCAAAACTCTCAGCGCCCATGATGGCCGCTTTGATTACATCGAGTCCGGTTTTCAAGCCACCATCAGTTTGCACACGGACTTTACTGCGCAAATTATTCGCCCGTAGCACCTGATGGGTTTCGGACATGCCCAGTTCCCAAGGGCTGCCCGCGTACTTCACACTGGTTAACGGTGAAGCGCCGGTGCCACCGTCATAACCGGAAATGGTGATGAGATCGGCGTAGGCTTTTGCCACACCGGCAGCGATTGTGCCCACACCGGCTTCGGCAACTAGCTTCACGGAAATTAGTGCGTCCGGATTGACTTGCTTTAAGTCAAAAATAAGCTGCGCTAAATCTTCGATAGAGTAGATATCGTGATGTGGCGGCGGTGAAATAAGTGCAACACCGGGCATGCTATGGCGTAACTTAGCAATGGTTTCATTGACTTTATGTCCTGGCAATTGGCCGCCTTCGCCAGGCTTTGCGCCTTGTGCAATTTTTATTTGCAGCACTTCAGCATTCACCAAGTAGTGTGGTGTGACACCAAAGCGCCCAGAGGCGATCTGTTTGATCTTGGACATACGGTTGGTACCGTAGCGTTCTAAGTCCTCACCACCTTCACCGGAATTGGATCGAGCGCCCAAACGATTCATAGCTTCTGCCAGAGTTTCGTGTGCTTCGGGTGATAAGGCACCAAGCGACATGCCTGCGGAATCGAACCGAGGCAATATTGCTTCAATGGGTTCTACTTCATCCAACGGAACCGGTTCCCCAGCGGGGACTAGTTCCAGTAAGTCGCGCAGCATAGCCGGGCGCCGATTATCAACACTGTCGCGATATTGGGTGTAATCGCTGAATTCCCCACTCGTCACCGCAGCTTGTAACTCCTGCACCACATCTGGGTTGTAGGCGTGATACTCACCACCGTGGATGTACTTCAATAACCCACCTTGTTCAACATCGGTTGTGGGATCAAATGCGTTGCCAGCAAGAATTAACGCATCTTCCTGTAAGTCGTCAAAGTCCATGCCTTGAATTCGCGCTGTTGTGCCGGTGAAGCATTTGTCCACCACGCTGTTGTGCAAGCCCACAATTTCATACAACTGCGCACCGCGATAGCTTGAGATGGTGGAGATACCCATCTTTGAAAGAATTTTCATCAAGCCTTTGTTCACGCCCTTGCGATAGTTTTGTTCTAGCAGAGGGATGTCGTCGCTATCGATTTCGCGTCGACGCACCATACCTTGTATGGATTCATAGGCAAGGTAGGGATAAACACAGGTCGCACCATAACCAACCAATACGGCGATGTGATGTGGATCGCGAGCTGTTCCCGTTTCCACCACTAAATTGGCATCGGTTCGTAAGCCAGCCTGAAGTAAAGCAAAGTGCACGGCCCCGGTAGCCAGCAAGGCGTGCACCGGAACACGGCCTTCACTGATGTCTTTATCGGTGAGTACGATGACCACACGTTGATCCTCGCTTACTGACTTAACCACGCGAGCGCAGATGTCATCAATCGCTTGTTCTAGTGTTTGCTCGGTTGCGTCGTATTGCAAATCGATTTGCACATTGGAATAACCTGGCTCATCGTCCATGGCCAATAAGGTTTCAAACTTTTCACGAGATAAAACAGGGGAGCGCACCAGTAAGCGGTTAGCGTGGTGATGGGTTTCACGGAATAAATTCTTCTCACGGCCTAAACACGTTTCCAACGACATCACAATGGTTTCGCGTAAGGGATCTATGGGCGGATTTGTTACTTGCGCAAACTGTTGTCGAAAGCCGTCGTACAGTGAGCGAACGTGTTCAGACATAACGGGAAAAGGCGTATCGTCACCCATAGAGCCGATGGCCTCTTGCCCACCTTCAGCCAACACACGGATGATTTGATCGCGTTCTTCGAAGGTTACGTTAAACAGTTTTTCGTGTGTGCTCAGCTTTGTGTTGGAAAAAGCTGGAGTGGTTTGTACGGCATCGCGCAAACGTGAACGTAACTGACGCTTATTTTTTTGTAGCCATTTTGCGTAGGGCTGGCGTTGTTTCAGCAAGTCGCTGATGTCATCGGATAACATCAGTCGGCCTGATTGTGTATCAACGGCCAACATATCGCCCGGCTTTAATCGGCCTTTCGTAGTAATTTCACTGGCTTTGTAGTCATACACACCCACTTCCGAAGCTAGGGTGATGTGTCGGTCCTTACTGATCACGTAACGAGCTGGTCGTAGGCCATTTCGATCCAGCACACAGCTGGCGTATCGACCGTCACTCATTACTACACCGGCAGGGCCATCCCATGGTTCCATGTGCATGGAGTTGTATTCCAGGAACGCACGTAAATCAGAATCCAATTCCCAGGCGTTCTGCCAGGCGGGTGGCATAAGCATGCGCATAGCGCGGAAAATATCGATGCCACCGGCGAGAAGCAATTCCAGCATATTATCCAACGACATGGAATCAGAACCGCTTTGGCTAACTAAGGGCACAAGTTCTGAAATTTCAGGAAGGATGTCAGATCGCAATTTGGGTGCTCGCGCATTCGCCCAATTGCGGTTACCTTGGATGGTGTTGATTTCGCCGTTATGCGCTAAGTAGCGAAACGGTTGGGCTAAACGCCACTGCGGCAAAGTATTGGTGGAGAAGCGTTGATGGAAAACAGCAATAGAAGATTCGAGTAGATCATCTTCTAGATCAGGGTAAAAAGTGGATAGGTATTCGGGCATAACCAATCCCTTGTACAACACCACATCACTGGACAAGGAGCACACGTAAAAGTCAGGGCAAACGTTAGACAAAGCGATTTCTGAACGACGCCGCGCCACGAACAGATGACGATTGAATTCGGCGGCGTCCATGTCTTCTGTTGCGGTGACAAATAACTGTTCAATGCGGGGAACGGACTTTTTCGCTTCCTCACCACAGGCGCCGATATCCACGGGTACTTCACGCCAACCATTGAAGGTGAGACCGCGGCGGATAAGTTCAGCTTCCAGTGTGTCGCGTGCTTTGCTGGCTAAGTCTGCATCGTGGCTCATGAACACCAAGCCCGTGGCGAATTCACCTTGCAGATTGATGTCGACTTCGGCCGCGGCACTGCGCAAAAAAGCTTCCGGTTTGCGTAGTAGCAAACCACAGCCGTCGCCGGTTTTGCCGTCCGCACCGATTGCTCCTCGGTGGGTCATACGGCCCAAAGCGGTGATCGCTGTCTTCACCAACCAATGGCTGGCGCGACCATCCATTTGTGCGATTAAGCCAAAGCCACAGTTATCGCGTTCGAAGCTGGGCTGGTACAGCCCATCGTCGGCGAGGTTGTCGAGGTAATGTGTCATATCAATCGGCACGCTGTCGTTGGTCAATCATTATACGAGGCGCGGCCAAAATCGAAAAATTGAAACTTCGTGTAAACCCCGGAAAACCGTTGTGAATGGCTTTTTTTTCGTGAGATTGGCCTATTTCAGGGTCAGTTCTGCTCTTTTAGCGCATTTTGGACTTGGCCAATACGGCGAATCCAGGGTTGATTCCGTAAAGCACCCTCAGGTAAGGCCTTGAGAGCGGTGCGCGCAGAAGGGACATCGTCGAATAATCCGTGAACCAGTGCATACCAAGTGGCGCCATTTCGGTTAAACGAAAAGATGCTGTTGGGCCCTGGCAGGTCGTTTCGGCGTAAAAATGACTCGACCGAGGCTTTATCGGTGGATGCACTCATTTGTACGGTGAAACTATCGGGGTCTTGCACCAAGATCCAGGTTGATGATTCGACAATGTTGTTGTCTGCGCCGGCGGTTGAGGCGGTGGCAGTGGGCGTGGGCTCTGAATTGGTGTCGGCCAACAGCGCTTCATCAGAATTGGTGTCTGAGGCATCAGCGGTTGCGGTGGCCTGCTTTGTGGTTTGCGCTGCGGGTTGTTCACTGGTCTCGGATTCGACCTGCGATTCGGCCTGAGCCTCAGCTTCGGTTTCAGTTTGCGGATTGGCGTCCGAATTGGCCTCTGCATTCGTGGCAGCGAGGTTTTCCGAATTGGCTGGCGCTGCGGCTTGGTCCCCAGTAGTTGCGTCGCTGTTTGCTTCGCTGGAAGTTGAGTTGTCGGCGTTTGAATTTGCGCCGTTGCCTGCGGCGCTTGCTGGAGCATCGGCTGCTGATGAGCCGTTTGCATTGGGTTCACTCGGCTGCGTGGCAGAGTTGGCCGCTAGTTGTGAGTCTGTGTTGGCACCGGAATCTGTGTTCGGAAGTTGGTTAACTATTTCAAGCTCAGAGGTGGTTGTGGGGGTGCTTGGGGTGATATCCACCGTTTCTACGGTGCGATATTCGTCAGCGCCAGCGCTTGCTGCCGGGCTTCGCTCGCCATCGGTTTGAGTGAACATAAATAAACCGGCCAAAATCATCAAGCAGGCCAATCCGCCGAGTAACATCTTTACAACGCTGCCATTTCTGCGCGTTTCAACCAGCTCATCGGGCAGTATAGAATCGGGCAGTTGGCCATGTTGTTCATTCAGGTTTAACGCGGCAGCAACATTTAACGGCCCCGGATAGCCGCCCGAGGTATCTAAGATGGACTGCGTGTCTCGATCCGTGAATGGGAAATTTTCAAAATAGCCGGCTTGATTGAGCCGAAATTCTAAATAGCTTTCCGCCCGGTTCGTTTCATAGGGCTCGATCAGCAAAGAGGCGTATCGAATTTCAGCCCCTTCAGGCAAGGCTTCTGGCAGGCGATCTTCAAAATCAGGTGTGCTGCTTAGCAGAACTCTGAGCAGCGGCTCTTCGTGCCCATTCAAATACAACACACTACTCAGCAGTTTAGTGAGCTCTTCCACCGGAACTTGGTCTGCATCGTCCAGTACAATCGTGCTTAAGCGGTTGTATCGTTCAAACGTGCCTTGTAAGTTCGGTATGAGTGCATCCAGCGCATCTTTTAAGTCTGGGGGCACCGGTGCTTTAAAGGCTTGCAAGATGCTGCCAAATAAATGTGCTGTATCAAACCGCGCAGACCCTTTAACACTGAAACAGGCGATGCGTGATTGGGTGTTGGAGGCGAGTTGGCGCAGCAAGGTGGTTCGACCACTACCCACTGTGCCCAGCACCAGCAAAACGTCATCATTACCGTATAACGCGCTGTTAATGTCAGCGATTAAAGCACGCGTGGATTCGTCTTCGAATAGTTCACCACCTACCGGTGTGGCGGCGAACGGTTGGTGTTGCAGTTCGAGCGCCTCAATGGAGGCATCAGACAGCAAACCTTCGTTGTTCAAGATGGCATCAGGCCCAGTCATCGGTGCATTCGTTGGCTGATTAGAATCAATCGATAGTACACCATTGGCCCGCGATTCATCTGCTTAGGTTAGGAAGTTAGCCGAGGAACTTAACCAGTGTGGCGTTCAATTCATCGGCGCTAAAATCTGTGGTAACTTCGGTTTCGCCAATGGCGTTTGCCAGGATAAGTTTGACTTGTCCGGCACTAACTTTCTTGTCACGCACCATGAAGTTAAGCATTTCAGCCGGTGTCATGGTGGTGGGCGGCGCAATCGGTAAGCCGGCACGTTCCAATAAGTGCACGCCTCGCTGCACGGTGTTACCACCAATGCGGCCCGTGCGTTCGGACATATCCAGCGCCATGATCATGCCGGCACTGATTGCCTCGCCATGCAACCAATTGCCGTATCCCATGCCAGCTTCTATGGCGTGACCAAACGTGTGGCCAAAATTCAATAAGGCGCGTTGGCCGTGCTCATATTCATCCGCCGCTACAATGTGTGCCTTGATTTCGCAAGAACGCCGCACAGCCCAAGCTATCGCGTCGCTATCGCGGGCGAGTAGGGCATCGATGTTGTCTTCCAACCATTGGAAAAATTTAACATCTAATATGAACCCGTACTTAATGACTTCGGCGAGTCCGGCTTTAAACTCCCGCTCGCTGAGTGTGCTGAGTATGCTCATATCCGCCAACACCGCCTTGGGCTGATGGAATGCGCCAATCATGTTTTTGCCCAAAGGGTGGTTAACGGCCGTTTTTCCACCCACCGAAGAATCCACTTGCGCCAACAAGGTGGTGGGCACCTGCACAAAATTTACCCCACGTTGGTAGCTGGCAGCCGCGTAACCGGCCATGTCTCCCACCACCCCACCACCCAGCGCGAGAAGGGTGCAGCCGCGATCAAAGTTTTGCGTTAACAAAGCCTCGTACACCAGATCCAGGGTGTCGTTGGATTTGTACTGCTCTCCGTCGGGCAATATCACAGCCTGTGCTTGGCGCTCACGCAGCACGGCCAGCGTTTTATCCAAATACAGCGGTGCTATGGTTTCGTTGGTCACCACCATAATTTGGTGCGTCACGTTCGGCAGTAAATGCTCTTGTGTGAGCAAATCTCGACCAATCAGAATAGGGTAGCTACGTGCGCCAAGATCAATGGACAGACTGTGCATAATTTTAGGACTGGTTTGCAGGGCTGAGGACGGTAGTTCGGTCAAATAACGTCGTTGGATTTCAGGTGTTTTAAAATACGGTTCACGACATGCAGCATGCGTCGGGAGTCGGTAGAAATTTCCACATCGGCGACGGATTTGTACAGTGGCCCGCGTGCTTCCCAAAGTTGTTGTAATCGAGTCTCTGGGTCGGTGTCTTTGAGTAGTGGGCGTCTGCTATTACCACTGACCCGCCGAATTTGCTCTTTTAAATCCACGGACAACAGAATGACATGGCCGCGTGAGGATAGGTAACGCCGGTTTTCCTCTTTAATAACTGCGCCACCGCCTGTGGCTAATACGATATCGGTCTCAGCGGTGAGTTGTTCGATGATTCGGGTTTCGCGTTCTCGAAAACCGGCTTCCCCTTCAAATTCAAAAATGGTGGGAATGTCGACGCCACAGCGCTCTTCGATCTCTCGATCGCTGTCGTAGAAAGTGCGTTGCAGACGATTGGCCAGTGCGCGACCAACTGAGGTCTTTCCAGCCCCCATCGGTCCGATCAAGATCAAATTGGCCATGCGATTACTATAACGTCTTGCCGCTCAACGTAAAAGGGCTCTGCCGCAATGGCAGAGCCCTTTTTTATTCATAAGCCCTTGCGAGCTTATCGATTAATACGACAGAGTCGCATTTTCCTTAACAATCTTAGGTGTTACGAATACCAGTAACTCAGTCTTGTCGTCGTCTTTGATGGTGTGCTTGAACAAGTTGCCAATCAGCGGCAAGTTGCCAAAGAAAGGAACCGAATCCACTTTGTCTAGTTTCTTCTGCTCGTAAACACCACCGAGTACGACGGTTTCGCCGTTGTCAACCAAGACTTGGGTGACCACTTCGCGAGTATCGATACTCGGTACCTGCAAGTTACCTGCGCCGAAGATTTCACCGACCGTGTCTTTATTGATGGTCAGATCCATGATGATGCGATCGTCTGGTGTGATTTGAGGAGTTACCTTCAAAGCCAGTACCGCTTTTCGGAAAGCAACCGAGGCGCCACCACCAGAGGAGGCTTCGAGGTACGGAATTTCCACACCCTGTTCGATATACGCTTCACGTTGGTTCGCTGTAATAACGCGTGGGCTAGAGATAACTTCACCGATACCTTCAGCTTGCATGGCAGAGAGTTCCAACTCCAGCAAGGTGCCGAAGGGAAGCTTTGCCAGGGCAACGCCCAGTGAACCGGCTGCGTTATTCGCACCGAGGTTAACGTTCCAGCGACCAGGAGCGGCTAACTCATCGTTATTCAACAAGTTAGTTAAACCGTTGGATGTGCCTGAAAGGGCGAAGCCGCCGTCAGGATCTTGAATGCCACCTGGGTTTGCCGTGTTGCGGTTAACACCCCAGCGAACACCAATGTCGCGGTTAAAGTCATCGGTTGCGATAACGATACGTGATTCAATCAATACTTGACGAATAGGGATGTCTAAGCGGTGAACCAGGGCTCGTATCTCAGCCAACTGATCAGCGGTATCACTGATTAACAAGGTGTTGGTGCGATCGTCGACGGTTACACTGCCTCGTTCAGACAACATACCACCACCGTTTTGTGAAGCCAGAAGTTCTGCCAATTCAGACGCTTTCGCGTAGTTCGCTTGGAAGAACTCAGTACGGATAGGTGCCAGTTCAATTTTTTGCTTCATACCTTCGAGTTCGATTCGCTCACGCGTTGCGATCTCTTCAGCCGGCGCCACCATGATGACCCCGCCTGATTGACGCTTATCCAGTGCTTTAGTTTGCAGGATGATGTCAAGGGCTTGATCCCAAGGTGTGTTCTTTAAGCGAAGCGTCAGCTTGCCTTGAACCGTATCACTTACAACGATGTTCAGGTCAGTAAAGTCAGCTAGCAGCTGTAATACCGATCGAACTTCGATGTCTTGGAAGTTAAGTGATAACTTTTCACCAACATAGCCGAACTTAGCTTTACGATTCTCTTCAATCTCGTCACGAGACATCGGCTTTAACTCAACCGTGAACATCGTGTCTGATTGATAAGCCAATTGTTCAAACTCTTGCGTTGCAGGTTGAATAATGACTCGCGTGCCACGCTTGTTCGCTAAGGTGTCAATGAATTGAACCGGTGTGCCGAAGTCCATAACATCTAAGCGTCGCTGCAATTCAGCAGCAAGGCCTGTGTCTGGGAATTCGATGATCACTCGACCGCCTTCTTCGCGCATGTCTGTCACGATGCCTGGGTTCGATAGTTCGAATAAAATTCGACCTTCACCCAATGGACCACGGCGAAAATCAATGCTCTTAATGGAGCGATCTGATCCGGATAAGCCATCGGCGGTGACTAAGGCCGCGTTACCCAATTCTTGTGAGCTTTGAGCTAACAAGTTGCTTGGGCCATTGTTGCTGCCAGCTTCACCGTCCAATGTGACCAATAATTGGTTACCTTGAACCGCTGTCGTGTAGGGCACCATAGACGCTAAGTTAATAACGACTCGTGTTCTACCACCGGCTTCAACCGTTGTGATGTTTTGCAGTAGGCCAGCACTAACACGAATGTTACGCTGATCCAAGGCATTACTCGTATCGGGTAAATCTAAAGCGATACGTGCGGGGTTGTCAATTGTAAATGCCTTAGGGTCTGCAGCAGGGCCACTCATGGTGAGTGCCAACTGTTGCTTGTTCCCTGGCAGGGTTACGTGACTGATGTCCACTAGTGAGTTGGCGGCGGAAGCAGTTTGAGCTGCTAAAGCCAATCCGGCTACTGTGGCAAGTTGGGCAATTCGCAGCAGGGTTTTGCGACAAGTATTCGCGGCCTGGCTGAGTCGTTGCGTATTTTCGCTGACGTACATTTTTACCATGTCTCCAATCAATTCTCTTCAGCCATCGCGAGAACAGCATCGCGGTTGACCCAGCCACTCAATCCGTCGGGAACGAGTTCAACAATATCTATTCGGGTTTCGGATACACCAATAATCTTGCCGTGGTTCTGTCCGGCGTAATTCCCCGGTTGCACTCTATGAATCGTGCCATCCGGATCTTTTACCAAGCCCCATGTTTGAGCCTTCTGCTGCAATAACCCGACCATTTTCAATGAATCCACCGGATAACCTTCTAAAGGCTCCTTCAAACGTTGCGCCTCAGGCCTTGGGCCGTCGGATGCACTTTGCGCAACTGACGAGACGTTGACGTCAGTTTGTGGTCGAAACGGGTCGCGGATATCACCGTAGGTGTATTCAAATGTTTCGTAAGGAGGGAAATCGGGTAGTTGCTCAACAGAACCATGATGCTTGTTCTTGGTTGTGTCGATAAACTGCTCGAGATCGCTCATGTCCCCACCACAGGCGCTCAGCACAGAGGCTAGGCCAAGCAGCGGTAACAGCTTCAAGCGTGCCATGGAATTACTCCTCTTCAAGGTAGCGGTAAGTGGTGGCGGTGAGGTCCATCTTTAATCTCTTGCCCACCGGGGTATCGTCGTCAGATCCACTGGGCCCGGAAGCCTTAAGATCTTTTATGTCGATGCCAGACAACGTAACGATTCGTGGAAGGGCTGCTAGGCCACTAACGAATTGTCCGAACTGGTGATATTGGCCAGTTACGCTGATTTTGATTGGGTATTCAGCGTAGAACTCGCGTGGTATTTCGGTTTCAGGTTTGAAGTATTGAACGTCGAGGCCACTGGCCACACTGGTTTGAGATAAATCAACCAATAAACTTTCAATGTCAGTTTCGTTGGGTAACTGACGAAGCATGACGTTAAACGTTTTCTTCATTTCTTCTAACTGTTCAACGTAGGCTCCGCGGTTAGCCGCTTTGGCTGACTCGGAATCAAACGTTGTTCGCAGCGTGGCTTCTTTACGTTCTACCGTTTTCAGTTCATCGAACTGAGGGGTAATAAAGAAGTGCCAAATCAGTCCAATGATGACAGCGGCCAGTAAAATAATGACAAAGAAGCGTGCGAGCACAGGGGCTGTGCCAATTCGTTTGACAATGTCTTCTTCAAAATTGATGTTTTTGAGATCTTCTATGGCGTTAGAGGCCATTTTCATTCTCCTCTGCGTTAGGCCGATCTTGCTTCATCACCAATCGGAAAGTACTGATGCCATCAATTTTGTCGGCTTCAATCACTTCAAGTTTTGGGGTGGTGAAGTAGTCACTGCGATCAAGTGTTCGCATCAAGGCAGATACTCGAGCATTGGATTCTGCTCGGCCTTCAATCACCATGTGCTTGTCACCGGTTTGCTTTAACGTTTTTAAGAACACGCCATCCGGAATTCGTGTAGCCACTTCGTGAAAAGTGTGAACAATCTGAGGACGCTGACTCTGAAGCTGTTGAATGATTTCCATTCGAGCCAACAAGTTATTCTTGGTCTCTTCAAGTTCCTTTATTTCTTCCAGCTCTTCTTGCAGCAGCGCAATCTCGTCTTCTAGACGTTCATTGCGATCTTTCTGAAAATTGACCTTGTCTTCAGCGTATTTGAATCCGCCGAAACCAACGAGGCCAGCTAGGGCTCCGCAAATACCGAGCACCACTAAGAACTCGGTATTTTTCGTTTTCCGGTGCGCCTCGCGCCACGGAAGTAAATTAATCTTCGTTGCCATTAATCGGCTCCTCGCAGGGCGAGTCCACAAGCAATCATCATTGCAGGACCGTCGTCTTGTAAGCGTTGCGCTGGAATGTCAGAACCAATTGACATATTGGCAAACGGATCGGCGATAACTGTTGGGGTGCCAATGCGTTGCTCAATCAATTCAGCAATGCCTGGAATACCTGTACAACCACCGGCTAGTACAATTTGGTCGACGTAGTCGTTCTTGTCGGCCGAGAAAAAGAATTGCAAAAAGCGATTAGCTTGTTGCACCATCAAGTCGCGAAACGGCGCAAGCACTTCCGGTTCGTAGTTGTCTGGTAGTCCACCAACACGCTTAACCCGGCCCGCATCTTCATAAGACAAACCGTAACGACGCATAATTTCTTCTGTCAGTTGCTTACCGCCAAAAGGTTGTTCGCGTGTGTAAATTAAGTTCTGATCTCGTAGGATCGATAAGCTTGTCATGCTGGCGCCGACGTCGAGAATGGCAACGGTTTGTTCCATTCCGGCATCTGGCACTTGGTGTTTGATAAGTTGGAAGGCGCTTTCCATGGTGTAGGGTTCAACGTCAACCACTTTGACGTTCAGTCCACCAATTTCGGCAGCCGCTGTTCTGTCCTCTACGTTTTCACTTCTGGAGGCAGCCAGCAAAACATCAACGTAACCGTCGGCGTCTGCAGCAGGGCCCAAGACGTGAAAATCTAAATTCACCTCTTCCAGTGCGTAGGGAATGTATTGATCCGCTTCGAGTTGGATTTGCGCATCCATCTCATATTCTTTTAAGTCATCCGGCATTTGGATAACCTTGGTGATGACCATGGCGCTAGGAACTGCAACAGCGCATGCTTTGGTGCGCGTTCCAGATCGCTTCACCGCTCGACGAATCGCTTCGCCCACAGCCTCCACGTCTTGCAGATTCTTTTCGTTTACCGCGTTGGCCGGTAGCGGCTCTACTGTGTAGCTCACAACCTTGGGTTTTTTCCCAGTGAGCTTCAGTTCAAGCAACTTGACCGATGTAGCGGTGATGTCGAGGCCAACGAGGCCTGGTTTTCTAGATTTGAGTGCCATGTCATGTTTAGCGCCCGAACTGAGACAAAGCTTAAGGTTTGTGCGTGAAATAGCTCACATTCCTTAGTTCA
Organism: uncultured Granulosicoccaceae bacterium; assembly: GCA_937930305.1. Lineage (GTDB taxonomy): Bacteria > Pseudomonadota > Gammaproteobacteria > Granulosicoccales > Granulosicoccaceae > Granulosicoccus. Next base: position 79,024 of record CALGLE010000009.1, on the reverse strand, counting down.
GTTCTGGCTGCAATCCTCCGTTGGCCTGTGTGGCCGTGCGTGTTCAGCGTCGGTCGTGGATTTGGTGACTAAAAAATGACGTTTTGTGTCGAATGTGAAAACCCCCTGAAACATCCGTTTTTCACGGCGTCGCAGTTGATATAATCCGGCGATACATAACGATTTCACGGCACCTCATGCCTCGATCTTCATCCCGCCACCACCGCCGACGCCGCCGAAGCATGCGCTCTGGTACCAGCTGGTGGCGTATAGCATTCAAATGGCTTGCCATTTTTGGCATCTTGGGCGTAATAATCGTCGCAGCCGGAGTTGCCTACCAGTATCAAAAGGTGGCACCAACGCTGCCAGACGTGGAACATTTGAGTGAAGTGCAGCTGCAAATGCCCATGCGAGTATTCACTAACGATGGCCAACTCATGGCCGAATACGGGGAAAAACGGCGCGAACCGGTGTTTATCTCTGAGGTGCCTGACATTCTGTCCAACGCCATCGTGGCCTCAGAAGATCAGCATTTTTATTCGCACCCGGGTGTGGCTTGGCAAGGATTGGCCCGAGCTGGCTTGCATTTGGTGAAAACGGGAAAAAAGGGCCCTGGTGGCAGCACCATCACCATGCAGGTGGCAAGAAATTTCTTTTTGACACGGGATCGCACCTACGCCAGAAAGATCACGGAAATCTTTCTGTCATTCAAAATCGAGAGTGAATTGGCGAAAGACCAAATTCTCGAGCTGTACATCAATAAAATCTATTTAGGCCAGCGTGCCTACGGATTCGCCGCAGCAGCTCGCACCTATTACAACAAAGACATTGGTGATCTAAGCCTGGCCGAGGCGGCCATGTTAGCTGGGTTGCCCAAAGCGCCGTCTCGGTTTAACCCTATTGTCAATCCCGAGCGCGCCGTCATTCGGCGCAATTATGTGTTGGGACGAATGTATGACTTGGATATGATTTCATCCACCGAGTACGCGTCTGCAAAAGCTGCCCCGGTTACGGCCAGTCAATATGTGGTTCGTACGGATGTAGAAGCTAACTATGTCGGGGAAATGGCTCGTACCCGAATTAAACAATTGTTTGGTGATACCTGGTCCACGGCGGGTTATCGCGTTTTCACAACAATTGACTCCAAAGCACAGCGCGCAGCCAATTTAGCGCTGCGTAATGCGCTTTACGACTATGAGCAACGTCACGGGTACCGTGGCCCCATTGACACGCTGGATCCAGAAGTACTTGCAGAACCTGAAAAACTCTTTGAGCAACTGGATACCTATCCTGAATATGGGGACATGGTGCCTGCGGCAGTCGTTGCTGTTACGCCCGAACAAGGGGTCGTTATAACCAAGGAGGGCACTGAGCACGCTTTTGGCCTTACCGATGTGGAATGGGCAAAGGATCGAATAGCGATTGATGAAGTCGGTGATGAGGTTACGTCAGTTGATAGTGTGTTGAACGTTGGGGATGTGGTACACATCCAAACATTTGATGACGGATCGGCGCGTTTTATACAAGAGCCGCAAGTGGAAGGGGCGTTTGTTTCGGTGTCTCCAAAAACAGGCCAAATCCAAGCTTTGGTCGGTGGCTTTGATTACTACCGCAGTAAATTCAATCGTGTCACTCAAGCCAGACGGCAACCCGGTTCTACTTTTAAGCCGTTCATCTATTCGGCGGCTTTAGAGTACGGCGACACAGCGGCGACCATCTACAACGATGCGCCGGTTGTATTTCACGATGCAGCATTAGAAGGGGAGTGGCGGCCGCAAAACTACAGTGGGCGCTTTTTCGGTCCCACACGTTTAAGAGAGGCATTAGTCAAAAGCCGAAACCTTGTGTCGATTCGTGTGTTGCGCGAAATCACAGTGCCGTTTGCCATCGACCATGCCAAGCGATTTGGTTTTGAAGAACAGAATATGCCACCGGACTTATCGCTATCACTCGGTAGCGCCAGCGTTACGCCTATGGAGTTGGCATCAGCCTTTGGCGTGTTTGCTAACGGTGGCTATAAAATTCAACCCCACTTTATTGACCGTATAGAAGACCCTCGTGGCAATGTCATTTACACCGCTCCCAAAGTGGTGTTGTGCGATGACTGTGATCCTTTTGAACAGAACCCCTTGTTAAGTGAAATGCGTGCTGAAACCTTGGGCGATGACGTTGAACCGGAAGTCTTGGCGGGTGTTGATCCAGACACCGGAGAAATCAGCTCAGATTTTGATCCGCGAGATGCGGTCACACAGTTGGATGTGGTCAATGCGCCTCGAGTCATTGAACCGCGTAATGCCTTCATTATGAACAGTATGATGCGGGATGTGGTTCGTCGTGGTACGGCTCGTAAAGCTGGGGAAAAACTAGGCCGGGCTGACTTGGGTGGTAAGACGGGCACGACGAACAACCAGCTGGACGCTTGGTTCTCTGGGTTTAGCAGTGAGATGGTCGCCGCTGCTTGGATTGGCTCGGATGGTTTGGAACCGCTAGGTCGAGGTGAAGCCGGTGGTGTGGCTGCCTTGCCAATGTGGACCGAATACATGCAATCCATGTTGAATGGCGTAGAAGAAGAAATCCTAGAAGAGCCCAATGGGCTAGAACGCATCCGCATTGACTGGAAATCCGGTAAGCCCGCTTCGGGTTCGGGTGAATCACTACTCGAGTACTTCTATGCTGAGAACCGACCAAAGGCGCAAGCTGTAGCGGATGCGCCGCGCTCTACTGGCGGTGGCTCAAATAACACTGCGGCATTACCTACCAGTCAGCGGGATCAGAAAGAGGCGGTGGAGGAATTGTTTTAAGTGTGGCTCACATCCTTGTGAGCTCATTTGTACCTGGCCCGTGACTAGGCCACCGCAGTAGAACAAGGCTTTTAGAACATGCCGTTGTTATGAGCCATCTCGCTTGGTATAGCTTGGACGGTATCCCAGTGTTCGACGATCCGTGAGTTTTCAACTCTAAACAAATCATAAAAAGCGGTTGGCTGGTCATCGAATACCCCTTCGCTTTGAACAAACACAAAGTTGCCTTCCGCCACAATATTGTGAATCTTGCTGTATCCGAATGAAATGTCGTTCTCGGCCAGATAAGCTACGAAATTTCCAAGCCCTTCCAGGCCATCGGCTACATGCGGGTTATGTTGGTGGTATTGATCACCGATGTACTGGGTCAGCTTGCTACCGTCCCCATTGACCAAAACGTCGGTGACAAATTCGGTAACGAGTTCTTTATTCGCATCGGTTTTATCCCGGTCCGTAATTTCTGTTGGCCCATCCGTCATGGTTCGACCGCTGGTAGTTTTCTCGGGTACCGCTTGTATGCCATCCCAATGTTCCTCAATTTTGCCATCGGCAATTCTGAACAAATCAAATATGGCTTTCGGTCCATCCATCCAGTATTCACTGTGCACAACAACCAAATCATCCTCCTGTAATACGCGGACTGGATTAACCGTAATACCGGGTTCCAGCGTTTGTAAGTAGCCAATAAAGCCGAGGAGTCCTTGCCGTCCATCCGGGGCAACCGGGTTATGTTGAATGTAGTTTTCAGCAACATTGTTAATGACAAATTCAGTGTCACCTTGCACCAGCCCTCGTTGCAGTAAATCCACGGCTAGCTTTTTTTCTTCGCTTTGTGCGGATACGAATGCGGCTGTGCCGAGAGACAGGGTGAATGCGGTGCTTAGCCCTAATGCAGTTCTAACGATCTTGTTCATAGTGTGTGCCTTGTTTTTCTAGCTGATTAGTTAAGAGTGATGAAAGTCTACGGGCACTGGAGTAGTATCGTAAGAGGGTTTAATACGGATAGAATGTTCGATAAATGAGTACAATTGATTTTTCACATCTGAAATTGCTGGCTGTTTTCGCAACGGTGGTCGAAACTCAGAGTTTTGCTGCGGCTTCCCGGCACCTTCACACCAGCCGATCGAGAGTGAGTGAGCAGGTATCGCAGCTGGAGCTGGCGCTGGGGGTTCGATTGCTGCAGCGCTCTACCCGGCAGCTGCTAGTAACCCGTGAAGGCAGTGAGGTTTACGAGCAGGCCAGAAGGCTGCCCGATGTTCTAAGCAGCATCGAAAGCAGTTTGACGCCAGGGGAGGCAAAAGGGCGTGTGGCCATCACCATGAATCACGATATTGCCCACAAAATAATACTGCCCGTTCTTGATGAGTTTCAAAAGCAACACCCTCAAATTCATTTAGATTTCATACTTAATGATGAGGTTTCCAATTTAATCGCTGAGCAAATTGATTTAGGCATTCGAATCGGTCTGCCCAATGACAGTTCATTGATTGGTCGAGTCTTGCATGAGGAGAGTTTGGGTATTTACGCAAGCTCTAGCTATTTGAAAAAAGCGGGGACCCCCAAAACTGCTGAGCAGCTAGCCCAGTGTCGTTGGGTTCTGTTACCCCAACTCGAATACGAAAACAAACTACGGTTTCGTTCGAAAAAGAAAACCATTGATATTAAACCAGAAAGTTACGAGCGTTGTAATTCACCTTTTATGATACAAAAAATGGTGGAATCTGGATTGGGAGTGGGTGCTTTGCTGCCGAGTTTGGTCAAAAATGAAGTCGAAAGTAAAACGTTAGTGCGGTTAATGCCGTCATGGAGCACTGAACGGCTGATATTTTCTTTAGTGTATCCCTCAAGACAGAATATTCCTCGCCGCACTCGAGTGCTTATAGATTTTTTGATTGAAGCCAAAATTTTCACCTAAGTGTGCACTTGATGTTGGCAACGTTAGCGTTTTCACGAACGTTCAAAGTCACTACTCGAGTGTTATAAACCGCAACTGGCTGGCAATGATGTATACTGGGGTTATATCCAGTTAATGGCTCTCGCGAAAAACGCGTAAAACCCCATTAGCTCTCAACCATCGGGGGCAATTTATTGTGGGATCCAACAACGACTTAGCCAGTTTAGTCGGCCACGGCATCAAAGGCCGAGGGGCGGTCAGTAACGCAACGGGCCGCTATGAGTCCATTGTTAAGATAGCGGTGGATGATGGCTGGCGTACATCCATTGACGAGCGCGTAGTCACTCAGTGGCGCGATGACGCCACTCGTACCATCATCACCCGAAATCAATCTCCCGACATTCACTTTGATCGATCCATTAACCCTTACCGCGGATGTGAACACGGTTGCGTGTATTGCTTCGCTCGTCCAACACATACGTGGCTGGGTCATTCGGCTGGTTTGGATTTTGAAACTCGACTGTACGCAAAACGCTTAGCACCCGAACTACTCAAACAAGAATTGGCCAAACCCAACTATCAATGTGAGCCTATAGCGGTTGGCGTAAACACCGATTGTTATCAACCGCTAGAGCGCGAGCTGCAAATTACTCGTGCGCTGTTGCAAGTGTTGCTGGCGGCTCGTCATCCGGTTTATCTGATTACCAAATCTTCGCTTATTGAGCGCGATATCGACTTATTGACAGAGTTGGCCGAAAATCAACTGATCACCGTGAGCATTACGCTCACCACGTTCGATACCGAGTTATCCCGCAAGCTGGAACCCAGAGCCACGGCGCCGCATCGGCGTTTAAAAACCATTCAGCGTTTGGCATCTGCCGGCATACCCACACGGGTTTCAGTGTCTCCCATTATTCCCGCCTTAAATGAAGAAGAGATCGATGAACTCATTACCAAGGCGGCGGGTGCAGGCGCAATCTCTGCCTATGGGATCATCTTACGTTTACCACATGAGTTGCAATCGTTATTTCCAGAGTGGTTGCATACTCACTATCCATTACGCGCAAACCGAGTGCTTAAAGCGTTGCGATCGATGCGCAAGGATTCATTGAACGATGCCCGATTTGGGCATCGTATGATGGGCAGTGGGCCACGAGCTGACATTATCAAGCAGCGCTTTAAGTTGGCGTGCAAGAAAGCTGGAATTGCTGAAGGTCGATCGATAGAGCTGGATACCACTCAATTTCGGCCGCCGCATGGGCATGGACAAATGTCGTTGTTTTAAAAGTATGGCTTAACCGTTCATGCGTTTTTATTATCGGTTGTCTGTAGCAGCCTAATCCCGGTTTGCTTCCTTGCAAACCGGGCCAGTCCACCTCATGCCATGCCTTTTAATGTTTACATCATTCTGTGTAAACCAACTCAGTTACCGCATTATCGCGCAAGTACCAGTCTTTATTCGTCGTTCCATTGGATGTGGCCCATTCACGGAACATGGGATATGCCTTGGAGATCTCCACCCACTCACGTGGATACAACCAATCATTTCCCATTTCTAGCACCCACGGCATACCGTTTTCAGTCAGAAAGTAAGTGCCGCTTTCAGGTGCAGAACGATCCTGGCCCACTTTTCCGAACAAGCTGCGATCAAAGGCTTCAGTTGGCGATTGATTTTTCATGTGTATTTCATAGCTTCGGCCAGGAGGCGTTTTAAAATGCTCGCCATGGAAAGCACCGGGTGTGGCATATATGAATGGATCAAACACCCCTGATAACTTCACGCTTTGCGGCTCGTTAAATGGGATTGATAATTTAAAGTAAAACTCTATATCCGCACCACAGCCAGGTTCTGTTCGGTAGAAGCTGCAGTCAGGACCAGCGGCAACATGATTAAACAAGTTATCTGTGATCAGAAAAATCGCTTCTTTACGATTCGGCTCTAAAGGATTGACTTTAGTGTTTCGGTCGCTGAGTGAAAATTCAACGTTGGCTTCATCAATGGCATCTCGATAAACGCCAGGTAGTCGAATACCAAAGCCGTTTTCGTAGAATGCACCGGATGCATTCACTCGGCCAACGATATCCACCTTAGTAAAGCCGCGTGAATCTCGATAAGTGTAGGTACGTAACTGCGTCACCACGTCGTTCATGTCGTAATCACCTACGAACGGCCAGTTGTCTTCAAATGCAATCGTTGACCAACCGCTGCGTGACGGGTAGGTGGCAACGGTTACGGGGTCGGCCATAAGCTTAACCGGGTAGTCTTCCACTTCTCCGTCAGGTGCACCACCAGTGGCTTCAAGCCCAGGCAAGCTAGAAATTCGAAAGCGTGCCCATGAATCACCTTCAACAACATTGGATGGTACGGTGAATGACACCGTTTGTTCGCCGGGATTGAGTAACTGGTCGGTGATCACATGATCACTACCGTCAAACGCACCATTACGATTGGCGTCTAGCCACACATTCAAGTAACCACCTTCGGGTGCGCTGACAGCAACTCGTGCGCTCTGATGTTGAACAATGTTATTGATGAACTTAACACCATCCTCGTCATTGCCCTCTTTACTATCGGATAAAGGATACGCATAGGCATCCGATTCGCCGTCCACGCTTGGGCCTAAACGAACGGACGTTTTTGATTCAACAGCGCGAGTACCATCAGTCGAGCCAAGACCGTGACGAGCACCATTTGACTCAATAGTTGTACCGTAGCTATCCGGGGCATCACCAAAGTCCAGTAAGTTAGCGGTGTTCACTTGAACACCTGCAATGGCGCAGCGAAAGCCGTCGTTAAATGTAGATGACGGGCCAGCGGCAAAAAATTGAGCTTCAGTTTCACCCGCATCAATACCGAGTCGGAAAATTTTACCGTCGCTGTTGTTGCTTACATATAAATTACCTTCCACATCAAAATAGGCTGCACCAAAAGTTCCGGTAATTCCTGTGTTGCCCTGTTTTTCGCTGCTGCCTGTGTCAGGATTTATAACGTGTAAGTAGCCATTGCGGTCAATCGCATAGGCCAATCCATTGAAGGGGTGGAAGGCCATGTCAGCGATCCGAAGGTCCATGCTATTGCTGCCCGGTACTCGAGTCATTTCCAGGTAGTCTGGCTTGCTAGGATCCAGTTCAAAGTAGTAAAGGCCGTAGACACCGCCTCGGCGATATACATAGTAGCGATTATGCGTGATGGAAACATCACCCACATAGAAGTCGCGATTGGTTATATTGGCATCCGCACTAAACAGCTCAACAGACCAGTCTTTATGGACTCTCACGGGCTGTCTGTGAGTGTAGCTCCAACCGTATACAAAGCGATCATTGGGGTTAAAGCCAAGCGCGTTGAGTTTTCCGGTATCGGTCACACCGCCATGGTTGTGCTCATCCGCAAATACGCTGTAGTCACCGGTTAGCAAGTCCATGCCAAAAGTGCGCGATTGTGTACCTTGCGTTAGGTGTGCTGTGGGGGAGCACTCATCGAATGCCGTGGCGGAAAATTCTTGAGCCATTACGCTCGATAGGGGAGTTATATTGAGACCAGCCGCCAATAACCCAAAAGCGATCAGTCGCGACTTAGGTAATGTAACCATTTCCGCGCCCTTCCGTTTATTATTATTATTTTTATTTGTAAAGCGAAACGGGACGCCGGCCCCCCTCAAGGCCGGCACTGAACACAAAAATTCAGTGTCCTTGCGGACGTCACCTTTCCTTTTTACATAAGCAACGTATCGGCTTTGAAACCTTTGTTTACAATGCAGGCCTAAGGTTTTGAGACCCAAATCTCAATTAATCGAAATGAAATTCTTGATACATCGGTTGCATTGATGGATCTTGAAACCAAACGATGCCAAGCACACTTGAGTGTTGGTTGACCAAATTCAATTCTTCATTCAATTCGCCACCGAGTAGTGGCGCTGATAGAACACAGCTGTCGTAATTGACTTCGTAGTCACCGCCCGATTGCAGGCTGTAGTCGGTACAGAAAGTGGCTTCTGCGTTGACGCTGCTTGCTTCGGGTATCGACATAGATACCGTGGTTTCGCGTGAGGTATCAAATGTAAAGTCGTCCATCACACGCAGAGACGCCGTTTCAGTATCTGGGACATTCGCTAAAAAACCGAGCTCTTCATCGGTGATAGCCACATAGTTGGTGTTAGCGGCCGATTCAGTCTGACCTTGCCCAAACGCAGCCCCTAGCAAGGGATCATCGTTCTGGCTGCTAGGTGAACCGCAGGCAGAGAGCAATACGGCAACCGCTGTCAATGCCAATCCGTTTTTTATTATTCTTGTATTCATCGTGGCTTACTCCGGGAAAATTAAATCATTGACGGCATTTGCCTCTAAGAACCAGTCCTGATTCTGCGCGCCGCTGGATGTTGCAAACGCTGGAAAATCTGGATAAGCAGCGGACAGCTCTACATACTCGTAAGGATGGCGCCAATCGGTGCCTACCTCTAATGCCCAAGGCATTCCCGACTCCGTCAGAAAGTACTTTCCCTGGCTGACATCGGATGCATCCTGTCCTACACCAGCGAACAAGCTATAGTCGAACGCTTCAGTCGGCGACTGGTTCTTCAAGTGAATTTCATAGCTTCGGCCTGGTGGATTCACAAAGTGCTCACCATGAAATTCGCCGGGTGTAGCAAACAGGAAGGGATCAAATAATCCAGCTAGTTTCACATCCAGTGGCTCTTTAAACGGAATGCTTAAGCTGAACTTAAACTCTAGATCAGCGCCGCATTGATACTCTGAACGATAGTAATCGCACGATGGTCCTGGGGTTACGTGTTTGAACACATTGTCGGTGATGATAAAAATCGCTTCTTTACGACCTGGCTCAAGCGGGCTCACGTTGCCACTAGAATCACTTAATGCGAATTCAATTTTAGATTCATCGATCGCATCGCGAGGAACGCCTGGTAATCGAACCGCGAATCCGTTTTTATAGTAAGCACCTGCGGCAGTCACATAACCGTGTATGTTCACCTGCGTAACACCGCTGGAATTTTGATGAACTTGTGTACGCATGCGCGTCACCAAGTCATTCATGTCGTAGTCGCCTGCGAACGGCCAGTTATCTTCAAAGACAACTGTAGAAAAACCTCCTTTCGACGGATAAGTTGTAACCTTTTGCAGATCTTCCATTAATTTAATTGGGTGATCTTCTACCTCACCATCCACAGCGGCACCAGTGGCTTGTAGGCCTTGGGCGCTGGATAAGCGGAATCGAGACCATGATTCCCCTGCCTTTAAATCGTTCGGTACGGGCACGATCACCATATTGGAACCTGCAGAGACAACTTGGTCTGATACCACTTGATCACGCGCGTCAAACACGCCATCTCTATCGGCATCAATCCAGGCGCTCAGGTAACCTGCGTCTGAGGCCTTAACCACAGCACGTGCTGTATTACCTGCCACAATGCTGGTAACAAATGCCACACCGTCTTCATCATTACCCTGATCACTGTCCGTGAGCGGATAGGCAAAAGCGTCCGACTCAGCGTCCACCTCTGCACCTAAGCGAAGTGGATTGGTACCGACCATGCTGTGACGAGCACCGTTGGCTTTCAATGATGTACCGTAGGTGTCGGGCGCATCACCAAAGTCTGCCAGTTCAGCTGCTGTGCTTGAGAATGGCGCTGTGGCGCAACGGAAACCATCGTTAGCGGTTGCAGAGGGTACCTTTGCGACGAACTCGCCTATATAGTTTCCACTATCAATGCCTATTCGGAAAATTCTACCGTCGTGATTACGTGCAATGTACAAATTGCCCGAGCCGTCGAAGAACGCGCCACCTAAGTTACCATGGACCTTGGAGTTACCTAAAACAGTTTTAGAAGCGGTTGCAGGATCAACTTCTAGCACGTTACCGTTGGCTTCAACGGCGTAAATTAATCCGCTATAGGGATGTATAGCGAAATCTTCGATGTTGAGTTTTAATTGCTTGGCAGTCGCTACCTGTTCCATCTCGAGATAAGACGGGCTGGTACTGTCTAAGTCGACCGAATACAGGCCCGCATCTTTACTGTTTCGGTTGTACATATACAACTTGTTTTCTGGGCCCGACACGTCCCCGGCATAGAAATGCTTTTGGACATTAGTGGCAACATTCAGTGGCTCAACTGACCAGTCCTTGTGCATACGGATTGGCATGTGATGAAATTGGCTCCATCCGTACACGTAACCGTCATTCGGGTTAAAACCCAAGGCATCGAGGCTCGCTTTTTTCGTCCAGCCGTAACGCGGTGGCGTTTGATTCGCATGATATTCAGCCACATATTTATAGTCACCATTAGGTAGATCAATGGCAACGGTACGAGATAAATGGCCTTGTGTTAAGTAGGCGGTCGCATCACACCCCGGGAAAGGCCCGGCACTTTGTGCATTAGCTGCAATAGGCGCTATCGATGCACCCAACAGCAGCGCAATGCTGCAAGTGAGTTGACGCATAGCCATCGGTGTTGATGCACCCTGTGAACAACGGTTTGTATTTTTTATCGTGAGGGACATCTTCAAACCTCTCATTCTTATTGTTATCTAGAGGATGTGACGCTCATTGATTACCCATACAAGCACCGCCCATTGGGTCTATGTCGGCCTAGCAATCTGGTGTTTACAGTCGGAACGGGGTTTATATGAAGATTTCTGAGACCCAGTGCACAGTTGTGCTTCCCAAAAAGCCTACAAGAGTATCGATTGAGAATTTCTTCAAAGTTACGGTGAGATTTTCCGATATATCTTCCGATGAGTCGCTGCTAAGGAAGCCGGGTGAGCTTATCTGCGTTTGTATAAAAAGAACTATGGGGCGATGACAGCTGTAACCGATTCACATACCGTGCTCTGGATACCAAGATACTGGCCAGCCGTTGGGGGTACCGAGTTCCATTCTCATGAACTCGCATTGCATCTTTCTCGCAGCCAGCGCGTCACTGTGCTTGCCCATTGCGCAAAGACAGAAAGCTCCCAGCAACCATTACAGGTATCTGCCGCCCTGTCGGATTTTTCAGATATCACCAGCGGCGGTGTTAGAAACGTAAAGCTGGCTCCCAAAAAAACCTATGTAAAAGCGTTGTCAGTACTAGGTCGGTATCACGGTAAAAACAAAATCGTTCGGAAATTATTTCAAGTAGTTTTTAATCAAGCTTACGGTCAAGTTGCCACACCATTTTTGAACGATGCTGATCGAATTCACTTTATCTACAACGGATTAACGGAAGCTGCAGTATTAGCTGCGCATCACGCAGCTAATCTCAATATCCCTTTCATTTTTACTCCCAACGTTTTAGACACGTCGGAGCAAGGCAGTGATTGGGATTCAACCAGTTTTCATTGGTTATATGAAAAGGCTGATTTACTCATCGCCTTAACTGAGCATGAAGCGCAGTGGTTAGTGGGCCACGGTGTCAGTTCGGACAAAATATCTGTCGTGCCCTATGGCCCCATCCTGAAGCCGCGGGAACCAGCCCATGAACAAGGCCGTATCGCCGAGCTATTGTCGAGTCGCTACATTTTATTTTTGGGGCGATTAGTCCCCGGGAAAGGCTCCAATCTTTTACTCAGTGCATTCGAACAACTGAGTGAAAATGATGCGGAAACTCAATTAATTATGGTGGGCCCAGCAGAAGATCATACGAGTGCGATCATTGAAGACGTTAATGGACGGTTGAACAGTCAACGCGTTCACCTATTACAGGATGTTTCTCAACCTTTAAAAACCGCCCTATTGGAAGAGGCGGCCGTTTTGTGTGTACCTTCCAATCGAGAAAGCCTAGGTGGTGTGTACATTGAAGCCATGGCTTCTGGAACACCCGTCATAGCACTGGATCGGCCAGTGAGTCGCTGTGTCATTCAACACGGTAAAGAGGGTTTGTTGGTTACCGAAGATATCAACAGCATCGTTGATGGATTACGTACCGTGATTGATAACCCTCAATTGGCGCGGCAAATGGGTTGCTCAGGTTCGGCAAAAGTGGCCATGCAATATGCTTGGCACCTAGTTACAGAGTCTATTTTGGGTGTTTATGCAACGCTCGATTCGCGGCCTTCAGTTGAATTAAAAAAAGCGGCGTGACCGGATAGCAGTGATTACTTTGTGCTGAACTCTCGCACAGCTTCCACCATCACAGTGAGATGCTCTGGATTTACAAACTGATGTATGCCGTGGCCTAGGTTGAATACGTGGCCAGGTGCGTCGCCATAACTGTGCAAAACTTTTTTCACTTCTTGCCGAATGCTCTCGGGTGATCCGTATAAAACTGATGGGTCTAAGTTGCCTTGCAAAGCGACCGTGTCCCCCGCCCGTTTTCTGGCATCGGCCAAATCCATCGTCCAATCCACACCCAATCCGTCACACCCGGTTTTAGCCATTAAATCCAACCATTGGCCACCATTTTTGGTGAACAAAGTAACCGGAACCTTCCTGCCATCGGCTTGGCGAGTTAGGCCATCCACAATAAGTTGCATGTAATGCAGTGAGAACGCTTGGTAGTTTGTAGGGGAGAGAACACCGCCCCAGGTGTCAAATATCATCAAGGCTTGTGCGCCTGCTTCAACTTGAGCATTCAAATAATGGGTGACCGCCTGGGCGTTCTTTTCTAATAGTACGTGCAATGTTTTGGGGTCAGAAAACAACAAACCCTTAACCTTCGAAAAATCTTTGCTGCCGCCGCCTTCCACCATATAAGTGGCTAAGGTCCAAGGACTGCCCGAAAAGCCGATCAGAGGCACTCGACCATTTAATTCACGTCGAATGGTGCTTACCGCGTCCATCACATACTGCAATGAATCGTTAGGATCGGGCACGGGTAGGGCGTCAACATCGGCCCGGGTTTTAATCGGTTTACCGAACTTTGGGCCTTCACCGGTTTCAAACGCCAGCTCCAACCCCATCGCATCGGGGATGGTCAGAATGTCGGAAAATAAAATCGCCGCGTCCAGATTAAAACGATCAATTGGCTGCAGGGTAACCTCGCAGGCCAATTCCGGATTTGAGCAAAGATTCATGAAGTTGCCGGCTTGAGCGCGCACCCGTTTGTATTCAGGTAAGTACCGCCCCGCTTGGCGCATCACCCAAACCGGTGTTCGTTCAACCGCTTCGCGATTTAAGGCGCGAAGGTAGAGATCGTTTTCTAGTGGAGCGTTCATGCCGTTAAATATCGCACAATCCCATCGGCCGCATTGCGACCTTCAAACACAGCTGTGACCACCAAATCAGACCCACGCACCATGTCGCCACCGGCGAATACTTTGGGGTTGGTGGTTTGGTGAGTGAATTTCTCACCCTCAGGCGCGAGCACTCTGCCGCCTTCATCGGTATTGATGTCGAAGTCTGTAAACCAAGGCGCTGGGTTGGGGCGAAAGCCGAAGGCGATCAATACCGCATCGGCGGGTATATCTTCCTCGCTGCCAGCCACCACTTCAGGCATGCGTCTGCCGCGAGCATCGGGTTCACCCATTTGCGTTCGAACGGTGCGAACTGCAGTGACTTTGCCGTTCTCGCCAATCAATTCAACCGGTTGGCGATTCCATAAAAACTCAACGCCTTCTTCTTTGGCGTTAGCCACTTCACGCCGAGAACCTGGCATATTTTCTTCATCGCGTCGATAGGCGCACTGCACAGAAGTCGCCCCTTGGCGAACCGAGGTTCGATTGCAATCCATGGCGGTGTCTCCGCCGCCTAAAACCACAACGCGCTTACCTTCCATGCTGATGTGAGCATTTCCCCCAACATCCCAATCATAGAGTTTGTTGACGTTGGAGATAAGAAATGGCAAGGCTTCGTGTACGCCCTCTAATTCCTCACCGGGAAAGCCGCCTCGCATCGAGGTGTAGGTTCCCATACCTAAAAATACGGCATCGTGATCATCAATCAGAGTTTGGAACGGCATGTCTTTACCGATTTCCGTGTTTAGAACAAACTGCACACCCATGCCTTCCAGAATTTCGCGGCGAGTGAATACAACTTCTTTTTCTAACTTAAACGGTGGAATGCCGTAAGTTAACAGGCCGCCAATTTCGGGGTATTTATCATACACAATGGCTTGGACGCCGTTACGGGCAAGCACATCGGCACACGCTAAGCCAGCAGGTCCCGCGCCCACTATGGCCACCTTATGATCGGTGGGGACCACATGAGACAGGTCGGGTCGCCAGCCAAGTTTAAACGCTTCGTCGGTGATGTATTTTTCAATAGAGCCGATAGTGACCGCACCAAAACCATCATTGAGAGTGCACGCGCCTTCGCATAAGCGATCTTGTGGGCAAACCCGGCCGCATACTTCGGGTAAGGAATTGGTGCGATGCGACATTTCAGCGGCTTCGATTAAATTGCCTTCTGAAATTAACTTCAACCAATTCGGAATGTAGTTGTGAACGGGGCACTTCCATTCACAATAGGGGTTTCCGCAAGCTAGGCACCGATCGCTTTGTGTTGCGGCATTCTCTGGATCAAATGTGCCATAAATTTCATTCCAATTTTGAATGCGGATTGGAGCGACAATTTTTTCAGGATCCGCTCTGGGTGCATCGAGGAATTGAAAGTCGTTACTCATGGCTGTGTTGTCTCTATCCCGAGAGTTTGGATTTAATGATGCCGCTGATCTTGCCCATATCGGCACGTCCCTGCACTTGGGGTTTAACCAAGCCCATGACTTTGCCCATGTCTTTCACGCTGCCCGCGCCGCTGTCTGAAATCGCTTTCTCAATGATGCTCGCAATTTCGTCATCACCCAGGGCGGCGGGTAAGTATTCTTGAATGATTGCCGCTTCTTCAATTTCAACGTCGGCCAAATCGGTGCGCCCAGCGTCGTTGTACTGGGAGATGGATTCGCGGCGTTGCTTTAGCAATTTGTCCAAAATCAGCAGCATGGCGTCGTCGTCAATTTCAATGCGATCGTCCACCTCTTTCTGTTTCGCCGCAGCGGAAATCAGCCTGAGGGTGGCCAGGCGTTTTTTATCGCCGCCTTTCATGGCTTTTTTGATGTCGTCCAGCAGACGGGTACGGGTGTCGGTCATGAACGTGTCCGTAAAGGATTGGCTGGTTAGGGACGGGCCCAGTCGTGCAGGCAGCCGACCGAATTATGGCCCTGCAACCGAATCGTTAGATTCGGCGCATAGGGGATGTTAAAAAGCTAAGCCCCTTAGAAAAACAAAGGGGTGCACTTTTTACTAAAGAGGCAGGCCCTAGTACAAGCGGTTTCGGCGCGACTGCTCTTTAGATAATTTCTTCTGGTGACGCTTTACGGCAGCTGCTGCTTTGCGCTTACGCTCAGCAGTTGGCTTTTCATAAAACTCACGACGGCGTGTCTCTGTCAAAACGCCTGCTTTTTCGCAGGAGCGTTTGAATCGACGCAGAGCCATCTCAAACGGCTCGTTCTCTTTTACCTTAACTGACGGCATGGGTGGTTGGACTCAGGAAACATGTTCGCGAAAAGCCCGATAGTATAGCGATTAATGGTCCAACAATTCAATCATTCATGAAAATCCTTGGTTGCGAGTCCTCTTGTGATGAAACGGGGCTGGCTATTTTCGACACAAAGGCCGGTCTGCTGGGCCATGTGCTGCACAGTCAGGTGGACGAACACGCCCTATATGGTGGCGTCGTGCCTGAATTAGCGTCGCGAGATCACATTAAACGGCTGGTGCCATTATTAAATTCCCTGTTGGAACAAACGAACTTGACGACCGCGGATTTGGATGGGGTGGCGTACACCCAAGGGCCTGGATTGGCTGGTGCCTTGTTAACTGGGGCGCAGTTTTCGCGCTCTTTGGCCTTCGGTTTGGGTATCCCCGCGTTGGGGGTGCACCACATGGAAGGGCATTTATTAGCACCGATGTTGGAAGACTCAGCGCCAGAATTTCCGTTTGTTTGCTTGCTGGTATCCGGTGGTCACACGCTATTGGTGGATGTGACTGGCGTGGGTGGTTACCAAGTGTTGGGGGAATCCATTGACGACGCAGCTGGCGAGGCCTTTGATAAAACCGCCAAAATGCTAGGTCTGCCCTATCCAGGTGGCCCGCATTTGGCCGCCATAGCCAAAAATGGAAATCCCAAGGCAGTGCCGTTACCTAGACCCATGTTAGACCGGCCTGGAATGGACTTCAGTTTCAGTGGTTTGAAAACTGCGGCCATAGTTCAGCATCGTCAATGGGAAGCCCAGTATTTGGGTGATGAAGCTGCGCGCGCAGCTTGGTTAAGTGATTTGGCGGCTTCATTTGAAGAGGCGGTGGTGGACACCTTATTAAAAAAATGCGTGCGCGCGATGGAGCACACCGGTTACCAGCGCTTAGTTATTTCGGGTGGGGTGAGTGCTAATCAAGTATTGCGCGAACGCGTCAGCTCCCTATGCGCTAAACATGATTGGCAGGCCTTTTATCCTGCGTTGGCGTTCTGCACCGACAATGGCGCCATGATTGCTGTGGCGGGCGCTCATCGAATTAAAGCCGGTCAGCACGATGACCTCGTCGATGGGTCGTTGGGTGTTCGACCGCGTTGGCCACTGCATGAACTAAGTAAAGTGGGCAAGGTGTTTGAAAACGCCGGCTAGCGTTTGCCGATTTTGGGTTCGGTGCCGTCCAACAGGCGCTGAACGTTGCCACGGTGGGTGTAATACAACAAACCTGCGATTAACACGCTAAGTACGGCATAGGTGGGCGCTTGCTGCCAAAGCCAATATACCGGCAGCACAGAAAATGTGATGAGTGCGGCCAGCGATGAGCGTTTGAACAGAAACGCGCTAGCACCCCAGCAAACCGCTGCCACCACACCAGCGATAGGGTTTAAACCAAAGGTAATCCCAAAGGCTGTGGCCACACCCTTGCCGCCTTTGAAGTCAAAAAATATCGGGTACAGATGCCCCAGTAATGCACCCAAACCCACCAGTGCTATGAGCGTTGTGTCTTGGCTGAGCGCGTTGGCGATAGCGACCGGAATTAGGCCTTTCGCCAAATCGCCGACTAGGGTTAACGCAGCCGGTTTTTTGCCGCCAATACGGAGTACATTGGTGGCGCCTGGGTTGCCAGAGCCATCGCTCCGCGGGTCAGGCAATCCCAAGGCCCGGCAGACTAAAATAGCTGCAGAAATTGACCCAACGAAATACGCCAACACACTGGCCGCTAGACTGGCCATTAAAGCTGCAAGCACGACAATGAACTCCTCAAATGATGTAAGACCTGT
The DNA here is from genome assembly GCA_937930305.1 of uncultured Granulosicoccaceae bacterium. Taxonomy (GTDB): domain Bacteria; phylum Pseudomonadota; class Gammaproteobacteria; order Granulosicoccales; family Granulosicoccaceae; genus Granulosicoccus. The sequence goes on along the minus strand of CALGLE010000009.1, from coordinate 61,173 downwards.
CCACGAGTGTACCGATTGATGGCCCCTGATGATTATGCGCCTGAAGACATCACACGCGTAGCGCGCGCTCAGCATCACGCGCGGGTGCGCGCAAAGGCGCGTGGCCAGAAAGCTGATGATGCCGTCATGCAAGCGGTCAGCCAGCAATTGCTTGAGCGATTGCCGTTATTGCTGATTGAGCCCAAACAACTTCTGGATCTGGGGTGTCGTCAGGGCGAGCAATTTGAGGCTTTAAATATGCTCTACCCCAATTGCGAAATGACGGGGGTCAGTCTGGAAAAATTGGGCCTAGAAGGCGATGAAAAACCGAAACCTAAGAACTGGTTGAACCGGATTACCTCGTTTGGTCAAAAAAAACCGACCCACATTATCTCGGCTGATCCACACAGTTTGCCTTTCGATAATGAGCGGTTCGATTTAGTGGTATCCAATTTATGCTTGCCGTTTTGCCAAAATCCGCGGCAAGTCTTTTCGGAAGTAGCACGCGTATTAAAGCCAGGTGGGGCCTTCTTATTCAGCAGTTTAGGTCCAGATACCTTGCTGGAATATCGCCAGCGCTGGGCACAGTTGGACAGCTATCCGCACATCTCGGGTTTGATTGATATGCACGATTTGGGTGATGCCATGCTCAACGCTGGCTTGGCTGACCCAGTATTGGATCGGGATAGCTTGCAGCTCAACTATTCCTCTGTGGCTGCTTTGGAGGCGGAGTTGCAAGTGTTTGGATTGGTGAATATGGCGTGTGGTCGGCGCAAGGGTTTAATCACGCCCAGGCAGGCGCGGCAGATTCACGACAACACGTCTAAATTTTCAGTTGGCTTGGAGTTGGTGCATGGTCATGCTTGGAAAGCGGAATTCAGCCCAAAACGGCACAGCTCTAATGAAGAGTACAAGATCCCGGTTAGTGAACTGCAAGGTTCTTGGAAACGTTAGAATCATCGCGTTCGTTGTGAGAAAACTTGTGCAGTCGGCTAAAATGAAGACATTCGACGCTCGGAATCACTTCGGCATGGGGAGGCAGTTCGTATGATTCGCGAACAAGCACTGGCCCCAGATGCTGTTCGCTTTGTTGTTCAAGGCAATCAGTCCATGAGTTGGAAAGCCAACCTATGGTTGGCTGGCGCTCTTGGGCTTATTGTCATGGGCATCGCATTGGCCTTGGCCAGTCAAGGATTTTGGCTGGTGGTGCCTTTCGCGGGGGCAGAAGCGATATTGGTGTTGTATTGCTTGTATCTGACGGTCAAGAAATTGGCCCGCAAGGAAGTGATCACCGTTGCGGATGATTCGGTGAAGCTGGAATGGGGTGAGACCCAACCGGACAAAGTAGTTGCTCTGCCGCGGCATTGGTCGCGATTGAGATATCACTGCCCCGATAACGAGTTCGAGGTGGGTGTGTTGGAAGTGGCGGCACACGGCAAGCGTTATGCGCTTGGTATGGCGTTAGGAAGAGAAGAGAAAAGGACGCTCTATAACAAATTAAAAGTTTGGTTGCCGTAAGCGTTTACTGGGGCAGCGAAACAATCAGTTTTTAGATTAAGTCTTGACTTTGGAGAGAAACCTTATGAGGTTTGGCATCATTCGATGGGTGCTCATCGGACTGGCAGCGGCGGTAATACCGAGCGTTGCTATGGCCGATTGGGGAGCGTTGAACATGACCGAGGGCGTGACGGAAGTCAGTCGCCAAGTCTACGGTCTGCACATGGCAATTTTCTATATCTGCTGCATCATCGGTGCACTGGTGTTTGGTGTCATGTTTTATTCCATCTTCAAGCACCGCAAATCGCAAGGCGCGGTGGCCGCTGACTTTCACGAAAGCACTACGGTAGAGATCGTCTGGACGATCGTGCCATTGGTCATATTGATTGCAATGGCCATTCCGGCCGCTCGCGTATTAATAAAAATGGAAGACTTCAGCGACTCGGAAATGTCCATCAAAGTCACTGGCTACCAATGGCGTTGGCAGTACGAATATTTAGACGAAGATATTTCGTTCTATAGTCAGCTGCATCCTGAGCACAATGCAGCTCGGCAAATGGATTCGGGTGCGGACCTCAGCCAATTCGGTGAAAACTACCTGCTTGAAGTCGACAAACCACTGGTGGTGCCAGTCGGTAAGAAGATTCGTTTTCTACACACCGCCGCCGACGTAATCCACTCTTGGTGGGTGCCTGCCTTGTCGGTGAAGAAAGACGCAAATCCTGGTTTCATTAACGAGAACTGGGCGCTGATTGAAGAGCCTGGCATTTATCGTGGCAAGTGCACGGAATTGTGCGGGCGTGATCATGGTTTCATGCCGGTCGTTGTTCACGCAGTGCCGCAAGAAGAATACGACCAATGGGTGGTTGAGCAGCGAGAGCAGATGGCCGCTAACGCCAACAAAAGCGATCGTCAGTGGAGTAAAGAAGAGCTGGTTGCCCAAGGTGAGAAAGTCTACGGCGCAAACTGCTTGGGCTGCCACCAAGTCGATGGCCAAGGCATTCCCGGTATGTTCCCTGCCATTGCAGGCAGTAACATCGTCACCGGTGATGTCAGCACGCATGTGCAAACGGTCTTAATGGGCGTGGCAAATACGCCTATGAGCGCCTTCGGTTCAAAACTCAACGACGTTGATTTAGCGGCTGTTATTACCTATCAACGCAACGCTTTTGGCAATGACTTAGGTGACACCGTACAGCCATACCAAATGAAATCTCTGCGCCAAGGCTTGATGCAAAGCAGCGCAACGATCAACCAATTTGATATTACTGAGGGAGTTAACTAATGAGTTACTCTGACGCTGGGCACGACGCACATCACGGCGATCACGACCACCACGGGCCAGCACCTGGCTTAATGCGTTGGGTCACAACCACCAACCACAAAGACATTGGTACCTTGTATCTGTGGTTCTCGCTCATTATGTTTTTCATCGGCGGTGGCATGGCATTGATCATCCGCGCCGAACTGTGGTCTCCGGGCATTAGTGTCGTTGACCCTATGTTCTTTAACTCCATGACCACCATGCACGCCATCGTCATGATCTTCGGTGTGGTCATGCCTGCGTTCGTCGGTTTAGCCAACTGGATGATTCCGATGATGCTGGGCGCACCTGATATGGCCTTGCCTCGCTTGAACAACTGGTCTTTCTGGATCATGCCGTTTGCATTCACCATCATGCTATCCACTTTGTTTATGGATTCTGGTGGTCCCGCGGGCGGTTGGACGATGTACCCGCCCTTAGTGCTGCAGATGGGCGATAGCTTTGCGTTTGTTATTTTCGCCATTCACTTCTTGGGTATCTCATCGGTCATGGGTTCCATCAATATTGTGGCAACCATCTTCAATATGCGCGCACCAGGCATGACGTTAATGCAAATGCCTATGTTTGTATGGACGTGGTTAATCACCGCTTTCTTGTTAATCGCCACCATCCCAGTATTTGCTGGGGCGGTAACCATGCTGTTAACCGATCGCTTTTTTGAAACCAGCTTCTTTAGCGCCGCCGGTGGTGGTGACCCGGTTATGTATCAGCACATTTTCTGGTTCTTCGGTCACCCTGAAGTTTATATTTTGATTTTGCCTGCGTTTGGCATCATCTCTCACATCCTTCCAACCTTCTCGCGCAAGCAGCTGTTTGGTTATGATTCCATGGTGTATGCAACCGCATCGATTGCGTTCTTATCGTTCATCGTATGGGCGCATCACATGTTCACCACCGGCATGCCGTTGGCGGGGGAACTGTTCTTTATGTTCTCCACCATGATGATATCGGTGCCCACGGGTGTGAAAGTATTTAACTGGGTGTCTACCATGTGGCGTGGCTCCATGACATTTGAAACGCCCATGTTGTTCGCCATTGGCTTCGTCATTATGTTCACCATTGGTGGTTTGTCTGGGTTAATGCTGGCTATTACGCCGGCTGACATTCAATACCACGACACCTACTTCGTGGTAGCGCACTTCCACTATGTGTTGGTGCCTGGCGCGATCTACTCAATTATGGCGGCCACCTACTTTTGGATTCCAAAGTGGACTGGCAACATGTACGACGAGAAACTTGGGAAATTGCACTTCTGGATTTCAACCATCTTCGTGAATGTATTGTTCTTCCCGATGCACTTTGTGGGATTGGCGGGCATGCCACGTCGAATTCCCGACTACAGCTTGCAGTTCGCTGACTGGAACATGATTGCCACCATCGGCGCGTTTGGTTTTGGTTTTAGCCAGCTGATGTTTGTGTACATCATCTTCAAATGCATCAAAGGTGGCGAGAAAGCCACGGGCGAAGTGTGGGAAGGGGCTCGAGGTTTGGAATGGACGGTCGATTCACCGGCGCCGTATCACACCTTTGAAGAGTCACCCACCATTACACCATCCACCATCACGCGCTAAGCGCGTGATGGTTCTTTTAAGAGCATAGCGTTCTGATGAGCACTGCCATGTCTAACGACACACAGCCAAGCTTTTTTCAAAAGTATCGATTGCCGATATTGTTGGGCATCTTGGCGGTGTGCTTATACGGCGGAAGTATCTTGTACATCATGTACGGAAAAGGCCAAATTGCATGAGTGATCACCCGAGAGCTACTGGCAAAGCGCATGCGATGGTGGCCGGTAAAATGCTGGCATTGGCTGTTGCCATGTTCGGTTTTGGTTACGCGATGGTGCCAATTTACGACATCATTTGCGAAGTCACCGGCTTGAATGGGAAAACTGGACGTGTGTCCATTGCTGAAGCAGAAGCTGCGAAGGTTGATCCAAATCGCGAGGTGATTGTAGAATTCACCTCAACCATCAATGCCTCGGGGGCCTGGGATTTTCGCCCTACCGTTGATCAGATGCAGGTGAAGCCGGGGCAAACCTATCAAACCACGTACTTTGCCCAGAACCTGTCTGACAACACCACAATTGGCCAGGCAACCCCTAGCGTAACGCCAGCGGCGGCGGCAAAATACTTCAATAAAACGGAGTGTTTTTGCTTCACACAGCAAGTGTTTGAGCCGCGCGCAACGAAAGATATGCCGCTGATCTTTATCATTGACCCGGATCTGCCGCTCAATGTAGATAGAGTCACTTTGTCTTATACTTTTTTCAGCTCGCCGGGTGATAATTCCACGGCCAGTTTGAGTCCCTCTTTAACAAGTTTTGCACAGGAAATCAGCCAATGAGCACCGCTACCGACGGCTACTATATTCCGCACGAAGCCCGCTGGCCCATCGTCGGATCAATCGGCTTATTTATTACGTTCATGGGCCTGGGCTCCTGGATGAATGGTTCTGGCTCTGGCCAACTGATGTTCTATGTTGGCTTAGCCATCATGGTCTTCATGCTTTTCGGTTGGTTCACAACCGTGATCAATGAAAGTCAGGCCGGCACTTATAACGGGCAGGTCGATACCTCTTTTCGTATGTGCATGAGCTGGTTCATTTTTTCCGAAGTCATGTTTTTCGGTGCGTTTTTCGGTGCGTTGTTCTACGCCCGACAATTCTCTGGCCCCTGGCTAGGTGGTGAAGGTGCCGGTGGTGCGGACGTCACCAATGCCGTGCTTTGGGCAGGACACGACTATGTTTGGCCAAGCGATGGGCCCGCCAATATCGGCGGTGGTTTTCAGCCCATGGGCTGGTTTGGTTTACCGCTGATCAACACTTTGCTGCTGTTAACCAGTGGGTTCACATGCACCGTTGCTCACCACGCCATCAAAGACGGTGACCGTAAAAAAATGGTGCGCTGGTTGGCAGCGACTGTTGCACTGGGTTTTATCTTTGTTCTCTGCCAAGCGGTGGAATACTACGAAGCCTATGCCCATCTTGGCTTGAAAATGTCCAGTGGCATCTACGGCTCAACTTTCTTCATGCTGACCGGTTTTCATGGCTTCCACGTTTGTATGGGGGCTATCATGCTGTTTGTCGTCATGCTGCGAGGCGCCAAGGGGCATTTCACGGCAGAAAATCACTTTGCGTTTGAAGCGGCAGCCTGGTACTGGCACTTTGTTGATGTGGTTTGGTTAGGCTTGTTTGTCTTTGTCTACCTCTTCTAGTCCCCCGTCTAAAGCCCTGCGCTCGATCTGTGTGTTTTGCGGATCAAGCGCAGGAGACTCTCCCGCTTATCGTGCAGCCAGCCTCTCGCTGGCCGACCTGATTGGTCAGTGCCAACGCAGCCTCGTATACGGTGGTGCCGACATCGGTTTGATGGGCGCCTTAGCCGACCGTGTGCTTGAGCACGGCGCTGAGGTCATTGGGGTCATTCCTCAGTCTCTTGTGGAAGTGGAAGTGGCTCACGCGGGCTTAACCAGCTTGCACATTACCGACGGCATGCACGAGCGAAAAGCCAAAATGGCGGACATCTCAGACGCCTTTGTTGCCTTGCCAGGTGGCTTGGGAACCTTAGAAGAGCTGTTTGAAGTCATGACGTGGGCGCAGCTGGGGTATCACACGAAGCCGATTGGCCTGTTGAATGTGAACGGTTACTACGACCATTTATTGAGTTTTCTAGACAACGCTACCCAGAGTGGTTTCATGCGCACCGCCCACCGAGATTTATTGCATGTGGCGGCTGATGCAGAAGCATTAATTGCGTTACTTGAAAACGCTACACCACTTCAAGATCGAAAGCTTTAAGCACCGCTGATCTTTTCTAGACCAAGATGGCCCGGAGCCGGGGTGAGTTGCTGCCTATGGTTCCTTGCAGGCTACTGATTTTTCTCGGACGATTCAAAGGTGGGGTTCTGATTCAGTTCAATCACACCGGTAGCGCCGGCAATCATAATAATTATGATGATCACAATGGACAGCCCAATACGTACCGATAGTGCGTTAACGGTTCGCTTGGTTTGGCCTTTGTCTTTGACCATGAAAAACATGGCTGAAAACAGGCTTATTATGGTAAACGCCAGCAGTATCAGGACGATTAATTTAACTAGTAGCATAACGATTAGAGTATCACCTTCCTTTTGATGAACGCGGACGACGCCTCTCAAGACTCTTCCCCGCGCCCTTTGTGGCGCAGTGTGGTTGTGCATACCGCTTTTGTACTAATCAGTGCTCTGTTGCTGTCATTGGGGCTATGGCAATTGAATCGCGCCGAGGAAAAACGCGCACTGCTAGCGTCTGAGGCGTTCGCGGCTGCGGCGCCTGCGGTGGGCTTGGATTCGGTTTTAGCTGATGTGGGGCTGGCTGCGAAGCGCTACACCCGAGTCACCATCACCGGTGTTTGGATGCCTCAGAATCAACTGCTCTGGGACAATCGCATTGCCGATGGGCAAGCTGGTTACGAAGTCATTACGCCATTTAAAACCGAATCGGGTACGGTGGTGTTGGTGAATCGAGGATGGGTGCCGGTTGGGCCCAGCCGTGCCCTGTTACCCGAGGTCAGTTTGCCGGGGGCTGAGGCAAGCTTCACCCTGCAAGGTGTGGTAACACGGCCATCGAAAGGTTTGGCATCGGGTCCTGCGGTGGAAACCTCCGGTGTTTGGCCAAAGCGCGTACAGTTTATGGATTACGCTGCGTTCGCCAGCGCTTTGCAGTTGGATTTGGTTCCGGCATTAATTCAGGCTCGCTTGAAAGATGAGCCGGTGCGTGAATCTTGGCAGTTGTTGGGCAATTGGGAACCAACAGAGAGTTTTGGGCCATCGCGGCATTTAGGCTACGCGGTGCAGTGGTTTGCGTTACTGCTGACCTTAATATTTTTGTATGTGTGGTACGAGCTGCGATGGTTTCGTGCTGCCAAAAACGGATGATGTGAAATGCTATGAGCGATTCAACTGACAACACAATTGAGCCTAGTGGTGTGGTGAATGATGCTCAAGCCAAAGCTGCACGCAAACGTTTTTTAATGATCATTGCGTGTTTTGGTATTCCGCTCATTTTGGCCATTATTTGGCTGCAAGTGGTGCGAAGCCAAGGCGGCACCTGGGGTAACACCTCACGCGGGCAGCTCATTCATCCAGCGCTACCGTTGCAAGAATTTTCTTTGCATCAGTTTGTCATGAAAAACCCGGGTAAATCGGCTGAAGAAGCGGTGCGTGAACCGGCAGAAGATTTCACCATTGATGGGTTTAAAAAGATCTGGTCACTGGTGTACCTGCCTCAAGGCGAATGCACCGAGGTCTGTGAGCAGAATTTTTATCATATGCGTCAGGTTCGTCTGCTATTGAACAATCGCATGAGCCGTGTGCAGCGTGTGGCGGTTTTACAAAATCCAGATCAGCTCAGCGATAAAGTGCTGTCAGGTCATCTGGGGCTGCGGGTGCTGTCTGGGGCTGCGGCCGATGTAGAAGCATTACGTGGCCAAATCCGAGCCGCTGAGGCCGAACGTAAAATGAACGACATGCCTGATGCCATTTATGTCATCGACCCATTTGGTAACCTTATGATGCGCTTTGCCCCCGATTTAGACCCTGGTAAAATGCTTAAAGACCTCAAACACCTACTCAAGGTGTCTCGCATCGGGTAATCTGCGCCCAGCTCCTATGACCTCGCAAAGCCTCAACAATCCAGTCAGCCACGCTCTAGCGCATTGGCGGGACTACCTAGAAATCACCAAGCCCAAGGTGGTTTTGTTGCTGGTGTTCACAGCCTTAGTGGGGATGGCTTTGGCCATGCCAGCTTGGTTGCCGCTGCAAGAGTCTGTGTTTGGGTTAATTGGCATTGGGTTGGCTTCCTCGTCTGCGGCCGCCATTAACCACGTGATTGATCAGCGCACCGACGCCATTATGAAGCGCACGGAAAACCGGCCCATCCCGCAAGGGGCATTAACCACTAAGCAATGTTTAATTTTTGCGTTTCTTATTGGTGGCTTGGGCATGTTTTTGTTAATCGCGTATGTCAATTTACTTACCGCGATACTGACGTTTTTTTCTTTAATTGGTTACGCCGTGGTGTACACCATGTACTTAAAACGGGCAACACCACAGAACATTGTCATTGGCGGCGCCGCTGGCGCTATGCCGCCATTGTTAGGGTGGGCTGCGGTCACCGGCGATGTAACAGCTGAGTCTTTGCTGTTGTTTTTAATCGTCTTTGTTTGGACGCCACCGCACTTTTGGGCTTTGGCCATTCACCGCCGCGACGATTACGCCAAAGTGGATATTCCGATGTTACCTGTCACTCATGGCATTCCGTTCACACGTGTGCAAATCATGTTGTACACGGTGCTGCTGGTAGTTGTGACAATATTCCCGTACCTCATTCAAATGAATGGTTTGCTTTACTTAATTGCAGCGCTGGTTCTTGGGGGGCGTTTTCTCTATCACGCATGGAAGTTGTTTGATGAAAACGCAGAACGACAACCCATAAAAACGTTTGTGTTCTCCATTAACTATTTGATGTGGTTATTTGGTTTCATGTTAGTAGACCACTACTTGCCGTTGTTTGGCGTTCACATCTAGCCAGCGCGTTGGGATGAAATGTGGGTTAGCTTCTTTGTCCCTACAACCAGCAATTCTATTGTGAGTGATTCTTTTTGACTGAACAACCAATACACACTGAGCTAGGCATTGACGGGGTGGATCGTCGCCGAGCCGCTGAACTGTATGAAGAGGTGTTCGGTGCCAAGCTGGGCGTGGCCATTAAGAGTCAACAACAGCGCATAAACTTGTTAAGTACTGGGTTCCAGTTAAACCACGCGGTGTGCGCACTGCAGGGGGAGTATCTGGTGGGTCTGGCAGGTTTCGCCACCCAAAAAGGTGCGCTAACGGGCGACATTACCTACCGCCTGATACTAAAAGAGCTGGGTTTTTTTAAAGGCCAAAAAGCTGCATTTATTTTAAGTTTATTTGAACGCAAAGCCAAACCGAATGAATTGTTGATGGATGGGATTGCGGTGGCTGAAGAATATCGTGGCAAAGGCGTGGGTACAAAGTTGTTTCATGCGCTGGTGCAGTACGCCAAAGATCATAACTATGAAGCGATTCGATTGGATGTGATTGATACCAATTCGGATGCACGTCGCTTGTATGAGCGACTGGGTTTTGTGGCCCAACGCACCAACACCTATGAGGGCTTACGCCCATGGTTGGGCTTTGGTGCATCTACCACCATGTTGTATTCGTTAACTTAGTTAGCGATGTATTTCGAATCATCGGCGTGCTGGCCAGAATTTACGGTGTTGCCGTAACTATCCGTTGTCACTAGGCCGTTCACCTTTTCTGGTGCCGCCGTGTCATCAGTCGCAGGTTCAGGTTCTTTTTCAGGTTCTGGATTCGGCCCCGTCATTCCCACAATTGCTGTACTACCAACACTGCCACTCACGGTGACAGCTGGGGATTTGGTGGAGAACTTATGGGGTTGATCAAATGCAACAACCGTGTAGCTGTAGCTGGCGCCAGCTTGCAATGACACATCCTGGTAAGTGTTAGTGAACACCGTAGCGATGTAGATGTCGTTGCGATAAACGTTATAGCCTTTGACTGCCACATCATCGGATGCGCCAGACCACATCAATTCCGCTGCGGTTTCACTGATGCGTTGTGCGGACAGAGCGGTGGGTGCGCTGGGGGCCTGATTAACACGATTCGCGGTGTTGGCTGTTATCGCGGGCGTGGGTGATGCATGGGGCACGGCGATGAGCGCTGACCTGACTGAATAGGCGCGTGCTTCGTCAACGTTGGGGTCATCGAATGAGACCACATAAAATTCGTGGCCTAAGCTCAGTGATTCAGGCAAAGTATGGTGTGTCGTAAAAACGGTGGTGTAGTATTGGCCATCTCGGTATAGGTTGTAGCCAGTTGCTGTGTCATCGTCGCCGGAGGCTGACCAGCTAATTTGCACTCCAGAGTCGGTGAACGTGGCGGTTAAGTCACGCGGTGCGCTTGGGCTTTGAGCAAGGACAGCAGCGGATGTGGTGCTGAGCAATAGCACCGCAGACAAGCGTTGGAACACCGAGAATGCTGTGATCATAAGGCCTGATTAACCGATTTATGTGATTCGGCACACGCTATCAGATTGTTTGGTTTTTAAATGGTATTACCGCACTTATATTAGTAAGAGATTGTTTCGGGCTGTCAAAGGCTCGACGCAAGAAACAACTTGCCCGAGTCAGAGAATATAAACTGAACATCTGAGTGCGTTCAGTGTCAAACTGACGACGGCATAGGCGCATGGAAAAGAAGAGGCTTCGCGGTGCACATTCTGCTTGTTGAAGATGATCTAGAGTCTGCGAAGTACGCGGCCAAGGGTTTTACAGAGGCCGGCCACGTGGTGGACGTTCTGCACGATGGTAAAGAAGGCATGGTGCAATGCCTGCAAACCGAATACGACGTACTGGTGGTCGATCGCATGCTGCCGGGCATGGATGGTTTGTCCATGGTTAAGGCTTTACGGGCGTCGGGTAACAAAACACCGGTTATATTCCTAACCGCCGTATCAGGTGTTGATGATCGCGTGGCAGGTCTGGAAGCGGGTGGGGATGACTACCTTACAAAACCGTTCGCCTTCTCAGAGCTACTGGCTCGTGTAAATGCATTGGGCCGTCGTCCATCCGCCACCGTTGAAGTCACTAATTTGCAAGTGGGTGATTTGGAACTCGATCTTTTGCAGCGCGTCGCTCGCCGCGCTGGTGTAGAAATTGAATTGCAACCAAGAGAATTTTTATTACTCGAAGTGTTAATGCGCAATGAAGGACGTGTTGTCAGTCGTACGATGTTGTTAGAACAAGTTTGGGATTTTCATTTTGACCCCAAAACCAGCGTGGTTGAAACTCACATCTCACGGTTACGCAGTAAAATCGACAAGCCTTTCGATACCCAGCTATTGCACACCGTTCGTAATTTGGGATACAGCCTTCACATACCGCGTTGATGGCATCCGATAACTCAAAAGCCGAAGCCATAACAACGCCTATTCCGACGTTGCCAGCGCCGATCCTGGATGAAAATTCCGGCTACGTGCCACCGAGCGAATCTACTGGGCCGGGTTTTTCTGAGCTGCTGTTCAGCCGCGGTCTTTATCGAAGTTCTCCATTTCGATTGGGCTTGGCCATTTCGGCCATTTATCTTGTGTGTTTCTCGATTGCATGGGGCTTGTCCTACCAATTCCTGCGTGAACGTGTGGTGGAGCGAGTGGATAATTCACTCACCATCCATTACGACCGCATGTTGGCGGTACACCGTGAGTTGGGAAACGATGCGGCGTTGCGAGTCGCCTTGGCCAACACCAGTTCCCCGATGACAGACAGCACCGGTTTTGAAATTAAGAACCCAGAAGGGGTGTCCATTCTAGGCACCATTAAAACCGATCCAATGGAGTTTGGGTGGTGGACTTTTCAAGATAAAGTGAAAGGGCTAAGGCAATCTGGCGCAGTACGTTTCTTAGTCGCACCGCTAGGAGACAACACCGTCATAATCGCTCGCAGTTTGAGAAACGCTAACAATTTGCTCGAAGATGCCTCGCGTGGCTTTCTGCCTTTGTTTCTTCTCTCTATGGTTTTAGGGTTGTTAGGTTCTGCTTATGCCGCATGGCGATTCCACGGGCGAATCGATAGCATCACACGCGTGATGCGCAGTGTGGCCAGTGGTGAGCTTGAGCAGCGCTTGCCCGTCACTAACAGCGGGGATGATTTTGATGAATTCTCACATCGTATTAACGATGCCTTAGATCGTTTGCAGCAAAATGTGGATGGCCTGCGCCAGATGAGTTCGGATATGGCGCACGAATTGAAAACGCCACTTAACCGGCTGCATATTCAATTAGAAAGCGCCAGTAAAAATCTGTACGAGCAGGGCATCGATATCGAAGAGGTCGGTAAAGCCATGGACGAGGCGGAATACATTAATTCCACTTTTCAAGCCATTCTTCGAATTGCCCAGATAGAGGCCGGTGCGCGTAAATCGGCATTTAAGCCGATCAATTTAATTGAAGTACTGGGCACAGTTTCTGAAGTGTATGAGCCCGTGGTTGAAGAAGCCGGCAACACCTTAGAAGTGTTGTTTGATCCCACCAGCGTGCAATACGTGATGGGTGATAGAGAACTGCTGATGCAGGTGGTGGTTAACCTGATAGAGAATGCCATTCGTCACTGTCCAGAGGGCACAACCATTACATTAAACGCTGATGAATACCATGGCGAGCCCTGGTTTAAAGTGTCTGACAATGGCCCTGGGGTGCCAGCAGAACTGCGCGACAAATTATTTCAACGGATGTATCGGCTTGAAGCCAGTCGCACAACGCCGGGCACTGGATTGGGTATGACCTTGGTAAAAGCGGTAGCGGACCTGCATAAGGCGCAGATCACCTTGGGTGACAATTACCCAGGGCTGTCGATTACGGTTCGATTTGTTGAAGAGTTTGGACATTAAGCTTTAAGTAAATTGCGATGGAGCAGCTATTGCAGACAAAAATTATTACCCGCACAGCCCCCATCACTTTTCATGCAATGCCTTCGCTTAAGAAGAGTCACCATGTCACAGCATCCTAAAATCGCATTTATCGGCGCTGGTTCGACTGCTTTCATGCGCACGCTGGTGGCGGATGTGCTGCAAGTGGAGAGCTTGCGCGCAGCCCACATTGCGTTGATGGACATAAATCAAGAGCGTTTGGATCAATCGATCGCGGTGGCGCAACGCTTGATACAAGATTTACAAGTACCGGCTCAGGTGTCATCGCATCTGGATCAAAAAGAAGCGCTGGACGGGGCTGATTTTGTTATCACCGCTTTTCAAGTGGGCGGGTATGACCCGTGTACGATTACAGATTTTAAAACACCCGCCCAATTTGGTTTGCGACAAACCATCGCCGACACAGTAGGCATCGGCGGCATTATGCGAGCCCTGCGCACCATACCGCATCTGTGGTCTGTGTGTGAAGACATGATGAGCGTGTGCCCTAAGGCCACCTTGCTGCAATACGTAAACCCGATGGCCATGAATGTCTGGGCCATCAAAGAGAAGTACCCCCACATAAAAGTGGTGGGGCTGTGCCATTCCATTCAAAATACACTCACCGCTTTAACCACTGATCTTGGCATTGATCCGAACCAGGTGCGCTACAAAGTCGCAGGCATTAATCACATTGCGTTTTTCTTGGAATTTGAAGCCTGGCAAGCCGAAGGCGGTTATCGAGATCTCTATCCCGACTTACAACGTGGCTACGCCAATGGGGAACTTCCCAGCGATGCCAGTCGCGGTGAGGGTAAGTGCGCCAACTTAGTGCGTTATGAAATGCTGAAACGATTGGGCTATTTTGTTACGGAAAGCTCGGAACATTTTTCCGAATATGTGCCTTGGTTTATTAAATCGGGTCGTGAAGATCTTATCGAGAAATTTGATATTCCCTTAGATGAATACCCGCGTCGCTGTTTGAATGCATTGCAGCGTTGGAGTGATGAAAAGCAGGCACTGGAAGAGAACTTAAATTTTGATATCACCCGCAGCAATGAATACGCTTCCGATATCATGCGTTCCATCTGGACAGATGAGCCGTCGGTTATCTATGGCAACATCGCTAACGATGGACTGATTGATAATTTGCCCAATCACTGTGTTGTTGAAGTGCCCTGCATGGTGAATCGCAATGGTGTGCAGCCTACCAAAATTGGCACATTGCCCACCCACTTAGCGGCCATTATGAAGTCCAACATTGCCGTACAAGAGCTGGTAGTGGAGGCGATGATGACGCAAAATAGGCAGCGGATTTATCACGCCGCCATGATGGATCCGCACACCGCCGCAGAACTCGACCTTGATCAGATTTGGACGATGGTGGATCAAATGATCGACGAACACGATGCTTGGTTGCCAAAGTGGGCAAGATCGGCGAATGCCTAACTACAAGCGGCAATGCAGTCCGCATTCCTGCTTCGCGTTTATTTTTGTTATGTCGTGGTAATTGATGGCGTAGGGAAGATGGTTTTTAGCCATGAAGTTGATTAAGTCTGTCTCCTGCCAGTGGTACAAAGGCGCGACTTTCTTAATGCCATTCGGCCCTTCAGACACAATACCCAGCGTTCGACGGTGCTCGGTCTCTTCTTGCCGAATGCCAGAAATCCAAACATCGGGTTGGAAGTGAGCCAAAGCACGTCGAAACGGCTCTAGCTTAATCTCATCAACAAACTCAGCGTAGGTATCGTCTTGTGGGTCGGCCTGCTCACCCAATGCCGATCGATGCTGCACACTGCGCTGCGGGTGATAGATGTGTAAGTTCAGGTTGAGCTGCTGTTTCAATTGCTCACAGTAGCGATAAGTTTGCTCTGTGTTATAGCCGGTATCCACCCAAACAATCGGTGTGTTCGGGGCAACATCAGTCACTAATTTTAATAGTACCGCTGAGTAATGACCAAAACTGGTGGAAAGCATGACGTTATAAGTTTCAGATAACACCGTTTTAATAATGTCATTGGCTTGATCGACAGGACTAAGAGTATTGATGTCAGTGCGAAACATGAAGTGCAAATGTGGCAATAGGCATTCGAATATAAGTGCCGCTCGTAGGGCTGACAAGCTTTAATTTTCAGCTGGGTATTTTGTTCTGTTTGTTTGTGTCAAAGGTAAATGAGGTTCTGTTGCAACCCGATGCCAAAGAATGTTGTGTGGGTGAGCAGTTTTTTAAACGCAATAGCTGAAAATTCATTATGAAAAGTCAATATCACCGATGACTGACACCAGTGATATTGCTTTTTAAGCATCAAACTATGCGGCTACTGTGCTTCGTGTTGATTGTACATATCGGTCACAATCTTCCACTCAGTGCTGTCCTTTTGTAATACAAATTGATAGGTGCCGCTGGCTTTGACGCCTACACTATCCACGTTTAAATCGTATCGCCCCACCAAGATGGCCTGTGTTCCGTCATCAGAGGTAAAAGAATGGTCCACAGTGTGAGTCAATGATCCGTTATTGGATGCGAAGAAGTCAAACGTGGCTCTCGGAACATCCAGTCCAGTAACCGGTTCTTTGCCAGGAGCAATCCACAACGGCTCATCTACATACAATGCCAGAAACGCATCGATATCGTAGCTTGCGGCAATGGCGTTAAATTGATCATTAAACGCTGTTAGCTCTGCGTGAATGGCTGTGTTTTTTTCGCCGCTGTTTACGGTGATGGATGTCATCAGGGCAGCTGCGAACAAACTGATTACAACGGTTTTTAAAATAGTCATGTTTTTTACTTGAGAAGGATTTATAGATTGGATGGTTGAGCGATGGTTATTGATGTGAAGTGGCGAGTGTTAATTTGCTGCATCAGGCCTAAGCGAGATAACTTCGCGCCTAATCTGCCAGCGATCACCGGATTGAACCAAATCGATACTCAGCGTCAATAACATTTCGGTACCGCTAAGATCATTCTTTCTCGATAACAGCACGTGAGCGTTATCATCGTTCACGTCTATGGCGTGATACTTCACCCAAGTGTTCATGGGTGGATCCCCGGCGGCTTTTTTGCCGTTAAACAAGTCGATGAAGCCGGCTTTGTTTGCGCGATTAACGTTGTCTTCATGATCCACCATCAATACTTCAAGGTCGTCGTGATAGATCCGCTCTAGCACGTCGGTATCGTAGTTGGTGGCGGTTTGAATCAGATCATCAATAACCTGTTTGATTACATTAGCTTGTGGGTTATTTAAGTCCATGTGTTTTTCCTAGGTTGACTGGGGTTTCTTTACGGTTGAATTGGTGTGGTGATTTAGGCGGTAGTGACGAGTGTTCCGCGAATGGGGTAGTTGTTCTTTGGGTCTTTAACAAACCCAAGGCCCATCACCAACGACGCTAAATTGGGGCGAGCAAAAGGTGCGTTGGCAATGTCCACTACTTGCAGTGCGCCTTCGGCATTGATGACAAACAGCCCAGGTTCTGAGAATGGGCCAGCTGCCTCTTGTGGTGATCGTGGGTGCGAGATATATAAGCCCAGCTGTTGCATCTGCTCAACGCTTAAGCCGTAACCCACCGGAAAATCGGGGGCGATGCTTTCGATGTGCGGGGCGGCAACGTCCTGGGCATCAGCGGAAACCGCCACCAGGTCTACGCCAAGCTCTTCCAGCGAGGCTTTAACGTCGTTCAATTCACCCAGATAACGGGTGCATACCGGGCAATGTGCGCCGCGATAAACCACGATAAGCCGCCAGTTGCCGGGCTTATCGGCTTGGTGCAGGTTTAATTCTTGGCCATCAATTCCAGTGACAGAGGTCGGTGGAAAAATTTGACCTGGTAATAGTTTGAAGTTTTTCATATGATACCCCTATATTTTGTAGTGATCGATATAATATAATTTGTAACGATCGCTATAATATACATCCGTAAGCAGAATGCAAGGGTTTCTTAGTGAATACTACAAAAAAAGTGGGTCGACCCAAGAAATTCGACCGAGATCAGGCCTTAAACACGGCGGTCAATGTCTTTTGGCGCAAAGGCTACGATGGTGCATCTCTGACTGATCTGACCAAAGCCATCGGTATCAACCCGCCCAGTCTTTATGCAGAATTCGGTGATAAAGAGAAGTTGTATCGTCTGGCCATCGAGCACTATGCCTCTAACGATGCCTGCAAGCCACTGGTGGTATTTGAGGATCAGCCGCAAATCCGGGCAGCTGTGAGCGAGTTTCTCAATGAGGTTATTGTGTATTCCACGCGTCACGAAAGTGGTGCAAAAGGGTGCTTTCTAAGCTCGTGTGTGGCAACCACGGCAGGCGAGGTAGAAGGTGTTCAGTCACTCATGAAAAAGGCCATTGAGTCAACCGAAAAACGTTTGGTCGCACGCTTTGAGAAAGCTAAGTCTGAAGGTGAGCTTGGTGCGGATTTCCCAAGTAAGCAGCGGGCGCGTTTGATGTTTGATTTGCGCCAGGGGTTAGTCTTTCGTGCCAGAGCGGGTTGTTCGGCGGCTTCTATGAAAAAAGAGCTTGAGCGTTGGATTGATATTATTCTGGATTAATGTTGCTTTACTGCAGTAAACGCCAGCGATTTATCGACCGCAATCTATTTTCAGTTTGAGCGACTGTAGGTAACTAGAGTCAGCCCTTCATAGGGCATTAGGCATTCAACCCTTTCATGCCCTCTTCAGTATAGCGTTCGCCCATAATTTTCATTGAAGCAGTTTGCTCATCCAGCATGTTGATGTCAGCGCTGGATAGAACGATTTCAGCTGAGGCGATATTTTGTTCTAAATAGTGCATGCGCTTGGTGCCGGGGATCGGCACAATGTCATCGCCTTTTGATAACAACCAGGCCAGTGCAATTTGTGCGGGTGTGCAATCGTGCGCTTTAGCCACGGTTTCTATTACCTCCACAACGGCTTTATTGGCCGCAATGCTCTCGGGGGTAAAGCGGGGTAATGAGCTTCTGAAATCCCCGGGTTCGAAGGCGGTGTTTTCACTGTAGGTTCCAGTCAGATAGCCGCGCCCCAGTGGAGAGTAAGGGACAAAGCCTATGCCCAGCTCTCGGCAGCATGGCAGGATGGTTTGTTCCACATCTCGCGTCCATAAAGAATATTCAGTTTGAACGGCGGTTACAGGGTGCACCGAATGTGCTTTACGCAGTGTTTCAGCGCTGACTTCGCACAAACCAATGTGGCCAATTTTGCCTTCACTCACCAACGCTGACAATGCCTGCATGGTGTCTTCAATCGGCTGCTGGGCATTGATTCTGTGAACGTAATACAAGTCAATATGCTCAACGCCCAGTCGTTGTAAGGAGTCTTCACACGCGGTGCGAACGTAATCGGGGTGGTTGTTAATGGTTCTGGCGTATTCGCCTGGCTTACGCACAATGCCGAATTTGGATGCGATCTTTACTTGCGAGCTTACGGCTTTTAAAAACTTGGCAATTAGCTTTTCATTTGAGTGCGGGCCGTAGGCGTCGGCTGTGTCATAGAAATTCACGCCCAGTTCTAGTGCTTTGTGTAATAGCTTCAGTGCGTCGTCGTCGGGCGTTGCGGGGCCGTAAAATTCACTTAAGCCCATGCAGCCCAAACCCATGGCTGAAACCGTAAGGGAATTTCCTAGTGTTCTGTTTTGCATTGCTGGCTCGCCAATTAAAAAAGCCCCGAAGATGTTGCCATCGTCGGGGCTTTGGGTTTCATCAGGATGACAAGCTTAATGGATTTCAGTGATCTGATCTGCCATTGCCGCCTTAAGCTTCTTCATCGCCGCTTTTTCAATTTGGCGAATGCGTTCCGCTGACACATCGTATTCATCGGCCAATTCATGCAAGGTGGATTTCTCATCCGATAACCATCGACGTTGCAAAATGATTCGGCTGCGATCGTCCAGTTCAGCCATGCTGGTGGCTAAGCTATCTAATGCTTGCTTACGAATGTCGTCGGTTTCTAATACCGTTGACGGGTCGGCTTCTTCGCGATGCAGGATGTCAGCCGGGGACAACATGCGATCTTCGCTGCTGCTACCCACAGGCGCATCAAAGGCACTGTCGTGACCGTGCATGCGAGATTCCATCTCCATCACCACTTTTGGGTCGACACCTAAGTCTTCGGCCACCGCGTTTACTTCATCCTGGCTGAACCAGTTCAGTTGCTTTGGCGCGCTGCGCAATTTAAAGAACAACTTACGCTGAGCTTTGGTGGTCGCGACTTTTACGATGCGCCAGTTGCGAATCACGTATTCGTGAATCTCGGCGCGAATCCAGTGAACCGCGAACGAGATCAAGCGCACGTTCATTTCAGGGTCGAATCGCTTCACCGCCTTCATTAAGCCGATGTTGCCTTCTTGAACCAAGTCGGCCATGGGCAGTCCGTAGCCTTTGTAGCTGCGAGCGATATGCACCACAAAGCGCAGCTGTGACATAACCAGCTTGCGTGCAGCTTCCAGATCATCGTGCGCGCGTAGCTGGCGGCCCAGCGCTTTTTCTTCCTCTGCCGACAGCAGTGTGGCATTGGAAATCTTGGCCAGATAGCTGTTTAAATCGTCGGCGATTACTGGCATCGCCGTCGCAGTTGAATTTTTGGCAGTTATGGCAGTACTCATCCGTACATCTCCGTTTTCAGTCCGTATGCTGTAATTTTAGCACTCGCAACCATAGAGTGCTAATTATCGGCATAGTTCACTTTTAGGTTTAATTACAATACCCCATATACGAAGAAAAACCGAAAAAAGACTTGTTAAAACAATAAGTTAATGAATGTTAACGATTTGTGATGTGGGTAGAAGACGGTCGAAAGACCGTCATAACCGCCCCGATGAGGCCCAGAGCTGTCACAACTGCAATAATGGTCAAAAATTGACCAGCTGTGGGCAGGGCTAGCCGGAATGGGCTCGCGTATTGGGCCGCCAGCTGATCGGCTGGGGTTTTGATGAAGCTGTAGGCAATCGTGGCGATGACCGCAGCAATCGAGCCGCCGAGCAGCCCATATAAGGTGCCAGTGTATAAAATGGGCCGGGTTAAAAAGGAGCGGCTGGCACCGAGTAGGGTGCTGACTTCCATTTCGCGCTGTCGGCGCAGCAGTTCCAGTCGCACCGTGTTGCCTATGACCAAGAGCCCGGTCAGGGTGAGAAACACCGCCAATAGCGAAACGATAACCCGAAACAGAGTGAGAGCGGATTGCAGTCGGCGCACCCAGTCCAAATCAATCTGCACACGTTCTACCGCATTCATCGCTTTAAAGCGCGCCGCCAGCGCTTCTACCCGTTCTACTGTCACATCCCCTGGCACCGCAGGATCAATGTTGGGGTAAACCACCACAGCGCCCGGTAAGGGGTTACTACCCAGGGCAGCTAGGGCATCGTTTAAATCGGTTTGTTCTTGGAAAAGGGCCAGCGCTTCGGCTCGCGAGATATAGGTAGTGCGCTTTACCCCAGTTTGGTTTTGCCAGTCCTTCGCAAAAGCCGCACCGTCCAGTTCAGACACATCAAGCGACAAATACACCGTGATGCTCTCCTCACCCACTGAGCGGTTCACCAAGTTGGACAGGGAGGCCGAACCAAACCAAAACACCGCAGGCAAGGCTAAGGTGGTGCCCAGCACGAATAGGGTGATGAAGGTGGCCACGCTGCGTTCGCGCAATTGCCGCACGCTTTGCGTTAACGCATAGCCGCGCTTGGTGTAGCTCCAGCGCGATCCCACATCCGGTTCGATCATGAGGTGACTTCCGGTTCTGAATTTGGTGACTGTGGTTGGTAGCTAAACCCTGCGCCGCCCACTGTTTGATCGGCCGTCAAACGCCCGCCATCGAGCACCAATTGAGGAAAGCGATAACCGTTTAAAAGATCCGTATCGTGTGTTGCAAACAACACCGATACGCCAGAGGCATTGAACTGCAGCAGCAGCTTCATGATCTCTTCACTGATGCCAGCGTCAAGGTTTCCCGTGGGCTCATCGGCTAATAACAATTTGGGGCGAGCCACCACCGCGCGCGCTATGCCGATGCGTTGCTGCTCTCCACCGGATAACACAATGGGGTTGTCGGCGTATCGATCGCTAAGTCCTACGCGCTCTAGCGCTGCCATTACGCGGGTTTTCACATCTTTAAAGCGATATCCGCCAATGATTAGTGGTAGGGCGACGTTGTCGAACACACTGCGATCGTAAAGCAGTTGATTGTCTTGAAACACGATGCCCATGCTGCGACGTAGCCTGGGTTCATGTCGAGGTTTTAAGCGGCTGTATTGCTCATTGCCAACTTGAATGTCGCCACTGGTGGGTTTTTCCAGCCGGGCAATGAGCCTAAGTAAAGAGCTTTTCCCCGCGCCTGAGTGACCGGTTAAAAACGTAAATGACCCAGGTTTTAACGTAAAACTGACCTCTTCCAGAGCGAACTGGCCGGTGCGATACGCCAAACTGACTCGGTCGAATGCAATCATTCTTCAGCATCACCCATGTCGGTTAAAGCGGTGACAAAGCGTTCGGCTTCAAACACCTCTAAGTCATCCACTTGTTCACCGACACCGATAAAGCGAATCGGTATGCCTAAGGTGTTGGCAATGGCGAACACAATGCCGCCTTTAGCCGTGCCATCGAGTTTGGTGATGACTAAGCCGGTTAAATTCATCACCGCATGAAATTCTCGGGCTTGGCTAAGTGCATTTTGCCCGGTGCAGCCGTCTAGTACGATTAAAGTTTCGTGCGGGGCGGTGCTGTCGACTTTGCCGAGCACCCGTTTTACTTTTTGCAATTCATCCATCAAGCCCGCTTGGGTGTGTAACCGACCGGCCGTGTCGGCAATCAGCACATCGATGTTGCGAGCGGTGGCTGATTGCAGGGCGTCGAAAATCACCGAAGCCGAATCGGAGCCCATTTGTTGCGCGATAACCGGTACATCATTGCGTTCACCCCAGGTTTGCAATTGTTCAACAGCAGCCGCTCGAAACGTATCCCCCGCCGCTAGCATCACGCTTTTACCGCCGAGCTGCAGTTGCTTAGCCAATTTTCCGATGGTGGTGGTTTTGCCCGAACCGTTAACACCCACCACCAAGATCACAAACGGCGTGCTCTGATCGGGGATGACCAGCGGTTGTTCAACCGGTTCCAATAGGCGCTTTAATTCTTGTTGTAGCGCAGCTTGTAGACCACCGGAATCTGCCATGTCCGTGCGCGTTATCTGCTCTTTTAGCGATTCCATGATGGCGGTGGTGGCGTCCACGCCCACATCAGCCATAATGAGCTGGTTTTCAAGCTCCTCAAGCAGCTCCTCATCGATGGGTTTCTTGCCGCGCAGGAACCCCAACAGATTTTCTTTGAAGGTGGAGCGAGTGCGCTTGAGTTTCTTATCCAACGTGGCGTCTGAGGTCGGTTCTTCCTCTCGCGTATCGCGTTGGCGTTTAAGAAAACTGAATATACCCATGAACGGCGAGTACCATGAAAACGGCGAAACGGACAAACTGCCAGACGGTGCTGCCAGGCTTGGCTTATCCTAACATTTGAGCTGATGAGATATGTCTAAGCGACGCTCCAACACATCATCAAAAGCCAGCGAGGTGCGAATTATTGCTGGCCAATTCCGTGGCCGGCGACTACCGGTTATAAGTGTAGATGGCTTACGGCCAACCGGTGACCGAGTGCGTGAAACCGTATTCAATTGGTTACAAAATGCAGTACCTGGCGCACGCTGCTTGGATGCGTTTGCCGGTACCGGTGCCCTGGGGTTTGAAGCGGCCTCGCGATTTGCGCAATCGGTAACGCTGGTGGAATCGAATACCCAGGCAGCAGACACTTTGCGACAAAGCCAGTCGCAGCTTCAAGCAACGCAGGTTACCGTGGTAAACCAGCGATTCGAAGCCTTCGCCGCCACCGGGCCTGAGCCATTTGACCTGGTGTTTGTGGATCCACCGTTTCAGCATGCAGACTTCGCCGCAGTGTTAATCACGGTGGATAGCCTGCTAGCGTCCGATGGCGTGGTGTACCTGGAAACGCCGAAATCCCTACCAGACGCTGATGCGGTGATACCGGCGCACTGGCACACCCGACGAGATAAGCTGTTTGGCGAGGTGAGGGCTCGATTATGTGAGCGCCAGCCCATAGATCGAACTGGTCAGTAATCTTGTGCGTTGCAGGCAGCATGCGTTACGGGCACACTGAAAACTCATCAACCTTTGCAAGAGGCACTGTGATGGAAATCACGGCAATTTATCCAGGAACATTTGACCCGATAACCGTTGGGCATATGGACGTGGCTGAGCGTGTGAGCGGCATGTTTGATCACATCGTTTTAGCGATTGCCCGCAACCCATCGAAAAAGCCTTTCTTCACATTGGAAGAGCGCACCGAACTAGCTACCGAAATCTTAAAACCCCTAAGCAATGTCACGGTCATACCGTTTGATGGCTTGTTGGTAAATGTTGCAGCTGAGGCCAAGGCTTCTGTGATTGTGCGGGGCCTGCGAGCGGTGTCAGATTTTGATTATGAAATGCAAATCGCCGGTATGAACCGAAAGTTAAACAGCGACATTGAAACTGTATTCATCGCCGCCGCCCAAGAGTATGCGTTTCTGTCTTCTAGCATCGTGCGCGAAATTGCTTCACACCAAGGGGACGTGAGTGAGTTTGTTCATCCTATGGTGCTGGACGCCTTTAAGCGAAAGTTAGGGTAAGTCGTTATGGCTTTGTTAATTACTGATGAGTGCATCAACTGTGATGTGTGCGAGCCGGAATGCCCCAACGATGCCATCTATATGGGCGCGGAGATCTATGAAATTCATCCTCACTTGTGCACCGAATGCGTTGGTCATCACGATGAGTCTCAGTGTGTGGTGGTGTGCCCAGTTGAGTGCATCATCGTCGACGCCAACAACGTTGAAACCAAAGACCAATTGATGTTGAAGTACCGATCCTTAATGAAATCATCGTGACACGACTTGCCCGAACGCCAACACAACCGCTGTTTGTGTTTGGCACCTTAATGGACCCAGATGTGTTGTCAGCGGTTACCGGTCAGGCCGTGTCTGAACTGCAGCTGCAACCTGCGGTGGTGTCTGGCTACCAACGACGCTTGGTTGTGGGGGAATCGTTTCCTGTGCTGGTGAAGTCTGCGCAGTCCAAGGTGAGTGGGTTACTCATTTGGGGATTAAAGGATATCGCCTTGCAACGCGCGCAATTTTTCGAAGGTGAAGAATACGTGCTGCAACCCATTCAAGCCGAAGGTCTGCCCGAATCCCATTCCACTCTACTCATGCACGGCGTGTGTGATGCCTTGTTCTTTGCGGATAACCAACGCTATGAAATAGACGAGGCTGATTGGAGCCTACAAGCTTGGCAAGCGGCTGAAAAATCTGAATTCCTAGCGCGATTAAATCACTACATGCACCACTTTGGTCAAATGAGTGCCGCTGAAGCTGATCAACATTGGTAGCTGCCAGGTCTAATCGGTGGGTGATACCCATCCTGTCTGCGTCAAACTTTGTGATTGGCATGGGCGCGTTTATGGTGATTGGGTTGTTGGAACCCTTCGCCGAACATTTCACCATTGATGCCGCACGCGCAGGCTGGATCATGACCAGCTACGCCATCGGCTATGCCATATTGTCTCCGGTGTTGGTGTCGCTAACTGGCGCTATAGGGCGACGTCGTGTGTTGGTGTTTGGTTTGGGTTTGTTTGCGTGTTCGTGTTTAGTGGCTGCCCTGTCCGCCAATGAAGTGGGCGTGTTCATCGCTCGTGTGTTCGCCGCAGCGGGTGCGGGTTTGGTCACACCCATCAGTTCAGCCGTGGCGGCCGGATTAAGCGCGCCAGAGAAACGAGCCCAGTCATTAGCCGCGGTATTTTTTGGGCTTACCTTAGCGCAAATTTTTGGTGTGCCATTGGGAAGTTTTTTGGCCTACACCTTCGGTTGGCGAAGCGCGTTTTATACCGTGGCGTTATTAGCTCTGCCGTGCATTTACTTGATATGGACTCGCATACCCGCTGGTTTATCTTTTCAAGCGACGTCTCTGAAAGAATTGGTGAACGCATTAAAAGATATTCGTTTAATGATAGCCGTGCTGTTCACCTCAACGTTTATAGCCGCCATCTATGTGCCCTTTACGTTTCTGTCTCCGCTGTTGTCCAGCATTCAAGGCTTTGGAGGCAACGGTATCGCCTTAACATTGATGCTCTCCGGCGTAGGGGCGGTGGTCGGAAATTTAATCAGTGGTCGCCTTACTGATAAGGTGGGCCCGTATAAAACGCTGTTGTGCATTGCCTGTGCCCAAGTGGTTTTGATGCCCATCTTATCGTTATTACCGTTGCCCAATGCCGGCGTGTTCTTATTCGCATGGATATGGGCATTCTTTGGTTGGAGCGTCATCGCCCCGCAACAATTGCGGCTACTTAAAATGGCACCGGATAAACCCAGCGTGGTAATGGCATTGAATGCCGCGGCTATTTATATCGGCGCCGCATTCGGTTCTATACTAGGCGGTTGGGCGCTAAAGAATTTTGGCTTGTTGTCATTAGGTTGGGTGGGGGCCGCAGCAGCGGTTGCAGCTGTGTTGCATATAGTGGTGTCTGAGCGGTTGAGTGCGGATTAATAGCACCACTTCGCTATACGTCTAATATTTCTGCGCGCGATGCGGAATCGTTTTGTTCTTCGATTCGGTTTCGGCAATGAATGAGTGGGTGATTCTTTTATGATTGCGCCGGTGTGATGATCGTTTAGAATGGACGCTCACCCAATGATCAAATAACGCTGAACTTTTGATAGCGGAGAAAGCAATGACATTAGGCAAAGTCACCCCGATACTGCGTGTATTTGACGAAGCTAAAACCCGAGAGTTTTACGTTGATTTTTTGGGGTTCAATGTCGATTGGGAACATCGATTTGAAGATGACTTGCCCCTATATATGCAAGTTTCAAAAGACAGCTGCGTAATACATCTATCCGAACATCACGGTGACAGTTGCCCTGGTGCGGCTTTGCGAATTGATGTGGCGCAGTTGGATAGCTACCACAAAGTGTTAACAGAAAAACGCTATAAGAATGCTCGCCCTGGTATTCAAGATCAGCCTTGGGGATGTCGTGAGATGATTATTAAAGACCCGTTTGGGAATCGATTGGTTTTTTTCGTTGATAACTAGAATACATGGCATTAGAGATTGATAGTTTTCTAAATGCCTGAATCTAGAAGCGTGTTGAGCCTGATGTATGTTACCTAAAGAACATTGTAAGGGCGGAAAATACAGATATGTATGAATCGCATATTAAGGACATTAAACAGATGGGCATTTCGCATGCGGCTATTCAACTCTGACAAAAAGAACAATAATAAGTAGAGCGCTGCCCCATCACTTTCTGCTTTATCAAACCGCCACATTGTGTGCACGGTTCCCCGGCTCGGTCATAAGCCAACAGCTGTTGTTTAAAATACCCAGGCTCACCATCGCTGTTCACAAAGTCGCGTAAGGTTGTGCCGCCTTGTTTGATGGATTTTGCTAACACAGTGCGAATGGCATCCACCAAGCGTTCACTTTCATTACGTGTAATACGGCCTGATGCACGGCCTGGTCGAATGCCTGCCATAAACAAGGATTCACTGGCGTAGATGTTACCCACGCCTACGACGATATGGCTGTTCATGATGAACACCTTAATAGCCGTTTTGCGTTTGCGGGTTTGGTCGAATAAATAATCGGCTGTGAACGCGTTGCCTAAGGGTTCGGGGCCAAGTTTTTCTAATAGGGGGTGAGCGGGTGTGCCGGCTTTGTGCCACAGCACGCAACCAAAACGACGTGGGTCGTGCAAGCGCAAGGCGTGGCCATTACTCATCAGCCATTCCACATGGTCGTGTTTACGTTTGGGCTCTTTGGGCTCGGTGATGCGAAGTGAGCCAGACATACCTAAATGAATGATGGCCTCGCCATTGCCGGTATGCAGCTGAATGTATTTTCCGCGCCGGCTCACATCAGTAATTGTGGCGCCCTTTAGCGCATCAATTTGTTTGGGAATGGGCCAACGCATTTGCCGTTGATGGATGTGAAGTGCCGTGATGGTTTCGCCAATTACATACGGGGCTATGCCGCGGCAAGTGGTTTCAACTTCGGGTAGCTCTGGCATCTGGATAAATCAGCTTAAGGGAATAACCACGGTACTTCATCTAACGACACAATGTAGGCGTAAGTGGAACTCGGCGGTTGAATGGCGGCGTATCGATCGGTTTCAAACAGGGTCCATTCGCTTTTGGCGTTGGCCATTTCCACACTGAGGGTGCGGGTGCTGAGCACGGTTGGGTTTTCTGGTCGTGGCCAAGCAACGTATTGCTGGGCGGTGGCCACTTTCGCCAAGGCCAACTGGCTGGCGTCTAATGGGTTGGCATCCACATTTAGGTTGTTCAATGTCTCACCCCACAGCGTTAAATCGGCCAGAGCGGATACGCCGCCTTGTAAAAACGGCAGCACCCAGTCGGGCACAAAGCGCACTCGCTCGCCGTGCAACGCGTGACGCTTTGAACCATCCACCGCCACCTGGCCAATTTTCACAACGTAGTCATCAAACAACACCGTCGCCTCTGGTGAGTTTAAACCAGTGGCTTGTAAGTCCACTGAGCTAATCGCATAGCCTGGGTCGGGGTTGGTGAACACGGTAAGCAGTGGCACGATGCGTTGTGCGTTAGCGGGTATTTGCACCGGTGATGTTAATTGCCATTGCTCTGGGCTTTGTTTGTTTCGTTGTAAAACAATGGGTTCTTCATTGGGGCGTGACACGGTGATGGTTTGCACGTCTTCGGCCGCACGGCGAGGGGCTGCGTTGTTTGAATGTGAGTTACTTTGCCATTGCAGGTACGCAATGGCGGCTAACAAGCTTAAAAAGACTGCGCCAAGTGCAACCGTTAGGCGATTGCGTTTCACGCTATGGCCTAAGCTCATTCGATGGCAGCTTTTGGCGGGCGTCGTCGCCAAGCGGTTACGCCAGCGACGCTTAACAAAGCTAAGGGTAGAATGACTAAAAACCCGGCAGACAAACTGATGATTTGGGTGCGGCTTAACTGCAGTTCAGCATCAACCGCAGGCGTTGTAACAAATTCAAGTGCGGCAGCATTCCCACTTAACCATAAAAATAAACTCTCTATCATGGCCATGTTTGCGCCGTTGCCTAAGTAAGCGCTGGCACCAAAGTCTGCGTCCCCAATGATGATGACACGTTGATCGCGATCATTGATGTTGCGCTCTATCGATACCCCTAAGATAAGTGGGCCCGCCACTTCATCAGTGTTCTCATTAAAGGTGATCTCCCCTTCCATCGGGCCGGTTTCTGTCCAACTGGCATCGGGAGTTTGCAACAACACGGCGGTGTTTTGACCGGCTAAGGGTGTTACTTCAAACGCTTGCGCTTCAGGTAACAGCACAGGATTGGTCAGTTGTCTTGTGGTGGGGTGTGGGATGAATCGATCTAACACCACAAAGGTGGGGGAGCCTTGCACTAATTGTTGGCTTGCGGTGTCAATCACACGCCCCGGTAAAGTGCGTATACCAAATTCATCGGCAAAACGTTCTAAGCCTGCGCCGGTGCTGCCGTGGGTATCAGTCTCTTGTAACCACAATAAATTCCCGCCGCGCTGCAGCCATTCATTAATGCTGGCAATTTCGCCCGGGAAATAGGGCCGGCGCGGGTCTGCAATGACGACCAAATCTAAGTCATCGGGTAAGCGTGGGTCGGTGACCAAGCTGTGTTCGATCACGTCCACGCCAATGCGGGCTAAGGATTCTGTGACTAAGCCCCAATCAGAATTGGTTGACAGTAGCGGGCTACGTTCGTCATGACCGGTAATAAACGCAACTGTTTGGTTGCCATCTTGAGTGAGTTGACGAAACACGCCCGTTAACGCGCGTTCGGATACCGCTTGCAGGCGTCGTTCATTGGTGCCGTTACGAATAATCAGCTCCCCGCCGGGGGATGCATTCAATGCGCGAGCTTCGGCTGGGTTTGTGTCAGGGTTTAAAAACGTTAATTTAATATTCGAGGCATGCGTTTGGTAACGCGCAACTAAAGAGGACACGGCATTTCTCGCCGTAGCATTCGGGCCCATCACCGCCGTGATGTCGGTTTGCCCGGGTAAGGCTTGAGCTGAGGCAATGGAAGACGCCGTTAAACTGTTGCGTTGGTTGGCGGTGACATCGAATGCGTGGGTGTATTGTTCAGCGAACCAGCCCAGCGCGAACACAATGCCAATGCACAGTGCAGCTAGTAAAAGGTGTTGTTTGATTGAGCGCCGCATTATCGGTTCACGTGCCTTAGAGCGTCTAAGCGAACAATGGTAAGCACGAGAAACAAAGCGATGTACAACACAAAATACAGCACATCGTTTGTGGCCAAGTACCCTTGATGAAACCCGCCGATGTGGTTTGCCAAGGAGGTGGCTTGCAGCCCAGGGATGGGAATGGCGTTAAAAGAGGCTGTGCCAATTAACCAAACCAGCGCCAGTGTGGCAAGACTGGCTAACACCGCCACCATGGCGTGCCGTGTAAGGGATGAGAAAAATAAACCGGTAGCGGCACACGCAGCAGCCAGTAAATACAAACCTAACATGGCAGACGCCACTTGCCACCAATCTAGCTTCCCAACCCAAGCCACCCCGGCAAACATCAATAGGGTGACGGACAAGGCCGCACATAACACCAAGGTAACCCCTAAGAATTTCCCGATCACCAAAGCCGTGGTACTCACCGGTGAGGATTGCCATAAGGCCAGCGTTTCTAAACGAAACTCATCACTGAAACTGCGCATCGCAAACAGTGGCCCAAGAATTAATGTCACGATGGACGCTGGGGCGATAAAGCGTGTGGTCAGCCAAGCGGTTAAGCCCGGTGGATGATCGAGCAACGCCAATTCTGCTTGGCGAGTTAAGTACACTTCTAATTGTTGCAGAAACAAAAACGCAAACGCGCACGCCAGTACTGCAGCGATCATCCAGGTAATAGGTAAGCGCAGTAGGCTGGTGCTTTCGTGTTTTGCTATGACGCCAATCATGGATTGATGTTGTCCGCCGGGGTGGGTTGCTCGATTTTGCTTGTTAAGGTGCGAACCGGTGCTTTGGGTGTGCCGAACTGTACTAAGTTTGTGAACAAGGTATCCAGGTCATCGCGTAGTAACGGTTGAGTGATGTGTTCACTGATTTCAGTCTCGGCCGTTACGGGTGTATCACTGGGTAATTCACTGGCAACAATGCGGCCGTTGTGCATGACGGCAATGTGATTACACACGGCCACCGCCTCTGGTAACAGGTGTGTGGAGAAAATAACGGCCGCATCTTGCCCCAAGGTTTTGATTAAGGTGCGCATGCTTTGCATTTGATGCGGGTCAAGACCACTACTGGGTTCATCGAGCAAAATCACTTTGGGCCGATGGATGATGGCTTGGGCTAAGCCCACGCGTTGCCGAAAACCTTTGGAAAGTGCGGCAATTCGGTGTTTGGCAACTGCAGTTAAATCGCAGACCTCAAGCGCGTAATCCACCGCTGGCTTAACGAGTTTTCTGGGCACTCGGCGTAGCTGAGCGGCCAACTTTAAATACGCCGCCACTCGCATGTCGGGGTACAGCGGTGGGGTGTCGGGCAGATAACCCAACTGCGCCCGAGCCGCTAAGGGGTGCTCCATTAACGAATGCCCATCGATTTCCACATCGCCGCCGTCCGGCACGAGAAGACCCGCCAGCATTTTTAAGGTGGTGGATTTGCCCGCGCCATTCAAACCGAGTAAACCCAAAACATCACCCTCTCTTAAAGTAACCGAGATATCGGCTACACGAGCGGTTGGGCTGATGAGTCGCGACAACGAAGTGGCACGCAGCAAAATAGGGCGGTCATTAACCATCTAATGAGTATAGTGAACCAAGCACCGACACGTAGGCACAAAAAAGCCCGGACAGGCCGGGCTTTCGATACCGCAAGGATGGAACCCTGCGTTACTTGATTTTTGCTTCTTTGTACATCACGTGTTTACGCACTTTCGGGTCAAACTTCTTGATTTCCATCTTGCCCGTCATGGTGCGTTTGTTCTTGGTAGTGGTGTAATAGTGACCAGTACCCGCCGAAGAAACTAATTTGATTTTATCGCGCATAGTGAGAAGCTCCGGTTAGACTTTGACGCCGCGGCCGCGGAGGTCTTTAAGAACAGAATCAATGCCGCGTTTGTCGATAATGCGCATGCCTTTAGAAGACAAACGTAAAGTGACAAAGCGATCTTCACTGGCCACCCAAAATTTGTGGGTGTGAAGATTCGGCAGAAAACGACGCCGGGTGCGATTTTTTGCGTGTGACACGTTGTTGCCGCTCATTGGCGACTTGCCGGTCACTTGACATACTCGAGACATGATGTCGAATACCTGAAAATTTGGTGTTGCGTAGCCTGAGAAGCATAGCGAATCTTGTGCCTTACAGCAAGGGTGGGGGGAGAACTTTTTCACCGATGCCGTTATGCTGTGCAACCGCTAAACCCCGAAAATTCAACGTTTCACGCTGGAAGCTATGGACAAAGTGTTTCTCACTGGCCTATCCGTCAACACAATTGTCGGAATTTACCCCCAAGAGCGCCAAAAAAAACAGCCCATCATTATCGATTTAGAGCTCGCCACCGACATTCGTCCGGCGGCGGCCTCGGGCGATATTGCCGATGCCTTGGACTATCACGCGCTGTCCTTGGCCTTGGTGGAATTCATTGAAAAAAGTCGATATGGGCTGATTGAGGCCATGGCGGAAGACATCGCCAAGCTCATCATGACCCAATATCGGGTGCCCTGGCTGCGCTTGACGCTGCACAAACCAGAAGCCCTATCGCACAGCGATGATGTGGGTTTGATCATTGAGCGTGGCGTGCAAACCAAGGTATGAGCGCGCAACTGCCCGTCCCCGACGCCATTGCCCAGGCCCACAGCCGCGAACTAACTCAGCGGCTGGTGCAATCGGCGCAAATCTCGCCGTTATTGTTTTCTGACTACATGAACCGCTGCCTGTATGAGCCAGGACTGGGGTATTACATGGCGGGCTCGCAAAAGTTTGGTGCCGATGGCGACTTTGTGACTGCGCCAGAAGTGTCCCCCTTGTTCGGTGCGGCGCTGGCGGCTCAGTGCACAGAGGTGCTTATCGTGACTGGCGGTGGGGTGCTGGAACTGGGCGCGGGTTCTGGCCGCTTAGCGCTGAGCGTGATTCAGTCCTTGGACGAAGCACTGTGGCAGCACTATTGGATTGTGGAACCCTCAGCCGATTTGCAGCAGCGACAGTCGCAGTTGTTGAAAGAGGCATTAAGTGATGCGCAGTTCGACAAGGTGCGCTGGCTGGATGTCTTGCCGGTGGGGTTCACTGGCGTGATTTTGGCGAATGAGGTGATGGATGCGCTGCCAGTTGAACGCCTGGTTCGCACGGCGACGGATTTCGCGGTGGAAGTGGTATCGGCGGACGATGCGGTGCCTTTGACGGTAACGCAGCGCTCTAGCTCCACGCTAAGCGATGTCGACCAAACCAGTTTGACCGACGCATTAACTCATATAGAGCGTGATTTGGGCCAGCGCTGGCCAGCTGGGTATTGTTCGGAATTGTCTCCGCTATTGGGGCCCTGGATTGCCAGCCTGGCCGATGCCTTGGCGCAGGGCGTGGTGCTGTTAATTGACTACGGCTACCCGCGGCGCGAGTTCTATCTTGAGGAAAGAACGCAAGGCACTTTGCAGTGCTTCTACCGGCACCACGCGCACAACGACGTCACTTTCTGGCCCGGTTTACAGGACATCACCGCCCACGTGGATTTCACCGCCGTCATCGAAGCCGGCGATGCGGCCGGGTTAGAGCTGCTGGGCTACACCACGCAAGCGGCCTTTTTGTTCGGATGCGGTCTGGACGAGATCGCGGCGAGTCGGTCAGCCGTTTGGGGCGAACGAGACACTGACTCCCCGGCGGCTCGTATCCAACACCAGCAAGCCATCAACCGGCTGACCTTGCCAGGGGAAATGGGCGAGCGCTTTCAAGTGATGGTTTTGGGTCGCGGCATCGACGTGGCCTTGCGGGGATTTAGCTTGTTGGATTTATCGCATCGTTTATGAGGGATACGGCTCAATTTCCCTGGCTGGTGCTGGGAAAAGCTTGGCAAGAGGCGGCGACTGGCTGAGAAAAGAAAACGAGATTACGTATACTGGAAGCCCTGGATTACGAAAGTAATCTAAGAGGCACAAGGTCATTCACCTGACGACGTGCTCAAGATAAAACTGATGTAAAACGAAGATGACGTGTTGTTATCACGTAGCCACAAATGAAATACCAACTGGAGTTGAGAATGTACATAAAACTGAAACACGCGGCCCTAGGGGCGTTATTGGCATCCGCCGCTGCGCTTCCTGCAGCCGCTCAAGAGCTGAATTTCTTCACCATCGGAACCGGTGGCACCTCGTTCACTTACTATCCGGTTGGGGGCGTTATTGCTAACGCGATCTCCAAGCCACCGGGTTCACGTGAATGCGGTGAAGGCGGCAGTTGCGGTGTTGACGGCCTGATCGCATCAGCGGTTTCTTCCCGCGGATCTGTTGATAACGTAAACGCCATCATGTCTGGCCTGCGCAACTCAGGGTTTGCTCAGTCCGATGTTGCCTACTGGGCATACACCGGAACTGGCACCATGGAAGGCACGGATCCAGCGGTTGATCTGCGCACCATCGCAGCTTTATTCGAAGAGCACATCCATTTAGTCACGCTGGAAGATTCTGGAATCAATTCCGTTGCTGACTTAAAAGGCAAGCGCGTATCGGTTGATGAGCCGGGTTCAGGCACTTACGTTGATGCCGGTTTGATCTTGAATGCATTCGGTCTGTCTTTAGATGACATCGAGGAAGAAAACTTGAAAGGTGGAGCCGCTACCGAAGCACTGCGTAACGGAAAAGTGGATGCCTTGTTCATCGTAGCCGGTTACCCAACGGGTGCGTTAGTGGAATTAGCTTCGGCTGCAGATATGAAGCTGGTGCCTATTTCAGGCGACGGTGTTGATGCGCTAACGTCTGAATTCGGCTTCTTTGCCACATCAGAAATTCCTGAGAATGCCTATGAAGGTGTGGCTGCAGCTCAAACCGTTGCGGTAGGTGCGCAATGGTTCACGCATGCGCGCGAAGATGAAGAACTGATTTATAACATCACCAAAGCATTATGGAATGACGAGTCTCGCAAGCTGCTGGATGTGGGTCACGCAAAGGGCAGTTCAATTACGCCAGACTCAGCGCTGAATGGTGTGGGTGTTCCTTTACATCCGGGTGCTGAGCGGTTTTATAAAGAAGCAGGACTGATCAAGTAACACTTTGATGTAACTTTGTTCGCACACGGACCACTCAGACAGAGTGGTCCGTTTGTTTCAATGATTCCTTCCTTGACGCCGTACCTGCCTGGATCAATAAGATGGCAATGCAACCTGAAGTAAGCGAAGAAGACCTCGCAGCCATCGAGCGAAAATACGATCCTGAGCTGGCGTTTCGGCCCACTGGGCCCACACTGACGGCATTGATTTCCATTCCGTTGGTGGCGCTCGCCATTTACCAATACTACGCGTCCGGTTTCGGGCTCATCCGTGAGTTACTGCATCGCGGAATCTTTCTAGCGTTCATGCTGGGCCTAGTTTTTCTACTGTTTTCCTGGAAGCGTTCGCTGACAACCGATGTGGCCCCCAAGGCGTGGTGGCGGCTTGATGGCGTTGCCATCCCAGACATCGTGCTGGCCTTTTTGGGTGTGGCCGCTTCACTCTATCTGCCGTTGTTACCGCCCGAAGTGGTGTCGCAGCGCGTGGGTAACCCAGCTGTATCAGACATTTTTATGGGCAGCGCGTTGTTGCTGTTGGTGCTGGAGGCCACCCGTCGATCGGTGGGTTGGACGCTGCCATTCATCGCATGTCTCTTTATTGTGTTTGCGTTGTTCGGGCCGATCATGCCCGGTGCGCTTAAACATGGTGGCGCCAGTTGGACGGCCTTAATAAACCATCTCTATATGACCAACCAGGGTATCTATGGTGTGGCCATTGGGGTCATGGCGAAATACGTCTTTCTGTTTGTTTTGTTCGGTGTGCTTGCCATGCGCATCGGCCTGGGTCAATTGTTCATCGACATCGCGATGGCCATGGCTGGGCGTTACGCCGGTGGGCCTGCGAAAGTAGCCATTTTCTCATCAGCTTTTATGGGCACCATATCCGGTTCCTCTATCGCCAATACGGTAACCACCGGATCCTTAACTATCCCAGCCATGAAACGCATCGGCTATCCGCCGTATTTTGCAGGAGCTGTTGAGGCAACGGCGTCAACCGGCGGCCAAATCACACCTCCCATATTAGGAGCCGCAGCTTTTATCATGGTGGAGTATTTGGAAATTCCGTTGCGTGACGTGTTAGCTGCCGCAACGTTTCCGGCTTTGTTGCACTACTTTGGCGTATTAACCATGGTGCACTTAGAAGCTAAAAAGTTAGGGCTGCGCGGCTTGAGTGCAGAAGAGTTGCCGCAGGTGGTGCAGGTTCTGCGAGCGCACTGGGCGTCAGTGATTCCATTATTCATTTTAGTTTTTCTGATTCTTAGCGGGCGCACACCGGACTACGCGGCGGTGTGGGGTATCACCGCTTGTGTGGTGGTTGGATTTTTAAATCCGAACGCGGAACATCGACTGGGTATAAAGGATTTGTGGAATGCCATGTCGGATGGTTCGAAAGCCACCTTAGCGGTGGGGGCAGCAGCTGCAACGGTTGGTATCGTGGTGGGTGTGGTCACTCTCACGGGAGTGGGTTTTCGCTTAGGTTATGTCGTGGTGCAAACCGCTAACGACATTGGCACAGTGGTTAGTGGCATCTGGCCGTTAAGTTATTTTGCCATCGAACAATGGGCCTTGTTCTTTTCACTGCTGCTTATCGCCATTGCTTGCATTTTGATGGGCGCAGGCATTCCGACCACCGCCACTTACATCATTTTGGTTGCGGTAGCAGCACCTGCACTGGCGCAACTGAATGTGCAACCGTTGGTGTCGCATTTTTTCGTGTTCTATTACGGCGTGCTGGCAGACATCACCCCTCCGGTAGCCTTAGCGGCTTATGCCGCTGCCGGTATTGCTGGCTCGAACCCGTTTAAAACAGGTAACACTGCCTTCCGATTGGGTATTGCCAAAGCGCTGGTGCCGTTTGTGTTTGTGTATTCGCCGTCTTTACTGCTGGTAGCTGACGGGTTCACCTGGATGGAGTTTGCCACCACGTTGTTCGGTGCGATCATTGGTATTGGTTTACTGGGGGCGGCGTTCTCCGGTTACTTGCTGACGCACATGAGTCATGCGCAGCGTTGGTATATTGGCTTGGTTTCTTTACTGTTTGTGGCACCGGGCTTATTAACCACGGGTGTGGGCCTGTTGTTGGTTGCTCCGGTGTTGTTGTTGCAACGACGCCAGCGAGAGGCTAGGACAATCTGACTTAATGCGGTACGTCCACGACCATTTCTTTTCCGCCCAGCTCATGTACGGAATCGTGAGCCCGAATGGTGACTTGAGTAACGTCGGCCGGTATGGCCAAAGTTAATGAACGTGTGAAGGGTTGTTCGTTTTCGTGCGGATGGTGCAAGATGCGACTGCCGATAACGGTTCCATCGAGTGCCACCACATCCCAACGGTCTGCGTAGTGATCCCAACCGGTGTCGTCGTGCTTAACGGTGGTGTCAATACGAAACTGGCCGTTGAAGGTTTTTTTAATAACCACCTCTAGCACATCGGCTTCTCCGGCAGAGATGCTGCAGCTGGCGCTGACAAATATGATCAGGGCAGTGAGTTTTAACGAATTAAGTAATGTGTGTTTTCTTAGCATGGGATTAACATGTCGTCAGTGAGTGAAGAAATCAAAACAGATCGAGTGAGTGCGCACCACGGAAAGCCTTACCTCATGTCGCCGGTATTGCTGTTTTCGTTACTGATGGTGCCAATCGTAATCAATTGTTTTTTTATTGTATATGCATTAGTTGGTTGGATTCTTGAGGGCCGTGATAAGTTCAATTGGCAGTTGGAAGCGATTGAAGTAGCGCTGTGGATTGCCGCTGTGGTGATCGGTTGGTGCGTTCTCCAACTCGTTTATGCACGCTGGAAGCAGTTGCCTCGCAGCCATATATTGCCTATATCCAGTTATGGGCATATTTTCATTGCCGTACTCATGGCTGTTTCTGTCATTATTACGGTACGTTTGTGACCTAATCAGGTCTCACAATACGCCGAATGACCGATACTAAAAAGACTGCGCGCCGCCGGTTGCGCACATTTATGGGACCAGGTTCACACATTACAACTATGGCATTCGATTTTCACCCAAAAGGCTTGCTTCGCATCCCGCATCTGCGGTTCAAGCGATTGTGGGTGTACATCGGCCTAAGCATGCTGCTAGGCATACTCGCTTTATCACTCATCAGTGTGCCACCGGTCATGGTCAAATTTCTATGGAGCGATAAAGTCATGCACGTCGTGGCCTACGCGGGTTTGATGGGTTGGTTCGCACAAATCTATCGTCACGATCTTGCACGCTTGCTGCTGGTCGTGGGCTTTGTGGCATTCGGCGTATTCATCGAATATTTACAAGGCATGACCCCATCCCGTCATTTCGATGTGTATGACATGGTGGCCAATTCCTGCGGCATTATTTTAGCCTGGGCACTGTCCTACACCATTTTGGGCACCATCCTCGAACGCTTCGAATCGCTGTTTTTCAGAAAGCGCGCCTCAGTTTAAGTTTTTTTAGTCAAAAAACGCATCGCGCATGAAACCTTAAACG
Organism: uncultured Granulosicoccaceae bacterium; assembly: GCA_937930305.1. Lineage (GTDB taxonomy): Bacteria > Pseudomonadota > Gammaproteobacteria > Granulosicoccales > Granulosicoccaceae > Granulosicoccus. The sequence continues at coordinate 23,122 of CALGLE010000009.1, read as the reverse complement.
GCCCATGCACTCTGACGTTGACTGGTTCTCTTACTTCCGTCTGGAGCTTAGCTATGCGCAGAATCGCCTTCGTTGTCGCCGTGATCTTTGGTTTAGTGCTCCACTCGGGAATGCTGAGCGCTCAAGCGCAGAATGGTTTCACATTGGGTGTGCCGAAAGGCGAATTCCCCAAAACAGATTTTGAAAACATCAGTGTGGACTTAACCGAAATAATGTCGGGTGGGCCACCGCGCGATGGCATACCGTCCATTGACACGCCGATTTTCGAATCCATCGCTGATGCAGATAAATGGTTGACTGCTAACGAGCCTGTCATCGCGTTACGCATCGGTGACACAGCCCGCGCGTATCCCCTACAAATTTTAATCTTTCATGAAATCGTTAACGATGTGATTGAAGATAAACCCGTTGTAGTGACCTTTTGCCCCTTGTGTAACGCGTCCATCGTGTTTGATGCAACCGTTGCAGGTGAGGCATTGGATTTTGGGACCACGGGTCGTTTAAGAAAAAGTGATCTGGTTATGTACGACAGACAAACCGAAAGTTGGTGGCAGCAGTTCACCGGCACCGGCATTGTTGGAGATTACAACGGCACTCAGCTGAAACAAATTCCGTCACAAATTGTGTCGTTTGATGTGTTTAGAAACGAGTACCCGTTTGGGCAAGTGCTCTCGAAGAACACCGGCTCCGTTCGCCCCTATGGCAGTAACCCCTATCGCGGCTATGATGACATCGACAGCCAACCGTTTCTGTATCAAGATCCGCTGGACCCACGCTTGCCTCCGATGGAACGTGTGCTCGCGGTGGCAAGCAACGAAGAGAAAACCGATTGGCAATTAGTGCCATTGTCTGTACTCAACAATAACCCAGTGTTGCAGTTAGATGACGTTGTCGTCGTGGCAACCTCTAAAGCAACATCTGCTTTAGATAAACAAGACATTCGCGAGTCGCGATTGATTCCAGCCGCAGCTGCCTTTGAATCTAATGTGGATGGCGAGGTGGTAACACTGACCTTAAATGATGCTGGGAAGTTGGTTGATGAGGAGACCCGCAGCGAATGGTCGCCTTTGGGTACGGCGGTGTCTGGCCCCCGTAAAGGCCAACGATTAACGCAAGTCGATCACGGTGTACACTTTGCGTTTGCGTGGCTTGCGTTTGACCCGGAGGCCAGCATTGTTAAGGAGCCTTAATAGCTGTGTTCAAACGCTTACTCAGTAAACCCATTATATTCGCCAGCGCACTATTGAGTACCGCGTGCTCATCCACACCGACCCATGGCCCTTCATTGGCTGCATTGTCAGAAATGCCGTCAACAGACGCCGCTCCTTCTGAATTAGTTGAGTGCCCATCATCACCCAATTGCGTCAGTAGTGTGACTGCTGATTCAGAAAAGCAAGTGCTGGCGTTTGAACTAAACGGTGCTGACGTAACAGAATTTCAAGAGCAACTGGTAACTGCCATTGAGTCAGATGGTGGTGTGGTAAAAGATGCACGAATCGGTTATATCTGGGCAACCTATACCTCGTCTGTGTTTCGTTTTGTCGATGACATCGAATGGCTGTACAACGCGCAGAGCAAGCAGATGGATGTGCGTTCTGCCTCACGGACGGGTTATTCCGATTTAGGGGTTAACCGTAAACGTGTCGAGCGTTTGCGTAGCAAATTGAACCCAAACTAGCTTTGCTGCACGTTTAAGTTTTGCTCTTCATCGTTTTCGATTATGAAAATTGACTGGTTATCAGAAGCGATTGCCAACAACGCCGAATGGTGCAATGCCATTGCCGCCTCCCATGGGATACAAGCGCAGTGGAAAAATGGTTGCTGGTTTAGTGAAAAGCCGATGCCACCGTTTTACCCAAATTTAGTCACTGTGACTAAGAATGCCGATGTTAGCTATGAATTAAAAGCCATTAATCATCAAGGTTTGCACGGCTGGGGTATTAAAGACAGCTATAAAACTTTGGATTTAACGGGCCATGATTTTTCCGTGGCGTTTGAAGCACAGTGGTATGGCCGGCCGCCTGGGCAAAGTGCTTTGATAGATGCATCGGACAAGCCAAGGACAGGGTTACGGAAGTTCACATCATCTGAATCAGGCGTGCAACAGGTAATGAATCCCACACAGTTAGTTCGTTGGGTTGAGGCTTGGGCCGATAGTGCGATGGTGTTTAAAGACACCTTGTTGTCCAATCGGTCCGTTGAATTGCTGTACACCACAGAGGAATCGGAAACTGTGTCGGGTCTTGCGATGAATATTAGCGGTCAGTGCGTGGGTATCTCTAATTTATTTGGAACCACGGATGGCATTCTGCGTTGCATTGAACACATTGTTGATCAATACCCGAACCGAGGTGTGGTGGGGTACGGAGACGAGGATGAAGTGGCGCGTCTTTCTGCGGCCGACTTTGTTGTGTTGGGGGAATTGCTTGTGTGGGTTCGAAACAAGCTGAATGCATAGTCGTCGCAAAAGCCTACTGCTCATCTTGTGATAGTTCGTCACCCGCAGGGCAGGCAGCGATTTGCAGAGCAGGGTCAGCAGCGCATTGAAACTGAGTAATAAGGAGATAACCATGATTGTTGAATACTTGCGTTACACCATAGATGAAACTCGTCAAAAGAATTTTATCTCTGATTACAAAAAAGCATCGGTACCGTTACTAAAATCAGTTTACTGTGAAAGTTATGAATTCTGCCAATGTGTTGAAGACCCCTCGAAATTTATTATAAGAATTCAGTGGACATCAGCTGAAGATCATCTCAAAGGGTTTAGAGGAAGCGATGAATTCAAAGAGTTCTTGCCGCTTATCAGGCCTTACATCGAAAACATAGATGAAATGCGTCATTATCAGGCTCTATAATAATTTGGATAGCGAGATATATTTTGCCGCTAGGGTTTTGATTGCGCGCTCTCATCTTTCTCGAATAGTGCCATTTGTGTGGGTCCACCGTGCTCTTTGTGTTCTTCGCCAATAAAGTCGAAGACAGCTGTGTAACCGTATTCGTCACAAATTTCGCGGCACCATTTTCGAAATGTGGCACGATCCCATTCGAAGCGATGATCTGTGTGACGAATTTCCCCACTTTCCAGTGTTTCGAATAACACGTTGTATTCTGCGTTGGGCGTACTCAGCATTACGTACCTGGGTGCGGCGAAACCAAAGACGGAGGACTTGAACGCATCAAGGCGTTCCTCATCAATGTGTTCAATTACTTCTATGCAGGTTGCAAAATCATACCCCTGCGTACGCTTATCGAAATACGTTAGGGAGCCTTGCAGAAGTTTCAATTTATCGCGGGCCTGTTCAGGCAATCGGTCAGTTTTTAGAAGTTTTTCGGCTTTTAATAATTCGCTGGTGGATACCTCAATACCAGTGACACGCTTGAGTTTGGGTTGCTTTAAAAATTCCCTGAGGTAGCGTCCTTCTCCACAGCCAAAGTCAATGATACTGGTAACATCTTTTAATCTAATTGCTTCCACAACTTTTTGAATTCGTAAGTCATTTAATCGAATTGGCTTTTCGAGTTTAGCTTCGCCGTATTGTGCTTTAGCCTCTACATCGTCAAGAAGACTGCCGTCATTTTTCTGTAATTCAGAAACAACAGACTCGTTAATGTCAAGAATGTCTAACGCCTGTTTTTTCAAATACCCTTGTTTTTTTAAGTATCGGCTTACAATCAAGTGCTTGGCAGGATGGTTCGATACCCATTCCCCGCCGTGGCGGATTAATTTTTCAATTTCATCTTCATCCACCCAATAGTGTTTTTCATCATCTAGTACGGGTATTAATATATACAAGTGCTTTAGTAATTCAGACAGGGTTAAGGTGCCAGAAAGTGTGACTTGGCAATAAGGGCTATTGCCCCAGCTTTCCAGTTCAGTGTCAAAGACTAAAGGGGTGGACTTAACCACGTAGCCTAGAGGTTCAAATAGTTCACTGATGAGTTGGCTCCCTCCGCGGGTCGGCAGTACAGGGATGTCGACGGTTAGGGGTAACGCTTTTGCTGCAAGCTCAGGTTTTTTGTTACAGGTGCCTCCTAGCGCTGTACCAAGTACTCGGCTGATCGCTACGGTTAAAAACGAGTTGGCTGCGTAGGGTCGATCGTTTACGTATTGCTTGAGGGTATGCCGATTGGCTGGGCCCTGGTAATTTCTTACTAAATTGATTGAATCGATGTCCACATGCAGGCAGGCCGTACAAGAATCGTCAGATACTTCCGGGTATAGGACGCGAGCTACACCAAGTTTGATGTCTTTCACGTGGTGATTGTGAGGATTTTTATGTAATAAAAATCCTAAATCAGATGCAGAATAGGACTTCTCTGCATCTTGCTTTAATGTGATTGAAAATTGCATTTTTCTATAGCTCGAATACCACTACAGTCGTGGATCACCAGGTTCGCTTTGCAGTGCTAAAACACCAAAAGCGCATTCATGCACGTGCCTAAGTGGGGCGTGGCTGACAAAGCGGCGAAGTGATTCAATACCGAGTTTAAATTCACCCAGTGCCAATCTTCGCTTTGTTCCTATCCCGCGTTCTTTTAAACGGCTGAGATTGTGATCTTGCAAATAATCCATTCCGTAAATGATCCGCAAATACTCACGCCCACGAACTTTTAGTGCAGGTTGAACTAGGCCTTTCTTGCCTTTAGCTAGAAAATCTAAGGGCTTTACGACCATGCCTTCACCTAGTTGATTGGTGTGTTTTGTCCACCAATCTGTTGTGTCTTTTATTTGTTGGGCGTCGTTTAAATTGACCACATGATATTGAGTTTTAAGCAGTAGTTCCGTGTCTGCGCCAGCGATATTGGCGATCGTGTCCATATGCCAGCTGTGATTTTTATCTGTATGGGTAGCCCCCTCGCTAGCTAGAATGTGGAAGGGAGCCACTTTAATGTCCGCCAACGAGGATACATTCCAGCAATAATTCTTATACGTATTTTTAAACTGTGTAGCGTTGTCCAGTGACTCTTTTTTTTGTGCAAGTAAAGGTTGAACATCAATACCACGGGCTGACACTTTTTCTAATACATCCACAAGCGCTGCATTCGCATGAGTGGATGCGCATCCAACTGCAGCATACTGTTGCTTTATCAGTTCAATCGCCTTCATTGACCAAGGCAGTATTTCGCAGTCGATAGTTACCCAGTCGGTGTTTAGGGTTTCCCACGTATTGCTTGCAGAGATTGCGCTGCTCAATTTTTTTAAAAAATTGGCCTCTAGGTTACTGTCGTTAAAAAAACGCCGGCCGCTTCTCGTGTAAACAATGCCTTGTTCTTCCGTCATGATTCCAAAAATGCGTTGTGCTGTTTCCACATCTTTGGCAATTTGGATTACCGCTCTGGAACCCATGTGTTTCTCTTCACAAACTACCGTGCTGATGCCTTGTTCTCTGTAATATTGAAACGCTTCATTGGGGTGTTCTAAATAGCCGTCTAGCTTACTTGCCGAAGGTGGTGACATAGTCGGTGGCAGGTAGTTCATCCATTTTGGATGTACTGAAAAACGACTAATAACCTCCAAAGCCGATGCGGAACGATCTGCTTCAATTTTTATGGCCGCTCCATGTTCTACGGTTATAAACCGCTTACCCGTTACATCTTCTAAGTAGAGGTTCTCATCATCAATTTGTTGGCTGGAATGATTGGCTGCGTCATTGTCGGTCGAAATCAATGGCTTGATTGGTTCGTAATACACCGATTCCGCAGGAATCGATACAAGCTGTTTCTCTGGGTATCGTAATGCAGTTAACTTTCCCCCAAAAACACAGCCGGTATCCACACAAATCGTGTTGTTGTAGAACTCACTTTCTGGAATTGGAGTGTGTCCATGAACCACTAAAGCCTTGCCTCGATAGTCCTTGGCCCAGTTGTATCTCACTGGTAACCCATATTCATCGGTCTCGCCTGTGGTTTCCCCATACAGTGCGAATGAGCGAGTGATCGCTGAACCACGGCCCTGATATTCTGATTTCATACCAGCATGGGCAACCACCAATTTACCTTCGTCCAATACCATGTGACCGACTAAACCATCAATAAATTCTGAGACTTCGTTTCTAAATTCCTCGGATTCATAGGAAATTTCTTGTACCGTTTCTTCAAGCCCATGGGTTAACTGCACTTTTCGACCTGTCAGATATCGATTTAATTTCACGTCATGATTACCTGGCACACAGAGTGCGGTGCCGCCTTTAACCATGTCCATAACTAACCGCAAAACTTCGACGTTGTTAGGGCCTCGATCGACTAAGTCACCCACAAAGAAAGCTTTTCGATCACTTGGGGCCGATACATCGAAGCGATCGTCGTTGTTTTTTTTAACGCTATACCCTAGTTTTTCCAACAACTGAATTAGCTCATTAAAACAACCATGCACATCACCGATTATGTCGAAGGGGCCTTTCAGTGCTTTTTTGTCAGTCCACATCGGTTGACGCGTAATCGTTGCGTTGTCAATTGCTTCCATCGTGTCCAAGCGATAGATATAACGGAAACCTTCACGCTTTAGTTGTTTTAAAGTGGCTTTAAGCTGTCTTTGTTGCGTGGATAGAACTCCCGTATGGAAATTCCGATCATCTCGTTCTGAGTGACGTTGTACGCAAACTTCCATCGATGGGTCTACAACAATTGCCACTGGCATACAGTGATAATCTTTAGCAGCCTTTAGAATGGACTTTCGAGAATCACGCTGGACGTGAGTGGCATCAACAACCGTTAGTAGGCCCCGCTCCAACCTTTTTCTAACGATGTAATCCACTAATTCGAACGCATCCTTGGTGGCTTCCATACTGTTCTCGTCATTAGAGACGATGCCACGACAGGTGTCAGATGAAACAATTTCAGTATTTAGAAAATGTTTTTTAGCAAAACTAGATTTGCCCGAGCTGGAAATTCCCACCATGGCAACCAAAGCCAGCTCGGGAACAACAATATCTTTATTCATTAAACTCTACTCGTTAGAATTTGACTTAACAAACGCCTTCAAAGCCTGACGCTGAGCTAGTCGAATGGCTTCGGGAATCTCACTTTTTTCAACGCTCGCTTTTGCAATGGCCTTCGCATCCACTAAACGCAAAGCTTCAGCCGCTTGTTGCAAATACGCTTGCTGAGGGTAGTCGTTGTTTTCTTGCCCACCGCGGCCACGCTTGTCGCATTTACACACGAGTAAGAAATCATCCAATCGTTCAGGCCTTCGAATGACATCAAGCGCCAACAACATCTTGTGCAACGCTTTTGGGGTCAGTTCGAAAGCTCTGTGCGCTACTAAATGCCAGCGAGTGACCAACACGGCGAGTTGCTTGGTGTGTTTTTGTACACGCAAGCGATCGCTTACTTCGATTGTGGGCGGCACACCCCGTTCTTCGTGACCGATGTGCTTGGGCAATTCGCCTTTGGGGGTTAGTGCTTTTCCCAAGTCATGGCATAAGCCGCAATAGGCAATAGCGGCGTTACCCGGTGATAGACTGGCGCATTGGTCAAGTACCATGAGCGTGTGCAGGCCGGTGTCCACTTCGGGGTGGTATTCAGGTCGCTGAGGTACGCCGAATAAGGCATCCACTTCGGGAAGCAACACTTTGAGTGCGCCACAAGCCCGCAGGGTTTCAATAAAGGATCGAGGTGATTGACTGCCCAGAGCGCTGTGCATTTCTTGCCAAACGCGTTCTGGCACCAGATGATCCACTTCTCCGTCGTTCACCATCGTCTGCATGAGTTGCAGGGTTTCTGGTGCCACCGTAAAACCCAGGTTTGAAAAACGTGCCATGAATTTGGCCACTCTCAGAACCCGCACCGGGTCTTCCAAGAAGGCATCTGAAACATGCCGAAGCACGCGCTGCTCTAAGTCGTTCGCACCGTTGTAGGGGTCAATCAATTTTCCATCGGGGGTTTCGGCCATGGCGTTAATGGTTAAATCTCGGCGTTCAAGATCTTGTTCTAGGGTGACGCTGGTATCTGTGTTGAACGTAAAGCCATGGTATCCACGGCCCGATTTTCTCTCGGTGCGGGCCAGGGCATATTCTTCGTGAGTGGTGGGATGCAAGAACACGGGAAAATCTTTGCCCACCGGTTTGTAACCGGCGTCAGCCAATTGCTCAGGTGTGGCACCGACCACGACCCAGTCGCGGTCTTTCACGTCCAGGCCTAATCGCTTATCACGCACGGCACCGCCGACCAGGTAAACCTTATGTTCCGAGAGAGTGTTCATACCTCAATGGTACACTTGGCGCTATGGCAAAGTGGTTTAAAAAACGTTATCTCGTGCTTGCACTCATGGCTTCGGTGGCTGCAGGGCTGGTCTTAAGTGGTTGCAGTGTGGGTTATTACTCTCAAGCGATTGGCGGGCACTTAAAATTGATGCACGCGCGACAACCGATTGCCGAATTGCTGGCCAGTGACAGTACCGACCCAGAACTGAAACAGAAACTGCAAACACTCATTGATGCGCGTCAGTTTGCCATCGACACCCTAGGGCTACCAGAGAATAAAAGTTACTCCACCTATGCGGCAACCGGGCGTGATGCGGTTACCTGGAATGTCGTGGCCGTGCCTGAATTTGCGATGCAAGCTCGAACCTGGTGTTTCCCGGTAGCAGGTTGTGTGAGTTACCGTGGGTACTTTGATAAATCTAACGCCGAAAGTTACGCCGCATCGCTGGCTGAAGAGGGCTTCGATGTCACCGTCGGTGGTGCCAGCGCCTATTCCACATTGGGCTGGTTTGACGATCCGGTGTTAGACACCATGCTTCGAGGCGGGGATGTTCGCTATGTGTCTACCTTGTTCCATGAGCTAGCGCATCAAGTGCTGTACATCAAAGACGACAGCTCTTTTAACGAAGCCTTCGCCACCTTTGTGGAACAAGAGGGCTTTAGAATTTGGTTGCGTTCGCGCGAGGAAGGCAATCGCATTGAAGCCTATGAAGCCTCATTGCAAAGAAGCGAAGATTTTTCAGAGCTTTTGAAAGCCACTCGTGATGAATTGGTAGCGCTATACCAGCTAACTGACTTAGACGAAGCCACGCGACGAGAACGAAAAGAGCAAGTGTTTGCCGATATGCAAACCAGGTACGCCGCGTTGAAAGCCTCTTGGAACGAATACCCCGGATACGATCGTTGGTTCTCACGTGATTTAAACAACGCGCACTTATTAGGCGTGTCCACTTATCGGCGTTTGGTGCCGGCGTTCGCTGCGATGTTTGAAGAAGCCGGCAACGATTTGCCAGCCTTCTACGCACTCGCCACTGAAATTTCTAAACTGCCCTACGAGGAACGGCAACAGCGATTGGCCGAGTATGGGAAAGCGTCGGTTAATAACTAAGCTTCGTTGCTTTTCCGCCAAACACTTTGTAAGCAAAAATTGAGTACCCCACAATCATCGGTAAGGTGATGCAGGTGCCGACTAAAATGATGGCTAACGAATCTCGAGATGCAGCGGCTTCCCATATGGTTAACGACTCCGGCACCACAAAAGGAAAAAAGCTGTACGCCAGACCTATGAACGCCAATACAAACAATGTCGCGGTCAGTGAAAAAGGTACCCAGCAGCGAGCGCCATCGAACGCACATTGAGATTGATCGCGAAGTTTGGCTTGGTTGGTTTCAACGACTTCAACGAATGCAGCGGTTTCAGCGTCTTTTGCATTGATTTCACGGGTTGCTGTGTTCAGTACTTGAAACAACTTCCAGGTGATGAACACGGCCAACAGCGGGATGGGCATCAACCACATAAGGTTCGGCCACACAAACCAGATATTAAATATGCGTTCACTGGCAAGTGGTGTGGCGGCAGAGATTAACGCCATGGTTGCCGCGATACCCAGCACCGATTTTTTTGCCCATCGCAACGCGGTACGTTGTAGGGCGTTCTCACTTTTCGCCACTAACCAGCAACTACCGATTAATACGTAGGCTGAGGTAACCCCAAGTGCTACTAAGCTGGCAAAAACAAACGCTGTCCAGCCAGTGGGCAGTCCCAGTATGTAATAACCCAACATATACCCCTGAGACACCGTGGCAATAAGCGAGCCGGCAAAGAAAGAGCTATCCCAAAACGCTCGTTGTTTTGATGGACCCTTGATACGAAATTCAAAGGCGACACCGCGCAAAATTAAACCGATGAGCATGGCGGTTGTGGGTAAATAGAGTGCGCCGAGCACAGCGCCATGTGCTGTTGGAAACGCCACCAGTAATAAACCCACCGCTAATACCAACCAGGTTTCATTGGCGTCCCAGAATGGCCCAATGGACGCAATCATCAAATCGCGATCGTCTCGTTTAACCAACGGAGACAAAATCCCAATGCCTAAGTCGAACCCATCTAGCACAACATAAATTAATGCGGATAAACCCATTAAGCCTAAGAACACAATGGGTAACCAATCATGCCAAGGCAGCGTCATATAATTGATGTGTTCCATTACGACAACGCTCCTGCCACCGCGCCTTTGAATTGGCCAGGGTCGAGTTCGCGCTCGGCTTGTTTCGTGGTTTTCTTAGCTAAGTGAAACAAAGTGCCAATGTAAGCTGCTAACAACGCAGCGTACACCAACAGATACGTAGCCAGCGACACACCCAAAAGCCCTGCGGGATGGGGTGCGACGGCGGACGCGGTATCCAGTACGCCAGTGACCAGCCAAGGTTGACGACCAATTTCGGTCACATACCAACCCGCTAAGGTTGCCACCCAGCCCGAGAACGTCATGGCAACTAACACCATAGCGTTGAGTCGTTTGGGTTCGTTGTTACGCCACACTTGTGGGGCGGTCCACCAACTCACCAATATCATCAGCACGCCGATGCCCACCATGATTCGAAAAGCGAAAAACAGGGGCTTCACCGGTGGGTGTTGAACGTCGCCGTCGGCTGTGACAAAGTCATTCAGCCCTGGTACTACCCCACTGGGTGAGTGTTTCAGAATGAGGCTAGCACCAGACGGGATGCCAATTTCAAATTTGTTGGTGCGGGTCTCTTCGTCGGGTATGGCAAACAACAACAGGGGAACATGGCTTTGGGTTTCCCAATTGCCTTCCATCGCGGCGATTTTGGCGGGTTGATGTTCCAGCGTATTTAACCCGTGCAGATCCCCCACGAACATTTGTGTTGGCGCGGCTATGGCAGCGATTAAAATACCGGTTTTAAGTGACTTACGAATGCCTGGGGTTTTATCGTTCCATAACCAACGTAATGCACTGATACCCGCTAACAGAAATGCAGTGGTTAACGCGGATGCGATAAGCGTGTGGGTTAAGCGATACGGCAGTGACGGGTTAAAGATAATGGCCATCCAATCGGTGGCATAGGCCACACCGTCTCGCATTTCAAACCCTGCGGGTGTGTGCATCCAAGAATTTAACACCAGTATCCAAAAGGCCGACAAGGTGGTGCCAAACGCGACTAAAAACGTGGCTAAGGTATGAATGCGTTGAGATACGCGCGTGGCACCGAACAACATGATGCCCAAGAAGCCTGCTTCTAAGAAAAACGCGGTTAACACTTCATAGCCAAGCAATGGGCCAGCGATGTTACCGACGGTTTCCATAAAGCCGGGCCAATTGGTGCCGAACTGAAAACTCATCACAATGCCGGACACCACACCCATGGCAAAAGACAGGGCAAACACTTTTACCCAAAACTGATACGCCTGTATCCAACCGCTGTCGTTACTGCGATTAGCGCGAATGCGAAAGTACAACAGCACCCAGCCTAAGGCGATGGTGATGGTCGGGAACAATATGTGAAACGAAATATTGGCGGCGAACTGAATACGTGCAAGCAGTAAGGCTTCCATTGTTTGATTCTCCGTACCCTTTAATGTTTATCGGTGTTCTTTCGTGCTTTTAATCCCAGAACTTTTTGCGCTGCCGAACCCAGCTTGAGTAATCGCTCCAGCTTTTCGATATCAACATCGCGCATGTCTTCGTACCAACGGCTGAACAGTTCGATCATGCGCGTGGCTTCTTCAATGCGGGCTCTTGCATGCGCGTTGGTGCTATCAAAGTCCGAGCTCAGTTGTAATTCACGCAGCACCGTTAGCGTTGGGTCCACTTCTCGGGCTTTACGCTGCTCGACCAAGGTCATGACGATCTCCCAAAGATCATCAGGTGTGGAGAAGAAATCGCGTCGATCGCCGGGATGGTGTTCAAGCCGAACCAACTGCCAAGACTGCAGCTCTTTTAACCCCATGGATACGTTGGAGCGAGAAACGCCCAATGCGGCCACGATTTCATCTGCGCACAAGGGTTCCTCAGCCAGAAACAGCACCGCGTAAATTTGTCCTACGGTTCGATTCATGCCCCAACGAGCACCCATCTCCCCAAAGTGGATGACAAATTTTTGCTGCAGGGCCGGCATGTCCATGGAATTGTCTCTACATTTATTTCAGTAGTTTCAGAAATTACTGAAAATACGAAACCTTGTGTGAGATATGTCGGCAAAGGGGCCGTGAAATGAAATCCTAGGTGACAGTCAAACTGACTAAACTGCCCTTATTGACTGTTGCTACGGGTTGGGTAGTTAGCAAAAAATCGCCGATTTGAGAGCCTATCAGGGGATAAATTCGAATGAGGTCAGTTACCTGCGGGCGAAGGTGCGGTAGTTTTGCAACTCCCCATTCCAATCCGCATTCCCCAAATACCGAGGCACCACCGCAGATACCGATGTGGGTTGGGTCGCCACACCTTCTGGCAACACATTGTCAGTTTGCAACGATGCAAAGTTATCCCGCGAGAAGGGCTTTCCAGGAACGAATTCCAAGCAAAACGCCTGAATTTTCCCGATCGCATCTGGCAGCCCAATGATGAGGCGGTTCAAACCGGTCAATTTAGCTGTCATCGCCACCAGTTCTTTCAAGGTAAATACATCGGGGCCACCCAATTCCAGAGTTTGACCGACTTGATCCGGGTCATTCAGGGCATTGATCATTGTGTTGCACACATCGCCCAAGTACACCGGCTGCATTTTCGAATCCGCACAGGCCAAGGGCATGATGGGAGCCAGGCGCAGTAGATCGGCAAAGCGATTAAAAAACGCGTCTCCAGGCCCGAAAATGACGGAAGGTCGGAAGATCGTCCAAGCCAGATGATCTGCCTCCGTGACGTGATTTTCTGCCACACCTTTGGACTTTAGGTAATCGCTACTGCCGTTTTCGGCATCCGCCCCCAAAGCACTCATGTGCAGGTAGCGGGCGACCTTGGCTTGCTGGCAGGCCTGCACCACGGTTTTGGTGAGCGCCGCATGAGCGCCGTCAAAACTGTTTTTTGCATTGCTGCCCGCGCTATTTAAGATGCCAACCAGGTTGATCACAGCGTCTGAGCCTTGAATGGCTTGGGTTAATGCGTCCAGATCATGCACATCAGTTTCGATGACATTCACATTGGTGAGAACTCGGAACGATTTCACACGTTGGGCGCGCCGGGTCAGGACACGTACCTCTGAGGCTTCTCCTGCCAGGCGATTTGTGAGCTCGGTTCCAACAAAGCCACTGCCACCTAGCAGGGTAATTACGGGTAATTGCTTCGGCACAAAGGGCCTCCGGGGTTAAGCGGTGGGTACTTTACTAGGGTTGAATAGGTTATCGGCCGTATTTTGCCGAAAGCCAGACAAGATTTTGTTGATTGCAGGGCAAATAATTTCCATTGGCTCCGCAGGGTCAAGCAGCCGATTATATAACGTATGAACAATCCGTCTGATGCAACGACCGGTTTACCGGCGTTTGAAAACCATTCCAAGCAAGTGGTGAAGACCACCACTTGTTATATGTGTGCTTGCCGATGTGGCATTAAAGTGACTCTGGAGGACAACCAGGTTCGCTTTATCCAAGGTAACCGCGATCATCCGGTGAATAAAGGGGTGCTTTGCGCCAAGGGCAATGCGGGCATTATGAAGCAGCAAAGCCCGGCAAAGTTAACTCAACCGTTATTGCGAAAGCCTGGCACTGAACGTGGCGCGGGAGAGTTTGAGCCCATCTCCTGGGACGCGGCATTACAGATGCTGGGAAAACGCCTAAAGCACATCCGAGAAACCGATCCTCAGCAATTGGCGTTCTTTACCGGTCGTGACCAAATGCAAGCGCTGACGGGTTTCTGGGCCAGCCAATTTGGCACCGTGAATTGGGCAGCTCACGGCGGCTTTTGCTCCGTCAATATGGCCGCTGGTGGTTTGTATTCTGTGGGTCAATCGTTTTGGGAATTTGGTGAACCTGATTGGGACAACGCCAAATATTTCATGATGTGGGGTGTGGCCGAAGATCACGCGTCTAATCCGATCAAAATTGGCTTAGAGAAACTTAAGCGTAACGGCGCAAAATTTGTTGCGGTGAATCCTGTTCGCACCGGTTACCAAGCCATTGCCGATGAGTGGGTTGGCATCAAACCGGGCACGGATGGTTTGTTGGCCTTGTCGTTTGTTCATGTGTTACTGAAAAACGATCAGTTCGACTGGGATTTCTTAACCCGTTACACGAACGGCACTCAGCTTGTCATTGATGCACCCGGCACTTCGAAGGATGGCATGTTGTATCGCGATGCCGATGATGAGTTGCTGGCGGTGGACTTAGACACCGATTCGTTTAAGCCTTGGAGTGATGTATCGGCAAAGCCTGCGTTGTTTGGTGAGTACACGGGCGCTAACGGTGAGAAGCTAAAAACCGTCATGACGGAGTTAGCAGAGAAGTATCTAGACGAACAATATGCCCCCGAAAACGTAGCGGCGGAGACGGGTATCAGTGCAGAAACCATTGAACGTTTAGCGCTGGAGATGGCGCACGTTGCCTTTCAAGAATCCATTGTTATCGATACGCCGTGGACGGATTGGGCGGGTCGAAAACACGATCAATTCATCGGTCGTCCTGTGGCGATGCATGCCATGCGCGGCATTTCTGCGCATTCGAACGGTTTTCAAACCTGTCGTGCGATTCACTTAGTGCAAGTGTTGCTTGGTGCGATTGATTCACCGGGGTCTCATTTAGCCAAGCCCCCGTTCCCACGTCATATTGCGCCGCCGGTAAAACCTGCCAAGCCGCAGGGGCCGAACACACCGTTAAAATCGCCACCGTTGGGTTTTCCAATGGCGCCAGAAGATCTGGTCATTGATGATGACGGTGAACCACTGCGAATCGATAAAGCCTATTCGTGGGAAGCGCCGATTGCCAATCACGGCATGATGCACATGGTGATCAGTAACGCGGTGAAGGGCGACCCCTACACCATCGACACTCTGATGCTGTTCATGGCTAACATGAGTTGGAATTCTTCAATGAACACGGCCGAAGTGCAAGAGATGCTTCGTACCAAAGGCGAGGACGGCGAATACAAGATCCCATTTATCGTTACCAGTGATGCGTTTCATTCTGAGATGGTGAACTACTCGGATTTGGTGCTACCCGACACCACGTACTTAGAGCGTTTCGACACCATCTCCATCTTGGATCGCCCGATCAGTGAGCCACATGCGGTGTGTGATTCCATTCGTCAGCCGATCATTGAAATTGATCGAGATGTTCGGCCATGGCAAGAGGTGCTGATTGAATTGGGCACCGAACTGGGATTCCCAGCGTTAACCAAAGAAGATGGCAGTGCAAAGTTTAAAGGTTATGAAGACTTCATCGTTAACTGGGAAAAATCTCCCGGCATTGGCTTTTTGGCAGGTTTTCGTGGCACGCAAGGCGAGAAATCACTAGTTGGAGAGCCCAACCCGAACCAATGGCAGGATTACATCGATAACGGCTGCTTCTTTCAGCAAGACCTACCCCCAGAACATCGCTACTACCGCTTCGCGAATAAAAGTTATTTAGAGTGGGCCGCTAGTGTCGGCTTTAATGCTCACGATGGCCCAATTGTTATGGAGCTGTATTCGGAAGTGGTGCAGAAGTTTCGCTTGGCAGGCCAAGGCTTATACGATGGCCCGCAACCCAAACACGAAACCGATAAGCAACGCTTGATTAAATACTTTGATCCTTTGCCCTTTTGGTATCAACCCATCGAAGAGAGCCGGGTAGACAACGAAGAATATACATTCCATGCAGTGAATCAACGGCCCATGTTTATGTATCACTCTTGGGATTCGCAAAATTCTTGGTTGCGCCAAATCATGGCGCAAAACTATTTGTATATGAATCGGGCCAAGGGTGTGAGCATGGGCATTGAAGATATGTCGTGGGTTTGGTTGGAATCGCATAATGGAAAAGTGCGATGTCAGGTGAAGTTAATGGAAGGGTGCAACCCGGACACGGTGTGGACTTGGAACGCCATTGGCAAACAGTCAGGGGCATGGGGCTTAGATAAAGATGCCCCTGAAAGCACGCGCGGCTTTTTGATGAACCATTTAATTTCTGAACTACTGCCTGCTCAAGATGGCGAGCGCAGCTTAACGAATTCAGATCCTGTTACCGGACAAGCAGCTTGGTATGACTTAAAGGTGAAAATCACGCCAGCAAAACTGGGTGAAACCGGTGTTTACCCAACGTTTGACACCATCAAGCCGCTACCGGGTATGAGTGATTCACCCGACACCCTTCGCTATGCCACACACGAACCGGTGAACTTAGTGCGTTCCATCAAAGATACGCTCACCAAAGGAGGCCTGTAACATGAAACTTGGACTGGTCATAGATTTAGACACCTGTGTGGGCTGTCATGCGTGTGCGGTGGCGTGTAAACAATGGAATACCTCTGGTACGACGGGTCCGTTGAGTGACTATGAGCCGTACGGTAAAGAGCCCAGTGGGGTTTGGTTTAACCGCATCAGACACTATGAAGTGGATGAGTATCCTCACAATAAAACGATTAACACACCCATGTCGTGCATGCATTGTGATGATGCGGCTTGCGTAACAGTTTGCCCCACCGGTGCATCCTATAAGCGCGAAGAAGACGGCATTGTGTTGGTGGATCAATCCAAATGCATGGGTTGTAACCTGTGCGCTTGGGCGTGCCCATACGGGGCTCGTGAATTGGATCAAGAACAAGGCGTAATGAAAAAATGCACCTTGTGTGTGGATCGCATTTATGACGTTAACTTGCCGAAAGAAGATCGACAGCCCGCTTGCGTTTTAACGTGTCCTACCAGCGCGCGTTTTTTTGGCGACTTTGATGATCCCAATTCAGAAGTGAGCACCTTGGTGCGCGAACGCGGCGGTTACGCCATGATGCCCGAGGTGGGCTACAACCCGGTTAATAAGTACTTACCACCGCGTGAACGGCCGACCGCACCGCAAGCGACCAAAACGGCAGAGACGAACGGTTCCGCTGATGCTTCTACAAAAACTCAAAGCTTATTGGGTAAATGGCTGCAGAAGCAAAAATCGGCCTTTGATTCACTGGGAGAGCGTTAATGCATCCAGCTCCGTCTGTCATTATCTTTACCGTTACAGCGGGTGCAGGTTACGGCCTGCTGTTCTGGTTGGCTTTGTCTCGTTTGGCCGGATTAACGCCAACGATTAGCAATGGTCAATTTATCGCGGTCGGCATCATTGGCTTAATTCTCGTTACGGTGGGTTTGTTGTCATCCACACTGCATTTGGCTAATCCGAAAAACGCTTGGCGCTCCTTCATGCGTTTTCGTACCTCGTGGCTGTCTCGTGAGGCCGTGTTTGCCGTGTTGTTTTACCCACTCGCTTTGTTATGGTTGCTGTTGAGTGGCAATGCGTTTCTTTCCCTTTTGGTTGCTGCGTTGTGCATTGTTATTTTAGTGTGTACCGCCATGATCTACGCCAGCTTGAAAACCATCCGGCAATGGAACAATGCGTTGACACCGGTTAATTTTGTTTTATTGGGTTTATCGGCAGGGGCGGCCCTTTTCACCTTGATCACATTAATCCAAGGTGTCTACACACCGCGTGTGTTGGCTTTGACGATTGCCGTCATTGCGGCCGCGGCGTTTTCCAAACTGTTATATTTTTCTTGGATAGGGCAACCGGCCGGCCCAACCATTAACACCGCCTTAGGTTTCACCCGAGCCACAGTACAACTGCTGGATGTTGGGCACAGCTCCGATACTTTTTTAACCAAGGAATTTGGCTACGAAGTGGCGCGAGCAAAAATCATTTGGGCTCGTGTCATTGCCATTGTGGTGGGGTTTGTGCTGCCGCTGGTCTTTCTAACAGGATTACTGGGCACACCTGGCATTGCTCACGCGGCTTTGGCCTCACTGATGGTGCTTGCCGGCGTATTTGTTGAGCGATGGTTGTTTTTCGCAGAAGCTCGGCATGTGGTCACTTTGTATCACGGGCAGCAACGCACTTGAGTCGTATATGCTTAGCCTATGCGCCGAAATCTGCTAATTCTATTTATCGTTGCGGCCACCGCCCTTGCTTGGTGGCCGTCTTTGGATGCCCAAGGCGAAGCTACGGTTGATTCCGCCTTTAAACGGGCCTTAGTCACCTGGGCGTTAGCGCGTGGATTAAATGGCGTGTTGTCGGTCGCTCAGGGCACAGAAGTCGCGATTCAGCCAGCGGGTGTGGGAGTTAACTTCACGCCAGGGGAAATCTTAGACCCCATCAATGATTTAGTGGAACGCTTTTCATGGATCATGATGCTCGCCTCAAGCTCGTTGGGTGTTCAGCAAGTGCTACTGGCCATGAGCTCTTGGCAGGGTTTGCTGCTGGCATTAACGGTCGCAGCCGGTGTCGCCATAGCAGCGCATTGGTGGCTTAAGAACCCTCAGTTGGTAAAAATTGCTGGACGTGTGTTCCTATTTTTGGCCTTGCTAAGATTCATGATGCCAGGCATCGCGCTGGCGAACCAGTGGGTATACAACACGTTTCTAGATGCAGACTACCAACGCGCCAGTGGTGAGCTTTCTTTAGCGCAGTCAGAAATAACTGAGCTTAACGATGTGGCTCGTGAAGAACGAACCGGCGGTGACGCGGAGAATCTGTCCACGTTACAAAGAGCCCGTGAAGTGGTCCGACGAATTGGTGACAGCATCAGCATCGAACAAAGAATGGATGATTACCGAGCGGCCGCTGAGCGCATTAGTGAGAACACCATCCGCTTAATTGTGGTTTTTCTGATGCAAACCGTGGTGTTTCCACTGATATTTCTGTTCGTAGTCATTGGCCTAATCAAACGTATCATCATTATAAAATAGCGACTTTGTCGGTGGTTTATTACTCAGAGTCTGATTGTTTAGGCTGAAAAAGGTGGTTTTCCCTATCCGGTGTTGAATTTATCACCGATAGTGCAATCAAACGAGGGTGCATCTCGTCAAACCACCATGGATATTCCATTGACTGAACGCGAACTGCAAGAGCTTATTGGCGCTGGATATCGGTACGCCTGCGCCTTACGAGTGGACCCAGCGGACGCCGAGGACTTAGTGCAAGAATCCTGGTTGAAGGTGGTTAAAGCCTATGGGCCCAACCCGTCAAAAGCGGTTCTAATCCGCGCTATTCGTAATCTTTACATTGACCACTTTCGGCATGCTCAGCGTTTCCAACACATATCCATTAATGATGCACCCTTAGGTTTAAGTGATGACAACGCCGAGCGCTCTGTTAGCGATGTGGGGGATCCTCAGCTAAATCGGTGCTTAGCCAAGCTGCGAGTTGCTGAACGTGAAGCTTTATTTTTAACGGTGGTTGAAGGATATACCGCTGAAGAGGTTGCGAAGTTGACCAACAGTCCAAGAGGTACCGTCTTGAGCATGATTCACAGAGCTCGGATGAAGTTACGTACTTACCTAATGGAAGAGGAAGGTCGAGTTGCTCCAAAAGTGGATGTTAGGGGGCTGAAATGAACGATTCAGATGATCGAATAAAAGAGCACTATCAATCTCATGCGCTACCAGACAATGTGGTGAGTTCGATGGTGTCGCAAGCTCAAACCCTGCGACCAAAATTTTCAGTATGGCAAAGATTCTCTCAAGCTAGGGGCGCTGCATGGATCGGTTCGGCCGTGGCGGCTACTGTTCTAGTCCTAGTGGCATCATTCGTACACAACGTTGGGGTGCACGCTGAACGAACGGATCGGGCCATTAAAGAGGTGGCGATGAATCACTCGATGCGCCTTGATTTAGAAATTAAAGAATCCTCTATTGACACCATTGGCGAACGCATGGTGTTGCTGCCCTTTAATTTGGCGTTGCCCAAGTCAGTCTCTGGTCAATACAACGTTAAAGGCGCACGTTACTGTTCGCTAAGCGGTCAGATTGCAGCTCACATTGAGCTGACACATAAGTCCACAGATAGAACATTAAGTGTGTTTATGACGCGAGCCGCTGATGAACTTAATGCCATCGATAACAGTCAGAAAGTAGTTGATGGAGTTGACGTGAAAATATGGCGTGAGAGTGGTTTGGTGTACGCCATGGTTGGTTCCTACGAACCCGGAGATGCAAGCCAGTGACTGAATTAACTCGACGGCATTTGATGGCTGGGGCCGCAGCGGTTGCCGCAGGTTCTGTGATGCCAGGAATATTAAGAGCCCAGCAGGATAATTTACCGGTACGAGGTATTGAAGGCAGGGCGGCTCCTGAACTTGAATTAGATTATTGGATTGATGCCGACGGCAAGCCCAGTTCTTTCTCGGTGAAAGAATCTCGCGGTAAGTGGGTATTTTTAAAGTGTTTTCAGAATTGGTGCCCAGGGTGCCACAGCAGTGGTTTCCCAACGCTAAAAGCATTTGCAGATGAATTTCATGAACACCCGAAGGTGGCGATTGCTGGTATCCAAACGGTGTTTGAAGGGCACGGCAGCAACACCGTAGATGATGTGCGTAAATTGCAGCTACGCTACGATTTGCCCATCGTGATGGGGCACGACCCAGGAAACCCAGACACCCATGATTTACCTGACACCATGAAAAACTATCGCACCGGTGGTACGCCTTGGTTAATTCTTATTAACCCAGAAGGCAGGGTGTTCTACAACGATTTTCATGTTAACCGTGAATCGCTAATTGAGTTTGTTAAGGTGCAACTGGGGTGACTCCCATAAGCTCTTGTGTGCCCTGATAAAACCTCATACTCGTAATCCCTGGCAATAAATGACGAGAATTGGGCTTAGCTTGATCGCCCAAGCCCCAGCAATTGATTATTGCTGGGGTTGTTGCGTTTTTTGTGCTGAAAATATTTGCGCACGAGTCGTGCAATCAATCGTTGAAACGATTCGTTTAAAACCTGACACAGTAAAAACATGTAATTAGGTTTAGAACCATGAATAAACGCGAATTTCTTAACGTCAGTGCCCGACTAGCGCTGGTCGGTGGGTCTGCGGCTGCAGGGCTGTCGCTTACAAACGCTGCGTACGCTCAAAGCGCCTCTCAAGGGTACGCAATCGTCGACCCGCCGCAACAAACGCTGGATTCTAATAGCGTCGAAGTATTAGAATTTTTCTGGTTCGGTTGCCCGCATTGTTTCGCATTTGAGCCAGCCATCAATGAGTGGGTAAAGAACAAGCCTGACTATGTATCTTTTGTTCGCTCGGCTCCGCCTTTAAATCCCAACTGGGAAGGGCATTCCCGATTTTTCTACGCCGCTGAGCAATTAGGGGTTACCGAACAAGTTTTTGAGCAGCTTTTCGATGCTATCCATAAGGATCGTCGTCGCTTAAGCCGTCCTAAAGATTTAGCTGCTTTCGCGGGTGAAATGGGTATTGATAAGGAACAATTCTTGAAGACTATGGACTCATTCTCGGTGAATTCGGGAATCAAGCGCGCCGTTCTATTAGCGCAGGGTTCACGAGTAACCGGTGTTCCCAGTTTATTAATCAATGGTCGTTACATGACCAGTCCATCTATGGCAGGCAGTTACGAAAAAACCTTTGAAATTCTTGATCGCTTAGCCGCGGAAGAGAAAGCCAGAATGGAAATATGAGGGCAGTGCACGTGAGAAAGTGGGTATCGGTTGCTGGTCTAGTTGTCGCTTTGTACGCATCAATAGCTAGCGCAAAAGATCCGATTATTGCGATGGATCTTGATGCGCAATTGTCTGCTTCATTGCTTGAAGCATTTGAGGCGATGGAGGCAGACTACAAGCCTAGAACCGAGCATTTTTTAAGTGACGGTCGGCCTGAGTACATTAATCGGTTGATTAATGAGAAATCTCCGTATCTGTTGCAACACGCTCATAACCCGGTTAACTGGTACCCCTTTGGGGATGAAGCGTTCGAACGTGCACAAAAAGAAGACAAACCGGTGTTCTTGTCCATTGGTTATGCCACTTGCCATTGGTGCCATGTCATGGAGCGGGAAAGCTTTGAAAGTGTGCCTATCGCTGACATCTTAAACGAGCACTTTATAGCGATTAAGGTAGACCGTGAGCAGTTACCCGATGTGGATTCGCTGTACATGAATGCGGTCATGATGATCACCGGTCGTGGTGGTTGGCCCATGTCTAATTTTTTGGATTCCACGGGTCGACCGTTTCATGGGGGAACTTACTATCCACCGGCAACATTTACCGATTTGTTGCAGCAAATCAACGTGCTGTGGAAAGATGATAGACCGGCATTAGTGGATCTTGCCGATCAGATCAGCGAGGCGTTGAGACGCACCAACGCGGTGGGTGCTGAGGCGCGCGATGTGGGTGAGCGTGAAACCGCGCGAGCGGCTCAATTAGCCTTATCCATTCACGATGATTTTTTGGGTGGTTTCGGTGGTGCTCCAAAGTTTCCGCAAGAGGCCCTGTTATTTTTTCTATTGAATGAGGCAAGATTAAACGACAACACACCCGCAATTAATGCCGTAGATTTCACGCTGCAACGCATGGCTGCAGGCGGTATTCATGATCAAATTGGTGGTGGGTTTCATCGCTACGCGGTTGATGAAGAATGGCTGGTGCCGCACTTTGAAAAGATGCTGTACAACCAAGGATTACTGGCGCGTGTTTATGCCCAAGCCTTTCTATTGGGTGGAGCGTCTGATCACGCAAATACGTCGCAAGGTATTTTGGACTACGTAAAACGTGAAATGATGTCGCCAGAGGGATTGTTTTATTCGGCCACAGACGCGGATTCCGAAGGCGCGGAAGGGACCTTTTTTCTATGGACGCCCGAAACCTTGTCTGACGTGCTGGACGAGGACGAAGTAAAAATTGCAACGAGCTTGTGGGGTGTAACAGAAGGTGGCAACTTCGAGCACCAGTCTATTTTGTTCCGCCCTGCCGAATTGCCCGAGGTAGCCGAAGAGCTGGGC
>CALGLE010000008.1 GCA_937930305.1 uncultured Granulosicoccaceae bacterium | reverse complement strand
GTTACTTACAGGTGTTGATGTCAGACCACATTCCTAGCTTTAATCGTCAGCAACTGTTTAAAGATATGGACGCATGGGGTTATTCGTTTCGCTTGGGCAGTAGTGAGCGTTGGTTTACTGAAGATGCCAGCGATGCGCTGGAATGGCTGCAGGATCGGAAGCCGGATTTGTTGTCGCAATGGTCAGATTCCAAGCGATAGATGAGATAGGATTTACCAACGATAAGTGATCATTTATTAAGGAAAATGAACCATTGAAACCGATTAAAGCTAGCCAAATGTTTCTTGTCCTGTTGCTGGTGTTTTCTCCCATTGCCGCAAGCAAAGAATACTCAACTATTGAAGATTTTGTAGTAAGTGGCGTAAGTCTAGGTGATGCGGCAGATGATGTATTGGCCGGATTATCCAAGTTTTATTCTATCAGCCAAGATGAATTTGAAATCACGACAGAATATGAAGGAGATGCTATTGAATACATTGAGTTTCAAGCAAAAGGCCAGAAGGTCGTAGCGTACCTAGAACCGAAAGAAGAATCGGATAAAAACGCCAAGGGTAAAAATCAGAATGTGTTGGTATTGTTAACCATACGACATGAGCCACTCATTGATGATTTTGAAGCCTACGCAAAAAAATGGATTAAAGAATATGGCGCACCCTCCAGAACTATGGGAAAGGCTAAACGGTTAAGCTATCAATGGTGTGAGAAATTTGATGACAAAGGTTATTGCGACGTGGATCACTTGTCTTTCTTCATTGGTAGCAAAGATTTGTTTCTTGGAAAAAATTAATCCTGGTTCCATTATTTGGGCCACATTGCAGCCGTGAGGTTCGCTGCGGCCGGTATGATGATGTTGAGTACAGCTGCGTAGTGATTGCGCCACTGGCAGTTGTATGATTTCATGCTTCATATAGTCGTTTTGGCTTAATAAGTTACTATAGTGAGTGAATGAACTTTGATATAGGTGCAATATGATCATCGGTGCGCATTCAATTATCTACTCAACTGACCCTGACCCTGACGCAGATCGATCCTTTTTAAAAGATGTCCTTAAGTTCCCGAATGTTGACGTGGGTGGAGGATGGTTGATATCACTTTGCCTGGAGGCGGAACCTTGGGTGTTTATCAAGCACTTCATGCCAGTCCTACCATCGAGTAGGTGCATCTATCTCCAAGGTCAGGCTCGTTACTGATCACAAATTATCGATCGAATATTTGAACGTGCCTTTTAAACCGTCCCGTTGGACAAGATACGGCCACTATTCGCAGCCGTTTCCAACTGACCTTACAACACGCAGAATTACACAGTCACCCACTGCTTACTGTCATTCGATGCCCACATTGCATCAATCACATGATTCACCATTAACCCGTCTTTAAACGTAGGAAAGGTTGAACGACCTTCGTGTATGGCGTTAAGAAAATCTTTGGCTTCAATGATTAAAAGATCTTGGTAACCGGTGCCGTGGCCTGGGCCTAAGCAAAAGGCTTCGTAATCGGGGTGGGCGGGGCCGGTTAGAATTTTTCGAAACCCTCGATCAGCCTCTTCGTCATCCATTTTATACAGCCACAAAGCGTTCTGATCTTCTTGGTCAAAACGTATCGCACCCTTGGTGCCGCTAATTTCGTAGGCGTAGCCCATCTTTCTGCCGCTAGATATACGACTGAAATATAAATGCCCCATTACGCCAGATTCAAAACGACACAGGCAGTGTGCGTGATCGTCATTGGTCACTTTCTCGGTGCCGCCAGATTGTGTTGGGCGTTCGTGGTGCACGGTTTCAATGTCGGCCGACACTTTTTCAATCGGGCCAATTAATGCCAGCGCTGCGTTAATCATGTGGGACGATAGATCTCCCATGGTGCCGTTGGCACGACCTTGGGTTCGCCAGGTGGCAAATTCTTTTTTGTCGGCGCAAAAATCTTCAGTGTGTTCACCCCGAAACCAGGTGACATCTCCAATTGCGCCTTCAGCGATGAGTTGTTTTGCGTATTGGGTGGCGGGTGTTCTCGCGTAGTTAAAACCCACCATGTTCACCACGCCGGAGTTCTCCGCCGCTTGCACCATGGCGGCCGCCTCTTCGGTGGATGCGCCCATGGGCTTTTCACACATCACCGGTTTACCCAATTCAAAGGCGGCCAAGGCAATGTCTTTGTGTGTGTTCTGCGGGGAGGCGATCACAATGGCTTCTACTTTGGGGTCATTCACCAAGGTTCGCCAATCCGCTGTGGAGCGATTAAAACCAAATTGCTCTGCCTTTTGTTGTGCGCCACTTTCTGTGGTTGCGCAAATCATCTCGCACACCGGCTTTAACGGTGTATCGAACACCGCCCCCACACAATTCATGGCCACACTGTGTGCCTTACCCATGTAGCCGGTGCCAACTACGCCAATTCCGATGCTGCTCATTACTGTGTGCTCATTGTTTGTTGTGTTGTTTAAAAAGTGCTTCGATGCTGCTGGCCATGGCTATAAGCCGTGCATCTTGACCGTGCGGCAACATCACCTGAAAACCGGTTGGTAAACCGCTGGTGTGCATGGGTAAACTCATGGCGCAAAATTCAGTGAGGTTGCCCGGTTGTGTGTTCCATGAGGCGTTTAGGGCGCGCTGATGTTTTACAGGATCATTCAAATCATCGTACGGGATGGGAATGATAGGTGCGGTTGGGCTAACCCAACAATCCACTGCACCGAAGGTGGCGTTTGCCTTGATGATGAGTTCCTGTTGGCGTTTCAGTGCTTGCCGGTATTCGATGGCACTGACTTTAAGGCCATTCTGTGCGCGTTCTGTTGTAACTGGGTCCATGCCAGCGCGAATTTTCTCAAACAACTCTGTGCCCAATGTGGCAAGTAGTTCTGGCGGAACAATTTGTGGAAACAAGGTGGCGCGTTCTGCAGCTTCCGGGAAATGAATGGGCACGGTGAGGGCACCGGCATCCACCAAAAGCGCTAAGCTGCGTTCAAAGTCATCAGCAACGGCTGCATCTAAATCATCAAAGAAGTGTTCTTGCGGTACGCCAAGGCGCAAGCCCTTTAATGGCACATCGGCTGGAATCGCTTCACCGGTTACGAGGGTGTGCATTAAGCCGGTATCGTGCACGGTTTGGCACAAAGGCCCAATGGAGTCTAGGGTGGGGGATAGTGCGAAGACCCCATCGGTTGGCCAGACTCGCACCGATGTTTTGTGGCCCACAATGCCATTAAACGCGGCCGGTATTCGCACTGATCCTCCCGTGTCGGTGCCTAAGGCTAAGCCGACATGATTGGCTGCAATAGATACCGCTGAACCACTCGATGACCCACCAGGAATTCGGTGCACGTTACGATCACACGGGTTCCAGGGGGTGCCGCGGGAGGTGTTTTGACCGGTAACGCCCAGTGCGAACTCGACCGTTTTGGTTTTTCCCAATGCAATCATGCCTGCACGTTTTAGCGAGTTAAGGAGCGTACCTTCCGGCCCCACTAAGTGATCCGTTTTGCCATTAGAGCCATTGGTTAAGGGAAACCCCTCGGCTTGGATAATATCCTTTACCGCTAACGGAAGCCCCATTGACCAACCTAGGTCGGTGCCCGATGCCAGTAGGGAATCCATTGCTTTGGCTGAACCTAAAGCTGCGTTCGCATCGACCACTTCCCAAGCATTTAACGCGCTATCGGCTTCTATGTTGTCTAGGCAAGTGGTTACCGTGTCGGTGAAGCTGAGTTCTTTGCGGCGAACCCGTGCGGCCCAATCGGCAATGCCTTTATGAAAGAGTGAATCTGTCATTTGATTGTCATGTGATTCATGGGTAGGTTTCAGCTGTGATTCGGTAATTTGTTAAGTCGATGGTTTGGCGGTGAGGGTTCGAGTTGTTCGACGGCGTTGTCCAAAGAGTGCGTTGTTAGGAACAGGAACCACAGACTGGCTACCTATCATAAAAATGGCATCGTTCTTGGCTGGTGTGACGCTTCGTCCACCGGTAAATTCTCCAAAGGCAGGTAATACCAAGCAGTCAGGTTGTTGCCAGAAGCATGGCCCGCGAATGCCTCGCTGAAAAGCTTTACCAATCGATATCACCGGATGGATATGACCGGCTAACACGTAGCCACGATCGTCTTGCCCCGGTTCGTGCTGTAACACCAATGGCCCGCGTTGGACGGGTTCGTTGTGCCAAGTGATTCGAGAATCAATTCTTTCTTGTCCGCGTGGTTTATCGTGATTCCCTGCAGCGATGCAAACTTTCACTGTTGGATGTTGATCTAGGAATTCGCTTACCGCGTTTAACCATGAATCGTGGGGGCTGGGTGTATCGTGAAAGAAGTCACCTAGCACGATGCATTCGTGCGCGTTAGTCTGCGCCAACAATGCAGATAATCGTCGCAGGGTGGATTCGCTTGAACCTGCGGGAATAGCGATACCTTGTCGACCGAACACGTACTCTTTGCCTAAGTGCACATCCGCCACCAATAACGCGTTTTCTTGTTCCCAAAACAACGCTCGTTCAGGCAGTAACTGCACCTGCGCCCCGTTCAAATTGAGAGTGTGGTTACTTCGGTTCAAGGCCTTCTGCTTTTAATCGATCCATAACTCGTTGTTGAATTCTAGGCGCTAAGCTTTGGCCCCATGCGTTCCCCACTTGCATGCTTTCTTGAGTAATTAGTGGCATGACTTCAATGAACTTTTTACCGGTCTCAGTTTTGTAAAAATCTAGGGTGTTCTGTAAATCTTCGTCGGTCAAGTGCTTTACATAGATGGGCGCAATTAAGTCAACCATCACTTGCTTTTCTTCGATCTCTTCGGTGATGAGTGCATTCACTTCTTCTTCGATAATACTAAAAACTTTGGGGTCGGTATTGGGGTCATTGGCGGCAACGGCTTGCGTGAACGACTGAACAAAATACTGACTCATAATTTGACCCACCTGGTCGCCACCGGAAACGCGCATTAATTCGGTAATTAACGCTCGGTTCTTTTCACTGACATCAGTGTCTGACTGCGCGTGAAGGACTGGGGGTGTAGCCCATAGCGCTGCGACAATTCCAGCAACACTCAATGTGCGAATTAAAGAAAGTGGGTATGACATTGCGGTGTTCCTTGTTGTGGCTTTTCAGTCCTAGAGGCACATGGTACCCCGCGGGCTTGCACTTGTCAGGAAGGCGTGTACAGCGCTCGTACGCTCTATCACTAGGATGCGGCTAATTCTAGCTCTTTAAGCATTCTTTCAATCCGGACTTGATGATTTTCTGAAGTCATCATTTGGGATTGAATGCCTTCCGCCCACAACGGAAACGACAATGGGGTAAGTCGTTGCAGGGTTTTTATTATCCATTCGCGTTTTGCAACGGCTTGCAACGCCGTTTCAAGACGCTTGAATTCCAGTTGCGCAACCAGCACTTCTCGGCGCGACTGGTCAAGCAGTAAATTGTTGGCGTCATACTCCTGCAGTACCTCGAAAATTAATCCACTGGATGCCTGGACTTGTCGAGTGGATTTGGCGCGTCCAGGATAACCATCAAAGATGAGTCCTGAGATACGGGCGATGTCACGGAATTTACGTTTTGCAATTTCCCCACTGTTGATGGCGTCGAGTATGTCGTCCAACAAATTTTCAGTGGTAAACAGTGCCCGCAATGTGTCTTCGTCTTTCGGTAATTCACTGGGGCTTTGCAATTCAAAGCCGTAGTCGTTCATTTGAATTTCAATGGTGATGGGGGCTTGTTTGGTGAGCCGGGCGCTAACCACCATCGCTAAGCCTTCGTTCGCCAAGCGGCCTGCGAACGGGTAGCAAAATAAACTGTTTGAATCCCCAGTGTTAATCGATTCAATTAAAAACTGTGAGGCTCCTGGTAAGTGAGACCAACTCGATTGTATTGCCAACACATGATTGATGGCGCTGAGCTCGGGTGTAGTGATTGTGTTATCTCGCCAAGCATCCAAAGTGTCTAACACACTATCAGCGAGTTCTGTGCTCAGTGGCATTTGAGTGCCGCCCCAGCGTGCGACAAATCGTCCTCGCTTGCGTGTGGCTTTTACATAGGCGGTTAAATCCTTCACGTGCAAAAGCTCTAACGATTTACCGGCAAATTGAAAAGTATCCCCCACATTTAAGCGAGCGATAAAATTCTCTTCTGTTGTGCCTAAGCGTTTACCATTACGATACGCCATCGCCATTTGTGTGTCGGATGAAATGGTGCCAATGCTCATGCGATGGCGCTGACCAATTTCTTTGTTCATTACTCGATAAACACCGCGAATATCCAATACCTTGTGATACTGCGGATACCCCTGTAGCGCTTGTCCGCCGCGAGTAATGAAATCCATCACCCACTGCCAATCTTCATCACTTAACTGTTCAAAGGCGTGTGTGCTGCGCACTTCAGCCAGGGTGGGTTCCGCCTTAAAGCCTGCACCTAGTGCCAAAGTCACCAAATGCTGGCTTAGCACATCCAGTGATAACGTTAACGGGGTGCGCCCCTCTATTCGGCGTTGCTCTAAGGCTAAGCGAACCGCGGCAATTTCCACCAACTCTAAGGTGTTAGTGGGCACGCACAACACGCGAGACACAGCCCCCGGTCGATGACCACTGCGACCAGCGCGTTGCATTAAGCGGGCAACACCCTTGGGGCTACCTACTTGGATGACTTGATCCACTGGGCTGAAATCCACACCCAAATCCAATGATGAGGTGCACACCACACATTGCAACTTGCCATCGCGCAGTCGATCTTCAATGTCATGGCGAAGCGCTCGATCGATAGAGCCGTGATGCAGGGCTAAGCTCTCCACCCAGTCAGGACGCTTTTCTAATAAGGCTTTAAACCACAGTTCAGATTGAGCGCGCGTGTTGGTAAACAGCAGTGTGGTTTTGTGTTCGCTGATGGTTTCTATTATGGGTTGAATGAGTTGAATACCCAAATGCCCTGACCAGGGAAAGTTGGCGATTGTTGTTGGCAGCAGCGTGTCGACTATTATTTCACGGGGCACGTGACCTTGTACAATGCGCCCGGTTTGTTTAGGGCCCAGTAAGGTTTTCATCGCTACCTCTAAATTTGCGATGGTAGCGGATAAGCCCCACACTTTTAATTCGGAGTTGATACCCCGTAAACGGGCCAAGCATAATTCCAATTGCACACCGCGTTTAGATGAGAGCAGTTCATGCCACTCATCCACGATGACTGTGTGCACGCCACTTAATGTGCGTTCGCCTTCTTTGTAGCTAAGTAATACCGATAAACTTTCGGGTGTTGTCACTAAGGCGAAGGGTGGGTCGTAGCGCTGCTGCTCACGTTTTCGACTGGATGTATCTCCCGTTCTTGCTTCAACTCGAATATCTAAACCATGGGCAGACGCTGCTTGGCTTAAGCTTTTCACGGTATCTGAGGCCAGCGCTCGCAACGGGGTAATCCACAGCACCCGTAGTGCGGAATCTGGCTCACCCGCCGTGCCGGGTGGGCGAGTCGGATCGATTTCGGTCTCTTCCATAGCCGCTTGCACCGGCCCGAGCCATGCGGCCAATGTTTTTCCACTGCCGGTCGGTGAATGAATAAGCCCTGATTCACCTCTGTGCCAAGCCTGCCAGGCTTCGATTTGGAAGTCGAAAACGGTCCAATTCTGTTCTGCAAACCAGGCTCGGCTACGTTCGATGTGAGCACTCATGATGAGATAGGGCGGGCAGCTGTTTTACCGTGGGCGTCCAGTTTACATCCCTTACGCGAGGGATCTTAAGATCAACAGCGGCCATCTGAGCTCTGGCACAGCATAAAAGACCCTCATTTGAGCGACGCGCTTGGGTGTGGGCGGTATAGTGGGGCATCCGTTATGACACAGTGATGCATCACATGGACAAACGACCCACTGTGGGTCTGTTTGTGACCTGTTTGGTCGACACTCAGCGCCCCAATATTGGATTTGCCGCCGTTCAATTATTAGAACAAGCCGGTTGTGAGGTTGTTGTTCCAACGCAGCAAACCTGTTGCGGTCAACCCGCTTGGAACAGCGGGGATGATGCGTCCAGCCGTGTGTTGGCGCAGCAAACCATCACCGCCTTCGAAGGCTTTGACTACGTCGTTTTGCCATCGGGCTCGTGCGCTGGCACGCTAGTAAAACATTATCCGGAGATGTTTGCTGATGACCCTACTTGGTTGGCCAAGGCAGGAGACTTAGCAGGTCGTACTCATGAACTGTTGAGCTTTCTCTGTGATGTACTTCAAGTTGAATTATCTCCAGTCGTTTTCAATGAAACAGCCACGTATCACGACAGTTGCTCAGGGCTTCGAGAGCTGGGCATTAAAGAGCAACCGCGGCATCTGTTGGCGAACACCACCACGCTAACCCTGGATGAAATGGAAGACACCGACACCTGTTGTGGTTTTGGTGGAACGTTTTGTGTGAAGTACCCAGACATTTCAGAACGTATGGTGGACGATAAATTATCCTTAGCTTCGCAAACTGGGGCCCGTGTTTTACTCGGTGGGGACTTAGGTTGCTTGATGAACCTTGCAGGTCGTGCCTCGCGGTTGGGCTTGCCACTGCGCGTGTTTCACACTGCCGAAGTACTAGCCGGTATGGCTGACGGGGCAGGCATCGCGGGTAAGGAGTCAAAGTAATGAGTGTTCAAGTTACGTCTCACACGTTTAAGCAAAATGCGGCTGAGGCCTTGAAGGATGCGCCCTTGCAAGATGCACTGGGTAATTTGAAAGTGGGCTTTATTAAAAAGCGGTTGAACGCCATCGAGCTAGTGCCTGAATGGCAGCGCATTCGCGATGAAGCACGGGAGATGAAAAACCACGTGCTTGAAAATCTAGATCATTATCTGTTGCGTTATGAGCACTCAGTGCAGGCGAATGGAGGGCATGTGCACTGGGCTGAGACGTCCGCCAATGCCGGTGAAATCATTGTGGACATTTGCAAAAAAGCCAACGCCAAAACGGTGGCCAAGGGTAAGTCCATGGTGGGCGAAGAGGCAGAGGTGAATCGGCGTTTGGAAGAGGTTGGCATAGCACCGATTGAAACCGATTTAGGCGAATACATCATCCAATTAGCGGAAGAGCCGCCTAGCCACATCATTGCTCCTGCGGTTCATAAAACCAAAGAACAAGTCTCTGAGTTATTCCATAAACATCATCAACAATACGGCTTAACGGAAAAAATCACCAACCGAGTGGATTTGGTGACTGAAGCTCGAACGGTTCTACGCGAAAAGTTTCGTAATGCGGATGTGGGTATCACTGGTGCGAACTTTTTGGTGGCGGAAACTGGTCAGCATGTATTGGTGACTAATGAAGGCAACGGTGACCTAAGTTCGAACCTGCCGCGTGTTCATATTGTCATTGTTGGCATTGAGAAAGTCGTGCCCACCTTGGAAGATGCCAGTTTGCTACTGCGTTTATTAGCACGCAGTGCAACAGGGCAGCACTTTTCGAACTACACCAGTTTAATGGGTGGGCCTAAACGTGATGGGGATAAAGATGGGCCAGAAGAATTTCATGTGGTCCTAGTGGACAACAAACGCACGGAATTATTCGATAGTGAGTTACGCGAAATGCTGCGCTGTTTTCGATGTGGTGCCTGCATTAATCATTGTCCGGTGTATGGTGCGGTGGGTGGTCACGCTTATGGCTGGGTGTACCCTGGGCCGATGGGCTCGGTCATCACACCGGCCATGGTGGGCTTAGAGAAAACACGTGATTTGCCACACGCTTGCACATTGAATGGGCGCTGTGCGGAAGTTTGCCCCATGAGCATCCCACTGCCTTCGTTGTTACGCAAGCATCGACGCACAACCTTTGAAAAGCAGTTGCAATCCATGCGATCCAGAACGGCCTTGGCGTTGTGGTCGCAAGTGGCCAGGCGGCCTAAGCTGTATCGGAACTTAAGCGATTTAGCCGTGCGCACCTTGTCTTGGTTGGGCCGTCGGCAAGGTCATGTGCGAAGACTACCGCTGGTGTCTGCTTGGACAAAAAGTCGTAACTTACCTACGTCTGGCAACAACCGTACTTTTATAAGTGAATATACCGCTCAGAAAAACCGGAGTGAATCATCATGAGTGCGCGTGATGCCATATTGGGTCGTCTACAAACGGCTCTGGTTCGAGAAAATCCATCGCGTCCTGCGCCGATGTCGGTTGACGACGCGCCCTTGGCGGTGAGTGAGCGCTTATCGACAAAACCGGTGTCCACTTTGCCAGCGTTTAGCGAAGACCCGACCGAACGACTGATACGAATGATGGAATCGGTACAGATGACAGTGACACGAGTGCAAACGAGCGATGATGTGTTGAATGCGGTCGATGATTACATCCGTTCGGAAGGGCTGGATGGGGATGTTACTGTCGCTCCGGCGTTATCTGAAATCGCATGGCCTGAGCACTATCGAATAGGCAGCGCCAGTGGTACGGAAGCCACCAGTGTCACACCTTGCTTAGCGGCTGTGGCAGAAACGGGCAGTGTGGTGTTCGCCAGCACAGGGGATACGCCGGCTACGTTAAACTTTCTGCCTGACAACCACATTGTTGTAGTGAATGAATCGCAAGTGCTGCGACACGTTGATGATGTTTGGACACAATTGCGGGAAGCCTGCGGTGCGCATCGAGCGGTGAATTTTGTAACTGGCCCATCACGCACGGGTGATATTGAACAAACGATTGAGATTGGCGCTCATGGGCCTCGGCGAATGCACGTTGTGTTGGTGTCAGGCGCATGAGTTCATCCATAACAAAACGCCATGAGTGGGTGGCAGAAATTCAGGTGTTGTCGTTTGATCTTGACGATACCTTGTGGGATTGCCCGCCAGTTATTGAAGTAGCGGAAGCCAAATTATTTGACTGGTTTAAAGCGAACGCGCCCAAGGCGGTTGTTGGGAACTACAAAGACAACATGCTTCGTTATCGCGCTGAGGTGGTGGAGTCGCATCCTGAGTATGCATGTGACATGTCGTTACTTCGACACAAAATGATAGAACGATGCTTGGTGGAAGCGGGGTATTCAGCGCAGTTAACGGAGGCCGCTTATGATTTGTTTTATCAAGCTCGTAGTGACGTGATTTTATATCAGGGTACGCACGGTGTGTTAGATGCCCTCGGACAACGTTACAAGATGGCGGTTATAACCAATGGCAACGCCGATTTATCAATGATTGGCTTGGCGGACAAATTTCATCACTATCAACGTGCCAGTATCGATAACGCACCCAAACCCCACGCCCAGATGTTTGAAGCTTGTTTGGCGGAATTTGATGTACCACCGTCGGCTTTGGCGCACATTGGTGACAACGTCCGGACCGACGTGGGTGGCGGACAAGCCATCGGTGCAAAAACGATTTGGTACAACCAAGCGCAAGCACCTTGGCCGCAGGATCAACCCAAAGCCGATGCCGAAGTGCGATCTTTACAAGAATTACTAGAACTTTTTATTCCGGAGCCAGCATGAGCCGCATTTTTTATGTCAACGGGGCATTCGTTGATGAGCAAGACGCTAAAATTTCTGTGTTAGATCGGGGGTTCTTGTTCGCTGACGCGGTCTACGAAGTCAGTTCGGTGCTGAACGGAAAACTGATTGATAATCGCGCTCACTTGAAGCGCTTACATCGATCGTTAAACGAATTGTCTATGCCACCGGCTTGCACGGATGAAGAAATGGTCAGTTATCAACACCGACTGTTGGAATTGAATCAATTGGAAGAAGGGCTGTTGTATCTGCAAGTGAGCCGAGGCGTGGCCGATCGAGATTTTGCCTTCCCCGCCAATCCAAAATCCTCACTGGTTATGTTCACTCAAGCGAAAAAACTGATTGATTCTCCAACGGCGAACACAGGTATCAGCGTTATTAGTGTTCCAGATATTCGCTGGCAGCGTCGTGACATAAAAACGGTGGGTTTACTTGGGCCCAGCCTGGCTAAACAGCAAGCCTTGGATGCGGGTGCTAATGATGCGTGGATGGTTGAAGAGGGTTACGTTACCGAAGGCACGTCAAACAACGCCTATATCGTGCGTAAAGACAAAGTCATACAAACTCGTCATCTGGGTAATGAAATCTTAAGTGGCATCACCCGAGACGCTGTGCTGCGTTTTGCCCGGGAGTCTGGCTTCGATGTGGTGGAAGAACCGTTCACGGTTGACGATGTAAAACAAGCCGATGAAGCCTTTTTCACCAGTGCCTCGGCATTTGTTATGCCGGTTGTGTCAATAGATGGGCATGCGATAGGCGAAGGCAAGCCGGGCCCTGTGGCCGCTCGATTACGTGAGGTTTACATCGAAACCGCGTTAAAGCGCGAAGATTTATAGCTCCAGCGCGATGCTCGACTACTGCCGCTCTGTATGATTGGTATACCTAATCTCGCTCAGAGCGGACCGGGGGGCGCTCGGTCATTGTCGCGGTTGCGCAGGGCGGGCATTGCAGCTCAAACCAGTGGGCTTGGCTCGAAGCTATTGGATTGGCGTGTGCAGTCTAAGGCGTTGCATAAGCGTGTGTTAAAGCGCACAAATTGTTGAAATGTGTCGCCTTTGTTACCTTGGAACTGGCATTCAAGCGATTGATTTACGGTAATTTTTGTAAAATTACCGACCCTTTGGTGATTTCCTCCCAAAGTTAACTAATGGTGCACTGAACCCCTTCCTAGTATCGGTTACCATAACGCTTTAGTTACAGCAACTTATGGCCTACCCAGAATGATCGGTAGGCAGCGGGCTACGATGCCGAAATCCAGCAGTGACCAAGACGACGCTATGGACAGCGAAATGTTCGACTTCCTCTCTGAGGACGCGGCGAATCGTCCTGCGCAAAAACAAGGCGAGGCAGACTCCGGCCTACCATTGCCACCGCGCAAATCCAAGCCTTTACCCATCATTCGACGGCCGGTCCCGATATCGAAATCTGGACCCAATGTTCGTCCAGGGCAAGCTGCTTCGACCGGCCCTATTGTGTCGGGCGGCCAACAAGATCCTTCGGCGTATGCACCTCAGCAACAATCAGCTGAGCATCTTGACGACGACTTTGATTTCTTAAATGAAACCGTCGCACCGGGTCCACAATCTTTTCAGGAACCGAAAGCTGCTCCCACGCCAACTGATTCCTATGATCAGTTTGACGATGACTGGAGTGAAGGCGTTCATGAATACTACGATGATGATGATGACTACGAACGTCCCCGCCGTAAAGGTTTGTTGTTCGCGCTACTCGGCTTAGGCGTTCTCGTTGCGGGTGGCTATGGTGCGATGCAAGCGGGATTGTTTGATTCTAAAACCTTGGGTAATTTGCTTAGCGGAGGCGATGAGCCAACAGCGGTAGCTCTTCCACCACCGACTAACACCATAGGCGAATCTATTGCCGTGCAATTTCGTCGAGAACTGGCACGTATCGAAGCGTTGGTCGCGAATGGCGAGTTGGAAACAGCATCGGCCGAGTTGGATGCATTAGATCCGCGAGTCCTTGGCTACGGTAACCCAGAATTCACAGCCCTGCGTGGGCTAATTGCAGCGGGTGAGTCCGGGCTTGCAACGGCTGATAGCGATGAAGCGGCACGTTTAAGTGAAGCTCAACGACTCGCGGAAGAAGCCGTTATCGCGGAACAAAAACGTATTGCCACGGAAGAGCGACGCATTGCAGAAGAAGCGAGATTAGCCGCCGAAGCAGAACGAGCAGAAGCCGCCAGACTGGCTGAAGAGGCGCGACTAGCCGAGCAAGCGCTTGCCGCTGAAGAAGCAAAACGAGCGCAAGAAGCCTTAGCGGCTGAAGAGGCCCGGCGTGCTGAAGAGGCCAGACTTGCAGAGTCAGCCCGCGCAGCTGAAGAAGCTCGACTAGCGGAGCAAGCGCGTGCTGCTGAAGAAGCTAAACGTGCAGAAGAGGCGCGACAAGCTGAAGAGGCGCGACAAGCTGAAGAGGCGCGACAAGCTGAAGAGGCGCGACAAGCTGAAGAGGCGCGACAAGCTGAAGAGGCGAGACGAGCTGAAGAGGCGAGACGAGCAGAAGAGGCGAGACGAGCAGAAGAAGCCCGGCAAGCCGAGCAACTGCGACTGCAACAACAAGGCGAGGCACGTGAAGCTGAACTGCAAGCTGAAGCGGAAAAGTTAGAACGTGAAAGACTGGAAGTGATTGCCGCTGAGCAACGAGCTGAGGCGCGGCGTGCGGCTGCCGCAAGAGCGGCGCAAGCTGCGGGTCAAACCGCGCAATCACCTGCACAAGTTGCCAGTGCTGCGCCGCAAACAGACGCCGATCGCCAAGCAACCGATCGATTAGCTGCCGGCAGTAACAGTGGCAGAGCATTGAGTGATACGCAGGTGGCCACAACGGATGCGGGTGCTAATGATCAACAATCGGTTGGTGCCTACGTCATTACCGATGCCGATTTTAATTCGGTGTACAAGCAATTTATCGCTGTAAAGACGGCCATTGAAGGTCGTGATATAAACCTGATCACCCAATTGGCCGAGACCGATGGCGCAAGGGTGCAGGCTTTACTGCAAATGTTTTCGAACAGTGAAAGTGTTTCCGCCAGCATTGACAATGTTTCAACACGAAACAGTGCCGGCATGATTGTCGGCAATTTAACGATCACTAAAGTGGTTCGTCGTGGGGGTGGGGTTGCGAGCCCCCCGGCCAACTTGCGCTCATTTACATTAACCACACGCCGAGATGCGGCGGGATGGTCAAAAATTAAATGGTAAATCAAAGAATGGTTCAAGCAAGAAGCTTCAAACGTCTAATTTGTGTCTGGGTCGCGTTACTGCATTTAGTCTTCTCTACCGTGTTAGTGGTGGGGCCAGTTCACGCGCAAGCGACGAGCGATGACGAGCCGCCGGTGGTTGATTTGCAGGTGGTGGAAACCGGAAATGTCGGCGATAACCAAGTGTTTTCGGCAACGGTTACGGACAATCAAGCGGTATCTGAGGTGGTGCTCTATTACCGAGTGGCGGGCGCGGGAAATTATCAGAATGTACCCATGGAACTCATCCCTGGTACCTCCATTTATACGGTAACGATTGACGTACTGACTGATGAAGCAACGGTTATTGAGTACTACATAAACGCCTCAGACACGAGCAACAACCGAGTGGTGAGAGGTTTCGCATTCGATCCGTTAACGCGCGATTTAACCGCTGCGGACAATTTGGCGAGTACGGCAGAAACACCCGTTCCACAGGCTCCGGTAGACACCGCAGCAGAACCCATTAGCACAGGGCTGACAACCGGACAAAAAGTGCTGTATGGCGCTTTAGGAATACTAGCGGTCGGTGCATTAGCAGCGGCGGCAAGCGGTGGGGGTGGTTCCTCTTCGGGGTCTGGCGGAACCAACCCGGGTGGTGGACCCACCATTCCAGTGATTATCACAGCCGATCCCGTTGGCACTGAATTCGACTGAAGTTGATGAATACTTTGCGAACGAATGTGGCTGTGCTGGCGATCAGTGGCTTAATGCTAAGCGCCTGTCATTCGCCTGAAGAATGGTCCGTTCAGTCCAATGGGGATATGTCTGCCGAACTGGGTATGCCCGTACCTGAGTTTCTGACCGAAAATCGCATGCTCGAGCCAGATGATTTGGAGTTGGAAGTTTCCGCGAACAGTAATAACGTGGTAATGACGCAAAACGAACAGGGTGTGTGGCAAGGGCAAATTAACTTTGACCCAAATGAAACGGTCACTATCATTGCGGCGTGGTCAGCGAAGGGCAATTCTTTATTGCCGCTTGCCAGTGCGCGGCGCACTGTTGACATAGGCAACGACCCGGCCGGTGTCATTGTGCCAATGGAAGATCGTCGATTCTCTACCAATTTTGATTCCGATGGGGATGGTCGGTCCAATATTGCGGAACTTCGTGCAGGGTTTGACCCCCGAAACTTTGATAGCCCGGGCACGGTTGCAGAGCGATTACCTGTGCGTATAGACTTTGGCGTTCCGGCGTCTTTGCAAGATGCCGAGGCCTCTGTAGTGAATGCGCTTAGCCTGGCTGTCTCGGTGAACGGATTAGTTTTTCCAGTCACGCGCAACGGCAACGTTTGGTCCGGTGAGAGCACAGAGATTGAAGGCAATGATGTATTCATCGATGCCAAATTCTATGCGAACTCTGCGCGGGACAACTTGCTTGATCGCTATGAATTGCGCTACCCCATGGAATCTAATGGCGTCTTCCTGGGTTTAGACACACCCAGTCCTACCCCTTAAATTTTCGAGAAGCGGTCCACAGTACCGCTCCATTGCCCAGATGTGAATCGCACGTAATGGGCAGTGTCGCGCGGATATAACTCATCACCCAGGGCACTCTGGGTGTATGAAATTCATCGCCATCATGCTTTGGTTAGCGCTGTTGTCGCTGGTCGGCTTAGATCAATTTGAACGCTGGGAAAAAAGGCCAGTAGTCAGTTCTATTGGCTCTGTCACTAAGAGCCGTGAAGCACTTTTGTATGTCGATTACAACGATGAAAACTACGGTTTCTCCATGGTCGTTCCAAAAGATTGGTCACGAATTATTTCAGAAGATACGCGATACGATTTAGATTTGGAAGAAGCAGGGTATTCGGTTATTTTTGAATCGGAATTAGAAAATGATGCGGACCCCTATATGGACTACATCATGGTGGAAGTACTGCCCGGTATTGAAACGGGCGCTTTCGACACCGATGGTGCTCAACGCGGTGTGGTTATTGTGGATGGGCAAAAGGCGGTCAAAGATGAAATGGTACTGGTGGATTTTCCATTTAAAGACACCACCGTTGACTTGGCCATAAAGCAAGCTGAAATTGCCCAACTGGGTTATACCGTGGGTTTATATGCCATCGGTACAAAAGACAACGCCCAGATGCTTGATGAAGCATTCCAGGCGTTGTTGTACAGCTTTCAGTTGCCAGAGCAACCTTATTTAGTGACTCTGCACCAATGACCGTGCAAGACGTCCTTAAATTCCGTTTTGCGTGATGCTTGCACCCGCTTTGTTAGCGTGCTGGGTAGCCATCAGGCCATAGGTGAAACGGCGGTAAGTGACTTGGTGAGCTAATGGTGCCTTCACCGCGAACCGGAATCAAAGATTCTGGATTCTCAAATTGTGGCTCATCTTGTTGCACGCCCACCAACTGATAGGCTCGGATGTAGTCGATTTTGTATTCACCCGGAAACTTGGTGTTCTCATCTGGGTTTCCAGGCCACCAACCACCGAC
Organism: uncultured Granulosicoccaceae bacterium; assembly: GCA_937930305.1. Taxonomy (GTDB): domain Bacteria; phylum Pseudomonadota; class Gammaproteobacteria; order Granulosicoccales; family Granulosicoccaceae; genus Granulosicoccus. The sequence goes on along the minus strand of CALGLE010000008.1, from coordinate 80,867 downwards.
CGCGGTATTTGCAAGGATGTACATCTGTTCCTTTGACATCATGGGGTCAACAATCGTGTGGCGTGCAATTCTGTCAACATAAAACGTCACCTTGCCAGGTTCCCACTTAGCCCCATAGGTGTGATATTCCGCGGAATAATCGATGGGGTAGGTAGGGAATGATTCTGTTGAACGCAAATTATCGTCTTCATCGTTGTAGTGGAACGTGTGATAAACCGTATCTTGATTATCTCCAATAAATTCCATGATATCGATTTCTGGCTTATACCCATCGTAGTAAGCGGTTAGTAACCAGAATGCAGGCCAATAACCTTTACCTACCGGTACTTGCGCACGAGCTTCTACATAGCCATAGGTAAACTTGAATGCATCGTAGCTGGTGATAACGCCAGACAAGTATTCTTGTCCGTTCGCTTTGTCCAATAATTCGCTGGGAGTGCGAATTGTGTTGATGGTGAGCGCTTCGCCATCGAACGTGAATGGATTAAAGCCGAACGATGGATCGTTGGCAATATCAACGTAATGCTGCAGTTCGTTGTTGATAACCAAATCATCGCCCCACAAATAGGCGGTATTCCATTTAGAGGTATCCAGGCTTGTGCCGTTGAATTCGTCTGCGAAAACTAGCTCGTAGTTATTCAGCAAATCCTCATCAACTTGTGGATCATTGGGATCGGTACGGCCAAATCCTCTGACTTTCACGGTTAAACCGGTTGCAATAGTGGTGATCTTATCGTCGAAATCGAACGCCTTTATTTCGTAGTAGTAGTCCTTGTCAAACTCGTCCAGCTGATCGACATAGCTATTTTCGAAAACCGTTTTGATGTATTGAGAATTGCGGTTAATGTTGTAACCACGCGCGCCCGGTTCAACTTCCCAAGTAAGTTTTACACTCTGATCCGACATTAATTCACCGGTAAAAGTCGGTGTGTTGCTGCCTGTGAATCGTGTTTGCGTGGGCTCGTTAGCTTCGGGTTCTGCAGCGCCCTGGTCAGGTTCAGGCTGATCGGTAACTGGAGTCGGCTCAGGATCAGGTTGTGTAACAGGCTCAGGCGCAGCCACAGGTTCTGGTTCTGCAACCGGCTCGGGCTCTGCCACGGGTTCGAGCGCTGATACCGGCTCAGGTTCTGCTATCGCTTCCGGCACGGATACGGGCTGTGGCTCAGGTTCTGCCACAGGAGCTGGAGCGGCTATCGCCACAGGAACTGGGGCGGGTTCTGCAACTGGTGCCGGGGTGAGTGCTGGTTGTTCAACAGCTTGAGGCTGCGGTGCGGAAGGCTCAGACTGCGACGGTCCTGGCAATGTGGCGGGTGCATTCGCAGGCGGGTTGTAGTCGCCGGTGGCGGCAGCTTGTGCAAAAGCCACGGTATTGGTGTTGTCGTTTAATAGCTGGGCAACACTCACCGATGGACGAATCTCTGTTGGTGGGGTGCCGAGCTCAGAGTTGGCTGCGCCGAGTAGCGGCGAGCCAGATTCTGGGGCGTTCGCGTTTTGTTCTTGCAGAGCAGCGTCAAAAGGACCGGTGCCGTCACCGCAAGCAACCAGTAGCGTAACTAAGCTAAGCGCAAACAAAAACGGTGGCCGATGATTTTCGGCACGATGTTGTCGGGTCATGACTTGCAACCAAAGTTGTGAACAGATTCACGAAAAATGCCGAACGTTCGGCGGTTTTTTGTCCGCTGCAAAGCTAGATTCACAGCGACTGATGACGTTATCGGAATCTGTACGAAAGGCTAAAGGTGTGGAATCGTGAACATCTAGAAACTAACTCTGCGATTGGCACAAAATCTGTAATGGATCATGGTTACTATCTTTAGTGGACGCGACACTCCCATGCGCAATCGTTGGACTTCCGCCTTGCTTTTTGGTGCAGTCTGGGGCTTAGCCCCCGGCGCTAATGCAGCCGATGAGCCGCTCAGTTACACCGCCGAAAATTCTTGCTATTGCAATTTGTCTGCGAACAGCTCCCTTCATAAACGCATTGTGAGTACCCCTGTGGGTGGTCAGACTGTGCTGCAAGTTTGTGAACGCATTGGCGAAGGGCCAGCGCTAACAAAAACTGCAGGAAAATACAATTTTCCGGTGTTTGACGATTTGCAGTGTGGTCATGGGCCAGGTGAGACAGGTTACCAAGGCTTGCTTAGCGACTTAGGACCTGAGTTCGCCAATGCGCCGAAATGGGATTTAGCGAAGGCCTATCGCGAATCCATTGAGACGACAACCGCTAAACCGGCAAAAAAACCGACCTTTGTAACACCTGAGAAAGCGACCGAGCTTGCGAAAAGTGATGAAGCTGTAAAGCCGGTTACTACGAGCACGGGATCAGCCACCCGAAGATTTAAGCCGCGATACGTTAAGGTTCCGGCAACGAGCTCTGGCACAGCCAGTGACAAAACCAAAGCGGTGGAACAAACGGCTGTTGCGAAAAAAGCACCGAGTGCAGCACCGGTGCAAGAACCGGTCGTGAAAAAACCGGTTGTGGTTTCAAAAAGAAAGCCGATTCCCACACCCGAACTTAACGAAGATCAGTCTGCCATCGCACACTTGCCGTTGGCAGATACGTTGCCAATGACGGACGATGTTAACGAATCTGTGACGGCTGCTGGATCAGAGTCTGAAAACGCCCCAGTAATTGAAGTTGTTAAAGCCGAAAACGTGCTTGTGCCAGAAACCACGGTGAATGAAGCCACGGTTATTGCTGAGAACGTAAATTCTGCACCCAATGGGTCTGATCAAAGCATCAGTGTATCCAATGCGTTTCGCATGCCTGCATCAGTTCGGGCCAGTTCGCGGGAGTTTGAATACATCTCGCTCATTCCTGTTTCTTACGATTTCGGTGGAGCAGGAGTTCGCTTAACGGCCAGCACGATGCAAGGCGACAACATACGCCTCATTTTACGAGCTGCGTTAGCACGTACTTACCATGAAGGCATTGCAGGTGTTAGCTATGTTTATACACCCAGAGAAGCCAATCGCTTAACTTTTGCGTTAACCGGTGGTGTGGAATATGGACGATTTAGCTTAGAAGATCAGAACATAGAAACCACAGTTTCTGATTCTGGATTTTTTGCTCAAATAAAATCACGATTTGTTGTGAACAACCGATTTGAATTACAAGGGGGCGTTGGCGTCAGCAGCTTTTTTGACGGTGACCCACATGCCTTCGGCGCAGCTTTTTATCATATAACCAAGAAATTGGACTTAACCGGTGAGTTTGAAGTAGGTGACAACGACTCTCTCGGGCTTGGTATTCGTTATTACTACTAATAACGCCAACCCATCCAGATCGAGACCCTCGTCATGTTAAAAACAAAGACCTGTTTAAAAACTATGGATCACCCAAAGCGATTTGTTCCAATGCCTTCTCGCATTGCCGTTTGTGTTGCACTTGCCCTGTCACTTGCGGCCTGTGGCGACAGTGATTTGGAGCAACTGCACGCTGAAAGCCTTGAAGCGGCGTTGAAAGAAGCGAATGAATCTGACCCACTGGTCGGGGCAGCTGCGCCAGCTGTAGAGATGCCAGAAGCTGCGATGCCTGAAATCGCGATGCCTGAAAATGGACTGCCTGCACCCAGTGCAGCTACGTTACAAGTCATTGATGCCAATGAATACAGCTTGGTGTTTCATGATGAATTTACGGGCACAAGCCTTGATTCGGATAAATGGAACACCGCGATGGCTTGGGGACCGGAACTAACCATCAATGATGAACAACAGTATTACGTTGATACACAATCCAACCCGAATAGCGAATTTAATCCGTTCTCGTTTGATGGGGAGGCCTTGATTATTTCGGCGGCGAGTACACCAGACTCTATGGTGGGATCGGTGAATGGACAAAGTTATGTATCTGGTGCATTAACCACCTTAAATAAATTCGATATGTCCTATGGATACATTGAAGCTCGGGTGGATGTGCCTGAGGGCAGAGGCTTGTGGCCCTCGTTGTGGATGCTCGGAACCGACTTTGTCGATTTAAAGCCGCAGCTGTATTTGATGGAATTCAATGGTGGAAACCCCAACAGTTTTTATCATAACTATAACTACACTGATGCTGAAGGAAACTTGCGATCGCCTAAGCAACACGAAGTGGTTGTGAATGGTGCGTCGGCTGGGTGGCATACGATGGGTGTTCGTTGGTCGGTGGGAGAGTTAACCTATTACGTCAATGGCTATCCGACATTTAAAATTACCGGTGAAAACGTGCCTTCCCAGGCGATGTATTTCATTATGAATTTAGCGGTGGGTGGTTTGTGGGTGGATGAGCCAGATGATTCAACACCGCAGCCTTCTGAATTTAAAGTGGACTACGTTCGAGTTTACCAACGCAACTAAACGCAAACGAATCAATTCTATTGGGCTAATGCCACGGTATTTAAACGGAAAAATTCAGCGAACTTCCATCACTACGAAGGCGGCCACTTGGTCGCCTTCGTCGCTTAAGCTGACATGGCTTGCCGCAATACTGTGCTTTTCACACAGCGTTTTTGCATGCCCATCCACACGCAGTAGCGGCTTGCCCAGTTCGGTATGTTCCACATAAAAATCTCGCAGTAATACCCCGGTTCTTTCGCCAGTGCCTAGCGCTTTTACTGCGGCCTCCTTAATCGCAAATCGTTTCGCTAGAAATCGACTGGGGTCTTTGTGCGAGGCCAGAGTTGGCAATTCCTTTTCGTGCAAAAAGCGTCGTGCGAAACGATGCCCAAATCGATCGTAAACACCCTGTATTCGGCTGACGGTAACTAAATCTACACCAATGCCGAAAATCACCGCTGCCGTGCCTCAAGCATGCGTTTTTTCATTTCTTGTATCGCAGCGGTAAGCCCTGAATACACAGAGTCGGCAATAAGGCTGTGGCCGATGTTGAGCTCGTTCATAGCATCAATGGCCGCAATAGGGGCGACGTTTTGCCGAGTTAAGCCATGGCCTGCGTTAACAATTAACCCGGCTTTACTGGCATAGTCAGATGCTTTTGAAATTTTCTGCAGCTCTGCCTTTTTGGCAGCATCGGTTTTGCATTCAGCGTAAGCACCGGTATGCAATTCAATAACGGGCGCACCGATAGCAACGCAGGCATCAATCTGGGCATGGTCAGGATCGATAAACATGGAGGTATAAATGCCAGCTTCTGTAAAAGCTGCCACATAGTCTTTCAGCCGATCTTTCTGACTGGCCACATCCAAGCCACCCTCGGTGGTTAACTCTTCGCGCTTTTCTGGTACCAAGCAAACGTCTTTGGGCTTTAATGCCAAGGCCTTATTTAACATTTCTTCGGTGGCCGCGATTTCGAAGTTTAATTTGGTTTGACACAAAGCGGCAAATCGTTCGACATCGTGGTCTTGTATGTGGCGACGATCTTCACGCAAGTGCATGGTGATGCCATCGGCACCGGCTAATTCTGCTTGCAGGGCGGCATGCACTGGGCAGGGGTAGCTTACGCCACGTGCTTGGCGAACGGTAGCCACATGATCGACGTTAACGCCGAGATAGATAGTCTGGCTCAAGGTCACAATCTCCTCCCAGGTGAATTCAGTAAGATGATCATGAGGTTGCCATAATTTTCATCTTCGTGTCAGGGCTTGTCAGCGTGATGCGAGCGGCTAACCAACTAAATGCGGGTTGTGTCACTGCATCGCGCCAGATGCTAACGCGCCGAATTTTGCCCGATCGGGTACGAAATCGCATAACAAGCAGGTGGGCACTGCAATAATCGGTTCGCTCATACTGAACGCGATCTGTGCGGTGTGCAAACTCCACTAACCAGTGTTCGCCTTCATCGACTAAGGCAAGGCAAGGTTTTGAACGCATTTTCAAATGCGCGATGGCCAGCATCGCCCAAAAAACGATAATGCCGGTTACTAGCCAGGGTAGTTGTGCATTGACGGGCGCCAGCATGGCCAAGCTGGCCACACCGTATTGCACAAAGTTTTGTATGCGCGAAGGCCGGATGTTGATTCGGACGGTGTTCGCGGTATTGGCTGCATCGATCGTATCGATGGCAAAGCGGGAGTTAGCTGGCAGCTTCTTTGAGGCGGGCTTTAATGGAATTGATGATGGGGTCATAGCGGGCATCCTTGTCCTTACCACTGATTAATCGAAACAACTCGGGGTCTTGCATATCGAGCAGCGCTAGGAAGAGGTCCTTATCTTCCTGCTTCGCATCGGAATAATGATTGTCTAGGTACGCTCGCATGGCTTCGTCCAGCTCACGCATACCGCGCCGGCAGCGCCAGCGCAGTTTTGCCATGGGTTGTTCTGGTGTGCTCATGCAGCGCTTTCTTGCTCGGTTTTGCTGGAAACTACAGCCTACGCTGTACCATCATCTTCTTGGTTTCAGCAATGGCTTTGGCCGGGTTAAGCCCTTTAGGGCAAACCTGCGCGCAATTCATGATGGTGTGACAGCGATACAATTTGAATGGATCTTCTAACTCATCCAGTCGTTCACCGGTTGCATCGTCGCGGCTGTCACTGAGCCAACGGTAGGAGGCAAGTAACGCAGCTGGCCCTAAGTAGCGATCACTGTTCCACCAGTAGCTTGGGCAACTGGTAGAGCAACAAGCACATAAAATACATTCGTAGGCACCATCAAGGCGTTCACGATCAGCAGGCGATTGCAGCCGTTCACGATCGGGTGGGGCGGGAGAATCGGATTTTAGCCAGGGTTCAATGGATGCGTATTGTGCGTAAAAATTCGTAAGGTCTGACACCAAGTCTTTAAGAATCGGTTGATGCGGAAGGGGGTAGATACTGACTTCCCCGTCGATGTCTTCCAAGCTCATGGTGCAAGCTAGGGTGTTTGACCCATCAATATTCATCGCGCACGAGCCGCAAATACCTTCACGACAAGAGCGACGAAACGTTAATGAGGAATCCATTTCGCTTTTGATTTTTATCATCGCGTCCAAGACCATCGGGCCGCAATTGTCCATATCGACGTCGAAGGTATCGAGCCTTGGGTTTTCACCTGTGTCGGGGTCAAATCGATAAATTTTGAAGCGACGAGTGTTCGTCGCCCCTTCAGGGGCGGGGAAGTGTTTGCCCGGCTTAACGATCGAATTCGCCGGTAGTGTAAATTCTGCCATGTGCGTAATCCTCTAAATTAGTAAACGCGCTGTTTCGGTGGAATGACTTCACACTCATCAGTTAGCGTGTACATGTGTACCGGTCGATAATCAATGCTGACATCGTTTTTCTCATCGATCCAAGTCAGCGTATGTTTCATCCAGTTATCGTCATCTCGATCGGGCTTATCATCGCGTGCGTGACCGCCGCGACTTTCCGTGCGGTTCGCAGCCCCATGAATAATGGTTTGCGCCTGAGATAACAAATTCTCAAGTTCCAACGTCTCAATCAAGTCGGTATTCCAGATGAGGTTCTGATCATCCACTCGAACATCATCGAATTGGTCACAAATGCCGCGCATTTTTTTAACGCCTTCGTCCAGCGATTCACCGGTACGAAACACCGCCGCGTGCTTTTGCATGGTGCGCTGCATATCGTCTCGAATTTGAGCGGTTCCCGTATCACCCTTGGCGTGACGTACCCGGTCTAGATGATCAAGCGAGTATTCTGATGCCGCATCCCCTAACGGTTTATGCGGCTGGCCAGGTTTCACAATTTCAGCCGCTCGAATGGCTGCTGCGCGACCAAAGACAACGATGTCCAGCAGTGAGTTGGAACCTAATCGATTCGCACCATGCACCGATACGCAGGCGGCTTCACCGATGGCCATTAATCCAGGCACCACCGAGTCGGGGTCACCGTCTTTTAAGGTAACCACTTCGCCGTGATAGTTCGTGGGTATACCGCCCATGTTGTAGTGCACAGTTGGGAGAACCGGAATCGGCGCTTTGTTCACGTCCACACCCGCAAAGATTTTTGCCGATTCGCTAATGCCCGGTAAGCGCTTATCAATAACGTCCGCACCCAGGTGTTGCAAATTCAAATGTATGTGATCACCGTCAGCCCCAACACCACGACCGGCGTTGATTTCCATGGTCATTGAACGACTGACTACATCGCGTGAGGCCAAATCTTTTGCGTTGGGTGCGTAGCGTTCCATAAAACGCTCGCCTTCACTGTTGGTTAAATAACCGCCTTCACCGCGCACACCTTCTGTGATTAATACACCCGCACCGTAAATGCCGGTGGGGTGGAATTGTATGAATTCCATGTCTTGCAACGGCAAGCCTGATCGCAGCACCATCGCGCTGCCGTCACCGGTGCATGTGTGTGCGGATGTAGCAGAGAAATAAGTTCGTCCACAACCACCGGTTGCCAGTACCACCATGTGTGCGCGGAACACGTGAATTTCACCAGTGGCCAAATCGATGGACACAACACCACGACACACACCGTCATCCATGATGAGATCGATGGCGAAGTGTTCAATATAAAATTCCGCTTTGTGCTTTAACGATTGCTGATACAAGGTGTGCAAAATAGCGTGACCGGTGCGATCCGCTGCAGCGCACGTTCTTTGAGCGGTGCCTTCGCCGAAGCGCGTGGTCATGCCACCGAACGGACGTTGATAAATTTTGCCTTCTTCCGTTCGTGAAAACGGTACACCGAAATGTTCGAGTTCGATAACCGCTGGCATGGCTTCGCGACACATGTATTCGATGGCGTCTTGGTCACCCAACCAATCGCTGCCTTTGACCGTGTCATACATGTGCCACGTCCAGTGGTCTTCACCCATGTTGCCCAGGGCGGCACTCATGCCGCCTTGTGCGGCCACTGTGTGAGAACGTGTAGGGAATACTTTGGTTATGCAGGCTGTTGACAGCCCTTGGGCTGCCATACCCAGAGTGGCTCTCAGCCCGGCGCCGCCGGCACCCACGATAACCACATCGTAGGCGTGATTGATGATCTTGTAGGCCTTAGTCATTTTAATCTTTATCCGGTGAAAGCAATATGCAATACAGAGAACACGCCGACCACAGCCAATGCGAAACTGATCAACGTCACGGCAATGATGGCAACTGTTCTTACGGAGTGATCGCTAACATAGTCTTCTATGACCACCTGCAATCCAAGCTTTGCGTGCCAAAAGGCGGCAATGAGAAACAAAATCATTAAGATCGCTGAAAGCGGGTTAGCTAACCAGGCTTGAATGTCGGCTTGCGACATAGACGGCAAACGGGCCACGGCAAATGTGATCCAAAGCAGTAGCGGTATCAGCCCAATGGCAGTGAGTCGTTGTAACCAAAAATGGCTGGTGCCTTCTTTGGCAGAACCTAAGCCTTTAACCTGCGACAAGGGTGTGCGTAAATTGCTCATAATAAAGCCACCAGCCAAGTGATAACAGACAGCACAATGGCTGCGATGATGGTCAGACGCGCAGACCTATTTGCAGCTTCTAATTCAAAGCCGTGGCCGGCATCCCAGAAAAGATGACGAATGCCGTTGCAGAAGTGGTAGTACAGTGACAGGGTGAAACCGAACATCATTAATTTGCCAAACCACGATTGCACCAGCGCGCCGACAAATCCAAAACTATCGGCGGGACCGGCAGCTCCGGCTAAGGTCCACACGATTAAAATTAAGGCCGTGCTGTTAATTACGCCGGTGGCGCGGTGGGTAATCGATACCAGTGCCGTTAACGGCAGCTTATATATCGACAGGTGTGGAGAAAGCGGTCTAGGTGACGGCGATTGGGCCATGGCGTTTCTATCTCAATGTCAGCGGTTCGTTCAAAAGTCGGTACATCGCCCGTTCTTCTCCCAATCCCCATAACGCGTGGGCTCAGGACCTTTTTGCCCGCCAATTTCATTTGGCCGATCAATGGGCTCAGATGCGGTCGCAGATGGGTTCGGGCGTTTCGGTTTGGGAAACGGTATGACCGTGTCAGTTCGCGGCAGTTCGGATGCAGGAAGGCTGTTTTGCTCCTTCACTGGCTTGTCAGTCGGTTTTGTCATCTCCACAATGGTAGCAAAGCAAAACACTCGGCCCTGTGAACCAACGTCATGAAACGACCTTGGCGCAGCATGGCTCAATTTTTAAAGGAACAATAGTCGATGAATCAATCCTGGCTGGACCAACTCAGTGAGATTGGTGCGGATGAGCAGGCGTTAACCTCAACGCAAGCCAATGCACCTGCCGATTCCATTCAATTTCTGGACCGCAGTGACTTGGCGGTGGTGCGTTTTAGTGGTGCTGATGTGAACACGTTTTTACAGGCTCAAACCTGTAACGATCATGCCTTGCTGAACCCTGAAAAAGCGCAACTCAATGGCTACTGCAGCCCAAAAGGTCGGCTGTTGGCGTTACCCACCGTGGCCAATGATGCCAGCGCTGAGGAAGTTTTCTGGTTGCTACCCAAGGAAGTGGTGGACAGTGTGGTGAAACGGCTCACCATGTTCGTATTGCGTTCAGAGGTCTCCATTGTCGTTGAGTCTGATTGGGTGGTTATGGGGCTGACTATCCCGACAAAAAAATTGGCAGCCCCACATGAACCTTGGTTTGGTCAGCAGGACTCGCCGGCGTTGTCCTCTTGGGTCACTCACGCACATTCAGTGATCAAAATGCACCCAGCTCTAGGCCAGACCCGAACCTTAGTGTTCGGAACCATGGCCAACATCAAATCTTCATTGGAAAGCTGTCGAGCGGCAGCTCCGGCTAAGCTGCGGGATATCGTTTGGGCTAGTTCGGCCAGCTGGATTTTGGGTGACATAGAAGCCGGTGTGCCGATGATCGTGGCAGGTACACAAGACGCGTTTGTGCCGCAAATGGTGAATATGGAAGCGGTTGAAGGGCTCAGCTTTACCAAAGGTTGTTATCCGGGACAAGAAATTGTGGCTCGTATGCAATATTTGGGAAAACTCAAACGCACCATGGTTCGTTTTTCCGGGGCGCAGGCCGTTGCTGTGAACGCCGGCGACAAAATTCGTGCGGGTGATGATGAAAATGCCGGTGAAGTGGTTGCAGCTGCCTCTACGCACGATGGAATCGAATTACTCGCTGTGATTAAAACCGCAGCAGACCCAGACGCATTTCAATTAGGTGATGCCAAGCTCTGCGTTCAATCCTTGCCCTACGCATGATTGAAATTGCCACGGCAGCGAATATGGTTGAAGCGCAATTATTGGCCGATGAACTGCGTAGTGGTGGCATCGAAGTGTTTGTGAGCGGGGGGTATTTATCCGGTGCGATTGGGGAGCTACCGGCGGATACGTTGTTGCGGTTGTACATCAATAATGAGATGCACAGAGATCGCGCCACGGCTATGGTGCATGCCTTTGAAATGGCCAGAAAACAAGACTTGCCGCGTTCTTGGTGCCGAACCTGCGAGGAATGGATTGACGGTCAGTTCGGTCATTGCTGGCAATGCGGGGCGTCCATGCCCGATACACATTCACCGGATTAATTATTTAATGCAGCAACGCAAACAGCTTGCGACGATATTGGCCCGCGAGCGGGTCGGTGCCTAACACATCGAACAAGGCAATTAATTGCTTGCGTGCCGCGCCGTCCTGAAAGTCGGGCTCTCGTTTAACCACTTCCAGTAAGTTGTCCATGCCACCTTGTAAGTCGCCTTTCAAGGCGGTGTGAATGGCCATTTGGTAGCGCGACTCGCTGTCGTTTTCATCTGCACTGACTTTGGCTGTGAGCTGATCTAGCGACTGGTTCATATCAGCCGCGTCGGCCAGGGCAATTGTGCCAGCGAGTCGCTTTGCGGCCGGCTCTTCTCGAGCCTCTTCGCTCATTGCTTGAATGCAACTGCGTGCAGTATCCAGCTCGTTGTCCGCCACAGACAGTTGTCCCAGCATGACCAACACATCGGTATTGGTAGGGTCTTCCGCTTGGGTTTGTTTCAGCAGCGCTTTGGCCGCTTCGCTGTCACCGCTTTCGGCCAATGCCATGGCTTGCTCAATCGGGGTTGCAGCAGCGGCGGGTTCGGGTTCAGCGGCTGCCTCGGCAGGGGCAGCACCTGGGGTGATGTATTTTTCGAGAAACGCGCGAACATCGCTTTCGGGCAAAGCACCGGTGAATTCGTCTACAGCTTGTTTATTGATAAACAGTCGACAGGTTGGGAATCCGCGCACCCCCATTTGCTGCACAATTTCCTGGTTGGCGTCAGCGTCTAGCTTCGCGAGGATGAAACCGCCTTCATATTCGTCGGCCAATTTTTCCAAGATGGGCATTAAATGTTTGCAGGGTTGGCACCAATCTGCCCAGAAATCCACCAATACCGGTTGTTTCACCGAGCCTTCGACCACGACGTCAATAAGGTTCGATTCGTCGAGGTGGACGATATAAGGAGAGTCGCTCATGAGAAATTAGGCTCAGTAAAAATAATAAGTTAGTAGTGTGCTGGCAGAACAGGCCAACTTCAAGTGATGCGCTACACTTTACCTATTCTGCCGTATCGGCCCCACCACACCCGAAATTAAACCATGAGTCGCGAGTACAACGCCGCTTCCATCGAAGTCCTGAGTGGGCTAGACCCTGTCCGCAAGCGCCCAGGGATGTACACCGACACCACCAGGCCGAATCATTTGGCACAAGAGGTGATCGACAACAGTGTGGACGAGGCTCTGGGCGGGCACTGCACCGACATCCAGGTCACCCTGCATAAAGATCATTCACTGGAGGTCATCGACAACGGCCGCGGCATGCCCGTGGATATGCACCCTAAATTGAAAAAAACGGGCGTGGAACTGATCATGACCACGTTGCATTCGGGCGGAAAATTTAACAACGACAATTATCAATTCTCAGGCGGTCTGCATGGGGTCGGGGTGTCGGTGGTCAATGCGCTGTCGAAAAAACTTGAAGTCACGATCAAGAAAAAAGGCCAAGAATTCTTAGCCACTTACAAAGGTGGCAACAACGATCAAAAATTGAAACCCATTGGCAAAGTGGGCCAGCGCAACACCGGCACACGCATCCACTTTTGGCCTGATAAATCCTATTTTGATTCCGATAAGTTCTCGGTTCCTCGCCTGCGACATTTACTGCGCGCCAAAGCCGTGTTGTGCCCCGGATTGCGGGTGCGTTTCACCGATGCCGTTAATGGTGAAAAAGATGAGTGGCTTTATCAAGATGGCATTCCTGACTATTTAGCGGCAGCGGTTGAAGGCTTTGATGTGTTGCCGGACAGCCCGTTAGCGTCCAGCATGGAAGCGAAAACTGAAGCCGCCGATTGGGCGGTGTTGTGGATGCCCGAAGGTGGTGAGCCGGTGCAAGAGAGTTACGTAAACTTAGTGCCAACGGCTCAAGGGGGCACGCACGTTAATGGCTTGCGCACAGGCTTAGCCGATGCGGTGCGTGAATTTTGTGATTTTAGAAACTTGGTGCCGCGCGGCATCAAAATTACGCCTGAAGATGTGTGGGATAAGGTCTGTTTTGTGTTGTCGGTGAAGCTGGCTGACCCGCAATTTTCTGGGCAAACTAAAGAACGCTTATCGTCGCGTGAGTGCGCCATGTTTGTTTCGGGTGTGGTGAAAGATCACACCGCACAATGGTTGAACCGGCATCCTGAAACCGGAGATGCCATTGCGCAAATGGTGATTGCTAGTGCTCAAGCACGCGCGCGAGCGGGCAAAAAAGTAGTACGTAAAAAAGTCTCTGCAGGCCCTCAATTGCCGGGAAAATTGGCCGATTGTTCTTCCACTGATTTAGCCCGTACCGAACTGTTCTTAGTGGAAGGGGATTCTGCCGGTGGTTCGGCAAAACAAGCACGTGACCGTGAATTTCAAGCCATCATGCCGCTGCGCGGGAAAATATTAAACACCTGGGAAGCTGCCCCCGAACAGCTATTGGGTTCACAAGAAGTGCACGACATCTCAGTTGCCATCGGTATTGAACCTGGGTCGCCAGATTTATCCAATTTGCGTTACGGCAAAGTGTGCATCTTGGCCGATGCTGATTCTGACGGCGCGCATATCGCGACCTTGCTGTGTGCGTTGTTTGTTAGACACTTTCGGCCCTTAGTTGCTGCCGGTCATGTGTATATCGCCATGCCGCCTTTGTATCGCATCGATGTGGGTAAGGAAGTGTTCTATGCCGTCGACGACCAGGAACGCCAAGCCATACTGGCTCGCATTGAAGCGGAGAAGAAAACCGGTAAACAATCCATCACGCGCTTTAAGGGCCTAGGCGAGATGAACCCATTGCAATTACGAGAAACATCGGTTGCGCCCGACACGCGGCGCTTGGTTCAGCTCACGGTGTTCGATGGGGACAACACCAACAGCACGATGGATATGATGCTGGCTAAAAAACGTGCCTCTGATCGTAAACAATGGCTGGAGCAGAAGGGTGATTTAGCCGACGTATGAAACAATCTGAACACGCTTTGCAGTACCCCTGTGCTGATCTGGAAATCAATCAGCGAACGCAAATTGCAGACGGTATTGATGGCGTTCGAATGTCGGTGCCTTGGGCACTGAATCATGTGAATTGTTGGTTGTTGGAGGGTGAGCAATCATCTGCTGGGTCAGGCGCGTTAACGCTAATTGATACCGGTATTAATAATTCCAGCACACGAAACGTATGGCAAACGTTGCTGCAAAACCAAGTACCAAAGCAGGTGTTGATTACTCACTATCACCCTGATCACAGTGGATTGGCTGGGTGGTTTCATGTGCAGGGCAGCATCTGCCTCTCGCACGATCAAGAAATAGCGGTCATGCGATCCATCTGGGATTCATCTGAACCCGATTATGTAGCTGGGTTCTCTGATTGGTACGCACGGCACGGATTAGGCGCAGCTCATATTCAACCACTCACTCAAATTGGCCACGGTTATCGGGCAACGGTTGCGCCTTTGCCGGCAACCGTCGACTGGCAAACACTGAATGCCGGTGATGAGATTCATCTGGGCACAAGACGCTTTACAGTGATGACAGGTCGCGGGCATGCGCCTGCCATGTTGATGCTCTTTTGTGCTGAGGAAATGCTTTTAATTGCGGCTGACCAAATTCTGCCAAGGATATCGCCGAACATCAGCGTGTTTCCGTCCAGCCCCGACCAAAATCCGCTGGCCAGTTTTTTGGACAGTTTGAATGAGCTGCTGAGCCTGCCGGCAGACACGTTAGTATTGCCTTCCCATGGCGACCCATTTCTTGGCTTGCATGAACGAACTCAGTCGTTAATCCACCATCACAATGCTCGTTTGGATCAACTGCGTGAGGTGTGTGTCGTGCCCAAGCAAGCCGCTGAGGTGCTCAGTGTGTTGTTTGCGCGTGAACTGGATGTACAGCAAATGAGTTTCGCGTTGGGCGAGGCGGTTGCCCACTTGCGTTATTTAGTGTCGTTGGGAGAGCTGGTAGAGTCTGAGGAATCGGGTAAAACGGTGTTTTCACCCGGCTGATACCTAAGCGCTAACTCAACGAGGGACTATCCCGTGTCGTCTGATCCTCTGCTGCAACCGTTTCAACTCAAGCATTTGACGCTCAAGAATCGGATCATGACCACCTCTCATGAGCCGGCGTATCCAGAAGACGGTATGCCAAAAGATCGTTATCGGGCGTATCACGAAGAGCGCGCCAAGGCAGGGGTTGCGCTGGCTATGACGGCCGGTTCGGCAGCGGTTTCCAAGGACAGCCCGCCGGTATTTAATAACGTTTTGGCATACAGCGATTCGGTAGTGCCGTGGATCCAAAATCTCACCGACAGCTGCCACGAACACGGCTGCGCGGTCATGATTCAGTTAACCCATTTAGGGCGACGCACCACCTGGAACAAAGGTGACTGGTTGCCTTCGGTATCGTCTTCTAAGCATCGAGAACCTGCACATAAAGCCTTTCCAAAACTCATTGAAGATTGGGACATAGAACGAATCATTGGTGATTTTGCGGATGCTGCAGAACGCATGCAGGCTGGTGGCATGGATGGCATTGAGTTGCAGGTGTACGGTCACTTGCTTGATCAGTTTTGGTCGCCTCTCACGAATGATTTGGTTGGCCCTTATGGGGCCGACACACTGGAGAATCGCCTGCGTTTTCCATTGGATGTTTTAGCCGCTGTTCGTAAACGCGTGGGTGCAGACTTTATCGTTGGCTTCAGATACACCGCCGATGAGGCGCAAGAAGGGGGCATCAATGCTGAAGAAGGCATTGAGATTTCCAAACAACTGGCGGCTACCGAGCAGCTCGATTTTTTAAATGTTATACGCGGTCGAATTCATACCGATCCTGCGATGACGAATGTCATACCAGTGCAAGGCATGCGCAGCGCACCGCATCTCGACTTCGCTGGTGAGGTAAAGCGGGTTACTGGCATGCCCACCTTTCATGCGGCAAGAATTCCGGACGTAGCAACGGCTAGGCACGCCATAAAGAGTGGCCTGCTCGACATGGTCGGTATGACACGGGCGCACATGGCGGATCCGCATATCGTGCGTAAGATTGAACTAGGCCGTGAATCTGACATCCGCCCTTGTGTCGGTGCGACTTATTGTCTTGATCGCATCTACCAAGGCGGCGAAGCCTTGTGTATTCACAATGCTGCGACCGGTCGTGAGTTATCCATGCCGCACGACATACCTGCAGCGGATCAAACACGACGCGTGGTGATTGTGGGCGCAGGTCCAGCTGGGCTGGAAGCGGCTCGGGTTTGTGCTGAACGAGGCCATTCCGTCACTGTGCTGGAGGCCCAAGCACACGCAGGCGGTCAAATAAGAATCACCGCGATGAACGCTCGACGGCGCGAAATGATGTCCATCATCGACTGGCGCGTCGCGCAGTGCACCGCCCTGGGGGTTGATATTCAGTTTAATGTGTTTGCTGAACAGGAACATGTGGTTAATCTTGCCCCCGATGTGGTCATCATCGCCACCGGTGGTTTACCCAATCTAGAGCTTTTTGAAAGTGGCTCAGAGGCCAAGCTGGTTGAGTCCACATGGGACATGATTACTGGGGACATCAAACCCGCAGATGACGTGCTTATTTACGATGAAAGTGGTGATCACCCCGGACTTCAAGCCGCTGAAGTGGCCGCGTCTGCCGGTTCCCGAGTGGAGATCATGACGCCCGATCGAGTTTTCGCGCCAGATATCATGGCCATGAACTTAACACCTTATATGCGCAGCTTGCAGGACAAAGACGTCACCTTCACTGTCACGCGACGATTGCTGGGGGTTGCGCGCAACGGCAATAAGCTATTGGCAACGATTGGCACGGATTACAGCGATCACACACACACGGTTGAGTATGACCAGATCGTGGTCAACTACGGCACCATGCCGATGGATGAGTTGTATTTTGAATTGAAGCCCTTGAGTTCAAATGAAGGAGCGGTGGATCAGAACGCGCTGATTAACGGTGAGGCTCAGAAAATTGTACGAAACGCAGCCGGTCAGTTTCAGTTGTTTCGCATTGGGGACGCGGTGAGTGCACGAAATACCCACGCAGCCATTTATGATGCGTTGAGATTATCCAAAGACCTTTAAAAGGTCCTTCATCGAATCGTTAACAAACTGATAGGGCATAGAGTGGTCAAGTTTTGCCCAAAGATTAGCCCAATAGCGCGGTTTTTCTGGTTGGCGATGGAAGGCAGAACAGCTGTGCTGCACAGGCATCTGGCAAACGGTGGACAGTGTGTTTTAGACCCGCGTAAACTACGCACCCAGCCCTAATGACGATGCCTGACCAGGTTTCGTACGGTACTTAATAAACTCACACTCAGGAAACCAACTTGGCTCAAGCCGCGCTGCTCGCACTCGCTGACGGGAATGTGTTCTACGGGACAGCCATTGGCTGTGAAGGCCATGCCGTTGGAGAGGTCGTTTTTAACACCGCAATGACGGGCTATCAGGAAATCCTCACTGATCCGTCCTATTCCCGCCAAATGGTTGCACTGACCTATCCGCACATTGGTAACACCGGTACCAATGCGGAAGATGTTGAAAGTCATTCGGTGATGGTGGCGGGCCTAATCATTCGAGATCTGCCTCGCATGGCCAGCAGCTGGCGCAATGAGAAGTCGCTGGGTGACTATCTGCGTGATGAAAAGGTGGTTGCCATTTCCGACATCGACACCCGTGCATTAACTCGTCTACTGCGAGACAAAGGCGCTCAAGCGGGCTGTATTGTTACCGGAGATGCTTTAAGTGAGGCAGAAGCGGTTGCCGCAGCGCAAGGATTTCCAGGTTTAGCTGGGATGGACTTGGCGAAAGAGGTCAGTGTGGATGAGCCGTATGAATGGAATACGGGCACATGGACACTAGACGGCGCTGCACGCCACGTAAACAGTGATGCAAACGGCAAGCACGTCGTTGCGATGGATTTTGGCGTTAAGCAAAACATTCTGCGCATGCTGAGCGATCGGGGCTGCCGACTCACTGTGGTTCCTGCCACAGCGAGCGCCGATGATATTAAAGCGTTGTCACCCGACGGGTTGTTTTTGTCCAATGGCCCAGGGGATCCGGAACCCTGCGACTACGCCATCGAAACGATTCGCACTTTGGTGGATGACCACATTCCTACCTTTGGGATTTGTTTGGGACATCAACTATTGGGTTTAGCCTCAGGGGCTAAAACTCAAAAAATGAAGTTTGGTCATCACGGGGCTAATCATCCTGTTATCGATACCGCAACGGGTCGGGTGTTCATTAGTAGTCAGAACCACGGGTTTGCCATTGACCCAGACACCCTAGCAAACAACGTCGCCATCACACATCTGTCTTTGTTTGATCAAACTCTGCAGGGAATACGACGATTAGATGCGCCTGCGTTTAGTTTTCAAGGCCACCCCGAAGCCAGTCCAGGCCCGCAAGAGCTTGATGTGTTGTTCGACCAATTCGTGCAATTAATGCAGCCGACAGCTTAACCCTTACTCGCCAGTTCTTTACGCGGTAATTTTTGGAAAACTTGTAAACCATGCCAAAACGCAGCGACATAAAAAGCGTGCTAATCATCGGTGCCGGGCCCATTGTTATTGGTCAGGCCTGTGAATTTGACTACTCTGGGGCGCAAGCGTGTAAGGCCTTACGCGAAGAAGGCTTCCGAGTCATTTTGGTGAATTCAAACCCCGCCACCATCATGACCGATCCGGAAATGGCTGACGCCATTTATATAGAACCAATCGATTGGCGTGTGCTAAAAACCATTATCGAACGTGAACGCCCGGATGCCTTGCTGCCCACAATGGGCGGGCAAACTGCATTGAACTGCGCCTTAGATTTAAATCGTGAAGGCGTTCTAAAAGAATTCGATGTGGAGATGATTGGGGCTCGACCCGAGGCGATCGATTTAGCAGAAGATCGTGAAAAATTTCGAGATGCCATGACAGGCATTGGCTTAGCCACACCTCAGGCGGCCATCATTCATTCCATGCAAGATGCCGAAGACGCGCTGCCCGATATTGGTTTTCCTTGCATCCTGCGCCCCTCATTCACGATGGGTGGCAGCGGTGGTGGCATTGCATACAATATTGATGAATTTCATGAAATCGTGGCACGCGGCTTGGCCTTGTCACCCACCTCTGAAGTATTGATGGAAGAATCCGTTCTGGGTTGGAAAGAATACGAGATGGAAGTGGTACGTGATTCTGCGGATAACGTGATCATTATTTGTTCTATCGAGAATCTTGACCCGATGGGCGTGCATACCGGGGATTCGATTACGGTGGCGCCGGCACAAACGCTCACCGATAAGGAATACCAAATCATGCGTAACGCATCCATCGATGTGTTGCGTCGAATTGGTGTCGACACCGGGGGATCGAATGTGCAATTCGCGATTAACCCCGAGAACGGCGACATGATCATTATCGAAATGAATCCGCGAGTGTCACGTTCGTCAGCGTTGGCTTCAAAAGCCACGGGTTTCCCCATTGCGCGCGTGGCGGCGAAGTTGGCCGTGGGTTACACACTCAATGAGCTTAAGAATGAAATAACCGGCGGCTTAACACCGGCTTCTTTTGAACCCTCTATCGATTACGTCGTAACCAAGGTTCCGCGTTTCACGTTTGAAAAATTCCCTACCGCTGATGATCGTTTAACCACGCAAATGAAATCGGTGGGTGAAGTCATGGCCATCGGTCGTACGTTTTCAGAATCCATGCAAAAAGCGTTGCGCGGATTAGAAATCGGGGTGAACGGTTTTGATCCCATTCTCGATGCCAAGAGCATTAAGCCAGAAGATTTAAACGACATCATTGAGCGGCATTTACGCATCGTTCGTGATCGCCGCTTATGGTATGTGGCAGATGCGTTCCGTCATGGCTGGTCGCTTGAACAAGTGCACGAGGCCACCAAAATTGATCGATGGTTTTTAGCGGCCATTGAAGACATTGTTATCGCCGAGCAAGACTTGGTCGGTAAGCAATTAAACGACATCGATAAGCATGCGATGTGGATGCTAAAGCGTGCCGGGTTTGCTGACGCGCGCTTGGCGGATATCCTTGATGTATCGGAAGACAGTGTGCGCGCACATCGGCACAATCTTCAGGTACGACCGGTATACAAACGGGTGGATTCTTGCGCGGCAGAATTTGCCACCAGTACCGCATACATGTATTCAACTTACGAGCAAGTGTGCGAAGCCGATCCCACCTCGCGGGACAAAATCATGGTGCTCGGTGGCGGCCCGAATCGCATCGGTCAAGGCATTGAATTCGATTACTGCTGTGTGCATGCTGCGCTTGCGCTGCGAGAAGATGGCTATGAAACCATTATGGTCAACTGCAATCCAGAAACCGTGTCCACCGATTTTGACACCTCTGATCGTTTGTTTTTTGAACCCTTAACGTTGGAAGATGTATTAGAAATCATTCACGTTGAGTCCCCTAAAGGGGTCATCGTGCACTACGGCGGGCAAACGCCGCTAAAACTGGCCGAAGCTTTACATGCAGCTGGTGCACCGATTATCGGTACCAGTCCAGATTCCATTGATTTGGCTGAAGACAGGGAACGGTTTCAGCAGCTGATTCAAAAGTTGGGGTTAAAGCAACCCGCGAATTGCACCGTACGAACCGTGCAGGAAGCACTAGAGCAAGCGGAAAGTATTGGTTTTCCGTTGGTGGTTAGACCCAGTTATGTGTTGGGTGGGCGAGCCATGGAAGTGGTGCAAAACCTGGAAGATCTGGCCCGCTATATGACCAGTGCGGTGAGTGTGTCAAATGAATCTCCGGTGTTGCTTGATCGGTTCCTGAATGAAGCCATTGAGGTGGATGTTGATGCCATCTCAGACGGTGAACGCGTGGTGGTGGGTGGCATCATGGAACACATTGAAGCCGCCGGTATTCATTCGGGCGATTCAGCCTGTTCCTTACCGCCTTACTCACTAACGCAAGACCAGTGCGCGGCCTTAACAAAACAAGTTGAAAAACTGGCCAAGGGGTTAGGTGTTGTGGGATTGATGAACACACAGTTTGCGATCAAGGACGAGGAAATTTACATCATTGAAGTTAACCCCAGAGCGGCGCGCACGGTTCCGTTTGTGTCAAAGGCAACGGGTGTACCTTTAGCCAAAGTAGCCGCTCGGTGCATGGCGGGTAAATCGTTGGATGAACAAGGTGTTTATGATGTACCCACGCCGGGTTTCACCAGTGTGAAAGAGTCGGTATTTCCATTTTCCAAATTCCCGGGAGTGGATCCCTTGTTGGGCCCAGAAATGAAATCCACAGGCGAAGTGATGGGCTCGGGACGCTCATTCGGCGAAGCGTTTTACAAGGCCACATTGGCAGCCTCGGTTAACCTACCGGTCGCCGGTACAGCATTGCTGAGTGTGAAGGATGCAGACAAATCCGGGATTGTGGAAGTGGCGCAACAGCTGGTAGACAATGGGTTTAAATTGGTGGCCACCAGTGGCACTGCAGCCATTCTTCGTAGCGCAAATGTTGAATGCGAGAGAATAAATAAATTACTTCAAGGCCAACCTCATATTCTTGATGCAATCAAAAATGATGAGCTATCTTTAATCGTTAACACGACGGCCGGGCGCCAGGCGATTGAAGATTCGGTTTACATTCGCCAGGAAGCATTGGGTCGAAAAATTCCGTACACGACAACCCTGGCTGGGGCTTATGCTATTTGCCAAGCGTTGAAATCGTCTGCCGAAGGCCCCGTTTATCGACTAAGCGACCTTCACGAGGAAATGACATGAGTAAGGTTCCAATTACAACCCGTGGCGAATCTTTGTTGCAGGAAGAGTTGAAAGAATTAAAGACTGTGCGCCGTCCGAAAGTCATTCAAGCCATTGCTGACGCACGTGAACATGGCGACCTAAAAGAAAACGCGGAATACCATGCAGCCCGTGAGGAGCAAGGATTTATTGAAGGCCGTATTCAAGATATCGAAGGTAAGCTCGGTAACTCCCAAGTCATCGATGTCACCAAACTGTCCCCGAACGGCAAAGTCGTATTCGGCACCACGGTGCTGCTCATGGACCTAGAAAGTGAAGCTGAAACAAAATACAAAATCGTTGGGGACGATGAAGCCGATTTAAAATCCGGCTTAATCTCGTACGGCTCACCGGTAGCCAAAGCCATGATTGGTAAGGAAGAGGGCGATGTGGTCGGAGTCCAAGCCCCGGGTGGAGTTCGCGAATACGAGATCGTGAGCGTGGAATATGTCTGAATCTGGTGGAATTCTCACCAAGATGTAGCTGAAAAGTTGCGCCAAATATGGCAAAGTGCGTCGATAAATTGACTTTTCGTACTGCGACGACCGGTGGCAGGCAACCTTCGACAATCAGAACACCATGAATCCATCTGAAAATCGGCGCATCGCGGCCTGGCAGTCAGACATTACGTCTCTGCAAAGCCCCAATCGACGGCTCTTCAACAAAGGCTTAGGCCTTGGCTTGGGCACGCTTGCCCTGGGTGCGTCGCCTCTGGCTGCCGCACTGAAGCTACCCGAGCGGCGCCTGCGCATGGCCAACGCCCATACGTGGGAGAAATTGGACCTGGTCTACTGGGCTGATGGTGAGTACATACCAGAGTCGATGGCTGAAATAAACCATCTCATGCGCGACCACCGAGCCAATCGTGTGAAAGCCATCGACGTGAAACTGATTGATCACCTCTACATACTGGTATCCTCGCTGGAAACTGAGGAACGAGTTCACGTTTTATCCGGTTATCGCACCCCGGAGACCAATGCGGCACTTCGTAAGCGCTCTAATGGCGTGGCCAAGTACAGCCTTCACATGGAAGCTCGTGCCATGGATATCAATATCCCGGGTGTCCCTGCGAAAGCCATCCAACAAAATGCGATTGCCATGAAAGCTGGGGGCGTTGGTTATTACGCCAATGCAGGCTTCGTCCACATCGATACGGGAAATGTGCGCAACTGGCAGTCCTAGGTTGGCATGATCGATAAGCACTGTGAGCAGTGCTGCTCAAAACAATCATCCCCTCGCGCGCTCTGCGCACTTTCTGTGACACCCATCCCTTACCAAAATCAGCGCTTAGGGTGAAATAGTCCTACGTCAAAATAACGACGCTCAGCAGTGATTAGTCAAATCACTGACTCCCCAATGGGGCCGCGTGGTTATTCAATGAATTTTGGGGAATAACATGAACGATCGAATCTCGGCATTTAAAAAATTAACCGCTGGTACGGTGTTGGCCGTTGCAGCGATGACCACCGCGCACACAGCTTCAGCTGCCACTTACGGGGTTCGTGTTGTAGACCCTGCAGGCAAACCCGTTGCGGGTGCGTCTGTATGTATTGGCTTAGCCGGCAACTACTCGCAATTCGGTGCTGAATTTACTGGCGCCGATGGCATCGTACGAGTCGATGTGCCGAATGTACCGCTGGTGGTGACGGTTTCTAAAACCCGTTTCGCTGGAATACGAATTGAAGAGCCGGCGCGTGGCTTTAACTTGGTCAAGCAAGTGACCTTAGTCGACGGTGTACCTGGTCCTCGATGCCGTGCAGGTAGCACGATGGTTGAAGGCCCTGGCATACCCCCGATCACCATCCAGAACATCGATGTAAACCAAGGTGCCGCGTTGGTACTTCGCCCAACCGTTACGGGTGCGCCGAGCCATTACCGAATTGATTCAGACAGTTCGTTTTCGAATGCGAAATGGAAACCGTATACCGATTCTATTCGTGTTGCCGGTAATCTCGCATCACAACAGTCTTTGTTTCTGCAGATGCGTCAGTACGCAGGATCATCGAAGGGCTGGTTGGAAGCGCGTTCAGAAGTGGTTACGATCACTATAACTAACTGAGCTTGGCTAACTAAAAATCGGCCAACTATGCGGGCGACAAGGTCGGCTATTTTCGAGCGGCTTCAATTTCAGCATGGCTAAGCGTTCGCGCTTCTTCTTCAATCATGACAGGGATACCATCGCGAATAGGGTAGGCCAACGCCGCTTGGAGGCTCCAAAGCTCATCCGCTTGTGAGATGAGCCGACCTTTAGTGACAGGGCAAACCAGTATATCGAGCAGTCTTTTATCCATGCTGAACAGATTATCAAAAAAAAGCCCGCGTTAAGCGGGCTTTTTTCGTTGTCAGGAAATTACAGAAAACAGCTTATTGAGTCTGTGTTTCTGCTGTTGTTGTTGAGCTGTCCTGACGTGCATCAATAGACGCGCCCCGAGCACCCTCATGTGTCATGCCTGCATCAATCCAGAACTCACGTCGAGTTAAATTGGTGTCAAACAAACCATCTAAGGGCTGTTCCGGTCCCACTAAAATCGTTGGTTTAATGATCTTAGTTAGGTTGCCATCGGTATCGAGAACATTGCCTTCCACGATAAGGGCTGTTGCCTCAGGCGGCACGCCTGCATGGTTTAGCACGTCCCGACGATCCACGGTGGTTTTGCTTCCGTCGTTGTCTAAATCGAGTGATGGACGACCATCTGCCACTCGCATGGCGTAAACCGCACCCGAACCCAGAGCAGACGCACAGGCCACCAGATTAGACTCCGGCATGTAGGTTGTAAACACAATTTGACCGTTTACGGTTAGAGCGTCTCCCAGTACTTTTTCACCAGAATCATTGAACGTAAGTCTCCAACCATGGCTACTAACTATAGTATCGACATCACTGGAAATATCCGTTAAGTCATCTCGAGTCAGTGGCTTATAATCACCGTCGGCAACCTTCTTGCCGTAGCCTTCTGGCAAATTGTAAACGTCATACGAACGGATCACATAAAACTCATCCTTCACATCCGTATTGAGTGGGTGTGAGCGCCAGCCAGAACCGATGGCTACGGAAAGATATCGTTCGCCGTTCTCACGCATCAGCGCCACATCGGGCTCGTAAAAGAAACGTCGATTATTAACCAATGAAGTGGTACTGGTAGAACCTAATTGAGCCAGTACACCACCTTGTAGCAAGTCACCGGTATCGTGATACAAGTTGAAATCGAAGCGCCACACCTGGCCTCCCATATCGCCTACGAACAACGAATCAGCAAACCCGTTTCCGTCGATATCCAATACGCGCACATCCGATGGAATGGCGTACTTTAGGTCGTTGAATTTAACATCTGCGCCAGTATCTGAACTGTGGCCGATTTGGTTAATCAGTTCACCGGTTTCGGCATCTACAATGAAGATGGCACGACCAATGGTGTCTTCTGATTTAGGAACCGCACCGACAGTGTAGTCAACATCGTTGCTTAGATCGTAACCACCGCCAAAAATGACTACATTTCGAGTGTCGTTCTTGTAGCGTATTTTCGTGGGTACCATGCGCGACCAAGACTGCCCCAGTTGTTCAAACCCTGGGGTAGGGGTGTCGCCACCTTTTATAACCCACTTAAGCTTTGGGTTTTTTCGTTGAGCTATATCGAAGGCATAGTAATTAGATCCACCACGTCGCATGCCCATGAACATCATCGCTTTTTCATTGGAATCAACCATGACATTATTATTGGCATCGACAGTCCACGTCGTAATCGGCCCATCCAAGCCATAGGGGTGTTTCGTTCCTGTGGAGTTGACGAAGGTAGATTTGATGTTCGGTAACAGTGATTTAGGCATAAAAGAATAAAGCTCTTTACCGTCGACATTGTTTACCGCATGCACGATACCTTCGTTGGTGCCTAAGAAAATGGTTGTGTACGGCTCCGGTGAGGCAGCGTAATTCATAATGACGGGGCGTGAGTGCATTGGGTCACCAATGTGCGCGCGCCAATCATTTGTATCACCGTTTTTGTTTTCATCTTTCACATCAATACCACGTGCCCATTTCAATAGGTTATCAAGCTTGATTTCAACGTCATCGACGTTTGCTTCAGTGCTGGATATACCTAAATCTGAGTCTTGAAAGTTTGTGTTGTCTTCGTGAATCAAGTTGGCTTCGGCAATAATTTCAAGGCCATCGCTGGGAATGGAGTCAGTGTTTGACAAAATGGTGTACAACTGACGCCCAAACAAGCCTTTGCTAGAAGCGTCGAGTGTGGAGAGCATTTCTGCAGCACCACCGATTGCCACATCACTTCCATCAGTGACTGTGCTCCAATCACTTTTAGCCGTTTCGTCAAAAAAGCCTGCTTCTTCGTCCACCGCATTCTTTTTGGGAGTGCTGTGATCAAAAACCGTTACGGTGCCGTCATTGGTCAAACCAACTTGGTACTTCTTCAAATTACCCGACCAGGTTGGACGTTCTTCAGGCTTGAACAGCGCAAAGTAAATGTCGTCCCGGTGAGTAAGGCGGTTAAATTGGTTAACCGTTGCACCTGGGGCCACAAAGCTGGTGTCAACTGAATACACATCCGACAAGATATCTTGGAAACGTGCCACTAACTCGGCGGCACTGTCGGCTCTGAAGTAGCGACCACCACCTTCTTGTGCGATGCTTTTTAAGAAAGGGTGGTCAATGTTAAAACCAATGGTATAGGTTTTAATCGTTTGTTCACCTTGCAATGAATCCGAATGGTCAGTGGTTTGCAGCCACTCGGCAAGGTCAACCCCACATTTTTGTCTAGAATCGCTGTTCGGGGCACAACTCTCTCCAATTAAGGATTCAACTTTTCCGACTGCGCTGTTGGACGTAGCCTCTCCATCGGAAAGAAGAACAATATGATTGGTCTGGCAGGTGGATTCTATCGGTGAGATGTAACTTGCCGATCCACTAATAGACTCTTTTATACAGTCAATGGAATCCGGATCACTATCCGTGCATCCATCAGGTCGATAAAGGGTTCCGCCGGTATAAGCGAGTGGGTGCGATACCCGGTGGAATCGACTTTTGGATACACCGCGTTGCGTTCCGTAGTCCACTGCGCCACCTAACATGTATTGCGTTGCTTCGTAATAAGCATCAACAACGGGTGTGCCACCTGTGGCCGTCATACCCGTGATTTCAGTTAGTAGCCGATCACGAGCGGTGATGTAAGTTGGGGCTTCAGTGCTTGGCTGTACAATAGATTTGTACTTTATTACCAATTTGGGTGCATCTGTTGGCGAATAATTGTAAGACGCCACCGACACCTTGCCGGCGGTGGTTTTGCTGTCCATAATAAAAGACAAGGCGTTACCTGATTGCCAAGTACTGCGACTAGTAAGTTCCGCAACAATATTTGAAATATCTGGCGTAACCACAAGGTCATTGGTTGCGATTGAACTCAGATTGTCCCATTCAACTATCGAATTCGTTCGAGGACGTCTACTGATGTTATAACGTTGACGCTGATAGGTTTTAGGTGATGCGCTACTTTCACCCGTGATAGTGCCGGACGTCGTTCCCGAGCTGTTCTTAATCGCTTTAAACGTAATGTTTGACTCTAGAATTTCGGAGTCTTTCGGAATTTGTACGTCGGTGAATCGAACACCGATTGTCTGTTTGCTTCCATTATCGGTGAATAGCTCTAAATCCTGACTCCAGGGGTTTACGAACCGGCGTTCTTGTTCTTCCGCGTCATCGTAACCGGTACTTACTTGGGCGATGGCGTACTTCACAGCACAACCGCCACCCGCTGGGATTGAGGTACTGTCGTAGCTGATTTTTAACACCGGAGAGTTCGCAGGTGAGGCATCATAAGATACGATATCCCGAGTTGCGGATCCACTCAGCATAAAACCCATGGCGTTACCACCACACCATTGAGCACGGTTAACAACCTCTTGCACCTGGCTGGCTATGTCAACTGAGTTGTAAAGCTTATTTTTTTGCCAAGGCTCAGGCTGCCACACAGCGGGCGTGCCATAAGGGCGACTTGAGGCGCTACTAGCGCTCGCTGCGTAAGTTGCTGCGTTGTCGGTGCTCTCAGTCTGGATGGTGATCGTATCCGCACTAGAATTGTTGTCATCTCGTGCGATAAAGCCAAGCGTTGCACTGGTTATCGTGGCGCCTTGTGGAATGTTTAAATCTTTGAATCGAAGGCCGATTTTTCTATTTTCATCACCAACGCCAGCCGCCTGCAACGATAAAATATTTCCGTCTAAGGAAACGGCACCTGTGCCCATTTCTTCGATGTCATCAGTTGATCCTGCAATCTTGGCGATGACGTTCACTTCGCCGCAGTCATTGGATTCACAGATCTGTTCATTAATTGACGTAATCGGATAAAGAACAGCGCCCCCACCAGAGCTACCGTTGAAACGCATGATGCCCACGTTAACGTTATCTGATTGATTCAGAATCGTTGTCATGGCATCCTTCATGCGTTCAAGTCGTGTGTCATTACCCGCGACTGCAGTGTCTCTTATATTCATTGAACCGGAAGTATCCAGCACAAACAAGACGTTAGGTTGGTTGTTCGAGTTGCGATCAACTTGCCCGAAAAACACTTCGGTATCGTCGGCGGTGGCAGTGCCTAAGCACACCATCGACACAACGGATGCGAAGAATGTGGTTTTAATCCTCGATGCACACGATCTATGGCGTGCATCTAGCGCATAGCGTCTTCTATCACTTATTGACATTGTGGCCCCTTTGGAACGACCCGAGAAGCGCCGCGTATAACGGCAGATTCAGCACGTGCAGAAACAATCTTGCTTGTGCCTAGAGTTTCAAAATGTAATGCGGTTGCTAGATCACTTGAATAACCTTCAGCTAATCCGGTTCGAGTGAATCTTATTTTGGCTTCAGTTTGTAAGCCGTGGATGTCATTGCCTTGGAGATTGACATTCCAGACAATGGGATCGCCTTGGCAGTTGTTGCCGGTGGCTTGGAAAGCAGCGGTTAAGGCGTCGGTGTCATTGAGAGTTTGCTCGACCACCGATTCTGCAGCTTGGAAAACCGTTGCAGATTGGATTGAATTAGATGCCATACGGTGTTCCAGTGATGAGTTACGCATAACCGAAACCCCCATGATGGAGATCATAAATATCATCACCATCGCAACGAGCAGCGCGGCGCCTTGTTGTGAACGATTAATCGAATTCATAGAATTACAAGTTCCTTCGATTACGGATCGTGATGGTTGTGGTAAACGCTAAGCGTATACGACGATCTTTTGGATGTGATTCACCAGCGGGTACGCCGGCACCGGCGGGTTTTATTTGCCAGCCTGCAATGGCGTACGTGTTCTCGTCTTCCATGTCTGCCACTTCATCGTAGGACACCATCAAAATGCCTAATCGAATGGCATCAACTCTGCCGGGATCGAATAGGGCGTCGTTGGCACTAACATATCGAAGGCCTTCGGTAACGGGGTCTCGTACGCCATAGGCAACACGAAAATTTTCAACGCCTGTGACTAGTTCAACGGGTGGGTTGTCGGCCGAATTGTAGGGTAGGGATTGTTGGTACAAAGAATAGAGTGGGTCACCGCTTTCATTAGTTTGCCCATTCTCACCCACGTAGTAAACGTTGGAATGAAACTTCATCAACTTGGTGGAGGCGATGGTTCCAGAATTACCATACGCTCGTGTGAACGCCCCACTGGCATTTGCTGCTGCACCATGGCTGAACACGCTGTTGCCGCCGTTCACTGTGGCAGCGGTGACTTCAAAAAGGTCCCCAAATTCACAGTTTGAAATAATGGCCAGGTCCCCAACGGTTAAATTTGGGTTATCAAACGTGGTCACATCGGCTACCGGACTTTCTTGTCCACCTAAGCGCATGCCCATCGCCAGTTCCGTAGAATCTGGGCCACCGTATTGCAGCATGAGCACATGTGTGCCGGGCTTAGCTACGTTGGTAGTCGGTGGGGCAAGGCCTGGCAATGTTGGATTCCAAAGCAGGCTGTCAATAACCGCAGATCCGGTTACGATGGTTGCGCGAAGATCATTCGTCGGTGAGTCATTAGCTAACACATTGACCGCATTGGACGCATCAATACGCAAGCACCCTGCATAACCTGCCATGCGAGCATCACGAGAAATTTGTTCCACCGCGTAGCGAGCACTTTCTTGTAAGTCTGCGGTGGCTGAATTCAATTCGCTTGAACGTTTGTTGCCAGAAAATACCGCAATCATGCTGGAGATTAATATTAATCCCAGTGTCATGGCGATGAGCAACTCGACCAGCGAGAACCCTTTTTGTGTGCGGTGCTTTTTCATGAAGTCACACATCAGTTAGCTTGGAATTCTTCGGTGGCGAAATTAACGGACAAAGACTGCTCTTCGGTATCACCATTAATATTCTCTGCCCAAAATAGGGTCACGCGATATTCATTTTGTTGAATCAGTTCAATGGTGCCGCGGGCTTCGATACCGCCCGCGCTGGGCAGCGCCGGTGTAAAATTATTCACACCGTCAAAGT
Organism: uncultured Granulosicoccaceae bacterium; assembly: GCA_937930305.1. Classification (GTDB taxonomy): domain Bacteria; phylum Pseudomonadota; class Gammaproteobacteria; order Granulosicoccales; family Granulosicoccaceae; genus Granulosicoccus. The sequence goes on along the minus strand of CALGLE010000008.1, from coordinate 50,303 downwards.
TGTACAAAGACGCACTCCAGTCCCTTAAATCTTGGTCTACCATTTCGGTAAAATCGCAATTGTTGTTGTTGCAATCGGGGTTGGTCAGGCCAGAGCCGGTTTGTTTATTCGCATATAAATTCAGGGTTACCGCTCGGGTGTTATTGCGCATGCGGTCAATAATTTCACTGGCCATGAAATAGGCTTGTGAGCGGAAATAAGCGCCCTGGCTGAATCGCATGCCTTGCACTTGCATCGATGCAGCGGCCAGAAATCCGATGGATACGATGACAACAGCCACCATAATCTCAACTAAGCCCACCCCTCGTTGATTCCGAAGTCTCATGGACAAGTGGCCTCAAGACCAAACGTATCCAGTGGGGTATCGCCATTTTCAGGAATTCGGCCGCGACGAATATCACCGGTAATCACTATGTTCATAGCACGTGACATAGTGGCCCCTCGGTCGTCGCACAGGATCGCCGAGACGCCGCGCCAATTTGTACTGCCGTTCGGGTTGTAAACCACGTAAGAACGAGCTTCCGCTTGAGCTGCGGTGTTATCCGTCGAACCGTAAGTGATTAACGTGTTCTCGCCAGTGAGTTCTGGCTCAACATGAAGAATGGTGTCTTCCGCACCGATGATGATGTCGCCGTCCGAAGATACTGGGTCGTTGTCTTGAAACACCACTATGCCGTCTGACCAATCACCACCGTTTTGCTTGCAAGTCTGTGACTGATCGTGCGACCTTGCGCAAACGGTGACGTTCGCGGACGCCTTAACCGCCTCTGATCGGGCGATAAAGAATGCGCCAATGGTGTTGTTGTATTGCGAACTTATCCGACTGTTTGAAATTGCCGAACTAAAACTCGGCAAACCAACGGCGATCAGGAGGCCGAATATTGCAACGGCCACTACAAGCTCGATCAGCGTAAAGCCGCGATTGGTGCGTAACTTTTCCATACCCAAGATAGCGGCATTAGAAGGTGCAACATTAGAGGCTGAGTACAGTTGGTTAGATGAACTGTGAGCTGACAGGAAAGAAAGTTGTCGACTAGACCTCAGACGAAGATCACATGAATACAAAAAATGATTAAGGGAGGGTGTCTACCAGCAATCTGCGGGCAGTCTTTCACCCAATTCGTCAATGGTCAATTCGGTGCAACCGGTATCTTTTGTCTGTGCGTTCTTGGCAGTCGCTTTTATTGTGAAGGTACTTGCCGTCAAACCACCGTCCAACGCGATTTCGTAGTACTGCTCAGGTGACTTCGCTTGGCTCGGGGGAACAGTGCAATTTGCGTAAGAGAATCGAGCCGTTTTGCATCGCTCCATGGTTTGCACCACATTCAGTAGCGCCAAGTGGCCATCGGCTCGCCGGGATTTCTTGACGTAACTGGAATAGGAAGGAAATCCAATGGCCGAGATGATTCCGATGATCGCAACGACAATCATGACCTCAATGAGCGTAAATCCTGCGCTCTTCTTTGTGTTGTATTGCATTTGATTGTAATCGGTCATCATTGCATTGTGCTCCAAGCTTAAACAAGGTTATCGACCCGATCGGGGCGAAGGTTCACTCGTGTCTAATAAATTGTGTGATGGGTCTCATCCCAACAGGTTTATTCAGCCATTACCGATTAATCATGGCCTTCAGATACTTCTTGCCAAAAGGTGGTTTTGCTGGTGTTGCCGGCATCAATATCATTGATTGTTTCCTTGCCAACCTGAAAAACCGTGCTGTTGTTGTCACCCACTTCAGGGAACAGTACAGAGACTTCGGGCGGTAAGCCTGAATTATCCAAAAATCTATTTCGATCGGCTTTGGTTAACGATTCTTCTGAACCGTTTCCGTCCAAATTCAGGATAGGTGCACCGTTGTACAGACTTAATCCGTATAAGCTGCCAGACCCAATTGCTGCATCGCAGGCGTCAGAGTCGATCGCGGGTAGATAAGAAGTTACTAAGATTTGATTATTGAACGTTAAGCTACTGCTTAAGAATTTCTCGCCGGAACGCTCCATTCGAATAAACCATCCTTTCGCGTCCGCTCCCACTGCAGCATTTATGTCATCCGTGACGTCAATCAAGCCAGACGTAGTTTCAGTCACTGAATCGTAAGATAGGACGCCAAAACTATCAATGGGTGGGCCGTATACGTAGGGCGATCGTAAGCTGTAGAAACGATCTTCAACCACATCATCGAGTGGATGTGCGCGCCAGCCGGATCCAATCGATAAGGTTAACAATTGTCTGCCATTGATACTGATGATAGCGACATCGGGCGGGTAGTAGAACTTACGATTGCTTTTGGCCGTATCTCCAGCCAGCTCGGCAATTTTGCCAGCATTAATTCGGCTATCAATCGAATCCGTGCTAACCAATGTGTTATCGAAATCCATACGCCAGATTTGACCGCCCATATCCCCTACATAAAGTTGATCAATAATGCCGTCGAAATTGATATCAATGGGGCGTACTTGAGACGGTATGCTGTAAAGCATGTCACTGAATCGCGGGTCGGTGCTTCTGGTTTTCCAAATCAGCTCGCCAGTTTCTGCATCAGCGATAAAAATTGCACGGCCAATACTGTCTGTAGTTCTTACCTGGCCACTGTCTGCAGGATCTGTTGCGCTGGCGCCCGCTGAAGTGACAACTGATGCCTCATTCGCAGGATCTTGGTTTGGATCGTAGCCACCGCCGAAGATAATGACATCTTTCACTGTGGAACCATCCAATATCTTGGTTTTCACTGGCAATGACCATGTACTGCCCAGTTCTTCATAATCACCATTTGCAGTGCTGTCATCGGTGTCTTCGACTCGAAGCCCGCCTTTGATGCTCCATAAATACTTGGGTTGGTTGTAAGTACTTACATCTAGCGCGTAATAGGAATCGCCACCTCGGCGCATACCAATGTAAAGAATGGCTGTTTCATCCGTATCGATAACTCCGTCTTGATCGGTATCTTCGTGCCAAAGCATCTTCCCGCCGTCAAGCCCATATGGGCGATTGCGAGTGCTGTCATTACGATAAAATTTGTATAGGTTTTTTAACAACTCTTTTGGAATGAACGCATAATGCTCGTTGCCGCTATCGGCGTCGATGGCGTGCATGTAACCTTCATTCGTTGCAAGATAAATAACCGACTCACCGTTAGCGTAGTTCGCCACCACAGGCACCGAATGCATTGGGTCCCCCATGTGATCTCGAACTTCATCTGTGTTGCCGTCACCGTCGTCGTCAGCTAGATCTCGACCTCGGCTCCAATCCATTAATTCTTGAACTCTGTCCGCGTCGGCTTCCACTATGGCCGGTAAGTTCAACCAACTTATGTCAATATCTTTGTTGTCATAGTCGAAGCGGTTCGTGGCATGGGTCAGTTCGTTACTCGTGCCAGTGTAGGTGTACACCTTTCTTGTGTCATAAGAGGTGCTAGATTTTTGGATTTGTTCTGCAGCTCCGCCGATTTCTACATCGTCACCATCGGTTTTGCTTGACCAGAAACTCTTAGAATTGGTATCAAAGGTACCTGAGCTCTCATCAATGGCTAAGTCCCCGTTAGCATCGAACAAGGCGAATTTGTTATTGTTATCTTCGCCTATGCGGTAGCGCTTCAGATTCCCACTCCAGCGAGCAGTGCCCGAGGGTTTGAACATGGCGTAGTACACGTCGTTTCTATTTCGTAGTCGATTAAATTGACTTACTGTCGCCCCAGGGGCTACAAAGCTTGCGTTTCGTTGGCTGACGTTATTGAAAATCTTTTTAAATGCAACCAGCAGTTCTGACGCCGAATTGGCGGGTTCAAACGTACCTCCACCCGCATTGGCAATGCCTTGCAAAAAGGTTGGATCGTTTAGGTTAAATCCTATCGTATGAGTAGTGATGAACTGCTCGCCCGCAAAGCTGTCTGATTGGTCGTAATTTTTAAGCCAAGATGCTAGCTCCCTGCCACACCTATCACCGTACGTATGAGAGGTGCTGCATGTCTCGTTAATTTTCTTTTCAACCTTTTCAACGGCATTGTTGGACGTGGCCGCACCATCGGATAACAGGACAATATGGTTACTTTGGCATTGGCTGGTTATCGGTGACTTGTACACGGGGGCAGGGCTGGTGTTGATGCGTTCTTCCGCGCAAGACGTTGCGTTTAAATCACCATCGTTACAGCCATAGGGTCGCGAAACTTCACCGCCTTCATACGAACCGGGGTGACTGACTCTATACCAACGTCTACTGAAGTATTCTGATCCTCGAACCAGTCCATAGTCCACCGCTTCGCCACGCATATAGTTGCTGGCTTCGTACATCGCCTCCACAATCGGTGTATCACCCACGGCGTAGAGTTCATCGACGATTTGCTGTATTTTGCTTCGATTTTGTGCACCTGCCGCTTGTCTTTCTGCTTGGTAGTAAACAATCAGTCGAGGAGAAGCCGCTTCATCACCTTCTCTGGATGTGATGTCCAAGTTACCGGAATTCGCGGTGACTTTGAACGAAATTGAATTACCAGCAGACCAATTGGTCTTATTAACGATGCTTCCAATCAGTGGCGTTATATCGCTTGAGAACAGACTATCGCCCGTTGCAATATTTCCTGGCTGTGCCCAATTAATCGAGCCGGTGTAACTGCGCGCTGATATATGGGTTGCCGGATTACTTAAAACATAGGGGCCTGAATTATCTGAATCTTCAACTGCAATGGTTGCACTGATGTCATCGGTCATATCCGCCGCTGCGGTCATCTCAAGGGTGGCGCTGGTTATCACGGCGCCAAGGGGCAATTGTAGACCTCGAAAACGTAAACCTATGGTGTGATCTTCTGTAGATCCCTCAGAGTGATTCGTGGCTAGATAAGTATTGGAAAGCGCCATGTTTCCACTGGCGTCTTCCACCCCATCATCAGAGCCGTCCGAGACTGAAACAAGCACAGAACTGTTTGAACAATACCCATCTTCAGGAACCGTATCTAGCGCGTACTCAATTCTCAATGCCGGTGCTTCCGATGCATTTGCTTCGACTGATTGAGCGAATCTGTTGCCTGTACCTTTAATAAACACCGACAGCGGGTTACCGCCACACCAATCGGTTTGATTCGTGATTTCACTAACAATACTGGTGATATCAACGCTGGTGTATTCATTACCAACCGCTGTCCAGGGTTCTACATCCCAGGTTTCTCGTGCAGTAGTGCGCTGACGAGAACCAATATCGTTATTAGTCAATTCAAATGGCGCTGTATTAGCAACCGCCTCGCCACTGAGATCAAAGCTAGCCGCCTCCCCACTGGGCGCTGCTGCGTGCAGAATAATTTCAGCACTTTTTATGGTAGCCCCTGGTGGGACATGCACATTTCTAAATCGCACTGCCGTCGTGTGAGATACCGGTGTGTTCTCATTAGAGACATTGTCCTTTGTCCAACGAATATCCAACACTGGTTTGTAGTCGGACGCTCCCGTTAATATTTCTCGGATGTTCACCGGTATGTCGTTATAATCACCTGGGGCGGATAGTACGAGAGAGACTGTATTACCAACTTCCCAATCGTCCAATGTAAGAACGGAATCAATCAAGACTGACAAATTAGGCGAGATGATATCGGTACCCGCTTCGTCCGGCACATCACTCCAAGCAATAAAGTCTGTGGTTAGTGGACGTTCATTGATTGGTGTTGCGGCGTCGGCGGTTGGATCGGCGCTGAGTTCTGCGTTTATATTAATAGCTAAATTTTTTACAACAGTGCCTGATCCACCTGCCGCACCGACATCTGTGCCAGTGCCGGTGCCGGTGCCAGTGCCTGGATCCCCATCAGGCGGTGGAACCGATAAATCTGCTGGCTGTGTTGAAATGACAGGTAACCAATCACTGTCTGGTGAAACGGATGATTCGGCGTTATGTAATCGCAACGTGAGATTGGCAGAGCTTATCGTTGCCCCTTCCGGAATATCAATGTTAGGAAATCGCAGAGCGATCTGTCTGGGCTTGTTGCCAACTCCTGCGTGAAATAATTGCGACACCTCGTTTGTGGTATTGCGATTGACTTGGCCAGTATTTTCCATGGTGTATTCGTCAATGTGATTCAAGCTTGTTGACGTGGTGACTTGTACGGTATTCGTAACCGTTTCTTCATAAACGATGGTTAACTTTGGCTGGTTCGCCTCAATAGCGCCACCGCTAAAAATTTCGCGTACATTTTCATTACTACCCACATAACTATCTTGTGGTGAGAATAGAAAGCTCATGGTGTTGCCGCTTTCCCAAGAGGGTAGGTTCACCAACTCATTGGCAATATTTGCAACATTGGGCGTTGTGAGTTTTAACCCGTTGTCTGACGGGTTGTCGATGGTGCCTGGAATGCTATTCCAAGCCACAATTTCATTGGTACGACTGGTTAAATCATTGCGTTCAATTAGTGTGACTACACCCGTGGCATCTGCGGAACTACCATTCGCTGGAAATTCTGGTGGCACAGCGGTTTGTTCTGCTGCGATGTAGGCAGCCACTTCGCCGGCTTGATTGGCAGATCCTGTCATACTGAATTCGATGCTGGCACTGGTGATGGTAGCGCCCGCTGGAATATCAACTTCTTTAAATTGATAGCCGTATAGGGGTTCACGCGAATCAGAATCTTTAAAAAACCAACGATCAGCAAGTTGATTATTTTGCCAAGTAAACACCCCATCGCTGGCTTGCACAGATTCTTGTACTGAGATGCTCGACAAATACGTTTTTGTAATTAAATTCGCATTTTTGTCGCTAGGGTCTGTAGCTGATGTCGCTGCGGTTGTCGTGCCCAATTCTGCATCAGTTATATCTTGAGGCGTAACTGTGCCCATAATCAAGTGTTGATTGTTTAGGATCACTTCCAGTGATTCATCGTTTTGCACTGCATCGTCACTGCTATTACGCGGCCGAACAATCACTGTTTCGTTGGGGCAAATGCCATCGGTGCATAGCGAGCTTGAGTCGGTATCCAGATCGCCTATGGGGTAGCGCACGGAAGCGCCTCCCCGTCTACCTTGGAAAGCCATGATGCCTACATTAAAGTTTGACGATTGATCCAATAGCAATCGCATGGCATTCTTCATTTGATCTAAGCGGCTAACAGTGCCACCGTCCTGAGAATTCATCGAACCTGAATTATCCAGAACGAATAAGATGTTCGGATTCGTTTCGAATGCATCTTTACTCTGACCAAAGAATATTTCAGTGTCATCAGCGTAGGATGGAGATGCGATGGCACAAGCCGCAACTGCACTCAAAAGCGTTGTTCGTAAGAGATTTAACGAAGCTGATCTAAAGGGTTGGAATATCATATTTTTCACGTTTAACACCCGGCTCCATTACTTGCTGGGCCCACAGCAGTTTGCCCTTTGACAATTTTGGTACTGGTATTCATATCGTCTATGGTTGATTCGCCCGTGATATAAAAACGGTGCGTAGCAAATTTATCGGTGATGGCATAGCCTGGTGTAATAGCCAAGCCGCCGTATTGCACACTCACATTCGTTTCTTGATTATCGGTTCGATTCAAATTCGACATAATTGTGTCGTTGGCTTCTTCCTGGCACACAACGTCAGCCAATACATTGGGTACCGTTAAAATGGCGTCTGTGGCAGATTCAGCTGATTGAAATGTGGTCTCTTTCACTAACGCATTGCTGGCCAACTGTGTTTCAACGTTTGAAGACTGCATAGCGGAAATACCCAGAATCGAAATCATGAAAAGGATCACCATGGCAACAATCAATGCTGCACCGGTTTCTTTGGGTCTGCCGAATTGAATTGTCTTCATCGGTTTCTAACAGCCACAGATGCGTTAAAGCTCAAACGCATTTTTTTATCTTTACCATGCGATGAACCATCAGAATTTGCAGCATCGGATGCGGTGATGTCATAACCTGCGATTTGATAGGTGCGGGTGTCCGGATCCGAAGTCACGTCATCATAGGATTGCATCAAAAATCCAACCTGCACGGAGCGCACTCGGTGGGTGGCCAGTAAGGCATGATCAGGTTCAACGTAAGTTAAAGGCCCTTCATTGGTTGGATCTTCAACCCCGAGCCTTATGCGTAAGTTCTCAACCCCTTCTGCCATTTCAATGGGTGGGTTCGTGAAGGGCAGTGTTTGTCGATACAGCGCTCGAACCGGTTCGTTGCTACTGTTTGTTCGTCCGGTGAGCCCGACATAATAAATGTTGGCTTCAAAACGCATGATGCGCGGACGGTTTCGACTGTCGCCTTGTCCATAGGGTGCGGACAGGCGGTTATCGCCATTGTTAGCGGATGCTGCGTGCTGTAGCACTGAGCCGCTGTTTCCCGAGACATAAAAAATGTCTGCGCCATTGCAATCTGATATTAATGCTAGGTCGCCTGCGACGATGTCGATGTCATTGGCCATCACGGAAACAGCCGATGCTGTGGTGGACATGGGATCAATTTCATAGGTCGTTGCACTGCCGAACTGCACTGATATCGCGTGGGTACCGGGTACCGGTTCGCCAATGGAGTCTGGAATAGTAAAACTGCTGTGCGGTGCAGGATCCCAGGTTGTGGCGCTATTAATCGTATAAACGCGTAATGAATCTTCCAAGTAGTTTTCCGTTGGGGCGGAGTCGGCTCGAACTTGTGCGGGTGTATCAGAAACATTGGCACACCCTTGAAAGCCCGCCATGCGGATATCACGTATCATTGAATCGAGCGCAAAGCGACCGCTTTCCTGCATTTCCGTAAGCGTTGCATTTAACGCACTGCTGCGTTTGGACCCCATAAAAGCTGTGACCAAACCGGAAATTAAAATTAAACCCAGCACCAAAGAAATCATCACCTCCACCAGGGTGAATCCGCGCTGCCGGCTGGGCTTGTGTGGCTGGCTTAACTGATGCGATGCGTTGTTCAGTGTCATGGGAACACCTGCACACTGAGAGTTTGAACGGTATCTTCTTTACCCATGCGTTCACTCCATTGCACAGACACGGTGTAGGTGTTTGTGCCGGCATCGAAGTCCACTCGGCCAGCCGCTTCAATCGCGGCGCTGCTGGGCAGTAGTGGAATGAACCCCACAGCCGATGGAGGTGGGTGTAAGTGGCGGCTCCACGTCGCTAGATCAGCTTGAGCAACTTGTTGGGCCGAGCATTGCGTCTGTGCTGTCATGCAAGTGGGCCAATCGGTTGCACTGGAGGTTTCCACGTTTTGATAAAAACCATCGGCCACGCCATCATTGTTGGCCCGCATTCGATCTGTCATTTCTCGCAACATGAAATTGGCTTGGGACACAAAGTAGGCGTTTTGACTGGAGCGCATGCCCTCGATTTGCATGCGAGCGGTGGCCAGAAATCCGACCGATACCACCACGACGGCGATCAGCACTTCCAATAAACTAAACCCATGCTCTTGATGACGATTTAAGGGCATGTGGTTGTCCCACCAAAGGCGTTAATCAACTGGTCAGCGCCATCTCGGCGTCCTCGTCTTACATCCCCTGCTAAGGAAATGTTGGCCGTTCGTGCGGCTTGTGTTCCGCGCTCATCACAGAACAGGAAGAATCCGGCCCCACGCCAATTGCTGGTGCCGCGAGGTCCGAAGCGAATGAATGGGCGCTCGACGGGTGAAGCCGATCCGGTGGTCAAACGCGCAAGATTGGTCAAATCTAGGTTGTCATCGTTAGTAACGACGCGCTTCAGTACAATTTCGCCGGGATCAATAAAGCCACGAGTGGCCCCTTCATCGTTAAATACCAGCCAGCCTTTGGTCCAATCGGTACCGCAGGATTCTTCTGTTGCCATGGCGCAAACCGATACATTAGAGGCGCGTTTTATTGCTTCTGATCTGGCAAACGTTAAGCTGGCAGAGAGGGAATTGTAGTGTCCTGTCATTCGGCTGCTTCGCATTGCGCCGTCAAAACTGGGCGCAGCGATACCCATCAGTATCCCAACTAGGACAACTGCGATGAGAACTTCTATTAAAGAGAAGCCAGTTTGGTATCTATATAGGTTTGGCACGAACCAACTCTTGTCTTGGAATCCAGTTCCACTACAGATAGCGGCCGCTTGGTGAAAATATTTGGGCAGTCACGAGTGTGAATGGGTGCCTATTCAATGAATTTCTGTGATATAGATCACAAAGGAGACTTGGTTGCCTTTTCAACTTGGGCTTGACACCGGTGGTACCTACACCGATGCGGTCATCATTGATGACTCGCAAACGGTTGTGGCCAAAGCCAAATCATTAACCACTCATGAAAACCTGATAGACGGCCTGCGCGGTGCGGTTGCGCAGGCGATGGAGCAGGGTGACTTCGACCCCATCACTCTGGTCTCGCTGTCGACAACCTTAGCCACCAATGCCTTGGTGGAGGGGCATGGTCGCCGAGTGGCGCTGATCCTGATTGGTTATTCCGAACAGCAAATGCAACGAGCCCGATTGTCAGAAGCTCTGGGCAACAATGCGCATTGTTTTATTGACGGTGGGCATCGATCCGATGGGCAGCCTGCCTCACCGTTGGACACGTCGGCGGTGAAACAATTTGTGTTGGCTCATTTGAACGAAGTGGATGCGTTTGCGGTGTCGGCTATGTTCTCTGTGAGAAACCCCGAGCATGAAAGGGAGGCGCAGCAAATAATTGAATCATTGTGTGAAAAGCCTGTGAGCTGTGGCCACACATTAAGTTCGGGGTTGGATGCACCTCGCCGTGCGCTGACCGCATTACTTAACGCTCGATTGATTCCGATGATTGGCAGCTTATTAGATTCTGCTGCCGCCTTGTTAATTGAACGAGGCGTGGACGCACCCTTAATGATTGTTAAAGGTGATGGCTCACTTATTCATGCCAACGTGGCCCGCCAAGCGCCTGTGGAAACCATTCTTAGTGGGCCTGCCGCCAGTGTTGTCGGTGCTCAGTTTTTATTAAGCCAATCGAACGCCAACCAAGATGTAGTGGTGTCGGACATGGGGGGAACAACCACCGACATTGCGGTGCTTGAAAACGGGCTGCCTAAGTTAGACCCGAACGGTGCCATGGTGGGTGGGTGGCGCACGATGGTGCAGGCCGTCGCTGTGCGTACGTTTGGCTTAGGTGGTGACAGTCATATTCAATTCAACCGAGAAGCCAGAGATTTTTCGATTGGCCCATCGAGAGTATTACCACTTGCACGTTTGGCGATGGACTTCGACGGTTGTAAAGCGATTTTGCAGCAGCAACTAGAACATGGCTGGGCGCGCACACACGATGCACAATTCGCACTGCTGCGTTCTGCTATTCCAGTCGGTTTAACCGGTCAACAAAAAGAACTATGCGCAGCGCTTAACGATGGGCCGATGGCCTTACAACACCTATTCAAAGATCAAACCTTAGATCGCGCCATGAATGCATTGATTCAACGTGGTGTTGTTCAGTTGAGTGGGTTTACCCCCACGGATGCTTGTCATGTGCTGGGCGAGGTTAGCGATTGGGATACCGAGGCGTCTTCACTGGGTGCACAATTGTTGGCACGCTACAGTGCTGAAAATTTAGGCGATACTTTTGCAAACGTGCAGGAATTTTCGCTGCGAATTAAACAACAGGTGGCAGAACGATCGGCGATGTGTATTGTTGAAACTCTGCTGCAAACGCCCAGTGACAACAAAGCAGCGGGCAATAAAAATTCTCCTTACGGGGTGCCGTCTACAGGCCTAACAAGCACTCAGCAGTCTTTACTGCGAAGCACGTTTTCGCAACGAGATGCCGCCTTGCAATTGCAGGCCAAAATCCAACAATCCATTGTAGCCTTGGGTGCGCCGGTGCAAGCCTATTACCCTGAGTGCGCAGCTTATTTACACACCGATGCAGTGCTACATGAGCATGCGGCGGTTGCCAATGCACTAGGCGCTGTGGTTGGCACCGTACGCCAACAAGTACAAATGACCTTATCGCCTGCAGGCGGGAAGCGCGTGCGTGTACACGATCTTGATGGTCCACAGATTTTCAGTTCTTTGGAGGAAGCTGCCACCTTTGCCACTGGGCGCGTTAGCTTACTGGCAGAGCAACGCGCGAGCGATGCGGGTGCTATTAATGTCAGTGTGGATACCACACGGGTAGACAATGTGGTGGAAGACAACGGTAATCTAGTCTTTTTTGGTAGTGAAATATCGGCTTCTGCGATGGGCCGACCGGCCCATCTCGCAGAGTCGAATTAATCGCTACTGTTTATTTCTTAGGTGCGTAGATGTCTGTAACGGTGCCTTCAGCCACTTCAGCGGCGAAGTTAATGGTTTCTGATAGCGTTGGGTGAGGGTGAACCGTTAAGGCAAGATCTTCTAAGTCTGCGCCCATCTCTAAAGCCAATACCGATTCGGCGATGAGCTCACCGGCATTCATACCCACTATGCCACAACCTAAAATACGGTTTGTTTCAGGATCGTACAGCACCTTGGTTAAGCCTTCTCCACGATTCATGCTTAGTGCACGACCACTCGCAGCCCAAGGGAATACACCTTTTTCATAAGCGATGTTTTGCGCTTTTGCATCTGTTTCGGTCAGTCCCATCCAGGCGACTTCAGGATCGGTGTATGCCACGGAAGGAATGGTGAGTGCGTCGAAATGTGATTTCTTACCGGCGATAACTTCAGCAGCCACTTTACCTTCGTGCGTGGCTTTGTGTGCCAACATCGGTTGACCGACAATATCGCCAATGGCGAAAATATGCGCCACGTTAGTGCGCTGTTGCGAATCTACTTCAATGAAACCGCGATCGCTCACCAACACACCCGCAGCTTCTGCATTAATTTTCTTGCCATTCGGAGAGCGACCTATCGCCAGTAGTACCCGATCGAAGGTGTCCACCTCAGGTGCAGATTTCCCTTCGAAAGCCACTTCCAAACCTGCCGATTGACTGGCGATTCCAGTGACTTTTGAATTAAGGAATATGTTTTCAAACTGTTGGGATAATCGTTTTTGTAAGGGACGCACAAGGTCTGGATCACAGCCTGGCATTAAGTTAGGCGATAACTCCACCACCGTCACCTGGCTACCTAGGCCGGCATAAACCGAACCCATTTCTAATCCGATGATGCCGCCACCGATGACGAGTAATCGCTTTGGAATATTGGCCAACTCAAGCGCACCTGTGGAATCCATCAAGCGCTCATCGTCATAGGGAAAACCTGGCAGTTTTACGCTTTGAGAGCCAGCGGCGATGATGGCATGATGAAATTCTACGCTTTGCTCGCTGTTGTTTTCCAACGCAACGGTTAAGGTATTCGCGGATGTGAAAGAAGCCACGCCATGCAGCGTATCCACTTTGCGTTGTTTGGCCAATCCGCTCAAACCGCCCGTAAGTTTTCCAATGACCGATTCTTTAAAGCCGCGAAGTTTATCCAAATCAATTTGAGGTTCGCCAAACGTCACCCCATGATCGGCCATCTCGCGGGTTTCATTGATAACGGCTGTGGTGTGCAGTAGGGCTTTAGAGGGGATACACCCAACGTTTAAACACACCCCACCCAGAATTGGATAGCGTTCTATCAATAAAACACGCTGCCCTAAGTCGGCTGCCCGGAAAGCCGCTGTGTAACCACCGGGGCCTGAACCTATAACCACGACATCGTAAGCATCCGCACTGAGGCTTGCTTTGTCAGCGGGCGCTGTAGATGTCGTTGCTACCGGCGTCGTTGACGCAGCTGTTTCGGCAGATTCAACGGCAGTCGTGGCTGAAGGGGTTGTCTCACTGCTGGCCGTAGCATCGGCAGCTGTTGCGCTGGCGGCATTCGCAACGTCCACCACAAAAATGTCGGAGCCGGTTGCAACCGTATCGCCTGTTTTAACCAATACGGATGTCACTTTGCCGGCAACCGGTGAGGGTATTTCCATACTGGCTTTATCACTTTCAACCGTTATCAGTGAAGTTTCAAGTTCTAAGTCATCGCCTTCTCGAACCAGGACTTCGATGACTTCTACGCCATCGAATTCACCAATGTCAGGGACCTTGATGGTTTGCAATTCACTCATTTGAGTTGTTTCCAGTTGGCTCGATTACAACAACAAGCGACGGATATCGCCAATCGTTTGAACGTAGTGTGCCATGAAGCGAGCTGCATCAGCGCCATCGACAACACGATGATCATAAGTTAGTGAGAAGGGGCAAATTAAACGCGGTTCGAAGTCTTGCCCGTTCCATACCGGTTGCATCTTGGCTCGGCTGATACCCAGAATGGCAACTTCGGGTGGATTGATTATGGGGCTAAAGCCCGTACCGCCAATGCCACCTAAACTGGAGATGGTCATGCTAGCGCCTTGCATTTCATCGGGCTTCAACTTTTTAGCCCGCGCGCGGCTGCTCATGTCAGCCATTTCTGCGGCTAATTCCATGATGCTCTTCTGATCGACATCTCGGAATACGGGAACAACCAATCCGTTGGGTGTGTCAACCGCAATACCAATATGAAAATACTTTTTCAAAAACAAAGCCTGACCGTCATTGGATAATGAAGAGTTCAGTTTAGGAAACGTTTTTAGCGATTGAACCAGTGCCTTCATTTGGAATGCAAGGCCAGTCACTTTTGGGTCACCTTCTTTATGTTTGGCTTTCAGTTCTTTTCTGAAAGCTTCCATTTCGGTGATGTCCCCTTCATCATGGTGCGTCACCATCGGCAGGTTTAACCAGGCGCGATGTAAGTTTTGCGCGCTTAGCTTATTGATACGCCCCATTTCAACGCGTTCAACTTCACCAAACTTAGTGAAATCCACTTCCGGAAGTGACGGTATGCCGGCCCCTCCTGACACAGCGCCCATACCGGCGGCACCGTAGGTAGACGATGCACCTTCCAACGATTGCTTAATAAATTCCCGTACATCGTCACGAAGAATGCGGTTCTTCGGCCCCGAGCCTTTTATTAAGCTGAGGTCTGCCCCATGTTCACGCGCATAGCGACGAACGCCAGGACTGGCATGCGCCTTTTTTATTTTTTCGTCAGAGATGTGTGCGGTGGGTGACGTGGAAGCCGCCGGAGCAGCCATATTTTCTGGTTTGTTTTGCGTGGGTGCTGGTGCGGCAGCGGGTGTCTCGGACGGAGTGGATGCGGCTTGTGTTGCTGCTTGAGCGGTTTCGGCATCTGTGGTTGTTTGGGTTTCTGATGCAGCACTTTCGCTCGACGATGGTTCTTCAACGGCTGCGCTGCTGACTTCCAAGGTTCCAATAACATCGCCTTCGGTAACCGTATCACCCACCGCCACGGTTAGCGTTTGTATAACGCCGGCTTCTGCTGCGGGCACTTCCATGCTGGCTTTGTCGCTTTCTAGCGTTAACAACGAATCATCGATGTTAACGCTATCGCCTTGCGACACCAGCAATTCAATGACCTCAACGGTTTCTGCGCCACCCAGGTCGGGGATTTTAATCTCTGTTGTGTTCGCCATTGTCTGCTGCCCTTTAAGCCGTTGCCGGGTTCGGTTTGTCAGGATCAATGCCATATTGTTGCAGCGCTTTAGCAACGGTTTTAGCGTCCAACTTGTCATCCAGTGCTAAGCCATGCAGTGCAGCTACGGTGACATAACGCCGATCGACTTCAAAGAATTCACGCAGTTTCGCTCGAGTATCAGATCGACCAAATCCATCTGTACCTAACGTGACGAAAGTTGCATTAACGTATTCGCGTACTTGGTCAGAATAGGCTTTCATGTAATCGGTAGAACTGATCACTGGGGCATCACTGTCACCAAGTAATTGTCCTATGTACGGTACGCGTTGTTCATCATCTGGGTGCAACATATTCCAACGTTCGCAATCCAGACCGTCACGAGCTAATTCATTGAAGCTGGTGACGCTGTAGATATCACAACCGATATTCCATTCTTCTGACAAGATTTCAGCGGCGGCTTCGACTTCTCTTAAAATGGTGCCACCGCCCAGCAAGCGCACACGCATTTTATGTTTCTCGCCCACAGTGCGAAGCTTATAAATGCCTTTGATGATGCCTTCTTCCGCACCTTTGGGCATGGGTGGGTGAACATAATTTTCATTCATCGCCGTGAGGTAGTAGTACACACGTTCGTTCTCTTTAAACATGCGACGCATACCATCGTGAATGATGATGGCCATTTCATAGCCGTAGCACGGGTCGTAACTGATGCAGTTCGGAATGGTGCTTGACAGCACGAGTGAATGACCATCTTCGTGCTGCAAACCTTCACCATTCAATGTGGTGCGACCGGCCGTTCCGCCGATCATAAAGCCACAGGCGCGCATGTCACCAGCTGCCCAAGCCAAATCGCCAATGCGTTGGAAACCGAACATCGAGTAATAGATGTAGAATGGTATAGTTTGCACACCGTGCGTGCTGTAAGAGGTGGCCGCAGCTAGCCAGCTCGACATGGCTCCCGCTTCGGTTATACCTTCTTCAAGAATTTGCCCAGATTTATCTTCCTTGTAGTACATGATCTGGTCACGATCTTGTGGGGTGTAGAGTTGGCCGACAGATGAGTAGATGCCCAACTGGCGAAACATACCTTCCATGCCAAAGGTGCGCGCCTCATCGGGCACGATGGGCACAACGTTCTTACCGATTTTCTTATCTCGGGTAAGGATGGTTAACATGCGCACAAAGGCCATGGTGGTGGACATCTCACGATCACCTGAACCGTCCAATATCGGTTGAAAGGCATCGATGCCTGGCAGTTCCAAACGCGGCGCTTTTATTTGTCGTATGGGCAGTGGGCCACCCAATTTTTTACGCTGCTCCATCATGTACTGAATTTCAGGCGATTCAGGGTCGGGTTTAACGTATTCGAGGGCTTCCACTTCCTCATCGGTGAGCGGAATACCGAATCGATCGCGCATTTTTTTCAGCGATTCGATGTCCATTTTCTTTTGTTGGTGCGTGGCGTTGGTGCCTTCACCCGATTCGCCCATGCCATAACCTTTAACGGTTTTGGCCAGGATTAGCGTGGGTTGACCTTTGTGTTCCACCGCTTCTTTGTAGGCGGCATACAGTTTATGCGGATCGTGTCCACCTCGGTTTAAACGCCAGATGTCCTCATCGGTCATGTTGGCAACTAAGGCTTTGGTTTCTGGGTACTTACCGAAGAAGTGTTCGCGGGTATAGGCCCCACCTTTGGCTTTGAAGTTTTGGTATTCGCCGTCAACGGTTTCCATCATTAGCTGCGCTAACTTACCGCTGCTGTCACGGGCTAACAAGGGATCCCAATAAGACCCCCAAAGCACCTTAATCACATTCCAACCCGCCCCGCGAAAGAGGGCTTCGAGTTCTTGAATAATTTTACTGTTGCCACGCACCGGGCCATCCAGGCGTTGCAAATTGCAATTGATGACAAAATTTAAGTTGTCGAGCTTCTCTCGGCCCGCAAGTGAAATCGCACCTAATGATTCAGGTTCATCCATTTCACCATCGCCTAAGAATGCCCAAACTTGTCGGTTATCGGTTTTGGCTAAGCTGCGATGTTGCAAGTACTTCATAAACCGCGCTTGGTAAATCGCCTGCATCGAGCACCAACCCATCGATACCGTGGGGAATTGCCAGTAGTCAGGCATCAGCCAAGGGTGTGGGTAGGACGACAAACCTTCACCATCCACTTCACGACGGAATTTGTCTAAGTCCTTTTCGCTGAAACGACCTTCAAGAAAAGAACGTGCGTATACACCTGGGGCAGAGTGACCTTGGAATAAAATTAAATCGCCGCCGTGATCTGGGGTGGGCGCGTGGAAAAAATGATTAAATCCCACATCGTAAAGCGTGGCTGCACTGGCGAAGCTGGCGATGTGGCCACCTAAACCCGAATCGTCGCGATTCGCGCGTAACACCATGGCGGTTGCGTTCCATCGAATCATGGAACGAATGCGCTGTTCTAATTCGTGATCACCTGGATTTAGCGTTTCAAGGTGAGGCGGGATGGTATTGACGTAGGCAGTATTGGCGTTGTAGGGCAGGTTAGCGCCTGAGCGTCGAGACTTGTCGATGAGTCGCTCGAGTAAAAAGTGTGCTCTTTCGGGGCCTTCGCGCTCGATAACGGCCTCAAGCGCATCCAGCCATTCTTGAGTCTCGAGCTCGTCTGAATCGACCATGGGTTGTTCTGCCATTCTGCCTTTCCGTCTCTCTAGAGTAATGCGCGGGCATCAATACCTGTTTCGTCAAAAAAGTGACTTTAGTCGTGCCTGCGAGGAGAAAATTCACAAATACAGTGTATCGGTGCATGCCACGCGCCATGTCAACGATATCGCTAAGCTCCTGCTTCTCAGATTCAATAATAAGTATTGAAAAAATTAGAGGCTAGAGGCAAACACCCACCAAACGATCGCTATCTATATGGGTTAAGTGGGTAGGTAATATTTGGTTGCTGATGTTCGATTGTGAGAGTGTTTCGACCTTCAAATAGTTCGGCGTGTAGCCCAAATGTTTAAAGCCGGCTTCACACGCTTCACCCCGCTCCCAAAGCACGTCCAGGGTTTGCCCTAAGGCGGCTTGCAACGCAATATCTTTTTGCTGGGCAGCCACGATGTGCAGCTCTTTACTGCGGGCTTGTCGAATGGCTTTTGGCACTTTATTGGGCAGGCTGGCCGCTTTGGTTCCCTCACGTTCAGAGTAGGTGAAGATGTGCATGTGGCCAAACTGAAGTTCCTGCAAGTACCTTAATGTGGTTTGCCATTCTTCCTCAGTTTCGCCAGGGAAACCGACGATCAGATCTGTCGTGACATTGAAATTAGGCACTTGCGCTTTAAGACCTTTAACTAGCGATGAAAAATCTTCCGTTTTACAGCGGCGAGCCATGCGTTTCAAAACACTGTCACATCCGCTTTGCAGCGGCAAGTGCATATGAGGCATGACTCGAGGGTTACTAAACAAAGTGAGAAATTCTGGCGATAAGTCCCAAGGCTCTACCGACGCGAAACGAATTCGAGGAATTTGGGTTTGTTCGAGCAGAGATGCCACGAGTTTGTAAAGGTTTGTGTCTAGATCACTGCCATATCCACCCACATGAACCCCGGTTAGGACAATTTCATGCACATCGTTTTGGTGCAAATTGTTCACTTCATGAACAATATCCTCTATCGAGCGGCTGCGTTCTTCGCCTCTGGCGACAGTGACTATGCAGAAGGTGCATCGGTAGCGACACCCATCTTGTATTTTAATAAATGCCCGATGGCGATTGCGACGAAAAAGCGGAGCTTCCGCCGGTTGTGTTGCACTTTCAGGCATAGTGGGCAGGCTGAAAGCATCGCGCGTCATTTTGACTAATTGATCTTTCTGCGTATTGGGTACAACGAGGTCCACACCCAGCTCAGCAAGGGCCGATGGCGATTCTAACGAACTGTAGCAGCCGCTAATGACTAACTTGGCTGAGGGGTTCGTTCGTTGTAATCGTTGGGTACGTTGGCGTGATTTTCGGACCGCTTCTTTGGTGACAGCGCAGGTGTTCATGACAATGACATCCGCGTCTTCAGCATCAGCGGTTACGATGTTTCCAGAGCGAGTAAAATCGTTCGCCCATTGTTCCAACTCGGCTTCGTTGAGGCGACAGCCGAGGCTATTCAGATGTATTTTCACGTTTTATCGGATACGCACTAAATTTCGTAGGCCACAAGGGTAGCGTGAAACGAAATTTTATAGTGGCGAGATTGTGGCGTATTCCTTTATTCGCTACGATGCACATAGAAATTGCGTTCGGTGCCGTTCGCAAATCGTTCCCCTCAGAGATATAGTTCAGGAAACTTACATGTTCAGAGACTTTGAGAAAGCGCCTAGTAAGTCGTCTTACCAGTTGAAATTCATACTGGCAGGACTGGCGGGCTTGGCGTTGTTAATCTCGTTACTGTCTTATGGCCGTCTGAAAGGACAGTTAAGAGATACCTCCCAATCCACCGCTGATTTAAAAAGTGAGCTTGAATCGCGCAACCAACAACTGGAAATGGCGAATACCCAACTCCAGGAAACGGTCTCACAGCTAGAAGCAACCGAAGCCAAGTTTGGCGAAGCAGATAGCCAGATTTTGTCGCTAACATCCTCACAATCTGACTCAACCGCTGAACTGGACGCCGCTCGCGCTCGAATTGAAACGCTAACCGCCGACATTGCCGCTCGAGAAGCTGCGATTGAAGCGGTCGGCAACGACAAAGTCAATGTGGACGGTCAACTTGAAGCGGCCGCCGCTGAACTGGCTGCGGTCACAGCTGAACGGGATGCGTTGGCCGAAGAACTCGCCGCAGCTCAACAGGCCGTGGACGCGGGCCTTGCTGATCAAGAAGAGGTCATGGCAGGTGTTGATGACATCGTCAAAGGCATGGAGGAACGCATTGCTGAATTGGAAGCTGAACTAGCAAGCGCTCAAGGTGAATTAGTCGCTGCTCAGGAAGCGGGTGCGGCCGAAGCGCAAAACGCTGCGATGGCAACTGAGCAACAATTGAACGCCCAAATCGCCGTTGCCGTTGCTGAACGAGATGCGGTGATTGCTCAGCGCGATGCGCAAATTGCTGAATTGCAGGCGCAAAGCCAGCAGGCCTTGGCATCAGCGTCAACTCGTGTGCAATCGCTTATGCAATCTGGCGACAACACCGCTTTTGATTTGCAAAATGCGCAAAGCAGCTACAACTCTTTGCTCAGTACCTACGACATTGATACCTCATTGTTGAATGCAGAAGCCGGTGAGTTAGAGGCTCGACGCAATTTGTTAGCAAGCCAGGTTGAATCATTAGAAGATCGCGTTCTCGATGCTGAAACTGACCTTGAAATCGCGGAATCTGCCATCAGTGAAACGCAAGCTAAACTGGGCGAGACTGAAGCTAAATTGGCAGAAACTGAGCAGTCTCTAGAGTCTTCAATTGGGGAACTGGCCGCAGCGACCGAAAAGCTTGATAGCAGTGCAGCTGAATTGGATGCAGCCGCCGCTAGCGGCAATGAGTCGGTCGAAAAATTAGCCGCACTTGAAGCGGACATCGAGGCTCGTACTGCTGAACATCAAACTGAATTGGCTGATTTACAGGCCACTTTTGGTGAAGAGCTGGCCACCTTGCAAGGTGAAATGGCTGAGCTCACCAGCGCGCGTGATGCGCTGCAAGCCGAACGCGACCAGTTGGCTCAGGAAGTCACGTCATTAACTGGCGAACGTGATGCTTTGATGGCTCAGCAAGACGAGAAAGCCAATGAGGTGCAAGGGCTGATGGCACAGGTGGAAGCCGCAGCTGGCTCGAGTGCAGAGCAATTGGCGGCTTTAGAAGCTGATAAGTCTATGGCACTGGCGCAGCTCGATATCGCGCAGGCTGACATGGGGCGTTATGCCGATGAAAGCATTGCGCTAAACGCTGAAATTGGCGAACTGGAAGTAAAAATGGGGCAGGCAACTGACACCATTGATGCGCTGAACGTCGATCTAGCAGCGAAAGCGGCGGAATTGGAAGCACTGAATGCGGCCAATGAAGAGCTGGATGCTGCTCTTGCTGAAGCTCGTACGGTGAATGATCAGCAAACCACTGAATTGGCGGAAGCCAGCGCAGCGATTACTGATCTTGAGCAACAGATCGTTCAGGTGAAAGAAGATGCGGCAAATCCGGCTGACATCCAGGCCATGCAGGCGGAAATTGCTGACTTTTCAGCTCAAGCAGACGCCTTTGATGGACGGTTAAATAACTTCCGTTTGGCCAACAACGAACTGTCGGTGCAGCTACGCAGCACTAAGGAAGCCCTGGAATCGGCGGAAGCCAATGCGGCTGAATTGCAAGCTGGCAACGCACAGGCTGAAGCCGATGCCGCTGCGAAAATTGCTGAATTGGAAGCGGCTGCGGCCGACGCTGAAGCCAATGCTGCAGCCAAGTTAGCTGAATTGGAAGCTGCAGTAGTTGATGCAGATGCGAACTCTGCGGCGAAGATTGCCGAGATGGAAGCGACGGCAGCGCAAGCTGCTGCTGAAGCGGAAGCAACGTCAGCGGCGGCGCTAGAGGCGGCGGCAGCTGAATCTCAAGCACTGCAATCTCGCCTCAGCAATTTCCGTTTAGCCAATAAAGAGTTAGCGGTGCAACTTGCCGCGGCCAAAGCCGCTAGTGCGGATTTGTCGGCCCAGTCTGCAGAGCTCGACGCACAGCGAAATAGCTTGCTGGGTGATCGTGATGCATTGGCTGCCGACAAAGACAGCATGGCGGCTGAATTAGCGGCTATTACGGGCGAACGCGACGCTTTATCGGCGGAACTTGAATCCCTAACCGGTTCACGTGATGAGCTTGCCGGTCAATTGGAAGCAGAACAAGGTAACGTGGTTGAACTGCAAGCCAAAGTGGGTGAGTTAGAAGGTGAACTAGCTGAATTGTCCTCCAGTTCGTCTAGCTCGCTGCAAACCTTGGCGGGTGACTTGGATGGGGCGAAGGGCCGCATCGTCGAGCTTGAAGGGGAAGTTAGCAGCGCAGGCACCCGAATTGGTGAGCTGGAGAGTGAACTCAGCGGTGCCAACGGTCGAGTTGGGGAATTGGAAGGTGAACTGTTAGCAGCAACCGATCGTGTCGGTTTTCTGGATGGGGAACTTGCCACGGCAACCGGTCGTATTGATGAGCTGACGACAGAATTGAATTCTGCCTCGGGCATGACGGGTGATTTAGCCGGTGAATTGGAAGCTGCCAACGGTCAAATTGGTAACTTAGAAGGTGAACTGGCTTCAGCGACCGGCCGCGTTGGCGAACTGGAAGGTGAACTGGCATCCGCTACTGGGAGAGTCGGGGAATTGGAAGGAGAGCTGGCATCTGTCACTGGCCAGGTAGGCGCACTCGATGGTGAACTTTCAACAGCCTCTGGACGCATCGGTGAACTGGAGGGCGAACTGGCCACAGCCAATGGTCGAGTCGGGGAACTTGAAAGTGAATTAGCTTCGGCCACAGGACGTGTGGGTGAAATCGAAGCTGAACTGGGAGCTGCCAACGATCAAATTGGTGCACTGAATGGTGAGCTGGAAAATGCGATGGGAGAGGCGGACGGCTTCAAAAATCAAATCGCTGGCTTAGACCAAACCCTGACGGGCAATGCCGAAATACTGCAAAGCTTGCAAGCTGACTTAGCCGGTCGTGATGGCCAGATAAGCGCACTGCAGGCTGACGTGAGCTCGGCGCAAGATCGAGTGGGCAGTTTGGAAGGTGAACTCGCTGACGCAAAGGGTCGTGTCTCAGAGCTTGAGCAAGCTCTGGCGGATTCCAGCGCTGAAGTGGACACAATCACAGCTGATCGTGACGCATTGAGCGCGAAACTCAATGAAGACACGGACGCGCTGCGTTCGCAGTTAGCTGGGCTTAACACCGATAAGAGCGCATTGAACGATGAGTTGGGTGATGCCCAAGCCAAAGTAGATGCGTTAACGGCCGAGCTTGAATCTGCAAAAGGTGACGTCGGCGCGCTGACTGATCGGTTGACAGCGGCAGATTTAACCGCGAATGAGCAAACAGCGGTTGCTGAGAATCTGGCCCGTAAGCTGGCTGAAATCCAAGGTCAATCGGCTTCTGCGAATGAAGACGCATCGAAACTGCGTGATGAGATTGAAAAGCAGTTGCAAGATGCGGGTGTTGACGAGCCTGGTGTAACGTTGCGTGACGACAACAGTGTGGTCATTAACCTGGAAAGCTCCGCACTTTTCAACTCTGGTCGAGCTCGTTTGAATCCAGCGGGTCGTGAATTGGTAGGCAACGTCGCAGCCGTGCTGAATAACTTCGATAATGAAGTGGTTGTTGAAGGTCATACCGACGGTATTCCCGTTTCTGGTGATCTACTCGCCGTTTTTCCGAGTAACTGGGAATTATCAGTAGCGCGTGCGGCGAATACGGTCAACTACTTGCAATCTAGTGGTAGCGTAGATCCTGCTCGTTTGTCGGCATTGGGCTTTGGCGAACATCGCCCGGTTGCGCCGAACAATACGCGTGAAGGTCGAGCGTTGAACCGACGTGTTGAGATTGTGGTTAAACCTTAACTCCAACTTAACCTGCGATACTTTCAACGGCCGGTCTTTACCGGCCGTTGTTATTTCTAGGCATAAGAAAGTTATATGAGTTACACAAAAACCATTACGGTCGCGCTCACGGGAGCCTCCGGCATTCAATATGGGCTTCGTCTTATAGAATGCTTGGTGCAAGCCAATTGCGAAGTCTATGTTTTGATGTCCAAGCCTGCCCGTGTTGTGATGGGGATGGATACCGACATTCCTGTACCCGCGCGCACGGCCGATGTGGCAAAAGAATTCAGTGCACGCTATGGGGCTGCTCCTGGGCAGTTGAAAGCGTTTGGTCAGGAACAATGGACTGCTCCCGTGGCTAGTGGTTCCGGTGTACCAGATGCGATGGTGGTATGCCCATGCACAACGGGCACCTTGGCGGCTATGGCTGCAGGTAACTGCAATAACTTGTTAGAGCGCGCTGCCGATGTGGTTCTAAAAGAGCGTAAACAGCTTATTGTTATGCCTCGAGAGATGCCGTTTTCAAGCATTCATTTGGAGAACATGCTGCGTTTGAGTCAAGCAGGGGCGGTCATCATGCCGCCGAATCCTGCGTTCTATACACGGCCTAAAACCTTGGATGAAATCATCGATTTTGTTGTCGCCCGTGTGTTAGACCAACTAGAGGTTCCGCAAACGCTGATGCCACGTTGGGGTATCGATGACTGAGATACCGCTATTTCCTCTCTCTGGCATCGTGATGCCGGATGGACTTTTGCCATTAAGACTTTTTGAGCGCCGTTATCTGGATATGGTAACAGCGTGTTTCCGCGAGGGCACCGGCTTCGGTGTGTGTTTACTCAAAAGCGGGCATGAAGCGAGTGGTCACAGTGAACCCTATCCACGCGGAACCTTGGTTTCCATTGTGGATTTTGATCAAGGCTCGGATGGATTACTGCACATCGTTGGTAAAGGTGAAAAAGAATTTTCCATCAACCGGCATTATCAATTGGATGATGGACTATACATGGGCGAGGTGAGCTACATTAAGCCGGCGCCAGCCACGGCCATGATTCCCGCCTACCAAGGATTAGCCGATAAGTTGGAGCTAATCCTATCGTACGTAGAACCCAAACTGAGCTACCCAGAGAAGCAATTACAGAATGCAGATTGGGTGTGTCATCGATTGCTGGAACTGTTGCCTATTTCACCGCCCAGCAAAATGGAGTTGTTGGAGTTATCCAATAATGCAGAGCGGTTAAGTGCTTTAGCGTCGCTACGAATCGAGATTAGTTAAGCAGTTTTTTTTCAAACACTTTTGAGTTTCGCGATTCGCTGTAACTTTCACGACTATTCGCTGGCAAGGCGTTCACATCGGATTGTGTGAATCCTTGTTCAACAAACCAGTGTGCTGTTCTTGTGGTGCGAATCGATAGCGACTGCGCCCCCAATCTTTTTGCACGCTTGGTAAGGTGGCGCAATAATTTAGCCGCTCGGCCTTGCCCCTGGTAATCAGGATGAGTGACCAAACAAGCAATCTCTGCAGCAGTATCGTTAGGGCCTATAAAAAGGGCCGCACAGGCCACGATTTTACCCTCACGTTCTAGAACCGTAAATTGCTTAATGTCGAGTTCTAATTGTTCACGGGAACGCTGCACCAAGGTGCCATTTTGTTGCAACGGTTCGATTAACTCGATGATGCCACCGACATCTTGAATGCTGGCTTCCCGCAATGTTTCGAAGCGCTCATGGGTGATGAGTGTTCCTGCTCCGTCCACAGTAAACAGTTCCCGCAATAGCGCATTGGGGTCAGTATCGGGCAATAAATGCACACGCGGTACGCCGAGCTCACTGGCCGCCGCCGCTCTTTGGTACGTGAGTTTTACCGATTCATCGGTTTGGTCTTGTGCGATGGTTTTCATTTGCTCGGCACTGGCTTCTCGCACCCATGCTTGTTCGTCATCTTTTGGCAGTTCAGGAACAAACAAAACGAGCTTGTCCGCACCTAAGGCAGCCGCGGTTTCTACCGCAACCTCTTCTGCGGGTAGGTTGAAGACTTCCCCGGTTAATGAATGGCCTATGGGTGGTAGCAAAACCAGATGACCTGCCTCAAGCAACGATTGAATAGCGGCGGTTTGAACTTCCCGGACACTGCCTGTGTGCTGAAAATCGATTCCGTCATGAACACCATAGGGACGTGCAGTGATGAAATTTCCTGAACAAACCGATAAGTGTGCGCCTGCCATAGGCGTATTGGGCAGCCCCATCGACAAGCGAGCTTCTAAATCGTTTCGTACTTTGCCGGCGGATTCGAGCACAACCTGCAGTGCGTCATCATCGGTTATCCGTCGACCGTTGTGAAAGCTTGGGTTGGACTTGAGTCGAGCATCGACGTCGGATCGTAAGCCAAAACTTATCAGCAGCCGAACCCCTAAATGACTGAGTAGGGTAAGGTCGTGCGTTAGTGGAGCCAGCAAGTCACTGCCGAACAGTCGGTCGGGCACGCACAAAACCACCGTTTTGCCGCGATGCTCGTTAATGTAAGGTGACGCCTCACGAAACCACGAGATTGCCTCATTGGCATCAATGGCTCGTTTAGCCGGACCTTCCGAGGAACCGGCGGGTTGATTGCCAGCGGATTGATTCGTGGTGCTTTGCGACACTGGGTTGGGCTAGAGGCGTTGAGTTAGCTGTTACCCTAGCAAGAAGCGATCGCAATGTGGCGATTCTTCAATTTGGCACGGTCTACGCACTACCATAGACCTTAAGATCTCTTTCCCATCAGGTATCACGATGATCTATAGCTTTACCGTCCGATGGCGCATCCTCGGGCTTGTTGGTGTGCTGCTTACGACAGCGCTAGGTTCGCAGGCTCTGGCGCAAGAGGATCGCTGGGCCGAGACGGTCTCCAAAGCTGCTAATTCCGTGGTGTCTATTCAGCTTTCCCAGCTACGGAATTTCAACGATTCCAGGCAGGGTGGCTCCAGCGCGACGGGCTTTGTGGTGGATGCGGAGCGCGGCATCATTCTGACGAATCGGCATGTGGTGGGAGCCGGCCCCATTCGTCTATCGGCAACCTTTCAAAATCAAGAGCGTGTGAATGTGGTGCCCTTGTACCGTGACCCAGTTCATGACTTTGCATTCATTCGCTATGACCCGGCAGATATCGAATACGCACAACCGCATTCATTGGCGTTACGACCCGATAAAGTCAACACGGGCATGAATATCCGCGTTATCGGCAGCGATGGTGGAGAGCAGTTATCCATCTTAAGCGGCACCATTGCGCGACTGGATCGAGAAGCACCTGGATACGGGCGCTACGGATATAACGATTTCAATACCTTTTACTTGCAAGCGGCATCGGGAACGTCGGGCGGTAGCTCGGGTTCGCCAGTCATCGATTTTGATGGAGATGTGGTTGCATTGAATGCGGCCGCCAACAGTAAAACGGCAAGCAGTTTCTTCTTACCTCTTTATCGCATTCAACATGCGCTATCGAAAATACAGCAGGGTGAAGCCATTGAGCGTGGCAGCATTCAAACCGTATTTCAGCATCGCCCGTTTCGAGAGCTACTGCGTTTGGGGTTAAGTCCAAACCTGGAACAACGATCGCGTGCAGAGAACCCAGACAACAGCGGCATGCTGATGGTCGGCCAAGTTATGGTGGGGGGAGCTGCGGATGGTGTTTTGAAAGAAGGGGATGTGCTGGTCGAAATTAATGGAAAGCTAGTCACTGAATTTATTGGACTGGAATCCACCTTAGACGACTCCATCGGTGACACGCTAGATTTTACGGTTGTGCGGCAAGGTGAAGCCATTCAAGTACAAGTGAGTGTGGTTGACTTAAATGAGCTTGCACCAAAGCGTTTTCTCGAAATTGGCGACAGCGTTTTACAAAACTTATCCATTCAACACATGCGCGCTTTGGCTAAAGGCAGCGATGGTGTGGTGGTGGTAGATGGAGGCTATCATTTCGCTCGTGCGGGTGTGCCCCGTGGTTCGGTGATTACGGCCGCAGGCGATAAGCCCATCCGAAAACTGGAAGATTTTTTAGCCGCGTTGTCGCAAACGCCTGAGAATGAAAAAATGCGGCTGCAATTTTATCGACCGGGCAGTGAATTCGTTTCGCGAGTTGCACAACTTGAAGTCAGCGAACGTTGGTTTGGTCACAGAGATTGTTCACGGGTTGATGATGCTCGATTTTGGGATTGTAAAAATATTGTTTTGAATCGGCCTGAAAGTGACAAAATAGCGCAGCAGTTAGAAGTTCCGCAATACCGTGATCCCATTCTGGCGCATGTTGGGCCAGCGATGGTATCGGTGGAATTCAGCGTACCTTTTCATGCGGATAACGTCTATGCCAGCCACTTCAGCGGCATGGGGATGATTGTTGACGCCGAGAACGGATTGGTGGCGGTTGATCGTAATACCGTACCCGTCGGCATTGGTGATGCTGAAATCACTTTGTTCGGTTCCACATCAGTGCCGGCCAGTGTGGTGTTTTTACATCCTCGGCACAATGTCGCGCTACTGCAGTTCGATGTATCGACAATTGGCGCTGCATCCTTACAAGCATTAAATTTAGCGGAACCTGGGCAAGCCGTCGTAGGCGCATTGTCGTTAGTCGGTTATGGCCAGGCCGGCACCTTGCGCACTTTTTCCATTGATGCGATGAATCAGCAAACTTTAGGTGTTCGCGTGCCGTCCTTACCACGCTTTCAACAAACGCCTACTGATGTGTTTGATATCCCGAACATGCCTGAAGCGGTGGGTGGTCCTGTTGTTGATGAATCAGGGGCTGTACATGCTGTGCAAATGAGTTTTGCGTTTGAAGAAGGCCGCGATATTGTTCAGCAAGATTACGCGTTACCGGTTGCGGTTGTGGCCGAAAGTATTCGCTTGTTTAAAAGTGGTCAACCCTATCGTTCAATCGATGCGCGTTTATCGTATCGATCACTGTCCGTGGCACGGGAATGGGGTTTGTCGGATGAGTGGTTACGCCGCTACAACAGTTTGGAAGCGGACAAGCGTCGGGTGTTATATGTTGAGCAAGTGGTGCCAAGCACGGCCACGGCGAAGGTTATTCAACCCGGTGACGTTATCCTGGCTGTGAACGATGAATTGGTAACCAGTTTATTCGACGCAGAATTGCGGTCCCAGGAACCCAATGTGTCTTTAACCATTCTGTCGGGTGGTACGGAACAAACCGTCACCATTGAACCTGGCAGTTTAAATGTGCAAGGCACGGATCGCTTAGTCAGTTGGGGCGGTGCTTTATTCCAAGAACCCATGCATACCATCGGTTACTTTAAGTCAGTTCAGTTTCCCGGTGTTTACATAGCCGATACGGATGAAGGCTCTCCAGCCTTGTGGGATGGGTTATACCGAAACCGGTTTGTTACCGCGGTGGATGGTGAGCCAGTGAATAATTTGGATGATCTGCTGCGATTGTTAACGCAAAAGCGGCAAGATGAAGTCACAAGACTTTCTTTGGTATCGATGAGTGGTCGGAAACGTATTGTAACTGTCGAGCCAGAGTACAATTTCTGGCCGACATTCGAAGTGCGACGACTACCGGAGGGCTGGCGTCGCAGTAATTTTATAAACTAACGATGCAAGGTAGGACGGGTTGAGTAAGCAGGCGTTTGATGTAGATATCGCGGTGGTGGGTGGCGGTATGGTGGGTGGCTTACTGGCCGCGGCTTTAGCCCAGCCCGAAGCACATCAGTTGCCGGGCCAAACGCAACATTCAGCCCAGCGTCCACTGAAAATCGTGGTGCTCGATTCCTCCCGACCTGTCGACTTTGCCCCAGGCTCTAACCCCGACTACGACCTTCGCGTTTCTGCGCTTAGTGTGGCGTCTCGGCGCATGTTAGAAGCGGTGGGCGCATGGTCAGGAATCGAATCCAGGCGGGTATGTCCGTACCGAGATTTATCGGTATGGGATGGCGAGGCGGATGGGCGCACGGATTTTCATGCCCGGGATGCCGGCGTCGCTGAATTGGGTTACATCGTTGAGAATCGTATAATTCAACTCAGCTTATGGGAGCGTTTGGAAGCCTTATCGAACGTTGAATGCTGGTGCCCAGCCACATTGCAATCTGTTCAACCGGTTGACGATGGTGTGGTATTGCATCTTCAAGGTGCTGCCCAGTCGACATTAAAGGCCCGCTTACTGGTGGGTGCCGATGGTGCGCGTTCGGCTGTTCGCGAACACTCTGGTATTGCGGTTGATGCGCACGCCTATGATCAGCACGCGTTAGTGGCTAACGTCAACACAGACTTAGCACAGCAACAAATCACCTGGCAGCGTTTTGTACCCACAGGTGCGCAAGCCATGTTGCCTTTGTGTGGTGCTCGTGCATCCCTGGTTTGGTATCACGAACCTGAGGAAATTAATCGACTGAAAGCGCTGGATGAGGCTGACTTTATTCGAGAGCTTATCAACGCCTTTCCCGACGAGCTGGGCGGCATTCAATCGGTGCAAGCCAAAGCCAGTTTTCCGATTTTCCGAAGCCACGCCATGAGCTATACCGCACACCGAATTGCATTGGCAGGCGATGCTGCCCACAGCGTTCATCCACTGGCAGGGCAGGGCGTTAATTTGGGCTTATTAGATGCTGCCGCATTAGCCGAAGTGGTTCTGAATGCCCACGCAGCAGGCCGCGACCTCGGAGCGGCTCAAGTATTGGCACGTTATGAACGTTGGCGACGGTCAAACAACGCCGTTATGATTCATTCACTAGATGCCATCTACAAAGCGTTTAGCCCACAACCTCAGTGGTTTCAACGCTTACGAAGCGTTGGGCTGAATACGGTCAATCGAGTATCACCGTTACGCAACGCTTTGATGCAACATGCCATGGGAACCGCTGGAGATATACCTCGTCTAGCACGTCCATGAATGCGTTCATACAGGCGCTACCCATCGCGCCTTGGATACTGTTCACCGTCTTTGCCGCAGCCATGCAGTCGATTCGAACTGCGGGTCAGAAGTCACTAAGCCAAAGCATTACGCCCATGAGCGCAACCTTGGTGCGTTATGTGTTTGGTTTGCCGATAGCGCTGCTTTATTTGTACTCACTTACAGGTAGTCACTTTGTACCCAGTGTTGCAAAAGCACTGGCGATGCCTGAGTTTTTGCAACCAGCCGTATTGGCGGGTATTTTTCAAATTGTCGCCACGGCTTTGTTAATACGGGTTTTCCGCTATCGCAATTTCATGGTGGGAACCAGTTTTGCGAAAACCGAAAGCATCCAAACCGCCATGCTGGGTATGATTTTTTTTTCGACGTCGCTGACCTTATGGGGTTGGGTCGCGGTGGTACTGGGCGTGGTTGCGGTTTGGTTTATGGCCATGCCCAGTCGAAAAGAACCTTGGGATATTGAGGCAATCGGGATCGGTTTAGCCTCGGGAGCTAGCTTCGCATTAACCTCACTCTGGATTCGTCAAGCCAGCCTAACGTTGCCTTTTGACACCATGACGAGTGCGGGAATTACTTTGGTGTTAGTGGTGTCTTTCCAATCCGTTTTGTGTGTCATTTACACCGCAGTGCGCACCCCGGCTGATTTTTTAAACATTGCCCAACGATGGCCTTTGGCTGTGTTCGTCGGTGTGACCAGTGCATTGGGTTCCATCGGATGGTTTACTGCAATGTCTTGGCAAAATCCTGCTTTGGTAAAGTCCTTAGGGCAGGTAGAGATGCTGTTCACCGCTGCATTAACTTTGCGTTATTTTCGTGAACAAGTTCGTTGGGTTGAATGGTTGGGCGTTGTGTTGTTGATGATTAGCGTCACTATTTTGATAACTGGCTGAATTTGATAACAGGCCCAACTGATTTCAGGCAGATCGAACTGCGCGGGTGGCAAACATCACAGGGATCGGATTGGGTCTTGCGGTTTAGTTGTCTGGAATGATGCGCTTACCCATACTCATCGCTTTATCATCGGCAAAGCCTAAGGATTCATAGAAGGCTTGCACCGCATCGTTGCCGTGGCGAATTTGCAAATTGATTTTTGGGCATCCTCGCTGTAATAAGAGCGCTTCTAAGGTTCGCACCAGATCCTGACCATAGCCCTTCCTTTGGTGAGACGGGGACACGGCTAAATAATTGATCCAGCCGCGGTGGCCCTCGTAGCCGCCCATGATGGTGGCCACAATTTCCCCGTTCAAGGTGCCCACTAAGAAAAGCTCCCGTGCCACCTGCGTTTTTCTCAGAATGTCCTTGTGTGGGTCGTTCCAGGGCACCACCAGCTGACATTCACGCCAAAGCGACACCACCTTTTCTGTGTCCTGGTCTTCAAAAGAACGTATCTGCACGTAGCTACCCCAGCTTCTAGTAGAATGTGTAGCCATATTATCTGAGGTTGTTATGCCTGAGTATCGTTCTCGTACCACCACGCATGGCCGAAACATGGCGGGCGCTCGAGCGCTATGGCGCGCCACCGGCATGAAAGACGGTGATTTCGACAAGCCCATCATTGCCATTTCAAATTCCTTCACGCAATTTGTGTCTGGGCACGTTCACTTAAAAGAACTTGGCCAGTTGGTTGCGCGAGAAATTGAAGCCGCCGGCGGTGTGGCCAAGGAATTCAACACCATTGCGGTGGACGCTAAGGGTGAAGATGCGTGGAAACCGGTGGGTCGTGAACGCTCGGTATCTCAAGCGTTTTGGTCCTACACGGCCCTCACCACATCGGCATCGCGTGGTGCAGTTCGTGACATCAAACAGTTGAAGCGATGAGTGAATCGCCACAAGCGCTGTGCGCTGCGTTAAAGGAGCGGGTGGCCAGTGTGCATCTGGCCACCGTAGGCGAAGATAGTTTGCCGCACACCGGCTGTGTTCCGTGTTTATGGTTTGAGGGGGCTTTGCACATATTTGTCAGCCGCTTGTCGGTGCACACCCGCGATCTACTCAATAACCCCGCGCTGTCGGCCATGTTGGTTGAAGACGAACAAGACAGTCGCCAGCCCTTTGCCAGAATTCGTTTGCGATATCAATCCACAGCAAAAGTCATTGAGCCCGAAGACAGTTCCTATTCAACTCGCTTAGACGCCTTCGAAGCCAAGCACGGGAAGACGGTTAAGCTATTGCGTCAATTACCCGACTTCGTACTATTTGAGTTGGTCCCGCAGGAAGCCATATTCGTGATGGGTTTTGGTCAGGCCTATCGGCTCAGCGGTCCCGATTGGGAAGAATTCGAGCACATCCGAACAACCTAACTCACAGTCTCGCTACGGCGCTAGCCATGGGGCTGGTGGGCAGCCAATCCGGCTAATAGTTGATTATCACGAGTGCTGTGCCCTTTGCGTAGCATGTGCTTCGCAGTTCTCACACTTATCTCAAGCAGGGACGCACTTGCTCGTGTAGTCTTCCGGCGATGACACAGACCACCACGGCGTCGGCCAGCTTCCAAGAGCTTGAATTGCCGGCCACATTGCTAAAAGCGCTTGAATTGCTGGGCTACGAATCGCCAACGCCCATTCAATCCTCTACCATTCCACCGATGATGGAAGGGCGGGATGTCTTGGGTCATGCGCCGACGGGTACGGGGAAAACAGCTGCATTTGCGCTGCCTATATTGGCCCGCTTGAAGCCAGGTAAACAAGGTATTCAGGCACTCGTGCTAGCGCCAACCCGAGAGTTGGCGATCCAAGTGGCGGAAGCGTTCTCCACTTACGCCGCGCATATGTCCAATATTCGCGTATTGCCGGTTTACGGTGGTCAAGAATATGGGCGACAAACCCGGCAATTAAAACAGGGTGTGGATATCGTTGTGGGAACACCCGGACGCATCATGGATCACATGCGTCGCGGCAATTTGGATTTATCCTCGCTAGACACCTTGGTGCTTGATGAAGCTGATGAAATGCTGCGCATGGGGTTTATCGATGATGTCAAATGGATTTTGGAACAAACGCCTGATACACGCAGAATGGCCTTGTTCTCGGCCACCATGCCGAAAGAAGTTAAGCGCATTGCCAGCAGCCACTTAAATAATCCCAAGGAAGTGTCCATAGCGAAAGGCAGCAAGTCTGCTGAAACCATTCGCCAACGTTATTGGAGCGTTAGCGGATACCATAAACTCGATACGCTCACTCGCATACTCGAAGCCGAAGTGTTCGATGGCATGATTATTTTTGTGCGAACAAAAAACGCTACGGTTGAAGTGGCGGATCGTTTACAAGCACGTGGATATCGGGCCGCTGCAATGAACGGGGACATGGCGCAGAAACAACGCGAACAAACCGTGTCGATGTTAAAAACCAATCGTTTGGATATTTTGGTAGCTACCGATGTGGCGGCACGTGGCTTGGATGTTGATCGAATCAGCCATGTGGTCAACTACGATGTGCCTTATGACGCGGAAGCCTACGTGCATCGCATTGGTCGAACCGGGCGAGCAGGACGCACGGGTGACGCGATTTTATTCATTACCCCGCGCGAGCAACGCATGCTGCATATCCTTGAGCGCGCGTCGGGTCGTAAAATTGAAAAATTAGTGCTGCCAACCACCAAGATGATTAACGATCGTCGTGTGACTGATTTTAAGCAACGTGTACTCGATACCATTGGTACGGGTGAACTTGCCTACTTACAGCAGCTTGTGGAAGAGATGGTGCAAGAGCACAACGTGCCTGCAACTCGAGTTGCTGCCGCTTTAGCCAAGCTCATGTTGGGTGACACTGAATTGTTGTTGGATGAATCCAGAGATTCGGTTAGGCACAACAAGCCGGCGCGCGATAAAACGCGAGACAAAAAACGCGATAATAAACGTCCGGATAAAACGTTTAACGAACGTAATGCGTCTGATCGAAATAGAGGCGATAGCGCTAAGCGGCACGAGAAGCCTGCAGGTGCCAAGCGGGATTCAAGAGCACCAGAGCGTTCCCCAGAAGAGAAACGCAGCCGTCGAACCTTTGTAGAAGACAATGGCATCGAGATGGAGCGCTTTAGGGTAGACGTGGGTTCTTCGCATGGTGTGGAAGCCTCTAATATTGTGGGCGCGATAGCAAACGAAGCCGGTATAGATTCTCAATTCATCGGTCGCATAAAAATATCTGAAGAACATAGCACCATCGAATTGCCCACTGGCATGCCTAAGGCGGTTTTGAAAGATTTGCGTGGTGTGTGGGTGTGCAGTCGTAAACTGAATATGAGTCGCGATGGGGAACCTCATTCCCAACCAACCGCCAGTGCTGAGCAGTCGTCTAAGAAGCCGAAACGTCACGATAAGCCTCGGCATAAGAAAAAGAAAACAACCGGTAAAAAGCTGCGTAAAGAAGATGCTTCTAAGCCAGCAGCCAAACAAGCCTCGGATCGCAACAGCAAGTCCAAGCCGCCCAAAAAAGTGAAAAAGCGCCAGAAAACCACCGCGTAGGGGTCTTGCGTTAGCGCCAACTGAGAAGCGCATCACAAAAGACCAATTGTTGATTCTTTATGCACGTTTCTAGTATTCGTGGTTCATTCAGCGCTTTCGGGAGAGGCCGTTATCTTAAATAACGATCCCCCGGAGTGTTTGGTATGTCTGGTTTTGCTATTACTTTAATCGTGCTTGCCGTTGTCGCTGGCTATTTGGTTATTGTTTACAACCGTTTGGTGTCCTTACGAAACCGGCATGCGAATGCTTTTTCACAAATTGATGTTCAGTTGCAGCGTCGTTATGAATTGATTCCGAATTTAGTCGAAGTGGCTAAGGAATACATGAAGCACGAGTCAGAGACGCTTACAGCGGTTATCGCGGCTCGTAACAACGCGAATACGGCTCGTGAGGCTGCCAGCCAGTCTCCAGATAATGCCAAGAAAGTTAACGCCCTCGCTACTGCTGAAAGCCAGTTGGGAAGCGTGATGGGTGGATTTAATTTGGTGATGGAAGATTACCCTGAGCTGAAAGCCGATGAACGCATGGCGGACTTGCATCGCGATCTGACCAGCACAGAGAATCGTGTTGGCTTTGCGCGACAGGCCTATAGTGATGCCGGCATGGTGTACAACACAGAGTGTGAGAAATTTCCCAACGTGTTGGTTGCCCGAATGTGTGCTTTCCAATCGGCAGACCTATTTGAAGTTGACGCGATCGAAAAACGCGACGCCGTTAAGGTGTCGTTTGCAAAAGCAAGCTAGATGCAGCCGCTTCCTCAAATGCGATGAGCCGCTCTAAGCCAACTAATTCTGTCATCACGACAAGCTTTTATTTGTCTATGCTTGCGATGGCGCTTCTTATCGTGGGTATTGTTGCGGCTGCTAGCCTTGTTTTAGGGCAGCAATTTTCCATATTGGTGTTCCATGGCATCGCCTTGTGGCTGATTGGCTTTGTTTGGGCAGTCAGCATGGCCGGTGCCTTATTTACAGCTAAACAAATGCGTGCAGGCGGTGGTGTGGTGGCCCGGGGTTTGGGAGCAGTTCAGGCATCGGATCGTTCGCGTCATCACACCGAAAACACCTTATTGCAAATTGTTGCTGAAGTGGCCATTGCGTCTCATTGTGCGAGGCCTGATGTGTATGTGTTACGGGATGAGAGCAGCATAAATTCCTTTGTCGTGGGTTCTTTGAATGGCGACTCGGCTATTGTTGTTACGCAAGGCGCTTTGGATGTGCTGAGTAAGGATGAACTTGCCGCATTGGTTGCTCACGAATATGCTCATATTGCCAATGTGGATGTGCCAAGCAATATGCGCCTGATGGTGGCTTTGGGCGGTTTATTAAAATTGGATCAGCTCGGCCGTTTGTTACACAGCAAAGCGCCATGTGATGCGAAAATCCATATTTTTAAAGCGCTAGGATTCGTTTTGCGAGCCGCTGGAATTTTTGGCGTGCTTTGCTCTGATCTATTGCGTTTGGGCATATCCAGACAGCGCGAATTTACTGCGGATGAAAAGTCAGTAGAATTTTTGCGGCAAGCTAAACCATTGGCAAGTGCACTTTATAAAATTAGCCAGTCTAGTGATTGCGATCTTGCCTTGCATACCCCATATGCAGGAAAAATTCGGCACCTATGCATTCATGCGGGCAACAACAAATCGTGGATAGGCTTTCAGAGTTCATATCACCCACCAATCGCTACCCGAATTAATGCGATTGATCCTCACTTTGTGTTCCTAGCCGATGAATCGGGAACCAAGTTATTGCCAGCGCCAGCCGTGTCGAAAATTAATTCGCGCTCGCCTGAGCCGAAACCCACAACAGTTTTTAACGAAGCAACGCAGCAGGATCTTAATGATGCGGATCCCTACAAATCGATGGTCGAAGAACAGGAATCTGCCAATAGTGCTGGACTTCAGCCAGCGGCGATAAAAGAGATTGATTTAAGTGATCGTGCAGTACTCATGATGCAGGATTCAGCTTCCAGTCTGGCGGCCGTATTTGCTTTATTTCAACCGAACTCAGATAAGGGTCGGGTGGGATATCTAAGTGCAATCGCATTCGCTTATAACCAAAAATTCTCTGATTCGGTCAAACACTTGGGTAGCATGCTCGCGTATGAACTTGCAGTGGAGCGAATGGGTGTTCTGCGCTTCGCCTCACAACAATTAACGCAAAAACTCAGTCCAGAAGCGAAAAAACGTGTGTTACTGAATTTAGAACGCTTACTGCGTGCACAAGGTTTGTGGACCTTAATGAACTATGCCGCTGTGCAACACTTGAGAACTGAACTCAAGGCAGAATTTCCTCTTCTAAAAAATACAGTGGCCGCGGATGCTCCATACGCGACACAGCGATTTTTAAAGCCGTATGATCAAATGGGTGAGGAATTCGCGTTGCTGTTATCTTTAGTGTTGGAGTCTACAGATTTGAGTGTGCAACAAATTGATAACGAATACGTCAGATTGTTGGAGTGCTACACCGACCTTGCGCACCCGCGTCGAACCGGTAAAGAGTCTGGAGTTACAGATGATCTGGAGGCGGCCTTTCAGTTACTGTCCATGCAGCCACACGCAATTCGTGAATCGTTTGTGCAGCACTGCGCTGAAATATGTGCCCTGGATAATTGTGAAACGGGTGAGCGGCGTTCAATAATGCAAGTTTTTTCAGCATCATTGGGATGCCTTGGGGTGCGGAATACAACAGTTACAAGTTGGGCAGATGTGTCTCATGCCGCTTAGTGGCACCCTAGGCTATATAGTGAAGCATGCCCGTTACATTCGCACAAAGTGTGTAGCTGAAGCCTAACGCTCGTCACTCTTACGCCGATAAAGGGAAATACAGCGAACGATTTTTTTTGTCCGCTTCCATGCAATAGAGTGATCAACATCGGCCCCTCATGCTGTTTAACTCGCCAGAATTCATCTTTTTATTTCTACCGGTCACCCTTTGGGTGTTCCATCGGCTGTGCGTCCTGGGGTACACGCAGGCTTCTCGAATGTGGCTTGTGCTTGCCTCACTGGGATTCTACGGTTGGTGGGAACCCAAATATCTGATACTGATCATTGCCTCCATGGCCGCCAATCATCTGCTGGCCATAGCTATGGAGCGCGTATCCGACAGCCGCAAACACACACGTTGGTGGTTGCTTTTCTTTGGTGTCTTCGCCAATTTGTTGGCCATTGGTTGGTATAAATACGCCGGTTTTTTCATCAGCACTAGTAACGATGTGTTGGGCACCGAATTTCACATTCGAACCATCATCCTGCCGCTGGCCATATCGTTTTTCACCTTTCAGCAAATCGCTTATTTGGTGGAAGTGTATCGACGCAGCCACGGTGCGGGTGACACGGGAACCTACCTACTGTTTGTTACTTTCTTCCCGCAATTGATTGCTGGGCCGATTGTTAACTACAGAGACATGGCACCGCAATTTGATCGCATCAGCGCAGGTATCCTGCCGGGCCATTTGCTGCTTGGTTTGATGGTTTTCTCAGTAGGATTGTTTAAGAAAGTCATTATTGCCGATGGGGTAGCCCCTTACAGCGATACAGTGTTTGCGATGGCGGCATCGGGTGTGAATCCAACGTTTTTAGAAGCCTGGGTTGGCGCACTCGCCTACACCTTACAACTGTATTTTGATTTCTCCGGCTATTCGGATATGGCATTAGGCTTGGGATGCATGCTAGGCATTCGTTTGCCAAAAAACTTTGAATCACCGTACAAGGCAGGCAGCATTATCGAATTCTGGCGGCGATGGCATATCAGTCTATCAACATTCTTACGAGATTATTTATACGTGCCATTGGGCGGAAGCCAACGCGGTTCAACGCGCACATTGATTAATTTAATGATCGTGATGTTGCTGGGCGGCTTATGGCATGGTGCAGGCTGGACTTTCATTGCTTGGGGCGCATTGCACGGATTCTATTTGCTTGTCAATCACCTATGGCGAGGCTGGATGCCTGCTTCTACGTCTGCGGAAAATCGATCTCTTTGGCATAACGTTAAAGCCCTGCCGCTGACTTTGTTTAATCATGGTTTAACGCTACTTGCCGTGGTTGTTGCTTGGGTGTTGTTCCGCGCCAGCAGTGTGCAAGAAGCTTGGCGTATTATCCGTGGTATGTTTGGCATGAATGGCGTGGCCTTACCAGCGACATGGGAATATAAAAACC
Source organism: uncultured Granulosicoccaceae bacterium (assembly GCA_937930305.1). Taxonomy (GTDB): domain Bacteria; phylum Pseudomonadota; class Gammaproteobacteria; order Granulosicoccales; family Granulosicoccaceae; genus Granulosicoccus. The sequence goes on along the minus strand of CALGLE010000008.1, from coordinate 10,907 downwards.
CGGAGTTGGTTGAGCGGCTAAAAAGTTTTGGCGTCAGTTTCCAAGAACTTCCCACGGTTGGCCCCATGTTTACGCCACTAGCGGATGGCTTACGCCTATCGGGGTTAGGCAATGCATTGGACAGTGCGGGAACACTCACGGCATTGTTGTCCTTATCTATTCCAATAATTGCTGTGTTGGTTTTACCAAACTCAGGGCGGCTAATGAGCCAGCAATTAGCACCTAAAGCGTTATGGCTCATTGCCCCCGTTTGCGCTTTTCTAGCGGCCTATGGTGCGTTTGGTGGCAGTGGTACCTCTCAATTTTTGTATTTTAATTTCTGATGAATACTGAGTTAAATACAGTTGCTGCAAATAATAAAACTGCACGCAAACTATTGTGCGTGTTCGCAATTGTTTTTACCTTGTTTTCTGCTGTGTTTTTGGTGTTTAAACGAACCGATCTATTTCCCTGGATTGGTCCTTGTTATCCGAACAGTTCATCTGAACATTTTTTGGCTTACTGCCACTCAGTTCGGTTTGGAGACTATGAACATTTCGCTTACTACCACGAGACTGAACCTGAGGCTATTAGCCATTTAAAGTCTGCCAATGTCGTATTCTTGGGAAGCAGTAATACCCAGTTTGCGTTTTCTACGCAATCAGTTAAGCAGTTTTTCAACGAGGCTTGGGGGCCACATTACGTGATGGGTTTTGGTCACGGGGCACAAAGTGGAGTTGCTGAAGCGGTAGCGAAAAAATTGCAGTTAGCTCCCAAAGTGTGGGTAGTGAATGCCGATCCATTTTTTACCGGTGAAGTTAACGCAACCTTTGAACGAGTAATTGCGAACAAGCCTTCCAAAAAAAATGGGCAAATTTTACCGCTTTGGCTGCAACCGAATATTCACGGCGAGCACGAACGTAAGCGCTGGCTGCAAAATCAGCAACGGGCACGCTGTGATGGCACTGACGAGGCTAACCCCTGGTGCCGAGGCGGTTTAGATACATTGCATCGAAATCGAATGAATGGTCACTGGTTTGTTGAAAACTATCGCGATAACCTTCAGCTGCCAGTGGGCGAAGATCAATTAGCTTATCTGGACAAGCTGGATGACTACTCAACGATCGCCAATAATTTTATTGAAGATCTGGCCATTGATAGAAATTGTTTCATCATCACCGCAACACCGCGTGCGGATACCCCAATCAATTACGCTGAAGAAATAGCGAAAAATATTGGTGCCCCGTTTGTCTACCCAACGGTGAGTGATTTAAAAACCATCGACGGATTTCATTTAGATCCGGACAGCTCGGAACGTTGGTCGGCGGCGTTTTTAACTGAGGCCATACCCTATTTAGAGCGATGCATCCACTGATCGATGAGCATTCGTGCTTCAAGGACGTTGTCGGAAACCAAACCATTGGTACCCAATTGCAGTAGTTTTTGCATTTGCATCGGATCGTTTATCGTCCAATACATCACATGTCGTTTTTGCTGTTGAGCAGCCGAAATAAACGCAGCTGTGGCCAGTGGAATACCGAACCAACGGGTAGGTAATTGTAGAACCTGTCCCTGCGCTTTTGACGCTTGTGTCTCCCGTACTGATTGGGGAAGCCAGCGCCCAAAATACAGCCGCGCAACATCCCACTGCGAAGCTGTAGTGCTGAGCTCCGGGGCGTAATTGCGAAAAATTTGAATCGTGTTTGGGTGAAAGCTGCCGGCATTGATCCATCGACCGTCGCTGAGTTTTCGCATGGCATCAGCGACTAACTGGGCGGCCTGCGGTTCACGGTCTTTGATATCGATATTGATACCCACATTGGGGTACCTATCGAACAGCTCATGTAATGTCAGGAGAGTTAACCCTTTTCCGCGCCAAGTACTCTGATTGTTAGCATCGGTGAATTGATAACCGGCATCCAAAGCTTTTAATTCGATTAGGTTAAGCTGAGATACCAATCCTTCGCCGTTGGTGGTTCGTTCCAGTGTGGCATCGTGAGTCACGATAATCTGTTGGTCTCTACTGATTCGAACATCAATCTCTAAGACTTCCGCCCGAGCGCGCATTGCCACATCAAATGCCGCTGCTGTATTTTCTGGAGCTAGAGTGGATGTGCCGCGATGCGCAAACAACCAAGGGCCGTTATGGCTACCGGGAAGAGAGTTAAAATCAGTGGTCACGCGTGTTTAACCCAACAGACAAGAAAGACACCTATGGTACGGGTAAATGAGTAAAGAGCGAACTGTCCACACCTGGCATTTGTTGTCATTGTTCTTGGCGTTGGTGGCAGGCGCTGCTTTATGGGGGCATGTGCGGGATTTTCTTCCGGGAGTGCCAACTGAGCCGATGCCACCTTCAGCGCAAGCGGGTGTGGCGTTTAACGATACGGAACTGAACCCATCTTCTGCCCAGTCTCCCAATCCAGCGTCTGGTGAAATGGATGCTGGTGCGGCAAGTGCTACCGAGTCGGTTTCATTGTTCTTTCAAAATGATATTGACGATCTGCGTGAAGAGCTATCAATCGCACGCGAGGAGATTGATGAGCTTCGTGAAGAGGTAATCGAGCTGACGAGTGCGGTGAATGTGGGCATTCTCGAAGAGGCGGACAAGGCTAATCGGTCGGATAATCCGTCCGGGTTTGCTGAAGAAGTGGTTTCAGGGAGAACGGCTGCGAGGGCTAGAAATTTTCCAAGTATTGCCGATGAGCAAAATGCTTTAAGACAGGCGGGTGTCAGCCAGGAACGAATGGAAGCCATCCAACGCCAGCAAGATCAACGGTCCCTTGCTCGGTTGGAGTTGTTTGATCGGGCCGAGCGCGAAGGGTGGTCCAACACGGAGCGGCTGGGCGAGGAATTAGAAACCTTGGATGAGACGTCAACCAGCTTGCGTGAAGAATTAGGCGATGCCGCTTACGATCAGTATTTGTTCAATCTTGGGCAAGCAAACCGAATCTTAGTTGAATCGGTTATTGCTGGTTCCACAGCCGATCTTGCCGGTATGCGAGCTGGGGATATGATTATCAGCTACGCAGCGCGTCGCGTCTTTTCATTGCGGGAATTACGGGCAGCCACTCGAGAAGGCGTGCGTAACGAGCCCATCGTGATGGAAATCGTACGTGATCAACAACCCATGACCATGGATGTCGTTCGAGGGCCACTGGGCATCACGATGACGGCCACGTCCATAGCGCCATGATCCCTTGGGATCAACTAAGCGCTAGTTCCAAAGTGGCCTGCCAAGTTTCATTCGGTGGCAAAGTTTCAAGACCGGCATCGATGCCCTGGTGCTGTAAGTTCACTGCATCATTAGCATGGGTCACGGGCTCTAACGCGAAGTAGGGCTTATCGGGGTTATATAAAACGGCGTGAGTATAGTTGGCTGAGCCACTCATCGTAAGTGTTACATCAACGTCGGGCCAGTGAATTTGTAACGGACCGCGCAGCCCTGCAAAACAATGATCGATTCGTTGATCCGGTGAGAGTTCAGTACTTGGATTGAAAACTAATTGCTCGGGAATGGTGATTGCGGCCCCTGTCGGCAAGCAGTCCCCGTTTGTATCGGGATATACCCCACTGACGGGCACACTGAGCCGTGGTTCTGCTGTTTTCAGCCGTCGCACAAAATAAGGATGCCAACCGCCCCCGATGGGCATGTCCGTTTTGCCCAAATTTGTGACTTCCAAGTGGCAAACGATGCGATTCTCGATGGCTTGGAGCTTACAATTGACGGTGACTGGCCATGGCCAGTTAAACGAGTGGCTGTCTTGACTGTGGCAGCAGGCATTTAAAGTGGAATTTGTGGCGTCATTTACGACCCAAGCTTGATTTCTGAGAGCACCGTGAATGGCATGACGATCGGCATCTTCCAGCTGATATAGTTCTGCATTGAAGCTGAATCGCCCATCGCGAATCCGGTTACTGTAGGGTAATAACAAGAAGTTACAGTCCTTCAAATCAACGCCAGGATCCGTGCTGTCGGGCATTAACGGTACCCACTTTTCATCAAGAAAAACCTCGCCACTGAGCCATCGCATCCCACGATCCGTATCGATAGTGACTCGCCAGTGCGGCGATACTAGGGTGTGAGTGCTCATTGATCAAAGTTCCCGGTGATGTTGCGAGTGTCGCAGAGGAACTCTACACTCACCGTAATACTCACCACAACTATTCAGCCGTGATTGCTATGCATTTATTTTATCGTCGCATTTTGGTGTCGACAGCGTGTCTAATCCTCAGCCTGGTTATTGCCAACCCGGGTGCCGCTCAAGGTTTAAAGCTGGGTGCGCCCAACTCCAATGACACGCTGGATTTGGGGGCCGCGCCTGCAGCCGGTGCGGCCGATCAAACAAAGACGCAACCGGCTCGGCCCAGCGGTGGTGATGTAAAACGCACTACCTATAAATCGTGGGAAGTGGCCTGTTTGGCCGATAATTCCAACTGCGCAATGGCACAAATTGGTAAAGACGGTGGTGGCAATCCGGTGTTGGAAATGGTGATCCGAAAACTGCCCGAACCGCTGGAGGCGGGTGGGGAAATAGCGATTGCCGTGCTGGATGTGATAACGCCATTAGGTGTGGTACTGACGGAAGGCCTATCGTTGAAAATTGATGGCGGCCAAGACGCTCTAGCGCCGTTTCAAGTGTGCACTGAGCAGGGCTGTTTGGTTCGTGAACCGATCGCGCAAGAATTGATTGATCGCTTAAAGAAAGGCAATGCCGCCACGGTCACCGTGGTCGCCGCCAACCAAGGTGTGGTGACATCCAGCCTGTCATTAAGTGGATTTACGGCCGCTTTTAACGCGCTGCAATAATCATTAAAGCGCTGCGACGTGTGCGGGATGTACCTTGAAGATCGCGGTGATCGGCGCTAGCGGCGGTATCGGGGCGGCTTTAATGGCGGAGTTAATCAGTTGCGATTGGGTGTCAGAAGTTCACGGCACCTACTATAGCGCGACAGAAGCCCCTGCCAACTCGGTAAACCCTGCTGACCACGACACAAGCAATAAGCTCCGTGTCGTTTGGTCGAAACTGGATGTAACGAACGAACCTGCAACGGCTCAATGGTTTGCTGAATTGGGTGCAGTGGACTGGATAGTCAATTGTGTGGGGGTGCTGCATTCCCAGGAACATCAACCGGAAAAAAGTATTCGCCAATTTAACCCCGATTGGTTTATACAATCCATGCAAGTGAATTGTATGCCCACGCTACTGCTTGCTAAATATTCTCATGCTGCGCTTAAGGGATCAAAGCAAGCCTTGTTTGCCACTGTTTCGGCGCGCGTGGGCAGCATTGAAGATAACCGCTTAGGGGGTTGGCACAGCTACCGAGCAAGTAAAGCTGCGTTAAATATGTCACTGAAATGTTTGGCGATTGAGTGGCAGCGTACCTTACCCTCAGCCAGGGTGTTGTCCCTGCATCCCGGCACTACCGATACGCCGCTGTCGAAACCATTTCAGGCAAAAGTGCCAGAAAAAAAATTGTTTTCATCGCAAAAAACCGCTCGGTACTTGCTGCAGCATTGCCGCAATGCGCACGAACATGAGAGCGGTCGATTTATTGCGTGGGACGGTTCACCGATCCCATGGTAATTTGATCGACAGAGATAGACTGCACAGTACTGAACGCATTCGGCGTCGGGTTGGCAGCAATTCGCTGGTTGGTGTCAAAATCAAACAAAGAAGTATCCAGTAAATGCGAGGGTTTGACATTGCCCAAGGCTGTCAGCATAGATGCGATTCGACTGGGATTTGTGCTCTCCCAAAGTTGCAGCATTTGTTTCATAGACTGGCGCTGCAAGTTGGGTTGAGACCCGCAAAGGTTGCATGGAATAATCGGATAGTTCTTCGCCTCTGTATACTGTTCAATCATCGATTCCCGGCAGTACGCTAAAGGCCGAATAACAATGTTCTTGCCATTGTCGGCATGCAGCTTTGCTGGCATAGTTTTCAAACTGCCGCCGTGAAATAAATTCAACAGCAGCGTTTCTAATAAATCATCGGCGTGGTGGCCAAGCGCTATTTTTGTCGCGCCTAATTCGTCTGCGGTTCGGTACAAAATTCCGCGTCGTAATCGGGAACACAGGCCACAGGTGGTTTGGCCTTCAGGAATGCGATCTTTCACAATGCTGAAGGTGTCTTCTTCAATGATGTGAAATTCCACCCCTAAGCTAGACAAATAATTCGGTAATACTTGCTCAGGGAAATCCGGTTGCTTTTGGTCTAAATTGACTGCCACTAAACTGAACGAGATTGGTGCTACACGTTGTAAATGCAGCAACATATCCAGCAGGGTGTAACTGTCTTTTCCGCCGCTTAAGCACACCATGATGTGGTCGTTGGCTTCAATTAAATTGAAGTCGGTGACGGCACGGGCAGTATCACGCTTGAGTCGTTTTTCTAATTTAGTGAATTCGTGCATCAGCCGCCCACGTAAATTGCGTTAAAAGCTCATTATGCCTGTTTGCTCAGGCTACCCATCACAGCGTTTGTCACAGCTTCCGTGCCGGCATCACCGCCCAATTCGGTTGTTATCAACTGACCTTGGGCAAACGCGTGATCAACGGCTTTACGAATCAGGTGCGCCGCTTCAGTGATTGCCAAGTCTTGATGACGTTGGCCAATCCACTCCAGCATCATAGCGCCTGAGAGGAACATGGCGGTTGGATTTGCCAAGCCTTTTCCGGCGATATCGGGCGCACTGCCGTGACAGGGCTGAAAAACGGCTTGCTCATCGCCTATATCCGCAGAAGGTGCGTACCCCATGCCGCCGATTAATGCGGCCGCTTGATCGGATAGGATGTCACCGAACATATTTTCAGTGACGAGCACATCGTATTCCCAAGGCCGGCTAATCAACCACATGGCCATGGCGTCCACATAGGCATGGTCGGCGCGAATTTCATAGTCGCCGGCCACTTCGTCGAATATTTTTCGAAAGAAAGCGAATGCACTAAACACGTTTGCCTTATCAACACAGGTCACTCGGGCTTTGCCGTGAGTTTTCTGCCTTTGCATCGCCAATTTGAATGTGCTGTGGAATAGCTTTTCGCTGGTTTCACGAGTTATTTCAAGGGTTTCTTTAGCCACCGAATCGTTCTCAACAATGCCTTTGCCATAAGATGCAAACAAGCCTTCAGTTGATTCTCTAACCAGCACAAAGTCTATTTCTTTCGCGCGAGGATCGGTTAACGGCAGGGGGACTCCAGGGATGGCTCGTATGGGTCGCAAGCCAGCGTAAAGGCCTAAGGCAAATCGCAATTCGATTTGCGGTGTAATTTCTGTACCATCCGGATATCGAATGCTGGGGTCACCCATGGCTGCAAGTAAAATGGCATCGGCGGCTCGCGCTTGTTGCATCGATTCTTTGGGTAAGGCATGACCTAAGTCTCGATAGGCAGCAGCGCCGCCAGCCAATCGATCAAACACTAAGTTGGGTGCGCCGGTTTTCGCTATAGCAGCTGCAATCAGATCAATGCAGGGTTCCATGATTTCATGGCCGATGCCATCGCCAGCGAATACCGCGATCGTGTAGTGGGCTTTAGGGCTCATTTCTAATTACAGCGATCCGAATCGCTCAAGCCATCCGTTGATTGGGGCTTCCCAGTGTGTCATAGGGCTACCGGCAACTGGTGTACGAAAGCAAGGTATGCGCTCGCCCAGTAAGTTACCTAAGCAGGCAGTTTGTAAATTGGCACCAAAGAAGGCTAAGTTTGAAATGTTGTGTAAGTAGGTGCCATGTGAACGGTCGAGATGTTCTCTTTCCAGTCCATTTTGCTGGTAGGCCATTTCGGCTTGCTCGATAAAACTCATGTCGGCATCTTCAAGGACTGTATGACAGGTTCCATCAGGCTGCACCACAATAACTCGATTGCTGAGAATACTGGTCACCCAAAGCGACCCATCAGCTGCTAATGCCAATCCGTCGGGATAGGTGCCTTTGCCGAAATTGACGATCGTTTCGGGACCACAGAGTGATCCATCTGGGAGAAGATCGAAGCGAGTCAATCGACGGCCAAACGTTTCGTTAACAAATACTGAATGGCGCGATTCATCGATCACGATCTCGTTGGTATAGCCCAGTCCTTTCGCAACGATTTTGGCATCGGTTTGGCCAGGCTCAGCCACAGCGATAAAGCCAGAGCAAGCGTCTGCGTGGTAGTCCTTAGCACGGGGTGTTAGCTCGGTGCTGACGGTGATCCACAAACGCCCTTGGTTGTCATGCACGACATAATTGGTGGGTGGCAGGAGCTTTCCGTTAACCGTTTCAACACGGGGGTGCACTTGGCCGTCGGGACTAAGAGTAAAGACGCCACCTTGCTCATTACCCAGATGGGCTAGCAGCGCATTTCCCTCAGCATCCAACGCGATCCCGTTAGGGCGTAATGGTTTTGATAAAGTGGATTGAGTGACAGTGTGGACTTCACCACCGGGTAATATCCAAGTCACACCGCCCTGACTGTGCCAGCTAGGAGCGACCAAGCATCCACTGGTGTGGGCAAGCACGCATTCTGGGCGACACAGCCCCGAACCCACAAATTCCACGCTTTCAGAGGTGACTTGAAAATAATGCATACGTTATATTACCCCTTGTGGGCCGCAGTTTGACGCAGTGGAGCCACGAATAGCCCACAAATGTTGCTGGCATCACCCCCAAAGGCCTTGTGGCGGGTTGTGTCAGCCGTTCAGCTCGCATAGTCTTGCCCGATGCACTAAGACACCGGAATATCACCGACGTCATACCTTAATGATGGGAGTACGAACATGAATCAGTCCGTTGGTAATGTTGACACAGCTAAGTTGGTCGAGTCAGATCGGGAGCGTATGTGGCACCACTTAACGCCCCACAAAGGCTATTCGGAAGGTAAAGACCCTTTGGTTATCACTCGTGCCAACGGTATGAAAGTTTGGAACCAAGCGGGCAAAGAACATTTGGACGCGGTGTCCGGTGCGGTTTGGACGGTGAATGTGGGCTACGGCCGAGAACGCATAGCAAATGCGGTTCGAGATCAACTGATCGAGATGTGTTACTTCGCCGGATCTGCCGGCACGGTTCCAGGCATTCAATTCGCTGAAAAGCTGATTGATAAAATGCCGGGCATGAGTCGGGTTTACTACTCAAATTCTGGCTCTGAAGCGAACGAGAAGGCATACAAGATGGTTCGCCAAATCTCAGCCCTGCATCACGATGGAAAGAAACACAAAATTCTTTACCGTGATCGCGACTATCACGGCACTACGATTACCGCACTAAGTTCCTCGGGCCAAATGGAACGTAAAGCTCAATATGGGCCTTTCACACCGGGCTTTGTTGAGGTGCCTCACTGCTGTGAATATCGTTGCCAGTACGACGATACAACCGACTACGGTGTGCGCGCTGCAAAAGAGATTGAAACCATCATTCAGCGGGAAGGGCCGGATACGGTGGGTTCTATAGTTTTGGAACCGGTAACAGCCGGTGGTGGGGTTATCACTCCACCGGAAGGCTACTGGGAAACGGTTCAAGAAATATGCAAAAAATACGGTGTGTTGTTGCACATAGATGAAGTCGTGTGTGGCTTAGGTCGAACCGGTACTTGGTTCGGTTACCAAAATTACGACGTCAAGCCCGACATTGTCACCATGGCGAAAGGTGTGGCTAGTGGTTACGCCGCCATTGCGTGTACCGTAACAACTGAAGAAATATTTGACCAATTCAAAACTGATGATGATCCCATGGGATATTTTCGTGACATCAGTACCTTCGGTGGCTGCACATCAGGCCCAGCTGCTGCCCTTGAGAATATGAAAATTATCGAAGAAGAGAACTTACTCGAGAACACGGTTAAAATGGGTGAGTATTTGATTGAGAAGTTGCAATCCTTGCAAAACAAGCACAAATGCATTGGTGATGTTCGCGGCAAGGGCTTGTTTTGTGGTGCTGAACTCGTGGTTGATCGTCAAACCAAAGAGCCCATGCCCGAATCAGTTATGGTAGCGATCGCGGCAGATTGCATGGAGCAAGGCGTGATTATTGGTCGCACTAACCGAAGCTTAGTGGGATTGAATAACACGATTTGTTTAAGCCCTGCGTTAATTTGCACCACAGATGATCTGGATCAAATTGTGGCGGCTATCGACACGGCCTTAACTAACCATACCGCTCAGTACAGTTAATCAGCGTCTCTGGCTGGTGTGCATCAACCATTCATTTGATGCACACCAGCCCTGTTCTTACCTAATTCGAAGCTGACAGCCGTTCAGCTTCTTCGTCCGCGTTGCTGACCATCGATTCTAACGACTCATTATCGTCGTCTAGCCCTTCATCCAGTTCTGCTAGTACCGGTAATGGATCGACCAACCGCCAAGCGGGCAATGAAGAGAGCACACTGCCCATCAAAGTGCCGCCGCGCAGTAGCCAAATCATATAACCCACCGTGAATCCCGATGACAGTCCCACCGAGGTTCCTACGGTAGCGTCGATATCGATTAACGCGTTATCCAGTGCCTCGTCATCGCTGTTCCAACGCGCCGCTAGATTGTCCAAACTTCGCTTGTAGTTGGTGGACTCAAGGTCGTCTAAACGAAAATTGTCAATCGCGCTGACATCATTAGTAAAGCCGAGCAATTTGGCCAATTCTGAATTTAAGCCCTCACTTTGCACGTTGTTGTTGCTTGCAGCGCCTGCTCTTTCAAGTGTCGGAAGCAATTCCGCCAAGTTAATCCGAGAGCTTTCAATATCGGTAGTCGGAACACCATTATCTTGTGAATTGGGTAGATTTTTCGGTTCAGCATCATCTGCTGTTGGCTCTGGCTCTGGCTCTGGCTCTGGCTCTGGCTCTTCGATTTCTACACCTAAGTTGTTGCTATTGTTTATATCGATGAAGCCATCTACGTCAATATCGGGCGTGTTGACAGCTTGCAGTTCAACAGGTGCAGGCTCTGGTGGTTGCA
>CALGLE010000007.1 GCA_937930305.1 uncultured Granulosicoccaceae bacterium | reverse complement strand
AGATGGAGATGATGAGCAGACGGGCTTTTGGATTTAGGAACTTCGAGAACTACCGAACACGAGTCATGGCCCACTGTGGGTGGGATGGTATTATCAATCGTGTCTAGTGAATGCCCGTTCCCCCGTTAAGTGGGTAGAGCCTAGGATTTTAAGAAGTAGTGGGCCCGGCAGGACTCGAACCTGCGACCAAGGGATTCACTTGTACCGAACATTTCTGTCGGAGTGGACTATCTCATCACCCGTCGCGCATTGAGTGAACAATGTGCGAGTAGGGTGCGGGACGCTCTAGCCTGTTATTAAGAACACTTAAAGTTCTCAGGTAGTCTCTGCACCTTCCGAAGGTGTACCTTCGGCTTGGCTCAGGATTGCCTGCAGTGAATTCGACTCTACACCTGCAGAGTGAACGACTGCTAAGGTTTCCCTGAATTCATCCCGTTCATTTCATGCCTTTCAACATGAACGCACCATTTGATGAGTCCCCTGCTCTAACCAACTGAGCTACAGGCCCGTAGGGAGTATTCTAACCCATAACGAAAAATGCCACAGTAACTGTGGCATTTTCGAGTATCTAAAAGCGGGTTGGATATTACTGATCCTGCCCACTGTCCAAAAAGCTTCGCAGCTGTTCAGAGCGCGTAGGGTGACGCAGCTTTCTAAGTGCTTTCGCTTCTATCTGACGAATGCGCTCGCGGGTTACGTCGAACTGTTTGCCCACTTCTTCCAACGTGTGATCGGTTGGCATGTCGATGCCGAATCGCATACGTAACACCTTGGCTTCACGTGGGGTGAGGCTGGCCAAGACTTCGTGGGTGGTTTCGCCTAAGCCTAGGCCTGTTGCGGTATCGACTGGCGACAGGATGTTCTGATCTTCAATGAAGTCACCCAGGTGCGAATCTTCGTCATCGCCAATGGGGGTTTCCATGGAAATGGGCTCTTTGGCAATCTTCAGCACTTTGCGAATCTTGTCTTCGGGCATTTCCATTTTTTCCGCCAATTCTTCTGGCGTGGCTTCACGGCCCATGACTTGAAGCATCTGTCGGCTGATTCGGTTCAGCTTGTTAATGGTTTCAATCATGTGTACCGGAATTCGGATGGTGCGGGCTTGGTCGGCAATCGAACGAGTGATGGCCTGACGAATCCACCACGTGGCATAGGTTGAAAACTTATAACCACGACGGTACTCGAACTTATCTACTGCTTTCATCAAACCGATGTTGCCTTCTTGAATTAAATCCAAGAACTGCAGGCCACGGTTGGTGTATTTCTTGGCAATGGAGATAACCAAACGTAGGTTCGCTTCCACCATTTCTTTCTTAGCGCGACGCGCTTTGGCTTCACCGATGGACATCTTGCGGTTGGTTTCTTTTAATTCATTGATGGGCAGCATGGCGGCCACACCAATTTGCGAGATGCGCTGTTGCAACATTTCAATTTCAGCGCGTTGCTCTAGTACTTTCTCAACCCACGCAGCCGATTTGCCTTGTTTGGTGATGTCGTCGATGTAGGTTTCATCGGTTTCACGGCCTGGGAAGGTTTGGATGAACTTCATGCGCGGCATGCCGCAGGTTTTCACGCAGATATCACGAATTTGACGTTCTAGGGAGCGTACACGCTCGACTTGACCGCGAAGTCCTGCAACCAGTGAAGCCACAAACACGGGATGGTATTTGAACTCTAAGAATATTTTCGCCACTTCCTGCATGTGTGCTTGCGCTTTGTCATCTTGCAAGCCGCCAGCGGCATCGATAGCTTTCAGGGCTTTCGCATACTCTTTCGACATCGCAGTAACACGGCGCTTCACTTCGTCTAAGTCAGGGCCTGTGTTCTCTGGTGCGTCTTCGTCTTTCTCACCCGCAGGCGCCGCCACTCGAATGGTGTCGTCCTTTTCCATGAAGTTCACGATGCAGTCCGATAAGCGCATTTGCTCTTCTTGCACCAGCTGATACTTCTCCAACAACATGTTGATGGTTTCAGGGTAGGTGCCTAAGGCGGCGAGCACTTGACGTAAACCGTCTTCAATACGTTTGGCGATTTCAATTTCGCCTTCACGTGTTAACAGTTCAACGGTGCCCATCTCACGCATGTACATGCGCACAGGATCTGTGGTGCGTCCGAATTCACCGTCTACCGAGGCCAGCACGGCAGCGGCTTCGTCGGCGGCGTCGTCATCGGTGTTCGATGAACTGTCGTTGATGCTTAAGGTGTCGGAGTCGGGCGCTACTTCGCCCACGGTGATACCCATATCGCCGATCATGGCGATGATTTCTTCGACCTGCTCGGGATCTACGATGCCGTCAGGGAGGTGATCGTTGACTTCAGCGTAAGTCAGGTATCCCTGTTCCTTGCCCTTGGCAATGAGCTCCTTCAGTTTTGACTGCTGTGTTTTGTCCATACTGGTCACTCATTCTCTGCGGTCAACCAAACTCCCCATTATACCGATCTGGCTGATATTTACCTATTTGATCAATATCTTATGGCCTAGTCAGCGGCTTTCAGCTGGGGATTCGTTGTAGATTTATCTTGTGCCCTTTGAACAAAGGTTCAAGAGCCTGGGTCGTTCACGTGCTGAAAATAAAAAAAGTTGCGTGTTTTCTGATACTTATGAACAGTAATTACAAATTTAACACGTTTTAATACAACCACTTGCAGTCACTTTGGTTTTGTATTGATCAAAATAGTTCTGAATTTACGTAGTAAGATTACCTCCCGATTCGGAAGGTGTTGCATACGTTACGGATGCGGCGGCTTAAATTCGGTGGTGACTTATACTGAGCTCCGCTAATTTTTCGTCCTAATCAGGCGCTTAACCCGTCTGGTCCAATCCGATTAACCGAATAGTTTCGAGGAGTTCCACCATGGCCGAGCGCCGTGATCTCGCCAACGCCGTGCGCGCTTTAAGCATGGATGCCGTTCAGCAAGCCAATTCTGGCCACCCGGGTGCGCCCATGGGCATGGCGGATATGGCCGAAGTGCTGTGGAATGACTTTTTGAGTCATAACCCAGCCAACCCCGACTGGGTTAATCGTGACCGGTTTGTGTTGTCCAATGGCCATGGCTCGATGCTGCTGTACTCCCTATTGCACCTCACCGGTTACGACTTACCGATTGCAGAGCTGAAAAACTTTCGTCAGTTGCATTCGAAAACACCAGGGCACCCTGAATACGGCTACGCACCAGGCGTGGAAACCACCACGGGCCCGCTGGGTCAAGGTATTGCGAATGCTGTGGGTATGGCATTAGCTGAGAAAACCTTGGCTGCGCAGTTTAATCGCGGTGAGCACAACATCGTCGACCATCACACCTATTGCTTCATGGGTGATGGTTGTTTAATGGAAGGCATCTCGCACGAAGTGTGTTCATTTGCGGGCACCTTAAAGCTGGGCAAATTAATCGCCTTCTATGATGACAATGGCATCTCCATTGATGGGGAAGTGCAAGGGTGGTTTACCGATGACACCCCAGCACGTTTTGAAGCCTACGGTTGGCAGGTGATCCGTGATGTGGATGGGCATGATGCCGGTGCTATTTCTAACGCGATAGCCACGGCTAAAGCTGATGAATCCAAACCGACATTAATCTGTTGTCGCACCACGATTGGTTTTGGTGCGCCAACTAAAGCGGGTACGGCCAGCAGTCACGGTTCTCCGCTTGGGGATGAAGAAATTGCCGCGACGCGTGAAGCGCTGGGTTGGTCGCACCCACCTTTTGAAATTCCGAACGACATCCGTGATGGCTGGGATGCAACGAATGCGGGTGCGGATGCGGAAAGCGCTTGGCAGTCAGCGTTTGAAGCCTATGCCAAAGATCATGCTGATTTAGCGGCGGAATTCACTCGCCGAATGGCAGGGGACATGCCGGCTAACTGGTCAAAAGAAGCCGATGCCTTCATTGGCAGTGTGGTGGATAAAGCGGAAACCATTGCCTCTCGCAAAGCCTCGCAAAATGCCTTGAACGGATACGGTCCGTTGTTGCCAGAGATGTTGGGCGGATCTGCGGATTTAGCGGGTTCTAACAACACCTTATGGTCAGGTTCTGTGGGCGTACAAAACGATCCAGCCGGAAATTACATTTACTACGGTGTGCGTGAATTTGGTATGTCGGCTATGCAAAACGGCATGGTGTTGCACGGTGGTTTTAAGCCTTATTCGGCCACGTTTTTAATGTTCTCTGAATACGCGCGTAACGCGCTTCGCATGGCCGCATTGATGAAGCTACCGTCCATTTTTGTGTACACGCACGATTCCATTGGTGTGGGTGAAGATGGGCCTACCCACCAACCGGTGGAGCAAACCGCCACATTGCGTTTATTGCCCAATATGTCGGTGTGGCGTCCTTGTGATGCGGTGGAGTCGGCGGTGGCTTGGAAGATTGCGCTAGAGCGCAAAGAGAATCCGATCAGCATGATTTTCAGTCGCCAAAACTTACATCATCAGGTTCGAACTGATGAGCAACTGGCCAATATTGCAAAGGGTGGTTATGTGCTGCATGAACCGGCCGAAACGCCACAGGCGATCCTAATTTCTACCGGCTCTGAAGTGGGGTTAACCATGGATGCAGCCGCTGCATTAAACGATTCAGGTTTGCCCACACGCGTGGTATCCATGCCGTCAACCGATACGTTTGATGCGCAAGATGTCGCCTACAAACGCTCAGTATTACCCACTGAAATCACCGCTCGAGTGGCGGTGGAAGCAGGGGCTACGGACTTGTGGCGTAAGTACGTGGGATTGGATGGGGATGTGTTAGGCATGGAAGGCTTTGGTGAGTCTGGCCCAGGCGCGGAAGTGTTTAAACACTTTGGATTTACGGTAGACAACTTGGTGGAAAAAGTTCGGTCAGTTGTTGCCAACGTTTAACTTCAGGACAGTTTTGGTGCATGCCGGAACTGCCCTGACTATTGATGTCTTTGTTCTTAAAACAAATCGATACTAAATAAAGGGGTAGTTCCAAATGGCAGTACGCATTGCAATTAACGGTTACGGTCGCATCGGTCGCAACATTCTTCGAGCTATCGTGGAGAACAATCGCGCGAGTGAATTCGATGTGGTTGCCATTAATGATTTAGGTGACCCCGAAACCAATGCGCACCTGACTCAATACGATACCGCCCACGGGCGCTTGAACGCCGACGTAAAAGTGGACGGCGATCACCTGGTTGTGAACAAAGATCGGTTTCGAGTATTCGCTGAACGGGATCCATTAAAACTGCCTTGGAAAGAGTTAGACGTGGATGTTGTGCTCGAATGCACGGGTCGATTCAAGACCCGTGAGAAAGCGGGCATGCATATCGCTGCGGGTGCGAAAAAAGTCCTTATTTCCGCGCCAGGTACTGACATTGATGCCACTGTGGTTTACGGTGTTAACGATGGTGCCTTAACCGCGTCTGATCAATTGGTGTCTAACGCATCGTGCACCACCAACTGCTTGGCTCCCTTAGCGAAAGCCTTGAATGATGCCGTGGGCATTGAGTCGGGTTTAATGACCACCATCCACGCCTACACTAACGATCAAGTGCTAACGGATGTGTATCACACGGATCTACGCCGCGCACGTTCCGCGACTATGTCGATGATACCCACCACCACGGGTGCAGCCAAAGCGGTGGGATTGGTGTTGCCTGAATTAAAGGGTAAACTGGACGGCTTCGCCATGCGCGTGCCAACCATCAATGTGTCGTTTGTGGATTTAACCTTCACCGCCGGTAGAGACACCAGCGTGGAAGAGATCAACCGCATTGTGAAGTCGGCCTCTGATGGCAAGATTTTGGCTTATAACGATGCGCCGTTGGTGTCGATTGATTTTAATCACAACAGCGCCTCTTCTAACTTCGATGCTGACATGACTCGCGTGATGTCAGGAAACCTTGTGAAAGCTTGCGCTTGGTACGACAACGAATGGGGCTTCTCTTGCCGCATGCTCGATACTGCGCAGGCCATGATGGCTGCAAAATGAAACTGCTGACTGAATTGCCCTTGTCGGGTCAACGTGTATTGATTCGACAAGATTTGAACGTGCCTCTCGACAATGGTGAGGTGTCGTCAGATAAACGCATACGGGCGTCCGTGCCCACCTTGCGTTTGGCAATTCAGGCAGGTGCTAAAACACTCATCATGTCGCATTTGGGTCGCCCGACTGAGGGCGAACCCAATGCAGAAAGCTCCTTAGCACCGGTAGCCAAACGCTTAAGCGAATTGTTGGGCCAAGAGGTTCGACTGATTACCGATTACTTAACCACACCGCCAGACGTACAAGACGGTGAAGTGGTGTTACTTGAAAATGTGCGTTTTAACGTCGGTGAAAAAAAGGACGATGCAACGCTGGCAAAACAATACGCTAGCCTGTGTGATGTGTACGCGATGGATGCGTTTGGTACGGCGCATCGCGCGCAAGCGTCTACGCATGGCGTGGGTTTGCATTCGCCAGTATCGTGCGCTGGGCCTCTACTTGCCGCTGAATTGGATGCATTAGGTAAAGCGCTTAAAAACCCTGCACGCCCATTGGTTGCCATTGTGGGTGGATCTAAAGTGTCGACCAAATTGACTGTGCTGGAATCGCTGTCCGAGAAAGTGGATCAATTGATTGTAGGTGGCGGTATTGCTAATACCTTCATTGCAGCCAGCGGGCACGGTGTGGGTCAATCGCTATATGAGGAAGATTTGGTGGATGAGGCCAAACGTCTCATGGAAAAGGCCCATGCGCGTGGTGCCAGCATCCCGGTACCCACGGATGTGGTTACCGCAACCGAATTCAGTGATTCAGCACCTGCCACGACAAAATCGGTTACGGATGTGGCTGAAAACGATCTAATTCTGGATATTGGCCCAGAAACCGCGGCCACCTTGGCAGAGCTACTGAAGCAAGCCGGCACGATCATTTGGAACGGACCAGTAGGCGTATTTGAATTTGATGCCTTCGGTGGTGGCACAGAAACCCTGTCCAAAGCGATCGCTGAATCGGAAGCGTTCAGCATTGCCGGTGGCGGCGATACTTTGGCGGCAGTGGACAAATATCAGATCGAAGAACAGGTGTCTTATATTTCCACAGGCGGTGGTGCTTTCCTTGAATTTGTTGAGGGAAAAAAACTACCGGCCGTTGTCATGCTGGAAAGCCGTCACAACAGTTGATTGGCCCGAACCTTGCGCCTGATTGCTACCTAAGCTAATCAGTCTGATTGGAGCTTCTTTTTAGCTTCCATCAAGATCATTGGAGCGCGCATGAACGACGTAGTATCGCTGTTAGGCAGCGAATCAGAATCCTTACTAGAACACCAGTGCAAAGGCATTCCTAAGGAGATGCTGCACGTCCCAGGCCCAGATTATGTTGACCGGGTGATGGTGGACACGGACCGTGGTTTGGCCACATTGCGCTCAATGCAGCAAGTGTTCAATTCGGGCCGATTAAGCGGAACAGGTTATGTATCAATACTACCTGTTGACCAGGGAATCGAGCATTCGGGCGGCGCATCCTTCGCTCCGAACCCAATTTATTTTGATCCGGCGAACATTGTTGAACTGGCCATTGAGGGCGGCTGTAATTGCGTCGCGTCCACATTGGGTGTGCTGGGATCGGTATCTCGCCGTTACGCGCATCGTATTCCGTTCATGGTGAAGTTGAACCACAACGAGACACTCACGTACCCCGCCATGTATGAACAGACACTGTTCGCTCAGGTTGAGCAGGCGTTTGACTTAGGTGCAGTTTCTGTTGGCGCAACCATTTATTTTGGCTCTGAAGACAGCCGACGCCAAATTCAAGAAATCTCTGAAGCGTTTTATCGTGCCCATGAGCTGGGTATGGTCACTGTCCTGTGGGCTTATTTGCGTAATTCAGCGTTTAAGAAAGACGGCAAAGACTACCACGTATCGGCCGATTTAACCGGGCAAGCCAATCACATCGCCGCCACCATTCAAGCCGACATCGTTAAGCAGAAGCAAGCGGAGAATAACGGCGGTTACGTAGATATCAACTTCGGTAATACCCATCCAAAGGTGTACGACGAACTCACCACCGACAACCCAATTGATTTAGTGCGTTATCAAGTCGCCAATTGCTACATGGGACGCGCAGGATTAATTAACTCCGGTGGTGGCTCGGGTGATCACGATTTATCCCAAGCGGTACGTACTGCTGTTATCAATAAGCGAGCGGGTGGTATGGGTTTAATTTCGGGGCGCAAAGCGTTCCAAAAGCCGATGAACGAAGGCGTGGAATTGTTGAACGCTATCCAGGATGTTTATTTGGATGATCGTATAACGATTGCTTAAGGGCTGCATTTTTGCTCTTAGCGTAGCGTAAGGGAGGTTCGTTGATCGCGAACCTCCTTTTTTTTAAGTTGAGGTTGTGAGCCGCTCTATGGCTTCTTTATATCTTGACAAAGTGCCTGCTATCACATCAGCTGGTAGCTCAGGCCCTGGCGCTTCTTTATTCCAATCCAAGGTGCCGAGCCAGTCGCGCACGAACTGCTTATCGTAGCTGCTAGGGGAGGTGCCAATTTTCCATCTTGTGGCCTCCCAGAATCGTGATGAGTCGGGGGTGAAAATTTCATCCATTAATGTCAGCTTGCCTTGGTCATCGAGACCAAATTCGAATTTTGTATCGGCAATAATGATGTTGCGCTCTAGGGCATAGGCGGCGGCGTCTTTGTACAAGGCTAGGCTGAATGTGCGTATTTGTTGGGCTAATTCCTCACCGATGATGGAGCACATTTTCTCGAAGCTAATGTTTTCATCGTGATCCCCAATTTCCGCCTTGGTGGCGGGCGTGAATATCACCTCAGGCAACTGTTCGGCTTGTTGCAATCCGCTGGGGAGAACGATTCCACACACTTTGCCCGTCGCCTGGTATTCCTTCCAGCCCGAACCTGTGATGTAGCCTCGGACAACGGCTTCAACGGGGAGTGGTTTGAGGCGTTTTGCAATCATGCAACGCCCAACGGCTTGAGCGTATTCGTCTGGATCGGGCAGCACCTGTTCTAAGGGAATGTCGGCCAAGTGATTCGGCAGGGTGCCGGCGGTTTTTGCAAACCAAAAAAGCGCAAGTTCCGTTAACAACTTACCCTTACCGGGGATGGTGTTGGGCAGAATCACGTCGAAAGCCGATATTCGATCGGTGGCGATGATCAACCAATGCGTTTCGTCAATGGCGTAGATATCGCGCACTTTGCCGCGATAAACCAATGGGATGGATTGAATCTGAGTGGTGTGAAGGCCGGTGGCAGTCATAAAATGAAGCGAAGCGGTACGGTTCACTCAAGTATACTCCTCGTCGAAAATTACACGCGAGTGCAGGGTCAATGAGTGATGTGAAGGTGGGTGTAGTAATGGGCAGCGACAGCGATTGGTCCACCATGGAATGCGCGGTACAAATCCTTGAACACTTCAACGTGCCCTACGAAGCGCAGGTAGTTTCTGCGCATCGGATGCCTGACGCGATGTTTGCCTATGCCGAAAGCGCAAGATCCAAAGGCCTGTGTTGCATCATCGCAGGGGCAGGTGGGGCGGCCCATTTGCCGGGCATGTTGGCGGCCAAAACGCCGGTTCCTGTGCTGGGCGTGCCCGTGGCCTCCAAACATTTATCGGGTGTGGATTCCTTACACTCGATTGTGCAAATGCCCAAAGGCGTTCCTGTGGGCACCTTGGCCATTGGGGAAGCCGGTGCCACCAATGCGGCCCTGCTGGCCGTTGCGATGCTAGCCACAACCGATGAGGCGTTGGCCGTTCAGCTGGATGAATACCGAGCAGCGCTCACCGACAAGGCCAGTGCGATGGTTCTACCACCGCTACCTGCGCCCGCAAGTGGTGCTAGCAACTGATGACAGAGGCCAAGCCCGTGTCTGAAATACTCGAACCGCTATTGCCCGGTGCCACATTAGGCATGATCGGTGGCGGCCAATTAGGTCGGTACTTTGTTATCGAGGCGCGTAAGTTAGGGTACGACGTCGCGGTACTCGATCCATCGGCTGACGCGCCAGCGATGCAACTGGCCTCACATAAAATCGTGGCGGCCTATGACGATGAACAGGCTCTGGCCCAGTTGGCGTCCGTCAGTGATGCGATCACGATTGAATTTGAGAATGTGCCGTTTGAAAGTTTGGCTTGGCTTTCTAATAAAGTACTGGTGGCGCCCTCACCAGAGTGTGCGCGAATTGCGCAAGATCGTCGTATCGAAAAGCGCATCGCGTTGGATTATGGGCTCACCCCATGTGCGAACGCGACCATTGAATCAAGCGCTGAGGTGGCGCTTGCTGTTAATGCAACGGGTTTACCGGCCATCTTAAAAACCGCAACACAAGGTTACGATGGTAAAGGGCAAGTTGTTTGTCATTCTGAAGCGGAAGTGAGTCTTGCGTTTGAGAATTTAAAACATGTGCCGTGTGTATTGGAACAGCGAATTGATTTAGATATTGAAGTATCGGTTGTGTTAAGCCGAGGTCGCGATGGCAAGTGCCAATGCTTTCCCATTGCTGAAAACGTGCACGTCAATGGCATTTTGCACACCAGCACAGTACCTGCGCACATCGATGAAAAGTTACAACACATCGTGCTAGAGCAAGCCATTAACTTGGCCAATGGCATCGATTACGTGGGTGTTTTAGGTGTGGAATTTTTTATCGCTAAGGATGGGTCGGTGTATTTTAATGAGATGGCGCCACGTCCGCACAACAGTGGTCACTACACACTCGATGCCACGGTGACTTGTCAGTTTGAACAACAGGTTCGTATGCTGTGTGGTTTAACCGCAGGTAGCGCACAGTTACTGACTCCTGTGACGATGGTGAATATTTTAGGTGACAGTTGGCGTGAATGCGTAACGGACGAAAATCAGGATGGGCCTGCGCATTCGGGAAAACCGGATTGGTCTCAGGTATTGTCAGCCGATGGTGCAAAACTGCATTTGTACGGTAAAGGTGAGGCGCGACCTGGTAGAAAGATGGGGCATGTGAATTGTTTATCAGCATCGGCTGAAACCAGTCTTGCCGTTGCTGAGCGCCTACATCAAGCCCTTAAGTAAGCGCTACAAACCAACAACGGCCTTTCGGCGCATGGCCTTAGGAGTAGAGTTTTTTATAGCATTAGATGGAGCGGTGTATTTTAATGAAATGGCACCTCGTCCTCACAATAGTGGTCACTTTACGTTGGAAGCAACCGCCACTTGTCAATTTGAACAACAGGTTCGTATGCTTTGTGGTTTGCCAGCAGGAGACGCCTCCTTATTGAGCCCTGTCTCGATGTTAAATTTACTAGGTGACTAATGGGTATCGGGTGTTCCGAATTTGGCTGCAGTCTTTGCGTTCGGAGTAACTCGTGGTGCGTCGTATCACAGGGCGCGGGTGAAAGAAACAATTTTGCGACGTGTTTCTGTTGTTTTTTTGACGCGATCGCTGCTCTTTACTCGTCTTTCAGTCGCTATCTGTTCTTGATAATTTGGGTTTTTTGAGCCTGAAACATAACGACAAGAACAGGATCTTGATGACTATTCAAACTGCGTCACCTACGCTAATCGAACGTTTTGCGCCCGCGGTTGGCCTATTATTCCTCGGGACTGCCGTTCTACTAGTTACTGATTCTGTGGCTGCGGAAACGCGAATTACCGAAGACTATATTGCGATTGATGTAGAAGCGGAGGACTTAGATAGTGGTGATTCCCGCTGGACTCTTACTGACCCATCTACAGAGCAAACGGCAGACGATCCAGATCCAAATCATTCTGCCCAGGCTGTTGGACAAGCGTATTTGGAACTATTGCCCGATGTCCGTGTAACGCACGCAGATCCTGCGGGACCTCCCGCAGCCTATTGGGGAAATGGTGGCCAAGGGCCAGACCTAAACTACAGCATAAATTTTCCGGAGGCTGGCCGGTACTATGTTCACGTCCGGGCTTTGTCTACTGGCACGGAAGACAACGGCATACACGTTGGTTTGAATGGAAATTTTCCTAGCCACGGTCAGCGCATGCAGTGGTGCACTGCAAACTTGGGTTGGAAGTGGTCGAGTGCACAACGGGGAGACGAGGAGCATCCCTGTGGAGTTGAAAAAACTATTT
The DNA here is from genome assembly GCA_937930305.1 of uncultured Granulosicoccaceae bacterium. GTDB lineage: Bacteria > Pseudomonadota > Gammaproteobacteria > Granulosicoccales > Granulosicoccaceae > Granulosicoccus. The sequence continues at coordinate 116,645 of CALGLE010000007.1, read as the reverse complement.
GGCTCCAAGTACCGTCTCCGGGTCAACACACCGTGACATTTACAGCTCGTGAAGATGGATTTGAAATTGATCGGTTTATACTGATTAAAGATCGTTCTAGTAACACTCGAATTTGTCGCCCAAGTGGCGAGAACAACATCAACTGTGTTGATGGAAGTATCGCAATGCAAGATGATTTTGTAGACCTTGCAGTAACGCTGGAGTCGAATCGATTGGCTGGATTGGTGGACGATGTTTTCGTATTTACGGCGGTTGCAGAAAATACAGATAGTGCTGATACAGCAAATAACGCGACATTGACTTTTGACTTAGATATCGGAACTCACTGGGAAGTGACTCAATTTCCGGGAAATTGTCAGGTTTCCGGATCGACTGTGGATTGTGATCTAGGCTCGATGGAGCCAGAGGCGGTATCGGGTAACGTTGAAATTGCAATACATGCAACGGCGCTAAGCGAAGGCGATAGCAATGTAAGAGTTTCAGTTGATAGCAGTAGCCTAGATCAAGTAAGTATTAACAATTCTGTAGCGACAACCGTTAGTGTTGAAAATAGAATTGAATTCACTACCTTAGCTAGTGAACTGACTGCACCCGACTCACCAATCGAAGAGCTCGAAATATTCTCAGTTAGCTCAGTGGTAAAAAATTCTGGCGAACACAGGGCTTTGATGCCAGTAGTGCTCGTTGACTTTCCTGAAAGCTTGGATGTACGGTTGTTTCCAAGTAGCTGTATTGAATTGATTCAGTATAAATGTGAGCTGGCGGATCTGGATCCAGGGGAATCAAAAACCCTGACATTTTTTCTGATTGGTGAACGCGCGGGTTTGTATCCTGTGCAAGCTACAGTGACTTACGTTAACAGCGAAACGGAAGCGACGGAATTAACAGACTTTATTTCAGTTAAGCCCATTCAAGATCTACCCGAGGTCGACCCTACGGCTGATCCTGATGAAGACATTTCGAATTCTGAGGTTGGCGATTCGATGTCAGGTGCAACCGGCACGGTAGGCTTAGTAGGCCTAATGGGGTTAATCTTATTGCGTAGACGTAGACACTTAGCGATTTCTAAAGCCCAACGATAGCCCGTCGGCGTAAAGCTTGGTGCACCAATAGGCCCATAGCAAGTATCGCAAACGCCCAAAATGTAGCGTAGGACCAAGAGCCGTGCTGCGATTCAAACTCTACGAAATAGGCGGATCTCACTAACTCAATCATATGCAAGAGCGGATTAAACAATAACCATTCACGCAGCCAGGTTGGCAGAGTTTCCGCCGTGTAAAACAATCCAGAACCCAAAAACAGAGGCCTTCCCAATACTTGATTAACTACTTGGCGCGATGAAGGTAAAATGGGTGAAAGCGAGGCGAAAATAAATCCCATTCCTAAGCCGGTGATCGACAATAGCCCGCAAGCTGCGAAAACCTTCAAAGGGTCTTCCACTCGAATGTCGTAGCCGAGCGCGCCCGCGCCAAGCAGCATGATAGCGAAAACAACCATCAGCACAGCTAACTCTAAAAGTGCGCGGGCCACAATAACGTCAAAGGTTGTTACCTGGGGAAAAGCCATTAGACTGTGGTTCGACTGAATCGCGCCTTGTAGTTGCTGCATTGTGTCTCTAAAAATGGTGTATGGCACAAACCCCGTGACCATAAAAGTTGCCACCGGCATTCCGCCTGGAATTTGCGTGCCCATACCTGTGAAAATTGCTGATATGACAATAACCAGCAACATCGGCTCGATAAATGCCCACAAGAATCCGATTTTATATTCACCATAGCGCGTCATAGTTTCGCGAAGAACCAATGCGCCAATCACGCGCATTTGCGTTGTCATCGCATCTAGAAGGTGCTGCACCGTAAGCGGGGTGATATTCATTCAGGCCTCGATGCGAGATTTATACCAATTTTATTAAGGTTTCGAATGGCCTATATGTTGCAGCACCTCCGTATCTGTACATTCAGCACTCAAACTTAATCTATCACTATGAATGATCAAGCTCATACAATCACATGTGTAATCAATGGGCATCGAGAAGGTTCCTTGATTTATCGCTGCATAAAAAGTGCTCGGCGATCAATTGACTATGCTCGCGCCTGTGGCTTGACGGTCGAACTAATCGTAATATTGGATCACCCAGATGCTGACACTGAGAGTATTGCGCGTCGCGAAGTTGGCGAGGATGGCCATGTGCACAAAGTGGCATTCGGTGATACAGCCACATCTAGAAACCACGGTGCCAGTATAGCGACTGGACACTATGTTGCATTCCTGGATGGTGATGATTTGTGGTGCCGTAGCTGGTTGGTGGATGCTTACTTACTGTGCTCAAGCCAAACTCGCGAGCTAGTAGTTCATCCCGAATATAGCGTTTACTTCGGCAATGAGCACGCACACACACTGCATCATGTAGATATGGAATCATCGGATTACGAGACTGAATACTTTTTGTCCCAGAATTATTGGACCGCGTTGTCTTTTGCAGCGCGCAAAACCTATATTGATACGCCTTATATAAAATGCTCACTAAAAGACGGCTTTGGTTACGAGGACTGGACTTGGAATCACGAGACCATTCAGAAAGGCGTGATTCATAAAATAGCACCGGGAACATCGCACTTTATTCGCTGGGGAAAAACCACACACTCTGTACGTGAAACAGAAAATGGCGGTAACTCAGTACCGCGTGTTCTAGATCTTTACAGACTCCAAAATGTGGCATAGATCGAAGTCGCAACGGTATCAGAAAATTAACATTAACGAAGATCAAAATGTCTGAACTGAAACAGCAGAAAGAACCTCAAGGATTCATCGATGGAATTTATGGTGATTTGCTCGTGGGATGGTTCCACCTGCCAGGAAATCGTTCTCAAAAACTTTCATTGCAAGTGGATGGGTCTGCCTTTAAGACAAAAAAACCTATCGTTGCATCAAGGTTAAGAGAAGATGTGGTAGAAAAGTATGGCATCGCCGCTGACTGTGGTTTTCGCGTGCGACTAAAAAAGTTACGTAAGGGGAAGAAGCGAGTTAGCAAAGTTAGTATGCGACATGCTGAGTCAAATTTTGAATTTCAAAAAGAAGTATTGAATTACTGTCCCTTAGTTACAGCCTACGCACACAAATTGCGAGCAGTGTTTCTTCCTGAGTATTACCGATTTCGGTACGGTCATGAATCGTTGTCAAATGAACAAGCATTTGAACATTATCAGCAGTTCGGAATTTATGCTGATTTTGATCCTAATCCTTGGTTTTCTAGCGCGTATGTATCCGAAAACTATGCGGATGAGATTGCCGAATATGATTTGCCCATAATTGCGTATCTAGAGTTAGAGTCAAAATTTGAAATAAACGCTTCTGAAAAGTTTAACGCGAAGTATTACGCCAAAGTAAATCCTGATGCTAATGCCTCTACGGGTTACTTGCAGCACTTTGTAGAAATTGGTCATAAAGAGGGGCGTGTGCGTTATGAAAACAAAGTCCCGAAGTATTTAAGTCGAGAATTGTCTGAACTCTCGGCAATCGAACCTGATTTAGAACTTGTTGGTGAGATGATAAATCGTGTAAACCGTTATCCTTTCTTACGAGCAGAAACGTTTATTCCGAAACTTATGCAACGCCGCTTTTCAAAGCGCCCTAGTATCGTCATGTGTTTGCCATTCTTATCGCTGGGAGGGTCCGATTTAATTGCTACCTATGTACTTAAGGCACTTGAGGACCGATACGGTCGAGATGAAGTGTTGATGTTGGTAACAGATCGGTGTGAACATGGTGTGCAGAAATGGGTCGATTCAGAATCCAATATTGTATTCTTGGACGAAAGCCAGAGCGTAACGGATTTAGGGGAGCGTATTCGTTTGCTTCATTCTGTCATTGGGTATTTAGCGCCTAAAAAAATCATCAATGTGAATTCTCATGCGTGTTGGGGTATGTACTATCACTTCGGGAATCAACTATCCCAGGCGTTGGAGATGAACGCATATCTATTTTGCTTTGACTACGACGCAAACATGAATAAAGCGGGTTATATCCGCGACTATGTTCCGAATACTATCCAATATATGACTCATGTGTTTTGCGACAATGCTACCGTTATTGATGAGATGAGAGAGCTATACGGATTTGCTGATGACCAAATGAAGAAATTTCAAACGGTCTACGTTCCAATGCCCAACAATTTAGCGAAACCGGATATTGCAAATACAGCTTCTATGGAAAAACCCATCTTATGGATTGGCCGTCTTGCCCGTCAGAAGCGGCCGGAATTGTTGGTCGAAATAGCGCGACGTATGAGTGATCATCAGTTTGTCGCCTACGGCCCTGTTGGTGATTCAGCCGTAGCAGATATGATAGTCGATGCGCAATTGCCCAATATCGATTACAGAGGTGTATACACAAGTTTCGATGAGCTCGATTTATCCGAATTTTCGTTCTACTTGAATACATCTGCTTGGGAAGGGTTGCCTACAATGATTATTCAGTTGATGGGTGCTGGTTTGCCAATAGTAACTTCGAAAGCTGGTGGCATTAGCGAATTAGTCACAAGCGAAACTGGATGGCCAGTACCTCATGACGCAGATCCTGAATCTTATATTACTGAGATTCGTCAGCTCTTCATTCATGCTGAGGTAGCGCGTAATCGAGCACGTGCAGGCCAAGCATTGGCAGAACAACGACACAGTTGGGAATCATTTGTGAAGGCACTGGAATCAGCTGGGTGTTTTGCTGAACCGATTAAAACGCCTAAATTATTTGCGGTAGATAGCAAATTGAGACAGGTGAGCTAATAATGGGTAGTAATGCGGCAGCTTTGCATGAATGTACCGGCCCCGAATACGAACGCATTGAATTTTATGCAGAAGGGCGCCGTCAGTATAAAAAGATCATACCCGAAAATGAACGATTGATTGATTGGCATAAAGCGCAGGATGTTCACTACTCGGCAGTATCGTTACATCGATTAAAAAATGTCCGCGTATGGACTGACTATCAAGCTATTTGTGTGTATACCGAGGAAAATCAGATTATCGACTCGGTAAGCCTTGTTGATGATTCTTTTGATTTCAACTGCGTTTCAGAAATACCTATTGAAACCTTGTCAGGCAGCACTGTTTTGTTGCCGCACCTTGATCCATATAATTACTACCATTGGCTTATTGATACGCTGGCGTTTCCTGGTGTTTTGGAACTTGGCGGCCATACATTAGACTCAATTGATAACTTTTATATTCACCGGATGGAGAATAATTTTCAACGTGAGCACCTGCATGCTTTGGGTATTGAGGATTCACGTGTACTCTTCTTAGACAATGGCCGCAAAAATCACTTTGTCGTTGAGGATTTACTTATCCCAATGTTTCGAATGGATGGAGGGTTTTGGCCAGCCCCGTGGGCTATGGATTATCTAAAAAATACTTATCTTAAAGATGAGTTGGCTGAAAATTTGTCGTCTCGCGAATCAACTGAAAAGCGAATATACGTCGCCCGAGGCAACGCGAGACGTTCAATTTATAACGAAGCGGAACTTATGGATCGACTCAGTTCTGAGGGTTACGAAATCATTGAACCCCATCGAATGAGCTTGCAAGAACAGGCGGAAGCATTTTCTATGGCCGATTACGTTTTAGGTTCACACGGTGCAGGGCTAGCAAATATTGCTTTTTGCAAACCCGATACCAAGTTGTTGGAATTTGGTGGCCATTACATTACGGGGCACTTTCGAATAGTGGCAACCTTAAACGATCTTAACTACGAAGCATTTGCTGCAGGTATTGACGATAGGGGTCAGCTGTTGCCAACGAGTTATGATGGCGAAGTTCGCGATAAAAACTTTACGGTGGATATTGAACGTGTTGTTGCAACAGCAAATAAGTATTTTACCGGTAGTAGCGATAACTGAATTCTGTCCAATCACGCAGCATCTCGTCCCCTACAATATACAAAACCGCAACAGCGTCTGACCCATCGAATTTGCACTGTTGCGACGGGTTGCCGCAATTGATTGCAGGCAAATAATTGTATGCACTTCTCCATACATCACTATAAGTTGGACTATTGAGGAAACTTCGCGCAACCGCGTCATTTTGCTGATTTAAGCCTGTTGTGCCGTTACCAACGTAATTGCCGTCAGGAATAGACATGTGTGAGGCGATATTCTTCGTATCTTCCAGGTTTTTAGGAACAGTGAAGTTATTGTTGTACTGACTGTGCTGAATTACAAAAATACTCTTCAAATTGTTTATTTGCTGATTGCGCATTCGGCGCAGGACTTCGGAGGTGAAATCTGAAGTTCCCCCTTCCGCAACCCAAACCTTGTTGCCGGATTGCAGAGTCGCACGCCAAATTTCGAGAGTTTTTCTCACGCTCTCTTCGTACCTTGTATGGGCATTCCACCAGCCCGATGCTTGGTTTTCCGCGCCAAACACTTCTCGCATAAGTGGTTCAGAAGCTGATTGATAAAAGTGTGGTGTGCGTTCATCGTATGTTCCATTCACCACATGAATGCTGTTCTTAAGTCCAAAATAGTCCAACACCATAATAGTGGCTGCTGCGGCAATTCCATCGTCCCGATCTCCGGCATTGTCGTAGTGAATTGATAAAAGATCCCCATGTGCAAATCTGCTGCGATCAGGTAATGCGGATATTCCGTTTGAGACGAAGTTCGGACTCGTCACGCTAGGAGCAACCACAGGCTCAATAATTGGCTGCATAGTGTTGGATTCAGGAGAATTGTTATCTGAATCGGGTGCCTCGAAAATGCTGAGATCCCATAAAGGTCCTCGCATTGAGCAGCCCGCTGCGCCTAAATCAACCCGGCCTGGACATTGATTCACGTCTTCATCTCCAGCATTATTCGCTGGCCCATGACCACATTGCACATCGTTATAAATTGGATTGTTGCCCACACCGGGGCCAGTACCGAGTGCTTCAGCAACTGCTTTGACGGTTAACATGCCGGCGGGTGTCTGAACGAGAACATCCGCTATACCATGATCAAAATTACTGGCGACAAAGCAGCGACCGTTAGCTGAGTAGCTATCCATCCAACTTCGCTGCGGTGGCCCGAAATTGCCTCCATAGGTTATTCCAGTATTGCTCCCACTGCTACTTGGGTTTATCTGCTGTGAAGCGGGCGCTGTACCCATTGCAAAAGCGGCACAGGTCCATCGCCCATCGAGAAGATCACAATCGACCCTAGGTAGCGCACAGCTAACTGAATAAAGTTCTCGAGATGCACTCAAGCTACTCGCACTTACCGCGCAAGTCGGCGAGTGATTGAGCGCAGTGGGTGCTGGCGAAGCCTGATGTGTATTAGGTGCTACTGGCTGGGCAGGTGCACCCGAACTGATTGTTAGGTTGGTGTTGGCTGGACTGGCGTTGCCAAGTTGAAAGCTAGCGCACTGCCATTGATTCCCCAGCGGATCACAATCGACCAAATTAACCGCACATTGGTTCGCAAAAGCTTGTCGAGCAGCAGCCAAGCTGTTTTCAGTTACGGAACATTGCCCAGAGCTGCTTTGCGCCGTTGCCAGAGGCGCAACTGTAAATAGTGCGGGCAACATAATTACTGATAAAAGCAATGGGGTAAAAAAAACCCGTTCCAAACCAAAATTTTGGGAACCTTTGGTGCTTTTTTCACAATCAGACGCTAAGCGTTGGGAGAAATTCATTCTAGATAAATCGAATTACAGGTGAGAGAGCGAATATATGCCCTGAGCCGTCTTGATGTCAATATATTGGCTGATAAAAACGCACTTTCGCAAGAGATTGTTTTCATGCCGTATATAAATCAAAGCTGATCGCCAGACCTAGCAAAAGGGGGGGGGGAAGCGCAACTTTTAGATTTTCCCACGGCCGGGCCCACGCGCAGGCTCGGTAATTGCGAAAGAGTGCTTTGTTGCACACTTTTTGCTTTTGTAATGCTGATAGTGAATTGACGGGACCAATAGTGCTTGTGGTTTTCGTTTGCACGCAATTTAAGTCCACTAGAGCGAAGATAGGCTCTAAAGCATCCCTGGGTCTTAGAAAGCTTCGGTGGTAGCGAATCACAAATGAACACGCTTTTGTCAAATGCTACTCATTGATATTTGGCTTGGCGAGTACTTGTAGGTGGACGAAGCGCTGTTCGTATTTCCGATCCCAAAAATTCTATTTTAGGGAGGGGATTTTCAGGTGGATAAGGTGTTATCGATAGGCTTAGAGTTTAATGGGCTTAAATGTGTTTCGTGTAGAGGCAAAGTTCAGTGATTCGCTTAATCAACGTGTCAAAAAGGTATTACACCTCGTCTGGAACAAAGACAGTTTTGGACAACGTTTCCTGTGAATTCCCCAAAGGTCGCAGTGTTGGTATATTGGGAATGAATGGCGCTGGCAAATCGACATTGATCAGAATAATTGGGGATGCTGAACCTGCAGACTCTGGGCGTATTGATAGACTTGGAAATGTTTCTTGGCCATTGGGTTATACCGGTGGGTTCCAAACCAATTTGACTGCGCGCGAAAATGCCCGTTTTGTTGCGCGCATCTACGGTTACACGACACAATATATCGAACAATTTACCGAAGAATTTTCTGAGTTGGGAGAGTACTTTGACGTGCCTCTGCGCAATTACTCCGCAGGAATGCGAGGGCGATTCGCATTTTCGGTAAGTCTAGCGTGTAACTTTGATTATTATTTAGTGGATGAAGCACTTGAGACTGGTGACGCTCGATACAAAGAAAAATTTCGGCGTGCTTTTGAAGAAAGAAAAGCAGAAGCATCCGTAATTTTGGTTTCTCACAACGAACAGACGATTCGCCGTAACTGCGATATGGCCGCAATTTTGTACGATGGTCAATTAGTAATGTACACGGATTTGAGGGAAGCGCTTGAGCGCTATCAGTACTTGCAGACTCTCGCACACTAAAGGCATGATCTTTACTTAAGACTACTTGATCGTGCACATCACGCTTAAAAATATGGTTCGCTGAAATTGATTTTTTACGGGGGAATCTTTGGAGATTCTTCCCAGCAAACAAACGCGACCTTGTTCGCTGGTTAATTTAGTTTGAACTGTGCCTTGGATTGGTATGGAATTAGCAACCTTTGGGAAGATTCTTTTTTCGCATTCGGTTTTTATCTTCCATGAATTTAGCTCAAAGTACTCAAAATGCCCGCGACGACTCGGCCAGCTTTATTCCGACCGCCGTTGAATCATTGACAATGCAAAGTAATGCTTTGACAACAATTGCGTCTCGATTGGGAGGTGGATTCGATGATGCCGTTAATTTGATACTTTCATGTAAGGGAAGGGTGATTGTTTCAGGGATGGGAAAATCGGGCATTGTTGGGAAAAAAATGGCGGCAACTTTTGCCTCTACCGGTACCCCCAGTTTCTATGTTCATCCAGGCGAAGCCATCCACGGTGATTTGGGTATGATTACTGCGGATGATCTAATTGTGCTGATTTCATACAGCGGTGAAACAGAAGAAATAAAAAAAATGGTTCCTTCCTTGAAGTACTTTGGGAATAGAATTATAGGTATTGTAGGATCAAATGAAACCACTCTGGGGCGCCAAGCCAACGTCTGCTTAGAAGTGGATATAGAGCGCGAAGTGTGCCCTAATAACTTAGCGCCTACCACTTCTGCGTTGGCGATAATGGCACTTGGAGATGCTCTTGCGGTTTGCTTAATAAAAGCGCGAGACTTCAAACCTTCCGATTTTGCTCAATTCCATCCTGGTGGTATGTTGGGTCGACGTTTGTTATCGCGTGTTGGTGATGTAATGATCACTGATAATTTACCAATGATTAGCCCTGAAGATACAGTCCGAGATGCCATATTTTGTATGACGTCAGGCCGACTAGGGCTAGCGATTGTTATTGAGGATAGCCGCTTACTTGGTATTTTGACCGATGGTGATTTACGTCGTGCTCTCATTATGGATCCAACAATGATGGAGAAACGTGTTCGGGATTTTATGACGCCAGTCCCAGTCACTATTTCAGCGAGTTCTATGGTCTCCGATGCGGAAATCCTCATGCGAAAATACAAGATCAGGGCTTTGGTTGTTACGGACGCCCGGGAAGGTGCAGAAGATCAGGTAGTCGGATTGCTAGAAATTTTTGCTGAACGCGAGTAGTTTTTTTGCGATTTGTCGCACATAACTTGCATGTATGCATTCATGAACAATAAGATTCTTAGACTGCTGTGTTTGATGCTTATGGCCGTTTTCGTCGTAGGTTGTCAAAACCCGAGTAAGATGTATTCATCTGAAGTGTTTTCAATGTCTGCTTCTGAACATATGTTGCATGTGTCGGAGCGATTAGGTGAAGCCCAGCCGGGTGAAACCTTATCATTGGAAACTTCAGAAGGAAGTGGTCTGCGAACGATAACAGTAGGTAGGAATTACCTGTCTGCCAGTGGGCGTGAATGCAAACGCCTAACGGATTTGAATCAACAAAGCCTTCAACAAGTAGTTTGCCGCATTGATCAAGGAAGATGGGTTATTCAACCTCCGCTAACATTGCTCAAAGAAGCGATGGAACCCCAACTTATAAGTAACGTTGGCATTCCATCACCATCAAAGAACGAAGTTGTTGGTGGGACTGAGGTTATTGAAGTTGATGCAAACTTCATAAATTCCACGGAGGGTTCAAATCCATCAGAAGATTTGAATGCTGTGCTTCAAACAGGCCAGGATGGTGTGGCTACAGAAGAACAATTTGAAACAGCTAAACGACATATCAATTTAGATGGTGATACATCAAATGTAACACCTCAAAAATCCATCTATGACAATAAGACACTGAAGCTAAAGGTCGGTGAAACACTCTGGTCCTTCTCTCGGCGAGTAACTGGACATGGCGAGAATTGGCGCGAGATAGCTAAGGTCAATGGAATTCAAGATGCTCGCACTTTGAGTGGGGGCCAAGACCTTGGAGTGCCGAAAGTACTGATAATTGAATCAATGCTTAAGGCCGCTATTGAACAACCAGTCCCGGTTGAAATCCAGTGATATTCAATACCAGAGCCCTTCGCCAATTGGCGGTGAACCTTGATCTGGCAAGTAACACACAAAGTAAAAACTTGACAGACTCTAGTATGAATTACCGATTACTTCGGACATTTGCTGCCTGATTATGAATGCCATATTGAGAAGTTTTTTAATTGTATGCGGCATACCCACGCTGATCGCATCATTGTATTTTGGTGCAATAGCATCAGATGTCTATGTGTCAGAAGCGAGGTTTTCAATTCGTTCTGCTAACTCAGGCGGTGGTGGTGGTGGTCTTGCTGATTTTCTTGTTTCTCCCATTATGTCGTCAGGTGGTCAAGATGTGATGGTAGTTGCAGACTATGTCAAATCCCAGGATATGCTGCTTAGTATTCAGCACAGTCTTGCATTGCGATCGCACTACTCAAACAAATCGAATGACTTCTTGGCGCGCTTAGATGAAAACGCCACAAATGAAGAATTGCTTGATTATTATAGTGATCGAGTTCAATTATTGCACGACACAGCCAGCGATGTGATAACGCTAAAGGTGCATGCATTCGACGCTCAGTTCTCGCAAGATCTTGCCAACTTGATCATTAGATTGAGTGAGGATTTAGTTAATCGAATGTCCAATCGAATCGAAGCGGATGCATTATCTGTGGCGAAGAAAGAGGTGGAGAGAACAAGCGAAAAGTTACGGGTCGCGTCTAATAATATTCGTGGCTTTCGCAATGACAATCAATCTTTGAATCCTGCTGCCGAATCTGAAGCCTATGTGGGGTTGGTGTCTGGTATGGAGCAAAAGATACTTGAAGTGCGAACAGAATTATCCGAAAAAGGTGCATATATGAGGCGCAATGCCCCTGAAATGGTTTCATTGTTGAATAAAGAAAATGCGCTGAAGCGTCAATTAAAAATAGAAAAAGGACGTGTTTCAGGTAATAAAAACGGCGCTGAGTTAAGTGGCTTGATAGATGCTTACCAACCGTTAGTTCTGGATCAGGAATTGGCTCAACAACAATACGCATCAGCACTAACGTCGTTAGAGGTGGCGCGATTAGAAGCGCAAAGAAAAAAACAATATCTGATCACGTTTATCGAACCAAGCCTGCCAGATGAAGCGGTTGAACCACGGCGTTTTTATCAAGTTCTGACAGTATTCATTTCTGCCTTTATTGCCTATTTAATTGGTGGGTTGATGTGGTCTGCTCTACGCGATCATCTGCGCCTCTAGGAGAAATCAATAATATGAAAAACATCAAGTTGATTTTAACGATAGGAATCTTGTTAACTGGCTGGTTCGCAAGCGCCTCCGCACCCGCACAGTCACTTAGTGGTTCCGAACTGGACTCACAAGTTCCAGTGGAGGAAGCGGCAACCATTCTGCAGCAAAGAAACGCGAATGCGCAATCTTCTTCACTACAAGGTATTGCTCCATTTGGCTCTGCCTTGTTTCAAGGGGGATTCAGTAGCGATGGTGAGGACGGACTAAACCCAAATTATGTCGTGCAAAGTGGAGATTCGGTTAGTGTGAGGATTTGGGGGGCGACAGAGTTCAATGATCGACTGGTCGTTGACCCGCAAGGTAATATCTTTATTCCCTCTGTTGGGCCGATAAAAGTGGCAGGAACCACTAACTCTGGGCTGAACGGACGTGTGAGCCAAGCTGTTGGAAAAATATTCACTGATAATGTGAAGGTTTATACCAGCTTGAACAATTCGCAGCCAGTAGCGGTTTTTGTAACGGGATTTGTTACCAACCCTGGACGATTTGCCGGAGTACCATCTAATTCGCCCTTGTATTTTTTAGACCGTGCAGGGGGTATTGATGCGGCACGAGGCAGCTATCGTAATATTCAGGTGATGCGCCAATCCAAACTAATTGCCGACATCGATCTTTACAGTTTCTTATTGCGTGGCATTGTCTCTGATGTGCAATTTCAAGATGGTGACACTATCGTGGTAGGTAAGCGTGGCAATGTAGTGATGACCGATGGAGATGCCGCCAACCCCGCGGCCTTTGAGTTTCTAGAGCCCACAATGTCTGGGCAAGAATTAATGGCTTATGCACAGTTGCAAGTTAATGTAAATTACGCCGGTATTTCGGGATACCGAGACAGCAAGCCATTCGCAAGGTATTTACCGATAGAAAAATTTCGTAATGTCTTACTAAGAAACGGCGACGTAGTGCATTTTAGAGCTGATCAACAGGATGAGGTTATTGTTGTTTCAGTAGAAGGTGCACATCGAGGCCCTTCGCAGTACACAGTACCAGTAGGAACCCGGTTGAATGCAGTTTTAGATTTTATTGAAGTGAACACCGAGTTAGCTGATATCGGATCGATCAGTTTACGCCGTAAAACGATTGCAAATCGCCAAAAGCTTGCTCTGGAGGAACGATTACAGCGTCTTGAGGCGACTTATTTAACTGCATCGTCTCAAACTGATAATGAATCAGTTATACGAACAAAAGAAGCGGAACTCATAGGCCAGTTTGTCAAACGAGCCAGAAATGTAAATCCAAGTGGCCGGCTGGTTGTAGCAAACGCAGGAAAAATTGCTGATGTACTTTTACAGCAAGGGGATACTATTTCTATTCCTTCTAAGAACGATTCCATTCTGCTTAGCGGTGAAGTGTTGGTATCCCAAGCGATGTTGCATAAACCAGGGCAGCGAGCTTTGGATTACATTGAACGATCGGGTGGTTTTACCCCGCAGGCATTGACAGAAAAAGTTGTACTGTTGCACGCCAATGGGGAAGTTTCCAGTGGTCGTAATCCAAGGGTGTTGCGTGGAGATGAAATTATCGTTCTGCCAAAAGTACCTGTTAAAAACCTGCAGATAGCTTCCACTATTGTTGACATTATTTACAAAGTGGCAGTAGCGGCCTCCGTTGCACTAACGTTATAACTGAGGTCTTGTTCAGTGTCTTCTAGCAATGCACTACGAATAATAAGTTCACAAGACAACCATGATTTACTTGAATCAGATGGTGCGTCAGAATCTGATGGATTGAATTCATCAGACGAAAATATTGTGCGCAGCAGTATTAAAGAATTTTGTGCTTTGCACAATGAGATGCACAATTTAAGGGAAAATCTCATTGCAATGGGAGTGCCTACTCAAACCCTAACCGTTTTAATTGAAATGGGGTTTAACGCTCGGACCAAGGAGCAAGAACAGCTAATGCTTTCCTGCTTATCCGAGATAGGTGGAGGCTACGTTGAAGAATCAGTAAAAACGAAATTTCAGATGCAATTGCAGGAGCTGACTAATTTAGAACACGACATGGCACACGCGAGGAAAATCGCGCGCGAATTAGGTCTAAGCCTTCCTGCTCTGAATGCGTTGACTAACATGATTCGTCAGAACCCTGGTGATGGTGGTGAGAAAGTGGTGAACTCTTTTTTAGCCTATGCAATAGCTGCCGAGATACCCATGGATCAGTTAGGCGACATACTCAATACGGCACAAGAAAAGCCTGAATCTGTTCTACCTGTTATTGAAGAAAATACCCAAGATGAGGGTCGTAGTAACCGAATTGCTCTTATCAGGGATTTGATATTAGGTGTTCTCATGGCCATGGCTTTGCTATGGATGCTAACTTGAAAAAGTAGCCAATTTCTTCTTTATCCACACTTATGTACAGGCGTGATTTTTGCTCCCCATTCCACACATGCCTTTAAATGTAGCCTGTTTTTTAAAATACGGCATTTTCTTGGCGAGAATAAATAGTAATAGCTGAGAGGCAATCTGTGGACACATTGGTACCGGTTATGATTCGAACATTTGGCAGAACAGGGTCTACTCTGTTGATGCAAATTCTCGGCTCGAGCGGTCAAATCTGTTTTGAGAGACAGTACCCGTTTGAACATCGGTATTTAGCTTACGTTTACAATATGTCTCGTGTCTTAAGTTTACCAGCTAAGGTGGATGAGCCTTGGGACAACGATGTACTGTTCCGTGGCAAACAGCGGATGGTGGGTTGCCTTCCCTATGGTCGAGTTGAACTGATTGATCGTGAGAGGTTGTCTGAGCGTGCTTTTGTTTCACTATGGAATAATTTCTCTGCAGAAATGCGTGACAAAAGTGGACTAGCACCGGATTGCTTAGGATTTTACGCTGAGAAAGTCCCGCCCTATGTGGCCAACACGGCCAATCAGATTTTAAAAGCGAAAAACATTTTTCTACTTCGAGATCCGCGCGATGAAATGGTGTCAATAAAGAGTTTTAACGCGAAGCGTGGTTTTCATTCCTTTGGCTGGTTGGAAGATGATAACGACGTGTCATACGCCCAGAAAATGTGCAAAAACCGCCAGCAATTCATGCAGCATATGATCGAATTTGATGAAAACGACCGGCGCATTGCGATTCGTTATGAAGACTTAATTCGAAACGAAGATGCGACGGTGAAGCGTTTGTCAGAATGGTTAGGCGTATCTCTGAACACGAAAGGGGTATCCAAAGATAAGTCTATTCGTAAAATTCATATGACTAGTTCGGATGCTTCTACATCAGTAGAGCGCTGGCGAGATGAGCTCAGTGATGAAGTACAAGACATATTTGCTAATCAAATTGGTAACGAGCTTTCCCAGTTAGGCTACGCGGTTTAGGTTCCTAATTCGATGGGTTCACTCAATAAAAAAGCTTATCGTCGAATAAAGAAACTTGTCGGTGAACAACGATCCCGGCGTTGGAATATCGCTGCTCGACGAGCTGCGTTTCGTTTAAAAATTCGTCCGTCAGTTAAACCTAAACATGTGGTTCACATCGCTGGTCAGGGCGTGTATGTGTCGGGTAATATCATTGACTTAAAGGGCAAACTGACTGGTTTAGAGCTATTGCTTGATGATGGGCAGTGCTTGGATTTAATGCCAAATATGGTGCGCTTTTCGAGCAACACCCTGTTCGGTATATCCGCGCGTGGCCCAAATCAATTGCCAGCAGGTTTTTCGGTTTATGCAAAATACCCAAAGGACGGTAATACCTCATGTGAGCCTGTAGGTTTAAGACTGCGTTTACGGAACGGGAAAGTCATCGATCAGAAATTGACTTGGACAGACTCAAATAATCAACCATTGCAACATGTTCAAAAAATTCTAGCCAAAGTACCGGCAGAGTCTGATGCAAAGCGAGACATGTTTGATACGTTATTTGGTCCGGCCGTTCAAGCCATTTGGCAATCGCGCGATGTGCAATGGCCAACGGTTGAAGAGCAGCATTACAACAAACAGTTGGCCATCGCTGAACCGGATGTGTCTATCATCGTTCCTATCTATGGGCGTTATGATTTCATTGAATATCAATTAAGTTCATTCATAAGGGACCCCGATATGGGTCGACATGAATTGATCTACGTGATTGACGATCCGCGTCTTTTGGCAGAAGTTAGAATGAGCTGTGACGCACTGTCTAGAATTTATCCCATACCATTTCGTGTGCTGTTCCTCGAAAGAAACATGGGCTATGCCGGTGCCAACAACATTGGTGTATCACATGCTCGTGGGGTAAATGTGTTGCTGTTGAATTCTGATGTTATGCCTGCTGCTCCGGGTTGGTTACGACTCATGTTAGACACAGTAGGCGATAGTCTCGCCACCAGTATCACAGGTGCTCGCCTGTTATACGAAGACAGCACAGTTCAACACGATGGAATGAAATTCTTCGCATCCCCATTTATGAACGATCTTTGGACCAATATTCATCCTGGCAAAGGTATGCCATTAGACGTCTTTCATGATGAGGCTTCCTTAGTGCCAAGAGAAGCGGTTACGGGTGCTTGTTTGTTGATGACGCGAGAAAACTACACTAGCCTGCAAGGCTTGAACGAGCAGTATATTTTAGGTGACTTTGAAGATTCAGATTTGTGTTTGGCTGCTCGTCGTCAAGGGCTAACGGTCCAGCTTGCCCCAGCGGTTCAATTGTTTCATTTAGAACGGCTTTCGCAATCTTTAGTGGCAGCGGATCGCTGGAAGCAAGAAGTGACGTATTTTAATTGCTGGCAACACCACGGTAAGTGGCATTCCGACATTGTCAGTATGAAGCAAGAAACACAGTTGGAGGTGGCCTATGGATAATTCACTGCGTATTTTGACTGTGTCACATGGCCATCCAGACTTCAATGCGGGAGGAGCTGAAATTGCTTCCTATCGTTTGCACGAAGCATTAAAAGCTGATGGGCATGCCAGTGTGTATTTTGCTCGACATGGTGAAACGGATCTTATTCATGGCGGCACTCCGTTTGGTGGAACCGGACGCCCAGGCGAGGTGTTGTTTTACAGCACCATGCCAGATTGGTTTCGTTTTTCTCAACCCGATAAAGCCAGAGTATGGCGAGATTTTCGTGAATTTCTGTCTAAGCAAAAACCCCAAGTGGTACATTTCCATCACTATTTTCAACTGGGCTTAGAGCTTATCAGTGAGGTTCGCAATTTTGATCCTTCTATAAAAATTGTGGTGACGTTGCACGAGTACATGGCCATCTGCAATAACGAAGGCCAGATGGTAAAACGAGTGGATGATGCTAAACCAACGGCACAACCGATGCTATGTCACGAATCCTCCCCATCCAGTTGTTCTCGCTGCTTTGCGAATAAAACACCGCAGGATTTCTTTTTAAGAAAACAATTCATCCAATCACATTTCGATGTGGTTGATCAGTTCATTGCGCCCAGTCACTTTCTGGCTAAGCGTTACATTGATTGGGGTATTAAAGAGAGTCGAGTTACGGTGATTGAGAACTTACTGGACACCGAAGACGAGAGTAAACAAGTCAATGCCGAGAAAGGCACCATAGAGAAGGCTATTGATACCAATGACCGACTTAACTTGGCGTTTTTTGGCCAAATCAATAGATTCAAAGGTATCGATGTATTGTTAAAAGCGATGAGGTTGTTATCAAAGCAGGACAGAGAGAAGATAAATTTATCCATTAATGGTAGTGGTCTTGAGCATCAAAGCCAGCACTTTCAGCAGCTAGTGAAAAAACATTTCGCTGCTCTAAACGGTTCGGTCAGTTTACGGGGTCGTTACACATCAGAAGAACTGCCTTCTATGATGGCGGCCACCGATTGGGTTATCGTCCCTTCCGTATGGTGGGAAAACTCTCCCGTGGTAATTTTAGAAGCCAAAAAATACGGTGTGCCGGTTATCTGTTCCGATATTGGCGGCATGGCAGAAAAAATCACCCACGGTGAGACCGGGCGGCACTTCTCAGCCCGTCGGGAAGAATCATTAGCTGAACAGATACTTTGGGCACTCAACAACCGAGCTGAACAACGTGTATACGCTTCACGTATTTCGAATTCGTACTCTGGGCGTGATCCGTATCATCAACACCTGGAACTGTACCAATCGTTGCTGAGAGAAAATGATAATGCTGCAGTGTCGCATATACATTTGGCTCACTCAGCCTAGTTTATTAAAGCAAAACGTTTTTTCTTGCGTGCTACTGGCCACTGCCCCCACTCACTAGTGCGGCTGTGATTAGCTGAACACCTTGAACAAGTAAAATTTGCTGTCTTGAATGAAACGCTTGGGTGATTCACGGAATTTTTTGAATTTTCTAACCACAGTCGATACGGCAAGAGCACGTTTTTGCCGCTGAGTAAGCGTATGTTGGGGTAGGGCGAGTGGCATGATGGCCCGGCTCGAGGTGTCCTCTGAGTAAGGGCTTGCCGGCGAGAGGGGTTTGTTCAATTCAGTCGCTAAATCTTGTAGTGTCACTATTAACGAATAGCTTTTCAATCTATCAACCGCGTACTGTTGCAGAGCGTGTTGAGCGTTTTGCAATCGTTCCGATTCACCCATTGATGTGCGACTATCTAAGCTCCATTTGTTGCCACCTAGGAACCAAACACTAGGGACCCCTAAAGCAACAGCATCCGCTATTTCTGCGATGCCCTCACCAACAACTGTTTTTGCGTGCCGAATAAGAGACAGCTTGTTAGCGCCGTTTTCTCCTTCCGCTGAATAAATGCCTTGGATAGTCGGGGCTGATTGTTTTAGCTTTTGCTGAAATCTACTGAAGGCCAGGCCCTCAGTTTCACCTTCCTGCATAACAAACAAATTACACGGGCTACGGGCTAGTTTGCTGAGTAATTTAGCCAGTTCATTGGATGTGCTGTTAAGTGCGCATTTGTGGCTAACCAAAATATACGGTAAGTGTTTATCTTTCACAGGCTCTAAATAAATATCGGGAACCGCTCGATGAGCGATATACCAGGCATGCGGATCAGGCAATAGTGAGATTTGCTTGTTTGTGTTTGTGTTTGTGTTTGTGTGCTGGCGCTGGAACTCACCAATTTCATCACTTATTTTTTGAGTGCTTAGGCGGGCTTGCCTGAGAGTGAGGCTGCCAGGGAACAATGGCTCTAGGATCGCGGTTTCAGGTAGCGATTTATCGATGTCACTCAGCGCTTTGTGCAACAGTATTGTTTGCAGTTTATATTGAGAATTCACGAGATTCGGTGCTCGCTGCTGGCCTCAACAACACGTTGAGCGCGTTTTTCCACGCGATCTGCCCAGCGCTCTATTGTGGCCGTTGAATAACATCGGGTATGACATCGTTCGCGAATGTCTGCCTTTACCGACGATGAATATTCTGGATGACCAAAATTTTCTGCAACCTGGGTTAATGCAAGACGCCACTGTTCAGGATCTGAGGCCAAATATAGGCCTATTGGGTTGGTATGGTCTTCAAGATCTGAGTTCGGACTGCACACCGTTGGCACGCCAAAAGCAGCGGACTCTAAGAATTTGATGTGTGACTTTGCGTTGTTAAATTCATTGCGTACCAACGGGGCGATGGTCACGTCACTGCGACGGATCCATTCAGGCAGTGAAAAATAATCCACTAATGGCCATCGTTCAAGCTGGGAATGATTTGTCCAATGTTTATCCAGATTCATGTTGCCAACAACGCACAGAGTTCGTTGCTCATTTACTGCTAGCCATTCGAGAAGCACTGCTTGGATTTGCCGAAAATCCTCATCATGTCCAAGTGTTCCGGGTAGATAGGTGATGCGTTGACGAGAGGATGGTTCTAATTCTTGGGATGAAATGGCTTGTATATTCTGATCGGCCTGGTTAAGCCAGAGCTTTGATAAGCCGTTTCTTAGAAGGTGCGCTTCAAGATTGGGTAAGGCTTCCTGCGCTGAGCCCAATAGCGCGTTGGTAGATACGGTGACTTCATCAAAGAGCGCGGCCGCTTGAGCGTGTTTTTCAAAGGTTTGTGTCACTCTTTCAACATTTGAAAAGCCGTTTACGACCAACGGAGATTCTGCCGCTTTTACTGGATGAAATATAAGATCATCGAAATCGACGACGGTGTGGATTCCACGCTTTTTCGCCGCTGTTACAAAGCGAGCCAGTTTTTTACTGTAGCGTGGCCTGAGTACGCTGATGACATCGGCGTAGTGTAGATGCTCATCCGATAAGGTATCAATGCTTGCGACGCTGAATTGATGACCTTTTTCCACCAGCGCTTCGCCCACATTAAAGCAGCGATAACGGGTCGAACCATCCCCGTAAGGGAAGTTGTTGAATCGCGCACTGGATACAAACAGTACATGCATATCAGAAATTTAACCGCAACCAATACAGATCATTGTGTTTGATAAGCCTTATTGTACTCAGCCAGGCAAAGAGATTTCTTGTAAACACCTGTTTCTCACTTTCGATATACATTGCGAAAGTCAAAGCGCAACTAGTGTGCCACGAAATTAGGGCGTTTCTACCCGGCACCAAGGGGCGATTTCCCAGTGATCATTTTGCAGATCAAAGATAGGATGCCAGGCGCAATCTTGATCTAAAAAATCCCCCCAATGGAATCGCATGTACTGGATTTCGGCAGCGAATCGCTTCGCTTTCGCTTCCGTTTCATCCAGCCCGCGAGACACCGATTCGTGGTGATTCAACTGTACTTTAGGGGTCCACGTTACGTCAAAACCTTGCGCACGCACTTTGAGGCACAAATCCACATCATTGAATGCCACACTTAGATGCTGCTCGTCTAACCCACCGATTTTGTCGAATAATTTTTTGCGAATGGCCAAACAAGCGGCAGTCACCGCAGCCACGTTATGGGGCGATTTCAAACGGCCTAGGTAACCTGTATCGATTTCACTGAAAAATCGGTAAGCGTGGCCGGCGACCGCGCGTTCACCGGTCATTATCCCAGCGTGTTGAATACGGCCTGAGGGGTAGAGTAATTTTGCTCCCACGCATCCAGTATTGGGCATTTCGAGTTCACTAATCAGTTCGTGTAGCCAGTTTGAATGGGTGATTTCTGTGTCGTTATTCAATAGGACGAGAACGTCTTGTTGGCTTACCGATGCGGCGTAATTGTTGATGGCCGAATAGTTAAATTCCTTGGGCCAAGACAGCACTTTAACAAGGCCACCATGCTTCTTCACCAGTGACTTCAAATAGGATTCTGTACCCGCTTCCTGGCTGTTGTTATCAACAATGGTAATGGTGTAATTCGAATACTCCGTCAATGCGATCAGCGGCTCAACACACTGTGATAGAAGGTCGATTCGATCTCGCGTTGGAATTATAATATCCACAGAAGGCGGTTTCGACAGAGTGTCAAACTGTATATCCAGACTGGGCAGTGTGTTGTGAATACGGGCTTTCGCACCGATCTTATTGTCATTTAAATGCTGTGTTAATTCGTCTAAGTCTGAGGGATGGCAAAGCATTCCCGTGGCTTCGCAGTGTGCATTGGGAACCGTTTCGTCGTTTGGAACTGTAACGGTGTACAAAACACGAGGAATTCGAAAGACTTGGTCGTTTTTAAGCAGAGTGCGTAAGGCCAGAAGCCATTGATAAAGCGATGTGTGAGAGTGGTCGGTGCGATGATTCTTTATGTTATTGATTGCTTGCGCGTACGCCCAAGGTCGGATAACTATCGCGGCACCGATATAATTTCCTGATAACAGTAATCGAGGGTTCCAAGCAGGCTTATAGACAGGCTTCAGTTTCTTACCGTGTTCATCCTGAGTGTCATGATCAAAGTAGAGCACTTCGGTATCGGGATTTTCATGCAAACACCGGTTGATTATTTGTTGGGTATGGTTATCCCATTGGATAGATTGATCGAGCGACTGTGCGGAATCTGCCATAACGGATGGGTCAATCAACATAACCGGTTCTGAAATATTACCCGGCAATGATGTGATGGGGCAGTTAAGGGGTAGTTGATTGATAGCTACTGGCTCGGGGGTGAACTTATCATCGTCCGTGCAGAACATTGTGTGACTCGTTGTGTGCATTTGAGTCCACGAGTCGTACGGATAGGGGCGCACACGACGTTCAATCAGAGCGTTGTAGCAGTCATTGATCGATGATGCTTGCGTGCCTGATGGTTTGACACCGGCGTGAGTTAGCTCACCAAGCGTTTGCTTTCGCAGTTGAAACAAAGGCGCTGGGCATTGCGCATTGTTTGCAATTTTTTGTAATTGGCGGTTGAGTGCAAAGCCTTGGGTGACTCGCACGAAGGAAAGAGAGCAGTCAATAAAATGACGTTTTGGGCTATCCGCAGATACAATGATCTCGTCTGAGCTAATGATGCGTACGATTCGTTTGTTTGTCTCGGGGTGGATAAGCGGCAGCGTAACTGCCCTGGATGCCTGCCCGAGACTCAAGTGAGAGCCAAGAGCATGAGCGCCAGGCTGCACAGAAAGAACGTACCAGCCAGGTTTCACCTTGTGTGGCAGCCGAAAAAGCACAATCGAATCGACCGGCGGATTCTCGTGTTGTGCCTCATCGACCTTAAGTAGCGCTGTAAAGGCATCCCGATCAAGCGCAATTCCAAGGCCTAATGTTCCTCGAAGATACTGCAGGGCGCTTCGCCGCAAGCGTTTAAATTTGTTCAATTGTTTTGCAACAAGACAAGTGGTTGAATCAAGTGTAGTTAACGGTTGTTTACGGGGATTCTGATTTGTCACGATTTTGACTAATACACAGGCGACGATAACGGCTAAGCTTGCGATGCGGGTACGGGCAGCAGAAACTGGAACCGTTTGTGACGGGGTAATGGCAGGCGTTTTAGGCTGGCATACTTATGCCTAGCTTTCGTGACTGACCACCTTATGCAGGTGGCTCATAGCACTAACTATTTCTGGCTTAGTAATTGCGAGCTGCTTCAACGACAGTGCGGTCTATCATTGTTGTAGATAGGCAGGACAGACGCGGCAAGCCAATCCGCCTCTACACTTTACATTTATCGGGTTAAAGAACACAAAATGACTGATATAGCTTCATCGATGGGAATCCGTAAGCGCATCCTCGTAACTGGAGGGGCCGGTTTTCTGGGCTCTCACCTATGCGAGCGTTTACTCAACGAGGGAAATGAAGTTATCTGTATGGATAACTATTTCACCGGAACTAAGCAGAACATCCACCACTTGATGGACAATTCTTCGTTTGAATTGATGCGTCATGACGTCACCTTCCCGGTATATCTCGAAGTTGATGAAATATATAACTTGGCCTGTCCTGCGTCACCGATTCATTATCAACACGATCCGGTGCAGACCACCAAGACCAGTGTTCACGGTGCGATCAACATGCTCGGCTTGGCAAAACGAACGGGTGCGAAGATATTCCAAGCATCGACCAGTGAAGTGTATGGTGACCCTAAAGTACATCCGCAACAGGAAAGCTACTGGGGCCACGTCAATCCAATTGGCTTTCGTTCGTGCTACGACGAAGGCAAGCGCTGCGCCGAAACACTATTCTTTGACTACCACCGTCAACACAATCTGCGAATCAAAGTGGGGCGAATCTTCAATACTTACGGGCCTCGCATGCATCCAAACGATGGCCGTGTGGTGTCCAACTTTATCGTACAAGCGCTCACCGGCACGCCGATCACAATCTATGGCGAAGGCGAGCAAACTCGATCATTTTGTTACTGCTTAGACCTCATTGAGTCGTTCGTAAGACTCATGAATTCAGACGATTCGGTCACTGGCCCGATTAACATCGGTAATCCCGGTGAATTCACTATTCGTCAGTTGGCAGAAAAAGTGATTGAAATGACGAATTCGTCTTCTGAATTGGTCTTTAAAGATCTTCCAAGTGATGATCCGACCCAACGTCGCCCTGACATCACCTTGGCGAAAGAGCAACTGGGATGGGAGCCTAAAGTGTCTTTGGATGAAGGCCTTAAGAAAACGATTGAGTATTTTGATCAGCTTTTGTCGGATAAATCTGCGACGGTCAGTCAAATGGCGGTTCGCGGCTAACTGGCTGCGATAGGCGTTTCACCGCATTATGAAAGGAATAATCCTAGCTGGGGGATCGGGTACACGGTTGCACCCGATCACTCAAGTGGTTTCCAAGCAGCTGCTTCCGGTTTATGACAAGCCAATGGTTTACTACCCATTGACAACGTTAATGCTGGCTGGAATTCGTGACATTCTGTTGATTTCTACCCCGCGTGACGTGCCGCTATTTCAGCATCTGCTGGGAGACGGCAGTCAGTGGGGCATTAACCTTTCCTACACTGTACAACCTTCGCCAGATGGGCTTGCCCAATCGTTTTTACTGGGTGAAGAGTTTATTGGTGATGACAACGTCGCATTGATTTTGGGCGACAATATTTTCTACGGCAATGACTTAACCGGTCTTTTTGAAAACGCCTCGAAAAGAGAAACCGGTGCAACGGTATTTGCCTATCACGTCAGTGATCCTGAACGCTACGGCGTGGTGAGCTTCGATGAGAATGAACGTGTTCTAGATATCGAAGAAAAGCCTGCAAAGCCTGCGTCTAACTTCGCTGTGACGGGTTTATATTTTTATGACAACGACGTTGTCTCTATCGCGAAAGACATCAAACCTTCCGCACGTGGCGAGCTTGAAATCACCGATGTCAATAAACGCTATTTGGCACGCGGCGATCTGATGGTGGAAACCATGAGCCGAGGTTTTGCTTGGTTAGATACTGGAACAGGCAAATCTTTACTCGAAGCGGGGCAGTTTGTTGAAACCTTGGAACGCCGTCAAGGCATAAAAATCGCTTGCCCGGAAGAGATCTCCTGGCGCAAAGACTGGATCAGCACCGACGAGCTACTTAAGCTCAGTGAGCCCATGTCTAAGAATGCGTATGGGCAATATTTAAAAACTTTGGCACATGAGAGATTGGCCCGCTCGCCATTGCGCTTAGCCAGTTGATCGACGCCTAGCTGGCGCTCTTGAAAAAACCGGTTTCTACTCCTTCATCCAGCGCTGGAATAGCTTGGCCTCGGCCGCCCAATTGTGTCGCGAGGAGGTTTTCTGTGTATCGCGATAATGATTGGCTTCGTCGTTGGTGTGGTTTGCTGAAGTCTCATCTGACGTAAGGTTCGTTAATCGATCGAATCCTTTGACGTTCATAAATCTCGGCTTTATACCCGCTTCCCGAAGTGAATCCAACATTAATATCCCGGCACTCGGTGGGGCTGATAGGGCGCTCACCAACGCATGCCAGCGGGTAATCTCAAACGTTGTTGAGGTTTCACGGTAGCGTGCTACTTGCTTCCAGTAACGTGAGGGGCGGGTCCAAGGGTCGGGGCCTGTAATCGCGCAAATGCTGCTTGCAGGCGCGTTATCAGACACAGGTACATTTGGGGACATGACCCACAGATGTGTTTTTTTGCCTAGATCATTGTCGTAAGTTGCGTTGATTCCTGTGTTATTAAACCGAATAACCAAATCTTTAGCATCGATTTCCTGACCCGCTTTACTGCCATGCATGGAGGGTCCATTGCCAACAACTGCAACAGTGGGTGACTTTGTTTTAGCAATCAATTCATTCAAAGTTGTTTGCATGAAACGGGTGTTTTTCAGCAGTTTTTCAGCAATTTGAGCCTGCGCATGCAGCTTTTTTGGCAAGACGTTTTTGCCTGCGAGGTAGTGCAGAACTCGAGGAAATTGAGTGATCGCTCTGTGCTGAAAAAATTGGCCCGCGCTAGAGGGCAGCTGGCCTAATCTGGCCTCTACGTGTGCGGTGCGATTGAGCGCAATGTCAAAAGAACATAATCGATAGAGCAGCGGCCAGTGAGGGATCAATCGACCCGCCACTAGGGCATCCACACGATCGATCAGAGCGGCATCCACACCCTTAATGGAGTGCACAGCGTCCAACGCCAGCATTAGATTTTTCGCATTAGGTTGTTGCCACGCAGCGGCCAACAACTCATCACACAAGGATGGATGCCAGTCACCTTGTCCAAAGGCTTTTTTGAGAGTTGACGTCAAGAGCTTCAGTTCATGTGGCAACAAGGAGAATGATAGGGTGTACGAGCAAGTTTTGTACGAGCTATAACGAGAAAATTGACACCGCCCCATGGCGCAGATACTGCTATTTGAATGATGTGATCCAATTACCATGAGACTTCCTACTTGGCCGCCCATTCCCAGTGCACAGCGATAGAACGCGTTCACGCAGTGGCTTGCTCTGCGGGCATCCGGGGAATCGTCAATTTATCCAGTTTTCTCGGCGTAGATTCTGTCGTAGCGCCTTCTGTTGCTCGTCAAGAAAATCTAAACGTTTCTATGGTCGTCGTGTGGGGGCGAAAAGAGACTTCCCAAAAAGCTCTGATGTATGCCAACGAGCACAACATTCCAGTGGTGTATATCGAAGACGGATGGATTAGAACTGCCTCCGCCGACGCGCATTCTCGGCGTGTCTATTCCTTGTTGGTTGATAATGCAGGTGTTTATTACGATTGCCATTCTCCTTCTGAGTTGGAGAATTTACTGAATCTTAGTGATACAGACTTGGCTCGACTATTTGGACCCGAACAACAACAGGAAGCCAAACAGTGTCGTGAACTTTTGGTATGTCATAGCATTACCAAATACAACTTCTGCAAAAGTGTAGACCCATCTGAGATCCTGAAAGACAACAAACCGCTGATATTGATTGTTGATCAAACCGTAGGCGATGCATCTCTAACGAACGGAGGCATGACTGCTGAAGGTTTTAAAAATATGTTAATCGCTGCCGTCGATGACAACCCGGATGCGCGCTTGGTTGTTCGCACACACCCCGATGTAGTATCCGGTCGTAAATCTGGATATTTGACAGAGCTTGCTCAACAATGGGGTTTGGAAGTCAGTGCGATAGGTGATAACCCAATGGATTGGCTTAAAAAGGCCAGTAAAGTGTATGTGGGCACCTCCCAAATTGGTTATGAAGCCCTGCTATGTGGCGCCGAAGTCCATGTATTTGGTTTGCCGTTTTATGCAGGCTGGGGCTTAACAACGGATTACCAAGAGCTACCACGCAGAATACAGAAGCGAACCGTGGACGAATTGTTCTTCGCCGCTCATATGAAAATTGCGC
Source organism: uncultured Granulosicoccaceae bacterium (assembly GCA_937930305.1). Classification (GTDB taxonomy): domain Bacteria; phylum Pseudomonadota; class Gammaproteobacteria; order Granulosicoccales; family Granulosicoccaceae; genus Granulosicoccus. The sequence goes on along the minus strand of CALGLE010000007.1, from coordinate 89,334 downwards.
GCTATTGCCATCCGGTGACAGGTACAGAATGCACATTGCGCGAATGTTTGCAGCATGTGTGTTTACAAAAACACGAATTTGAAAGAAACGCACACCATTTTGTTGGTGAGAGTATTACCTTGTGGAAGAGGCGGTATTTAAAGCAGTTTCTGCGTTCACCCAAGGGCTCTGTACGCTTCTCAAGCTCCAGCAGCATTAACGATCATGAAACCCGCTTGACATGGAGTTTCCGTGACCTGCAAGCGAATACAAGCCAAAGCCTTGAAACCAATCAAAAGAAATCGATTCACCGAATCGAAGATGGATTTTTGCGTTCAAAAGGATTGGGTTCAGACTTTGTAGCGCCAGCATCCATTGTGGTGGATAGCAAAGGTATATATTTCGACCCATCAGCACCCAGTGACTTGGAAGTGTTGCTACAAACACACGATTGCACCTTAGAGCAAACCAAGCGAGCGGCTCAACTGATTAAGACGATGCTTGCAACGGGTATGAGTAAATATAATGTTGGGCAGTCGAATACTTCCTTATCTGAAAAATCTGAAGAAACCACTTTATTAGTTGTTGGCCAAGTATCTGACGATGAATCGATAAGGCGGGGAGCTGTGGATATCCGCAGCAACTTGTCCTTGTGTGAAGCCGTTCGTGCCGCTAATCCCAGTGCTCACATCGTATTTAAACCTCACCCAGATGTCGTCAGTGGAAACCGCGATGGAGCCATTCCTGAGGATGTGGCTCTAACCATTGTTGATGAAGTGGCAACCGATATCAATATCGTGGAATGCTTTGAACACTGCGATGAGATTCATACCATCACCTCCCAGTCGGGCTTTGAAGCCCTGTTGCGAAGAAAGCGTGTTGTCACCTACGGACTTCCGTTCTACGCCGGATGGGGATTAACCCAAGACCGGCACACCATCGAACGCCGCTCTCGAGTGAGAACCTTAGAAGAATTAGTTTATTGCTGTTTAGTGGCCTATCCGAAGTATCTAGATTTTGCCAGTGGCGAATTCATTCGCCCGGAAGATTTAATTGACCTGTTCTCCCGACCGAACTCAAAGCCAAATCGACACATAATCCCAACGCGTGCGGGCAGGTTTGGCCTGAACCTTTTGCGAAAAGCTAACAATATTTCCAAGGCGCTGACTTACAAAGCCTCATAAACTGACCCCATGCAGGGTTGCTGCCTTATCGAATCATGAATAATAATTCCCAATGGCATGGTATCTGTATGTCTCATCATGATGTCAGCTAGAGACTCCCACCCGTGATTGCCTACCATATTCTTTGCCATAACAATTTCCCTCAAGTGGCCAGACTCATGGAAGCTCTGTATTCGCCCGAGGATGTATTCCTAATTGATATAGACGACGGCAATAAGCCCAATACAACTGCAATCGAACGGTTTGGGGCTCACGATAATGTTCATATTCTAAGAGATAAAAATATTGGCTGGGGTGGAGCGGGGACTTTGCGAAAATCCATCAATGCAGCCTTTTTTCTGCTCGACGCGGATAAACGGTGGGACTATTTTGTTAACTTGAGTGGACAAGACTTACCACTGCAATCCCCTGATGCAATTAAAGAGCGATTAGCGAAAGGCTTAGAGGATCAGATTAGTTACATTCGCGCCTGTAAGCTGCCTCCAGAGAAAATTGAAGATCACGAAGTCTTCAATAAAACGCAGAAAATCGTGCAATGGGGTGATCGAGGTCACACTAAAATATTTGGCAACCCTGGGACCATTCATCCCAAGGATGCAACCGCCGTGCGCTGGTTGGTTGATGTCACAGAAGTCGGCGAGAAAGGTGAGGTTTATGTTGGAACTTGTGACCCACTCCTGCTGCGACGCCGACAAGAATTCTTCTCAAAATACGATTTTGCTGTCGGCGCAAATTGGTTCAATCTACACCGAGCCATGCTGGAACATATGAGGAACGATCCGTTCGCTTACGAACTGTTTGATGTGCTGCGCACCACATTCATTCCCGACGAAAGTTATTTTCAAACCTACATTAAAAATTCGGCATTTCGAGAAAAAACTAGCAACGATTATGGTCGGCTGATATTACGTCCGGGTCCGGTACCGAGGGTGAAGGTCTTTGAAATGTCAGATTGGGAGGATATTGATGCCTCGAATGAGTTATTTGGACGCAAATTCGATATCAATCATGATGCTGAGATTGTTAATAAGGTGTTGGCGCGGGCCGCGTGATTGATTTCGGGGGCCAAAATAACGTGCGAAGTAGGGCTCAAAAGATTGTTAATTCGGCCGTTACAGGTTGGGTATGCAGGAGGATTTATGGAAACTTCCTGCCGATACAAAGCAAGTCTCCATACGGCGAGAGCCAAAAGTGGGGGATGATGAGGGTTAAGCCACATCAGCAGCACTTTGCGTTTGGGATTGATGTGATATGCATCACATTTATAAGGTCCTTGAGCACTGAAAAAAAAATAAAGCTGGTCAAACAATCAAGGCATCGGAAAGCTGGATGCACAGGGAACAGACCAAAGTGGTAAACATGGTTAAAGGTTGTCAATATGCACCCTAACGTGCTGCTCTTACAAGGCCCCATTGGCCCGTTTTTTAGACGCTTTGCTGGTGAGTTGACTGACCGCGGTTTTAACGTATGGAAAGTTAATTTTAACGGTGGTGATCGCTTGTTTTACAACAACGATCAGTCCATTGATTATTCAGGAAATTTTAAAGACTGGGATTCCTACCTCGATCGTTTGATCGTGAATAAATCGATCGGGCGTATATACCTATATGGTGATTGTAGAGCGTATCACCGAGTTGCTCGGAAAGTAGCAAAACGTCGCGGAATCCGCGTGTTTGTCTTTGAAGAAGGCTATATTCGACCGAACTACATCACACTAGAAGAGCATGGCGTCAATGGGCACTCGCCCATGCTAAACCAAAAGTTAGATTTTTCAGATTTCCCTGACGCAGCATTCGATGACATTTCTTCCAACGAGAATGTCCTACCCAAGAAAACATTTTTTCGATCAGCTAGCTTCTCAATCGCTTACTACGTTGCTTGCCGAATCTGGAGAAATCGGTTTCCAGAGTATCAGCACCATCGCACGATGAAAGTAGTGGCAGAGGGTGCTCGTTGGATTCGCAGTGGTTTTCGAAAACTTAGATTTCAACGATCAGAGAATGGCGTTTTGCAACAAGTGGTTGCAGAGTACGATAAAAACTATTTTGTTTGTCCACTTCAAGTTCACTGCGACATGCAAGTGGTCGTTCATTCCAAATTTAATTCCATTGAACACTTTATAGGAGATGTGTTGACATCTTTTGCCCGACATGCCTCATCAAATAAAGCCATAGTGTTCAAGCATCATCCGATGGATCGGGCTTATAAAGACTACAGCTTGTTATTTGAAAATTTAGTGGGTGAACTGGGTTTACAAGGCCGTGTTTTCTACGTACACGATGTGTGTTTGCCCACGTTGTTAAAGCATGCTGAAGGTACAGTGCTCATAAACAGCACTGTAGGGATGTCCTCGCTGTTTCATGGCACCCCTGTGAAGACCATGGGCAAAGCGATCTATGATTTACCAGGTCTTACGACACAACGATCTTTAGAATCCTTCTGGGGCCGCCCAGGCTCCGTCAATCAGAATTTCTTTGCAGCCTTTCGTCAATACCTAGTAGATAGCAATCAGCTCAACGGCAGCTTTACAGCGCGTTTGAATAAAGCATCGGTCACAGGCCTACGTTGGTCAGACGCTTTAGCTGAAGAACATCGCTACGTGCCTGATCGTGTTGACCCAATCCAGCAACCCACGTTACGTGTTGTGGGTGGTCTGGATGTTGAGCGTGCGGGTGAGGCTGAGGTTGAGGATAAAAAGAAGGCAGCTTAAACTGACCTTCTTCGGTGTTGCTCTAATCCCAATTTAGCTTGTTATCTCAAAGCGCTCCACTAACGCGGATAAGCTTGCGTGTTTGGCAGTGACGATGAAGGCGTTTGAGAGGATATTATCTATACGCCGGGTTAAAAATTGCTTACGGCCTATGACACTCACATCGGCCCGATACCCGACCTTTTCCTGGAGTCAGTTTAGCCGGAAATAAGCCGTTTTACCTCATCCAAGCAAACATCCCCACGCCCCGCCATATCCATTAAGTTTGAGGAACGGGTTGCTACCAATACGCTTTCGTCCAAAAGCTCGGTAACGTTCTTTAGCGTTGTGGGTTCACCGACTGAGTCAACAACACAGAGTTCACCAGAATAGCCTTCGGCTGAGCAACTGTCACAGCCATTTGGTTTCCTAAACTGTGTGGACTGACTAGCGGACAACCAAGCGCTAACACCATCAGAAAGTGTGGGTAGGGCTCGGTCTAGAAATCCGTACTCTAGGCGGGAGGGGTTAGTGTGAGGTTCACTGCAGCTTTTGCACAAACCTCGTATTGCGTGGTGCATGATAACTCTGTGCACGCTCGACCCTGCCGGAGTGCGTCTAGCAAGAGAGTTGATGTCAGGCGTCTGCAGAATTTGCACGACCAAGCGGCTATCTGCCAACACACCAAGCTGATCCGGTGCGAAGCCGTGTGTCCCATCATCGCAAAGGACAATGACATCGGCTTCCGTATGTCCTGCCAATTGCCAAAGTTGCTGGTCCCAACGCTCACCGGGGGGTAATACGGTTTGCGAGACACCGGGCATATTCTCGAGCACCCTGGGGGCGAGTGATAAAGTGCTTCGATCGGGAGCGCATAATTCACGACTGACAGCACGTTGCCAGTCTTCCAAATGTTTGCGGTGAGGGGTTCCGATGCTGATCAATCCGCGAGGCTGATTAAGCGCTTTCCGAATGTGCCGTAGTTCATCAACTCCTAAGCCTAGTGTGTCCAATACAGTGGGTACTGCCTCAACTTCGCGAGCTCGTATTATCCATTGGTCACCGTGAGCCGATTCCACATAAACGCAATTGACGTCTATGTTGTATTTTTCTGTGTTGATTTGAACGGTCAGACCGCCGAAATTCGTGGAACTATCGAGCCTCTCTGAGGCTAAATTACGCAGAGCGGTTAGGGCGGTGATGAGTAACGAATCTTGATCCCTAAACTCTTGCACACCATTAAGCTTTTGTAGTTGGCAGCGCATTGCGTCGTTGCCGTCAGAGATTCTGGCATTCAACACATCTTGCTTTACTAGGCTGTCGAAAAACGCCTCTAAGCATTCACATTCAGGCGCGGTTAAGCCTGATTGTGCCTGCCGCAAATCCACGGCGTCTATAGGGCTGTGGGGTTGGACGTTTTCTGCAGCGGATTTAAACGACTGAGCAGTCGACATCTAGCGCTCTTGCTGTAATCTTGTAACAATGGTTTTAGCGGCGGCAGTTGGTAAAGCCTGTGCGAAAGTTCCAGTGCGGTGAAGTACTTCAAGTTTCTTGGCTATCTTCACATAGCATGGCTAAAACAGTTACTCTCTTACCCTATCTGACTAAAGAAAATAGACATGTCACCTGCCATTATTGCCCCCTCAATACTGTCCGCAAACTTCGCTAAATTGGGCGATGAGGTAGACGCTGTTCTAAAAAGTGGGGCGGATTGGATTCATTTTGATGTGATGGATAATCACTATGTGCCGAACCTCACAATTGGGCCGATGGTTTGTGATGCATTAAGAAAACACGGGGTTGTCGCCCCTATTGATGTGCATTTAATGGTGAGTCCGGTTGATTCAGTTATTGAAGGGTTTATTTCCGCTGGTGCGACTTCAATCACGTTTCACCCTGAGGCGTCACAACACATTGATCGCTCGTTGCAGTTGATCCGTGATGCCGGTTTACAGTGTGGGCTGGTACTTAACCCAGCCACCCCTCTGCATTATTTGGATCATGTGCTGGAATCTCTAGATATAGTGCTGCTTATGTCTGTGAATCCAGGGTTTGGGGGGCAGTCCTTTATTCCGTCCACATTGCCCAAGATTGAATCTGTGCGTAAGCGCATTGATGCGACAGGGAAAGCCATACGATTAGAGGTCGACGGCGGGGTTAAAGTGGGCAACATTCGCCAAATTCAAGATGCGGGAGCAGATACCTTCGTGGCAGGTTCAGCCATTTTCAATGCAGGTTCTGAGGCTGATCCTAATCGGTATGATTCGGTGATTAATGAGTTGCGTGCTCAACTCTCTTAAACTGACCCTTTTCGCTATTCTCGGCCGGGCTGCTTTGACGATCTTATCGGTACGGATATTGCGGTTGTGATGCTATCGAGCCGACTGCAGGAGGTGTTGGCTTTTATCGCTATTTTTAAGTCGAATGACGTTGAATGATGCATCGGCGATTTAACGTGCCGTTAGCGTCAAGGTCACCCGAACCATGCCATACCGCCTATCCGTACTACTCATTGTGATTGGTATTCTGAGCGCTTCCGTCGCCTCGGCGCAGGATACTCAGCTTCCCGGGACTACTTTTGGCGAAACACGGGAAGAGGTTGCCACAAACCCAAATCCTATTCGCGCGTTTGCCGGGGTAGGTCTTGGCATGCAATACGGCTTTTTGGGCACACAAGCCGGCCTGCAATGGAAGCGTGTTCGATTGCGCGGTGCTTTGGGTTTTGGCGGAATTACCGCTGGGCTAGACCTCGTACCCACAAAAAAACTCAGTGTGGGTGTGCAAACCTTCTATTCGTACTTCTGGCGTGGAAACGGCGTTAACGTGAATTACTATTTCGAAGATGCGCGACGCGGCGGATGGTCGGTAGGATTGGATTTGACCCAGTTGAGTGGTCATTCGTCGTCAGATGATTCTGAGTTTGGTGATCGAGACGCTCGATTATCAGTGTTGGTTTCGGTTGGCTTTATTCGATAACCGTTTGTCTGGCTGAGTGCTGGGGTCAGTGTTTACGGGCGAGGTAACTTTCAAACCGCCGCAACCCCAAAGACAACAAAATAGTCAGCAGTAAATACACATAGGCTACGATGTTGTAGGTTTCAAAAAATCGAAAGCTTCCGGCGGCATACACTTTTGCCAACTGTGTGATATCGGCAACGCCTAAAACTGAAACCAAAGAACTGTCTTTAATCATAGCGATGAAGTCGTTGCCCAGTGGGGGCAGGATTCGGCGAATCGCTTGTGGGAAAATGATAAATCGAAAGCGGTGCCAGCTAGACAACCCGAGCGCCTTAGAGGCTTCAATTTGGCCGGTATCAATGGACTGTATGCCGGCGCGGAAAACCTCGGCGATGAAGGCTGAGTAGCCAATGGTTAATGCAAAGATCGCTCGCCATAAAAAGGAAATATCGCGTGTTCTTAGCGGTTCTAATCCGATGGGCTCTACGATGGCGTTGTAGAGGTTGACAAAGGCGGGCGCACCGACGAAGGCGATGTAAAACAGCAACACCAACATGGGTATGCCGCGCACCACTTCGATGTAGAACCTGGCGCATTGTCTGAGCACCTTGGATTTTGATAGAACAGCGACCGACAACAACAAGCCGATGCAAGAGGCGATAGCGAATGCCACGAGTGTGACAAAAGCTGTGACAGTAACGCCTCGGGCGATGACTCGAAATATTTCGGTATACAACTCATCGGTGTAGATACGCCAGCCCAGATAGACGCCGATGAGTAGGGTGGCTACCAACCACCAGGGGAAGTCTTGAGCGGGTGGGGTATCACCCGCTCGGATGCTTTTGACTTTAAGCAACGTCAATGGTTCTTAATCTAGTCACCGATTTTGTAGTCCAAGAACCACTTTTTATTCAAGGCGTCCAAAGTGCCATCAGTTTTCATGGCTGCGATGCCTGCGTTGATTGGGGCGACGAGCTCTGATCCTTTGGGGAAAATGAATCCAAAATCTTCGGTGCCCATGGAGTCCCCAACTAACTTGAATGTATCGGGGTTGGCATCTACGTAGCCTTGGCCAGCGGTTCCATCGGTCAACACCACATCTACATCGCCCACCCGCAAGGCTTGCACGGAAGCACCAAATGTTTCGAATAGCTTGATACGAGGGTTCGCTTCGTCACCGTCTAACATGTCATAAACTGCGACGTAGAAAGGCGTGGTGCCCGCTTGTGCGCCAACTAAGCCGTCTTCGAATCCAGCAAAGCTTGCACCGTCTGCAAAGCGATCTTCATCGGCACGCACCAGCATGAACATTTCGCTACGTAGGTAGGCATCGGAGAAATCCACTTTCTCTTTGCGCTCCTCTTTGATGGTAATTCCCGTCATGCCAATATCAAATTGGGCTTCGCTGACTGCCGGAATCATGGCATCCCAACTGGTGTTCTGAATGACCACGGTGAAGTTAAGCCGTGTTGCCAATTCGTTCATGGCATCGTATTCCCAGCCAATGGCATCCCCTGTTTTGGGGTCAACAAATTGCAGAGGCGGATAAGCATTTTCAGTAACCACGACCACTTCTTTGCCGCCGAGATCGGGTAAGTCAGCGGCTACGGCGAGTGAAGTCATGGTGAATGTCGCGCCTAGCACTGCGGTGGCTACCACTAAAGAGGTGCACAGTGTTTTAATGCTGAGCTGAGCCTGTACTTTCAGCGTGTTTGCAAGATTCCAAGTGTTCATATTTTATCCTTTGGTTTTTTTCTGAAAATTCTTATCTGTTTCCAAACTCCGCTAAATTAAGCGTCTTGTAAAGATGCGACTTGGCGGATTAATAATTTACGGCGCACATCAAGCTTTCACTGGCTTTGAAACAACGTGCGCCGCGAGGGCAGGGCGCACCTGCTAACAGTTCGGATGAGCCGGTTGGGCAGGATAAACCGCGTTCGCCGGTGCACCAGCTATCATTGGACAATTGGTAACACGCGGCATCATCTTGTAAGCACTGACTGGCTGAGGCGATGGCTTGATCGCCGGCTTTACACGAGGCGGCGCGTGAGCCACCACCACTGTAGGAGCCGCCGCCGTCGGTTGCACAACCAATCACAGCTAGTGAAACCACGATAGAAAGTAGTAAGGATCTGATCATCATGAGAAATAAACTGGTTTAACTTCACCGCTTTGGAGTTTCCCGCGCCATAACGCAGGGCCTGTTTGGTGTACCGCTTCACCGGTGGAATCAACGGCAACGGTAACGGGCATATCTTCCACAACAAATTCGTGAATGGCTTCCATGCCTAAGTCTTCGAACGCTACCACACGAGCGGACTTTATGGCTTTGGACACTAGATAGGCTGCACCGCCCACGGCCATCAAGTAAACCGCTTTGTGCTTCTTTATGGCCTCAATGCCGGAAGGGCCTCGCTCGGCTTTTCCGATCATTCCAAGTAACCCGGTGTCAGCCAACATCATTTCTGTGAATTTATCCATGCGGGTGGATGTGGTTGGACCTGCCGGGCCAACGGCTTCGTCACGCACGGCATCAACGGGGCCGACGTAATAAATAAATCGGTTATTAAAGTCAACGCCTTCGGGTAAGCCTTCACCGCTTTCCAAAAGTCCTTGGATGCGTTTATGGGCAGCGTCTCGGCCGGTTAACATGGCGCCACTGAGCAGTAGGGTTTCACCGGGCTTCCAACTGGCGACGTCTTCTGGGGTGACGGTATCTAAGTTAACGCGGCGTGAGGATTCTCCCGCTTCCCAGGTAACGGAGGGCCAATCGTCAAGCGAGGGGGCTTTTTGAAAGGTGGGGCCTTCGCCGGTTAACGTAAAGTGCGCGTGCCGGGTGGCAGCGCAGTTTGGAATCATGGCAACGGGAAGAGACGCAGCATGGGTGGGATAGTCTTTGACTTTGATATCCACCACGGTTGTTAAACCGCCCAGACCTTGTGCGCCGATGCCTAATGCGTTGACAGCTTCAAAAATTTCAAGACGAAGTTCTTCGGCGCGGTTGTTCGGCCCGCGATCTTTTAACTCTTGAATATTGACCGGTTCCATCAGTGATTCTTTGGCCATGACGGCCGCTTTCTCTGCGGTACCACCGATGCCGATGCCTAACATGCCAGGAGGGCACCAGCCGGCTCCCATGGTGGGGACGGTTTTAACCACCCAGTCCACAATGCTGTCGCTGGGGTTTAGCATGACCATTTTCGATTTGTTTTCCGAGCCACCGCCTTTCGCTGCCACCTGAATGTCAACAGTGTCGCCGGCCACCAGTTCGGTGTGTATGACAGCAGGTGTGTTATCACCAGAATTTATTCGAGCACCTGCGGGATCGTGCAGAATGGAGGCGCGCAATTTGTTGTCAGGATGGGTGTAGGCACGTCGAACGCCCTCGTTCACCATGCTGCTGAAGTCCATCGTGGCGTCTTGCCATTGCACATTCATGCCGATTTTGGCGAACACAGTGACGATGCCGGTGTCTTGGCATATAGGGCGTTTGCCGTCAGCGCAGAGTCGAGAATTGACCAATATTTGCGCCATGGCGTCCTTGGCTGCTTGGGATTCCTCCCGCAGGTAGGCCTGATGGACCGCGTCTATATAGTCTTTGGGATGGTAGTAGGAGATGAACTGCAGCGCGTCAGCGATGCTGTCGATCAAGTCATCTTGGCGGATGGTAGGCATGCAGCGAAATACCAGTTGAAATGATGTGATAAGGATACCCGACTCGCAAAATTGCGGCTTGGCTCCCCGCTTGGCCTTGACGGGTGCGAACAGCCTTGGTTTACTAGGCGCTGAAATCGACCAATCTTTATCTCATGAACTGTTTATTGCTGACGTGCCGATGGCGCTGGCGACGCTAACTTTCCGATCGCCCCAGTCTAAGTTGCCTGCAATGCAAAGCCTGCAACCAATGCCTGCACCTTAAAAGCACGCCGTTACTTTATTTTTTGGACAGTTCATGAATATCGAAGAATTCGAGCGCTATCGCGCCGAGGGTTTTAACCGCATCCCAGTGCACGTGGAGATGCTGGCAGACCTCGACAACCCGCTTACCGCCTTTTTAAAAGTCGCCAACCAACCGTTTACGTTTCTGTTTGAATCGGTACAAGGTGGCGAGAAGTGGAGTCGTTACTCCATCGTTGGATTACCCAGCCACCGCCGAATTTTGGTGCGCGGCCATCAAATCACTGAAATCATTGATGGGCAAGAAGTCAGTTCCGTCAAGGCGGAGGATCCGTTGGCTTGGATTGATGAGTATCAGCAACAGTTCCACTTGCCTGATGTTCCCGGCTTGCCGCCAATAACCGGCGGACTAGTGGGCTATTTTGGTTACGATACGGTGCGCTTGATTGAGCCTCGCTTGGGCGAGAATCCACATCCAGATCCTGTGAACACACCTGACATTATCTTGATGGTGGCGGATGAGCTGTTGGTGATGGACAACCTAAGCGGGAAACTCACGGTCTTGGTTTTAGCTGATGCCTCACAAGAGAACGCTTATGACTATGCCCAACAACGCTTAGGTATCATTGTTCGGCAACTGCGCGAGCCTTATCAACCGTTACCAGTTGATGATGTAGAGCGTGAATTGGCTGAGGCTGACTTTGTCAGTGAAATGGGGGAGGCGGAATTCAAAGCGGCGGTTCTTACCATCAAAGACTACATAACCGCTGGTGAATGCATGCAGGTGGTGCTATCGCATCGCTTGAGTGCACCGTTTGAAAGTCATCCGCTGAATCTATATCGCGCATTACGCACCACAAACCCTTCACCCTATATGTTCTATTTAGACTTAGGCGATCATCAAGTGGTGGGGGCATCACCTGAAATTTTAGTGCGCTTGGAGAACAACGAAGTCACCGTCCGACCGATCGCAGGCACACGCCCACGTGGTGCAAATGAGGCGGAAGACAAAGCCTTAGCGGAAGATCTTTTAGCCGATGCAAAAGAAGTTGCTGAACACCTGATGTTAATTGACTTAGGTCGAAATGATGTTGGGCGTATTGCACAGATTGGCAGTGTGGAAGTGACGGATCAATTCTTCATTGAGCGCTATTCGCATGTTATGCACATTGTGTCCAATGTTGAGGGTCAGTTGCAAGCGGGCATGAGTGCTATGGATGTGCTGCGCGCCACCTTTCCTGCGGGTACTTTATCGGGTGCACCTAAAGTGCGTGCGCTAGAAATTTTGCAGGAACTGGAAACGGTGAAGCGTGGTGTGTATTCGGGGGCTGTGGGCTATTTAAGCTGGAACGGCAACATGGATACCGCCATCGCGATTCGTACCGGTGTAGTTAAAGACCAGCAACTGCATGTGCAAGCGGGTGCGGGTGTGGTTTACGACTCGGTGCCAGAGAGCGAATGGGCGGAAACCGTGAGTAAAGCTCGAGCGGTGATGCGCGCCGCTGAAATTGCGACACGCGGTGTGGACTCTGTTGCTGATTTGTTCGATGCGGGCAATCAACAAGGAGGCGGGGCATGATCGTTGTCATTGATAACTACGATTCTTTTACCTGGAACATCGTGCAATACCTCGGCGAACTGGGCGCTGATGTGCAGGTGTATCGAAATGATGTGATTAGCTGCGCCGAGCTGGAGGCTTTGAAGCCATCAGGGCTACTGATTTCACCGGGGCCGGGTAACCCCGATTCTGCCGGCATTTCCCTATCTGCCATTGAACATTTTGCAGGCCGCATACCGGTGTTTGGTGTGTGTTTGGGTTTGCAAAGCATCGGGCAGCATTTTGGTGGCAAAGTGGTGTTAGCCAAAGAGGTGATGCACGGGAAAATTTCTGAGGTTCATCATGATGGCGCGGGTGTCTTTGCGGGGCTGCCCACTCCGTTCCGAAGTACCCGCTACCATTCCTTGGTTCTGGAAGGTGCGTCTTTGCCGAATGTGTTTGAAGTGACGGCCTGGACAGAAGACGCCGCTGGCAAGCGCGTTGAAGTTATGGGTTTGAAGCACAACACGCTGGATGTGGAAGGTGTGCAGTATCATCCTGAATCCATCAGCAGTGAACACGGTCACGCGCAGCTCAAACATTTTTTGCAGCGCACAGGAGACATTCGATGAACTTTACCGAAAGCTTAGAGCATGTGTTCTCAGGCCAAGATTTGCCCGAAGAGGTTATGACTGAGGTGATGCGATCGGTCATGACGGGGGATGCAACGCCTGCACAAATTGGCGCTTTGTTGGGGGCTTTACGCACCAAAGGCGAGTCGGTGGGTGAGGTGTCAGCGGCTGCGGCTGTTATGCGAGAACTGGCAACACCGGTGGATTTGGCAGGCATCGTTGCGGTCGATATTGTCGGTACCGGAGGGGATGCGTCTCATACGTTTAATGTGTCAACCTGTTGTTCCTTGGTAACGGCAGCTGCGGGTGTGAAGGTGGCGAAACACGGCAACCGCTCGGTGTCGAGTAAGTCTGGTGCTGCAGACTTTTTGGAAACCGCGGGCGTGGCCTTGGATTTAAGCCCGCAAGCGGTGGCGCGTTGCATTAAAGAGGTGGGCGTGGGGTTTATGTTCGCACCGAATCATCACAGTGCGATGCGTCACGCCATCGGCCCTCGCCGAGAAATGGGTACACGCACGGTGTTTAATTTATTAGGCCCCATGACTAACCCAGCCGGTGTTACGCGCCAAGTGTTGGGCGTATTTGATGAGGCTTGGGTACGACCGGTGGCTGAGGCGATGTTGAAACTAAACAGTGAACACGTGTTGGTGGTACATGGGCACGACGGCATGGATGAATTGAGTTTGTCTGGGCCTTCAGTGGTTGCAGAACTTAAAGACGGGGCGGTACATGATCTAACCATTGATCCCACCGACTTTGGGTTCGCGTTACAACCGTTAAGCGCGATTCAAGTCAGTGGCGCTGACGAGAGTTTAACGATGATTAATTCGGTATTGAATAAAGAAGCGGGCGCGGCTCGTGACATCGTTTTATTGAACAGTGGTGCAGCCATCTATGTCGGTGGTGCAGCACCGACCATCGCCGACGGTATAGAAGCTGCGAAGGCCGCGATTGACAGCGGCAAAGCAGCCCAGGTGTTAAAACAATTAGCCGAACTATCTCAAGCCTTGGTTGAGGACAAATCCGCATGAGTACTTCCACAAATCCAGCGGATATGCCTGATGTACTCAAACGCATTCTTGAAGTTAAAGTGACAGAAAATGCCACTCGCTCAAAAGCGGTACCCATGGCAGCATTGCAAGATCGTATTACTCAGCAAGATGCGCTACGTGGCTTCAAACTTTCCATGCAAGCTCGGCTTGATGCGGGGGAGCCAGCCGTTATTGCGGAAGTGAAAAAAGCCTCGCCAAGTAAGGGTGTTTTGCGGGATCCGTTTGATCCTGCGGGTATTGCACAAAGCTATGCCGATGGTGGGGCTGCGTGTTTGTCGGTATTAACGGATGAGGATTTTTTTCAAGGCAGTGAAGCGGCATTGGTTGCAGCACGCGCGGCCTGTTCGTTACCGGTGATTCGCAAAGACTTCATCATTGATGAATATCAAGTTTATGAAGCACGGGCGATGGGGGCAGATTGCATTCTATTAATTGTTGCAGCGCTCAGTGATGCGCAAATGCTGCAGTTGTATCAAACGGCCGTGGAACTGGGTATGGATGTGTTGGTGGAGGTTCATGACGCTAACGAATTAACCCGAGCTTTAGCGTTGAACCCGATGCTACTGGGAATAAACAACCGTGACTTACGAACCTTCGATGTCACCTTGGACACCACCTTGTCGTTACTGGGTGACATTCCAAAGAACACAACGGTGGTTACCGAGAGCGGGATATTAAATGAGCGCGATGTGCAAACTATGCAGGATGCGAATGTACAAGCGTTCTTGGTAGGCGAGGCCTTTATGCGAGCTGCTGATCCGGGTGCAGCTTTACGAGAATTGTTTTACACACACAACAAAACCCGGCCCTAAACAACGCGCATTGCGTTGTCAGGACCGGGTTTTCCCTCGGGTCTGGCGCTAAATTGAAAAGCTCAGCGAGTGCCGTAGATGACCATTGTCTTACCACGTGCGTGGATAAGACCGCGATCTTCTAGCTCTTTCAAAACGCGTCCCACCATTTCTCGAGAGCAGCCCACGATGCGAGCGATCTCTTGGCGAGTGATGCGAATTTGCATACCGTCTGGATGGGTAATGGCATCAGGCATCTTCGCTAAGTCCAGTAGCGTAGAGGCAACTCGACCGGTTACATCCAAGAACGCTAAGTCGCGAACTTTTATGCTGGTCTTGCGCAAACGAGCAGCCATTTGCGTGGTTAAAGCCATCAATAAATCGGGGTGTTCAGTGATGAGACGACGGAACTGGTCGTAATTCATCTCAGCCAGTTCGCACTTAGAACGAGCAACAACCCATGCACTGCGGTTGCCTTCTTCGTCGAACAGGCCCATTTCGCCGAAAAAGTCGCCAGCGTTCAAATACGCTAAAACGATTTCTCGACCGTCGTCGTCTTCAATAACCACACTGACGGAACCATCGACGATGTAATACAACGTCTCCGGAACATCACCGTGGTGAATGATCGTTGTTTTGGCCGGATATTGGCGGCGGTGACTACTTCGTAAGAAGGAGTCCAGCCACTCAACCGGTGGTGGTGCTATACGAGGCGCGAGCATACTAGGCGATCTCCGTACTCAATGTTTGCGCGGGTTCCCGAGGAGGAACAACGCTATATTTCACAGCGTCAAACATGAATCGGCCGAAAATTTGATACCTTGAACAAATTTCTGACTGAAACCGCTTACTGAATAAGCCCCTGGGAGGAACCTTTCGTTGAAAGCTCGTGTTAAATGGTTGGATCATATGAGTTTCGTCGGTGAATCTGGCAGCGGTCATTCAGTTGTCATGGATGGCTCTCCTGACCACGGAGGGCGCAATCTAGGCATCCGGCCCATGGAGATGGTGCTCATCGGCATGGGTGGCTGCACAGCGTTCGATGTTGCGCTGATGTTGCAAAAGTCTCGCCAAAAGGTCGTCGATATCGAAGTTCTGCTCGATTCAGACCGCTCAGACGAGGTTCCTGCGGTGTTTACTCATATAAGAGTGCATTTTGTGATCTCCGGAACCGACCTATCCGCCAAGCAAGTCGCCCGGGCCGTGCAGCTATCGGCGGAGAAGTACTGCTCGGCGTCCAAAATGCTGGAGAAGACTGCAGAAATCACCCATACCCATGAAATTGTGGATGTGAAAATTGACGCTGAATCTTGACGCGATGGCTGTGGATCGGGTGTTGATTGTTAAAAGCGTCACAGAATCGGACTTTTCGAGTGCGTTGTGACTGTAATTATTTTGACGATTCGCTTTGACTTACATTTTATGGCATTCGTAACACCTTGATTAGTAAGCGAGTTGGTAAAAGGTATGAGTAATTGTGAGCGTTTCATCCCTCGAATCCATTGGATTGGCACCGCGATTGCAACAGGGTAAGTGCATAGTTTTTCTCCTCCCATCCTCCTCCTAAGATGGATTGCGGCGTGGCCCTTAATTGCCACGCCGCTTTTTTTTGTGCCCGGGGGACAGGTTCTTAGGCCTCCGATTCACCGTGATGTGGTTGAGTTCGTCGTCGGTTACGCCTACAATGGCGGGCTACCAGAGAATTCGCCTAAGTTCGAGGCCCGAAGTGAATAAAACCACCATCAGCGCCAAACCTGCAGAAGTAAAGCGGGAATGGTTCGTGATCGATGCCGAAGGCAAGACGCTAGGCAACATTGCAACAGAAGCGGCTCGTCGACTGCGCGGCAAACACAAAGCCATCTACACCCCACACGTTGATACCGGCGACTACATCGTCATCATCAATGCTGAGAAGGTGGAAGTGACTGGCAACAAAGCCAAGAACAAGATGTATCACCACCACACCGGTTACATCGGTAACTTAAAATCCATCAGCTTCGAGAAGCTGCAGGCCACCCATCCGGAGCGCATCATCGAAACTGCCATTAAAGGTATGTTGCCGAAGAACTCCTTGGGGCGCGATATGTATCGCAAATTGCGCGTTGTGAAAGGCCCGAATCATAATCACGCGGCGCAGCAGCCGACCTTGCTGGAGATTTAATCCATGGCAGTTCAACAGTACTACGGCACTGGCCGACGAAAGTCTTCAACCGCTCGCGTATTCATGCGCTCAGGCAGTGGCAAAATCAACGTCAACAGCAAGTCGTTAGAAGATTACTTCGGTCGTAAGACGGCTCACATGATTATTCGTCAGCCGCTTGAGCGAACAGAAACTCTGGCAAACTTCGACATCAACATCACGGTTCGCGGTGGTGGTGGCAGTGGTCAAGCTGGCGCGATTCGTTTGGGTATTGCCCGCGCATTGTTGCAATATGACGAAACCATGCGTGGCGCTTTGCGTGGTGCTGGCTACTTAACGCGAGATGCGCGTGAAGTGGAACGTAAGAAAGTGGGCTTACGTAAAGCACGTAAGGCAACTCAATACTCTAAGCGTTAATCAGTTTGGAAGGCTCCCACGTGGCTTAGGCCCAGGGGCTTGTGATTGGCATCGACGGCTTTGCACCGTGGGATCAATCGAGAAAAGGCTAGCTTCTGCTAGCCTTTTTTCATGCTGCCGACAATGTGTAGTTGACTAAGAGCGATCAAAAATCGACCCGGCTGTTGGGCTTAATAATTTGTGATACAGCTTGCCTGCCGACACATCGGTCATCGCTGATAGGTAATCGGCAATGGCGCGAGGCCCTTCCACTTCATACTCGGCAAACACAGTAACAGGCAATAGGCGTTTCGGATTCGCTAAGAATATTTCAAACAGTTTCACAACCACTTGCTGACCTTTGTACTGCAACATTTGCAGTTCAGGTTTGAAGATCACGTAGTGCATGACAAAGTCTTTTATCAATCGCAATATCCGATAAGCGGTGGGTTCCATGGCCACCTGCATCCGCAACAGTTCGTGCTCAAAGCCTTCGTCTTCAGTCAGGGCAATTTGCCGAATAAAGTAACTAACCAGCCAACTGATGGCGTGCTTTCTGTCTTTGGCAGACTGGCTAAATAACTTCGCGGTGTACTCATCTATTCGCGGGCTGATGGTGCCATCGTTCAAGATCAAAATAGGTTCAACCACTTGGCTTTGCCATTGCTCACGATTAACAAAGCCCAAGGCCAGCGCATCTTCTAAATCGTGCACGCCGTAGGCGATGTCATCAGCGAGTTCCATGATGCTGGTATCAAAGGGTTTGTAGCGAGTTTTTAAATGACCACTGTCTGGTGTGTTCAGATCAAAGAAGCGATCAATATCGGCTTTGGGCAGCGGTGCAACTAGCCAATCCATCACATCCTGCTCGGCGTCGTACACACATTTTGGCGGTGCCCAGCGATCAATGTTCGTTAAATCGGTTGGGATGGCATCAGCTAAGGCCAAATGCCCGTTTTGCTCATCGTGATAGCGCACAACTTGTGAGTATGTTGCTGGGTACTTAATGGTGCCCAACATGGTGCGCCGGGTTAGGTCCAATCCGTGATTGGCAGAAAATTCACCCAGGCGGGCGATGATGCGTAGGGTTTGTCCATTGGCCTCAAAACCACCGTGTTGAATCATCATTGTGTTCATGGCCACTTCCCCGCCATGGCCAAACGGGGAGTGCCCAATGTCATGCGCCAAGCAAATGGCTTCAATCAAACTAAACGAAGGGATGAGCGCTTTGAAGTCATCATTTTCGCGTCGAGCACGTAACACTTCGCATATGCCAGAACCTATTTGGGCCACTTCCAATGAATGGGTGAGGCGGGTGCGGTAAAAGTCGGATTCGCCCATACCCAATACTTGGGTTTTGGATTGCAGACTTCGAAACGAGGCGCTGTGAATGATGCGGGCACGATCACGCTGGAACTCGCTGTCATCGTGCGTGCTGTTGAACCCACGCGGGTCCTCATTACTGCTGGCCGATCGTCGTTCTAGCCACTGGTTCACTGGGTAGGTTTTCCGGATGCGTGACAAGGGTTATGAGGCTGGCGCGAGCGCAGCTCATGTTGCCGCTATTGTACTGGCACCCTCACAAGCATGCTGATATCAATGGTAGATGCATGAATTGTTGAATATTGTCGACGAAAAAGACCGGGTTTTGGGCCGTGCAACGCGCTCTGAAATCCATCGCACACAACGTTTGCACCGGGCTGTACACATGCTGGTGGCCAATTCAGCTGGTGAAATTTATTTACAAAAACGCGCCCCAAGCAAAGACATGAACCCCAATCGCTGGGATTCCAGTGCCGCCGGACATGTGGATGCCGGCGAAGGCTATTTACAGGCGGCGATCCGGGAGGTGACGGAAGAATTGGGGGTTGAGCTCAGCGCAGGCGACTTCCATGAATTTTTCCGCTTAGATCCGGTTCCGGAAAATGGCTTTGAGTTCCAGCGTTATTACGCCATCATCACCGATCAAACGCTGACGCCTTGTCCACGTGAAATCAGTGAAGCGCGGTGGTTTACACCAGAAGCGGTGGATACCTGGGTGGCCAGTGGGGATAATGCGTTAACACCTGATCTGAAAACGGTTTGGCCTGTGTATCGTGCTCGCAAAAACACCTAGAGACAAACCCATGCTTCAACCTGAAAATAATTCCTTACCGGTTATTGCCGCTCCCATGTTTCTTGTGTCTGGGCCTGAGATCGTCGCGGCTTGCTGTAAGAACGGTGTGGTGGGCACCTTTCCAGCGCTGAATCAACGCACCAGCGAAGGCTTTGAGGATTGGCTGAACACAATTAAACAAAACTTGGCTGGCATAACCCATCCAGGTTATGGCGTAAACCTTATCGTGCACGATACCAACCCACGATTACAACAAGACCTTGCGCTGTGCGTTAAACATGAGGTGCCGCTGGTTATTACCTCGTTGGGGGCTGTAAAAGATTTGGTGGATGCGGTGCACAGCTACGGTGGGCAGGTATTTCATGACGTCACCAATTTACGGCATGCGCAAAAAGCCGCGGATGCAGGCGTGGATGGTTTGATTGCGGTAAGTGCTGGAGCGGGAGGGCATGCCGGTACACTGCATCCCCTAGCTTTACTGGGTGAGATAAGAAAAATTTTTAATGGCACGGTGTGCATGGCGGGTTGTTTGTCCACTGGCGCTGATGTGGCTTCTGCCATTGCAGCCGGAGCTGATTACGCCTACATGGGCACCCGTTTTATATGCACCGATGAAAGCCGTGCTGCCATGGAATATAAAAAGATGATTGAGCAGGCGAGTGCCAAAGACATAGTGTACACCGATAAAGTGTCGGGGGTTTACGCCAACTTTTTAGGTGCCAGTTTGGCAGCTGCGCAATCGGATGAGGACGCACATGGTGAGGGTAAGCCCATCGATTTTGGGAAGGAATTATTAGCACCTGCCGATGGCGATGCGAAAGCTTGGAAAGATATTTGGTCTGCCGGCCATGGCGTTGGCAACATACACAACACGGTGCCGGTAGCATCTTTAATTAACGAACTGAAAACACAATATCACGCAGCTTTAGAACGGGCTGCAAATCGGGCAGCTCGGCCTGCCTAGGAGCGCATTTCCCTCATGCAAGAGTTACCGAAAAAAGCCAGTGCGGTCATCGTGGGTGGTGGCGTTACTGGCGCCAGCGTTGCCTATCATTTGGCGCGACAAGGTTGGCAAGATGTGGTGTTACTGGAGCGTAAACAATTTGCGTGTGGCACCACATGGCATGCCGCTGGACTGATTGGCACCATGCGCGCAAACGAATCACACGCACGTTTATTGGAATATTCCATGAACTTGTTGGGTGAGATTGAAGAAGAATCGGGTCAATCGACCGGTTTTCGGCAAGTGGGCAGTCTGTCCATTGCGCACAGTGAAGATCGCTGGCAAGAACTTCGTCGAGTGGCGGCGATGAATAATGCGTTTGGTGTAACGCGAGTTGACACCCTCACCACGGCTGAAGCGAAAGCCAAGTTTCCGTTGATGAACGAAGAGGGCATCTTGGGCGCCACATTCGTTGAACAAGATGGCAAGGCTAATCCAACCGATGTCACCATGGCGTTTATTAAATCGGCTCGTAAACGCGGTGCACTTTGTCTTGAAGGCATTGAAGTGGATGACATCTTAATTGAGAACGGTAAGGTCACAGGTGTCGCCACTCAGCAAGGCACGATACAGAGTGATTTTGTAGTGAATTGCGCGGGCCTTTGGGCAAGAAATTTAGGCCGACAACACAACGTCAACATTCCCTTGCACGCTTGCGAACACTATTACGCGGTCACGGAAAAACACCCTGATGTCACGCCTGATTTACCGGTCTTTCGAGATTATGATCGCTGCACTTACGTTAAAGAGGACGCGGGCAGTTTGTTAGTGGGAATTTTTGAACCCAAAGCGCGCGCGTGGGGGCAAGACGGAATTCCCAAAGATTTTGCCTTCGATGAACTGGCGGGTCACCCGGAAGAACAATTGATGCCGGTGCTGGAACATGCCATGGAACGTATTCCGTTACTGGGTGATGTGGGTTGGCGAACGTTCTTCTGTGGCCCAGAATCCTTCACCCCGGATGACCAATGGCATGTGGGTGAGGTGCCTAACGTTAAAAATTATTTTGTCGCCTGTGGTCTAAATTCTGTGGGTATCCAGTCGGCTGGCGCACTGGGAAAAGCCTGCGCGGATTGGATGGAAAAAGGTCGTGCACCGCTAGACCTTTGGGGTAACGATATTCGCCGTGTGTATCCCTTTATGGGAACGCAACAATTTATTCAGGAACGTGTTGAAGAGAGCTTAGGGTTACTTTATGCGCGTCACTACCCGTTCTTACAATTTGAAACAGCTCGTGGTGTGCGTTTCTCACCGATTCACCAACGCCTACAAGAAGCGAACGCCTGTTTTGGTTCAGTCGCCGGTTGGGAGCGCCCTAATTGGTTTGCGCCAGAGGGGGTTAAGCCAGAATACGAATACAGCTTTGGTAAGCAAAATTGGTTTGACTATTCAGCAGCGGAACATAAAGCCGCGCGTGAAGGTGTGGTGTTGTTTGATCAGTCTTCTTTTTCGAAGTACCTTATTCAAGGAAAAGAGGCGGCCAAGAACCTACAACGAATTTGTAGTGCCGACATTGACGTGGAACCCGATCGAATCGTGTACACCCATTGGCTCAATGATCTAGGCGGTATCGAGGCCGATCTTACCGTGACAAGGTTAGATGAAAATCAGTATATGGCGGTGAGTGCGGCGGCCACCACGCACAAAGATTTAGATTGGTTAAACCGCAACATCGACCCCGATAGCCACACCTTTGTAACCGATGTAACCAATCAATGGGCGGTGTTTGGCGTGATGGGGCCACGCAGCCGAGCGCTGCTAGAGCCCTTGCTGGGAATTTCATTAGCCAATGAGGTATTCCCATTTGGTTGCAGCAAAGAGGCAGAGATCGGCTACTGGCCTGTGCGTGTGACGCGAGTGTCTTTCGTCGGAGAGCTTGGCTGGGAGATCTATGTACCGGTAGACATGGCCATGCCGGTATTTGATCGCATTCTTCAGGCTGGAACTGCGCACGAACTGAAGCTGGCTGGCTTGCATGCGCTGGATAGCTGCCGAATTGAAAAGAAATTTCTGCACTTCGGGCACGATGTGGCGGATGAGGACACACCCTTGGAAGCTGGCGTGGGGTTTGTGTGTGCGATGGATAAGCCAATTGAGTTTATTGGACACAACGCCATTGCCAAGCAAAAAGAGAGTGGCGCACATTTTAATAAACGATTGTTACAGTTTTTGATTAACGACCCTGAGCCACAGTTGTATCACCACGAACCGATCATCATGAACGGTAAAGTCGTGGGCTATTTATCCTCCGGAAACTACGGGCACACCCTAGGCGGCTCGGTGGGTTTAGGCTACGTTAAGTTGAATGAGAAAATAGACAAGGGGTTGATTGAAAGTGCCGATTGGAAAATTGACATTGCTGGTACACCGTACTCGGCCACAGCCAGTTTGGGTGCGCAGTATGATCCGCGTGCGCAACGCATGCGCTCTTAAGTCATGACTGATTTTATCCTGCTCGATGGCAGCATCGGGCAGGAGCTCGTCAATCGATCGGGACTGACGCGCGATGGGCTTTGGTCGACCAAAACGATGATCGAAAAGCCAGAATTAATCCAGCAAGTCCATGCGGATTACTTTCAGGCTGGTGCCGCCATCGCGACAACCAATACCTACACCTTACACCGTGATCGTCTGGCGCGATTTAATTTAGAAGACCAGCTGGGTGCGTTAAACCAAGCGGCTTGCAAGGCCGCGGTTACCGCGCGGGATGCGTATGGCTCAGGCTTGGTGGCCGGATCTTTAGGGCCAACGGGTGGCTCTTATCAGCCGGAAATTGCACCGCGTACCGATGTGGCTGCCACTTTGTTTGAAGAAGTGGCAAGGCTGCAGCAAGATTACGTTGACTTCTATTTATTGGAAACCATGGCGTCAGTGGATCAAGCGCGTGGAGCTCTTATGGGGGCGTGCGCCATTGGTAAACCCGTTTGGTTATCCATTACGGTTCTGGATCACGACGGCACCAAACTGCGTTCCGGCGAGGCGGTGGTTGATGTCTTACCGTTATTGTCTGAATTTCCGGTCGAGAGGTTGCTGGTTAACTGCTCGACGCCGGAAAGTATTACTAAGACTGTGCCGTTGTTAATCGGTGCCAGCGCGCCGCTAGGTGCTTATGCGAATGGATTTACCAAAATAGACAAAGCCTTTCAAAAACCGGGTGCTTCGGTGGATTTGCTCGAAGAGAGGGAAGATTTAGACGCCAATCAATACGCGGATTTCGCTGAACAATGGGTAGCGGTGGGTGCGAGTGTGGTCGGCGGTTGTTGCTGCGTTGGGCCGGAACATATAGCCGAGTTGTATCGTCGATTTGTGGTCACTTGATCTTATCGCCACGTCATAGACATGTGATGGGCTAGCTGAGCGTCATCGTATTGATACTCAGACCCAATCGGGCAGGCTTTTCGTGCAAAGCAATGGGTGTGGCAGGCCGAGTGTTCGGGTTGTCGATGTTCATAACAACGCTGGATGTTAAAGCTCTCTCCCAGCGTTACAGCGTTTGCCGGGCATGCTGCTTCACAGGGTGCATCACAGGATACGCACAGTTCGGCCGAGCGTTGCAGTGCGTCTAAATCAATTAATTTAAACGCATCGCGCAGCACATAGAACGACTTAGGTAACTCGGTTGCTTGCGTTAGCCACGCCACACGATAGGCTGACCAGGGGCCAAATTGTGGATCTAAGCCTAAGCCCAAAGGGGAGGGAATATTCCAACCGGCTAATCCCCCCAAGCGCATTAACGGAATATGTTGTTGTCCTATTGGCGTGGGGTATAGCTGAACAAACGGCGCCGTTTTGATAAAGGTTTGTTGTAGATTTGTGGCAAGCGATAAACTGAACGCATCAACGGGCTCTGCGTGCTGGGCTAGTTCAGAACCTTGCAAACAGCGCCAAAAATTAGGCCCAGCGTTCGACAGAAGTAATAATTGAGTGTGTGTTGTGTTGGTGTTTTGGGGGAGCGCCGTTTGAATCAGTTCACAGATGGTGTCTGGCAAATCTTTCCAATGAAACGCACACAACCTGAGCCCATGGGTTTCCAGCCAAGCGGAGATCGATTCAGTCGGCATGACAATTCCTAGGTTGTGTTGGTTGGACTGGCTTTGTCGATCATGGCACACTGGGGCCAGTTTGCCTGCTTGAATTGAGTCTTTGACATGCAATATTGGTTGTTCAAGTCGGAACCCGACGCGTTCTCAATTGATGATTTATTCGCCATGCCCAATGCTACCGATCATTGGGATGGAATTCGTAATTACCAAGCCAGAAATCTGATGCGTGATGCGATGAAAAAAGGCGATAAAGGATTTTTTTACCATTCCAGCTGTAAGGTGCCTGGCGTTGTTGGGGAGGTAAAAATTGTCTCAGCCGCCTACGATGACTTCACCGCTCTAGAAAAAAAATCCAAATACTATGACCCAAAAGCCACCCCGGAAAACCCGCGTTGGTGCATGGTGGATGTGCAAGCGACCAAACAATACGCCGAGGTGATTTCGCTTAACCAACTGAAAGAGGTGCCGGGTTTGGAAGCGATGCAGTTGTTACGTCGTGGTAACCGCTTATCGATCATGCCGGTCACGGCTGATGAATGGCGCATAGTTCGCAATTTGGCTCGCTAATTTTACAACACCGGCGATGATCTGACGCAGATTGCTATACTTGGCGATCTCAGCCTGCAATTCTGCTAGGTCATTGAACGGAAGTGTTTTCGGTATGAAAATAGTTGACACGGCATTGGCCGACGTCAAAATCATTGAGCCTCAAGTTTTCGGTGATGAGCGCGGATTTTTTTTAGAGTCTTATAACGAAAGTCGTTTCAAAGAGGCGGGAATCCCTTCGGTTTTCGTGCAAGACAACCACAGCCGCAGCGGCCAAGGTGTGCTGCGAGGCTTGCATTATCAATTAAAACAAACTCAAGGTAAGTTAGTGCGCGTCACTCAAGGTGAAGTGTTTGATGTTGCTGTGGACATGCGTAAAAGCTCTCCGCAGTTTGGGCAGTGGACAGGAGTCGTTTTATCGGAATCGAATAAACGATTGTTTTGGGTGCCCCCGGGGTTTGCGCACGGTTTTTATGTGTTAAGTAAGTCGGCTGACTTTCAATATAAATGCACAGACTACTACGCACCTGAGCACGAACGCAGCTTGTTGTGGAACGATGGAGCGGTGGGGGTGGAATGGCCTATTCTTGCTGGTACCGAACCGCAACTGTCCGCAAAGGATAGAGACGGTGAGCGATTAACCCAAATTGATGCGTTTGAGTAAGGGCTAGCATGAACGTTCTGATAACAGGAAGCAGCCGTGGGCAATTGGTGTATGAGCTGCTTAGAACCGCGCCGGCTCATGCCACGATTTTGGATACTAGCACAGCATCAAGTGCCCGGTTGGATATTACCGATACGCAGGCAGTCACAAACTTTATCGCCACGCATAAGCCGGATGTTATTTTCAATGCAGCGGCTTATACGGGGGTGGACAAAGCAGAAACGGATCCTGATAACGCGCATGCAGTTAACACGAAAGCTGTGCAAACTTTGGCTGAAGCGGCAAGGGGTGTGCAGGCGAAACTGATACAAATCTCCACCGATTTTGTTTTTGGTCAAAGCAATGGGCAGCCGTTTTCCATTGATTCACCCACCGCTCCCATCAGCGTGTATGGGAAAACAAAACAGGCGGCTGAACAAATCGTTTTGAACACCTTGCCGCAGACTGGCACTGTCATCAGAACCGCTTGGGTGTATTCCTCGAACGGCAATAATTTTGTGAAAACCATGCTGCGACTAATGAATGAACGCGGTGAGGTGGGTGTGATAGCTGATCAAATCGGCACGCCTACTTGGGCTAAGAGTCTTGCTACAGCGATGTGGCAAACCACCGATCGCGCGGTGCCCGGTATTTGGCATTGGACCGGTGCGGGGGCTTGCAGTTGGTATGATTTTGCGGTGGCCATTGCTGAAGAAGGTAAAGCCATGGGGCTGATTGAAAAAGACGTCATCGTGAACCCCTTACGCACCGATCAATACCCCACACCCGCAGTGAGGCCCAGCTACAGCGTGCTGGAGCTAAGCAAAACTTGGGATGCATTTGGCTTACGCGCGCCACATTGGCGCGAAGATCTTCGTTTAATGTTGCAGGAACTCTCATGAGTCGACTACTGGTCACTGGCGCTGCCGGTTTTATTGGTGCCAATTTCGTTCGTTATTGGCTCCAGCAACACCCGAATGATCACATCGTGGTGGTTGACTCACTCACCTATGCCGGAAACCCGCACAATTTAGATGGCTTGCTGGATAAATCCTGCTTACTAGAACGGGTGGACATCAACAACACAGATCGCGTGATGGAATTGTTGCGCGAGCATCAGTTAAATACTGTGGTTCACTTTGCTGCTGAAAGTCACGTTGATCGCTCAATCGAAGGCCCTGATGTGTTTATTGAAGCCAACGTGCTGGGAACACACAGTCTATTAAAAGCCGCCCGTCAAGTATGGCAAGTGGAAGCGCAAGCCCTGGATGCGCATCGATTTCATCATGTTTCTACCGATGAAGTGTATGGCACTTTAAGCGCGGAAGATCCTGCGTTTACGGAAAAAACACCCTATGCCCCGAATTCCCCTTATTCAGCAAGTAAAGCCAGTTCTGATTTTCTGGTTCGCGCCTATCATCACACCTATGGCTTAAACGTCACCACCAGCAATTGTTCTAATAATTATGGGCCTTATCATTTTCCCGAAAAATTAATACCGCTCACGATAATTAATATTCTTCACGGCAAAGGGTTGCCGATTTATGGTGATGGAAAAAATATTCGAGATTGGTTGTACGTAGAAGATCACGCGCGCGGGATTGAACTGGTACTGCAAAAAGGGCAGATTGGAGAAACTTATAATATTGGTGGAGTGAATGAATGGGCCAATATTGATATCGTTAATCTATTGTGTGAACTAATGGATAAGCGTTTCGCTGCCAACATCTCACTGCACACGAACTATCCGGATTGTCCTGCCGCAAAAGGACAAGCCTGTTCAACGCTTATTGAATATGTAACCGATAGAGCCGGTCATGATTTTCGCTACGCTATTGACACCACGTTCATTCGAGAAGAACTCGGGTATGAGCCTGCCGTTACTTTCGAAGTGGGCATTGAACGTACCGTGGATTGGTACCTAAACAATGAGCGGTGGTGGCAGTCCGTATTAGACGGTAGTTACCGAAAAGCTTAATTGGCTTAGTTTTGTGGGCCAATCAGCCAGCGCGCCGTGGCTGTGGTAACCACATCACCTGACGCGTCTTTGATGGTTGTTTGTACGGGAATTTCAGTGCGTTCTTCAAACGAGGGCACTGTGCATTGGCATTCGGCCAAAAGCTCACCTCGTGCTTTTTTTGAATATTCTACGTTCAAGCCAATGAGAATCCCGTTGTAGCCGGGTGGCATACCTGATAGAACGGCCAAGCCGGTTGAGAGTTCAGCCACATTGGCTAAGGCGATGGCGTGGACAGAACGTAAGTGATTGCGAACACGGCGCCGGTCTTTAAGCCGCACGCGCGCATGACCTGGCTCTAAATGCTCCACGTATGCGCCGGTGGATCCGGTGTAGGGGATGGTGAATCCGAGCACCCGACTGAACATCCATTTTCCTGCAGGCAACGGGGAAAGCCGTGCCCAGGTGGAAAGCATACGCTCACCAACAGAAGGTGCTGTCATTTAGGGGTGCTTATATTCCGACGAACGGTTGCATGATTTTACCGAGCATCGTGGTGTATTTTACGGGTGCATCGGTTGCAATTAGCGCAATGCAAACCTCGTCTTCATTCACAACAGGGCAATGCTCGACGTGGTTATCGAGGTCGGCAATATCACCGGCTCGAAAATGCCCAATTTCATCTCGATAGGAGCCACGGACAACGTAGGTAAGCTCGCGTTCATTATGAGTGTGCTGGCTGAGTGTCACCCCGGGCTCTAAACGCAACAGTTTGAATGCACCGTCTTTGCGAGGTTGCTCGCTTAACGTAAATTGTTTAACGCCAGGCGCCATACTGCGCCATTCCAGCGATTCGATGGGACCGGGTAGCAAACGACCCAAGGGACGAGGCACGGATGCATCACCGATCTGTTGCGGCGGCTTCGACACGCTGATGTTAGGTTTTGAGCGCGCTTTGTCCAGCAATTGGACAGCACTTAAATGGGGGGCAACAGGCTCGTGTGCTGCGAGAAGTTGACCGCCCACATCATCAGCCAAATCATTGCGTCCACGGCAATGAGGGCAAACCGTTAAGTGGCAAGCGACCAGCGTTTCCATACATGCTGATAACGCGCCGTTGGCGTAGTCGAGCAATGTCTCATCGCTAAGGTGGTGTGAAACCGTCACTGGGACTCTACCCGGGTTATGTGCAGTATTTAAATTCAATGTTCGAAGTCTTCGGCTAGTAGCTGTGTTCGTACGGCTTGCATGGCCAGTCGGATTCTTGATTTAACGGTACCAATTGGCAAATCCAACCAACGGGCAATTGCGCCGTGGGATTGACCGCGGAAGTAGGACAGATGCATTACCTGTCTTTGTTCTTGAGGAAGCTTATCCAAAGCTCGCGCCAATCGATCAGCTGCGTGCCCGTCATCGACGTGTTTTTCCTGTACGTCGCGTTCCGTGGTTTCTAGTTCCAGAATTTCATCGTCCAGCTCAACTTCGATGCGATTATTGCCTCGCAGAAAATCGATGTGACGGTTTCTGGCGATTGTAAAGATCCATGTGCTCGCTGCGGCCTTGGTTCGGTCGTAGCTTTCGGCGCGGCGCCAGATGATGAGCATGATCTCTTGCATCAGCTCTTCAGCCGAGTCTTCGTTCATGCCTTTACCGATCAAAAAAGACTTCACGCGACCTGCGAAATAAGCATAGATGTCCGCGAAAGCTTGTTCGTCACGATATTTCCCAATCAGCGTTAAGTTCTCCCGCATCTGCTCTTTTTGCGAGGCAGGGTCTACGGATGGCTTCACTTCGAGGCTGTGCGGGGGCTGCTTAGCCAATTGTCGATTCACTTCCATCATGTGATGGGTTACGGAGCACGGGTTTAATCAGATCAGATTCAATATTGGCCTGATCCGCTGGTTGTTCTCAAGCGTATCACGGCGGTAGAGAATCGGTTTAGAAAGGTGGCCAAATTGAGATCTGAAGTTACGCCTGTGCACATCGCGGTCATTGGTGCTGGAGCGGCCGGCCTGTCGGCCTCTTGGCTGCTCAGCCAGTCGCATCAAGTCACGTTAATAGAGCAGGAATCGCGGCTTGGTGGGCATGCACATACCGCAGTCGTTGATGGCGATTCAGGCGCGGCAGGCTTGTGCGTGGATACTGGCTTCATTGTTTACAACGAACTGAATTACCCGAATTTAGTGGCTTGGTTTGAGGCCATGGGGGTGGCAACCGAAACCAGCGACATGTCATTCGCGGTGTCTCGAGATGCTGGCGGGTTTGAATATGCAGGTGGGCCGCCCTTGGGTTTATTGGCGCAGCCCTCGGTTTTGTTGAAAAAGCGCTTTTGGCAGATGCTGAAAGATCTGTTGCGCTTCTACCGCGAAGCGCCTCGGCAAATCCCCACCAACTCCTCCCAATCGCTGGGTGAGTACCTCAACGCTGAGGGGTATTCGAATGCCTTCATTGATGATCACTTAATGCCGTTTGGTGCCGCGGTTTGGTCCACCTCTCGAAACAATATGTTGAATTATCCTGCCGCTGCCTTTATTCGCTTTTGCGACAACCATGGCTTGCTCAAACTAAAAGATCGGCCGCAATGGCGCACGGTCAGTGGCGGCAGTCATCGTTATGTGCAAGCGGCTCGGGAGGCGTTAGAACACAATGGTTGCACAATTCATTCGGGTTCTGGCGCAACTGCAGTGAGTCGACAACACGATCACGTGATGATCACCTTAGCCAATGGCGAGCACATCAAAGCTGATCACGTCGTTATCGCGACTCACGCCGATACGGCGCTGAGTTTATTGGACGATGCATTCGTTGCCGAGAGGGCATTGCTGGGTGCTTTCGAATACGATACTAATCTGGCGGTTCTGCACACCGATACATCACTGATGCCAAAACGTAAGCGGGCGTGGTGTAGCTGGAATTATGTAGAACAAGAAAACGATGACACCGCACGTGTATCGGTAAGCTATTGGATGAACCGCTTGCAAAATCTGCCCAGCGAAAGAGATTATTTTGTGTCACTGAACCCTGGTGTGTCCCCGAAGTCAGACTCTGTCATCCGCTCATCCGTTTATGAACATCCGATATTCAACGCGCAAACATGGCAGGCACAGCAAGATTTGTGGTCACTGCAGGGTGTTCAAAATACTTGGTTTTGTGGGGCGTATTTTGGTGCAGGTTTCCACGAGGATGCGGTGCAGGCGGGTTTTGCAGTGGCTGAGCAGTTAGGGCAGGTGAGCCGGCCTTGGTCGCTGGAGCACCCATCGGATCGGATCGTTGTACACGACCATGAATCCAAGGATCAAAACGCTGCGTAATGTTTAATTCACGTCTATACATCGGCAAGGTGCTTCATCGACGCGTGCGCCCAGCTGTGCATCAATTAGAGTACCGCGTGTTCTCCTTGTTGATCGACTTGGATGAATTGCCGCATTTGCAAGCCAAACTGCGAGGATTTTCTTGGAATGGGTTCAATGTTGTAAGTGTTCACGACAAAGACTTTGGGTTGGATGAGTCGGCAGGACTTAGAGCCGGTGTTGAACAGGCTCTGACGGCAAATGGCATGGATGAACGCCCAGATAAGATATTCTTATCGTGTTATCCAAGATTGTTCGGATATGCGTTTAACCCACTTAGCTTGTATTACTGTTATCGAAAAGACGGTAGCGTGTTCGCGGTGGTGCATGAGGTACACAACACGTTTGGTGAGCGTTATATTTACGTTTTGCCGGTTAATCGGGACACAAAAATTATTCATCAAACGACGAGTAAGGCTTTGTTTGTGTCGCCTTTTGCACATATGGATATGCACTATTTCTTTCGTCTAAACGTACCCAATGAGAAGCAAGTGGTTGTTATTCGTTTGCACGATGGCGATGGCTTGGTGCTTACTGCCAGTTATGTGGCCAGACAAAAAATATTGACAGCCACCGCTTTGGCCACGCAAGTTGTGAAAATGCCTTTGCTGAGTTTGAAAGTTGTCGTAGGAATCCACTGGGAAGCCCTGCGCTTATGGATTAAAAGAGTGCCGTGGTTCTCCCATGTGCCTAAAAATACAACACGTCCCCTGTGACAATAAGCTGAATAAACATGTCTGATTTTCAAAATAATAGCGCCACAGAGATTCTTAACCCGGTCGCTGGGTTAAAAAACGCCATGGGCAATTTTATTGCTAAACGCTTTGATTCGTTCTTAGCGGGTGTCTCCGATGGGCAACTGGCTTTAACTTGGCCCGGCGGCACCACCACTTATCACGGAACGAAAAGCGAGGTGGCTAGCCAGAACGCATCAGTGACGCTACATAGTTTGCAGCCCATACGTCAGTTGGCAACCAGCGGCACCGTTGGCTTCGCTGAAAGTTTTATGGACGGAGAATGGTCTACAGACAGTTTGCACAATCTCTTTCATCTCATCATGCGCAATGAGGCTTCCGTACATCCTGCGATTGCTGGATCGTTTCGCAGTCGTGTCAGCCGGTTTTTTAAACACTGGCAGAACCGCAATTCGAAAGCGGGTAGCCAACGAAACATTGCCTACCACTACGATCTGGGAAACAATTTTTACAAACTTTGGTTGGATGAGAGTATGAATTATTCATCGGGTTTGTATCACTGCGATTCAGACACTTTAGCCACCGCCCAGAAAAACAAAATGGCGAAAGTGCTTGAAATGATGCAGCCGGAGCAAGGCAGTTCGGTGTTGGAAGTGGGTTGTGGCTGGGGTGCATTGGCAAACTACATCGCAACCCATGCTCGTGTGAATGTTGAAGGCATCTCTTTATCCAGTGAACAATTGGCGTTTGCAGTAAAACACAACCGCTTAAGTGGTGACGCGGGTTATGGGATGACGACGTTTCGACACCAAGACTATCGAGAAGTCGATAGCTCTTATGACCACATCATGTCAATCGAAATGTTTGAGGCGGTGGGTGAACAATATTGGGAAACGTATTTTCAGCAGCTGCAACGACTGCTGAAAAAAGAGGGCTCGGCGGTACTTCAGGTGATTACAATCGATGAGTCACGGTTTGAAAAATACCGAAAGCAACCCGATTTCATTCAACGCTATATCTTCCCAGGTGGCATGTTGCCTACGCGCACTCATCTTGCCAAATTGGCAAACAAAGCCGGGTTTGAAATTGAGCAATCTCATTGGTTTGGAGAAAGCTACGCTCGCACTCTGTTCGACTGGAGGCAGCGATTCGAGGCGGTGCAGCGCAGCATCGAATCTGAAGGGTTTGATGAACGATTTTTACGAATGTGGCGCTACTACTTAATGTATTGCGAGACAGGATTTACTTTTGGCACCACCGATGTGGGGCTATTAAAACTAGTAAAGCGCAACTAAGCACCATAGATGTGGATGGAAGTTAAATCGAATGCACTCCGAATCAGAGCCAGTTCTAGTTTTGAGGTTAAATTTTGTTATTGCGTTGATCTCTCGGCTTTCGTCGTGCGTAAGGAGATCATCGAAAGCTAATGAAACGCATCAATGTGTTCAAAAATCTCAAGTTCAGTTGCGCTGCCTTGCTCTCAGCTCTCACCATTGGATGCGCTAGCATGAGCCCAGTCATTCCAAATGCTAACGAACCCACATTCGACTTTGTGTCCTATTTTGAAGGTCACCGCAAGGTGTCGGGTTGGTTCACCGATCGATTTGGTAACGTGCGTCGTCACTTCTGTGGTGATTTCTTTGGCACCGTCACCGATGACGGGAAGCTCGTTTTGGATGAGGCATTGTTCTACAGTGATGGGATGCAGGAGACACGCACCTGGACGGTGAGCGTGTCGGATACTGGGGAATTTCGTGCCGTGTCGGACTCTTTGGTTGGTGAGGCGAAAGGTTTGGTTAGTGGCGCATCACTGAATATGCAATACGTGATGAAAGTGCAGATCGATTCGAAAAGGTCTTGGCAACTAACGATGGACGATTTCATGTTCTTGCAGCCCGACGGAAGGTTGCACAATTTCACCCATGTGAAAAAGTTTGGTATTCGCATCGGCACGGTCTCAGCGCAATACCATCGCCCCAGTGATGTGGTAGCGAATGAACCCAGCGCAGCAGGTTGCAAATTAACTGAAAACAGCAATGCATCGCTGGGTAAGGTTGCCTATTTATGAACAACTTGTCCTAACTGGTTGCCAACGTTTACAGACGAGCAGCGAGTTTTAGATAAATAAAGTATGGCAGGCTTCGAAATAGTTTCAGCCAAAGCGTAAATCGTTTTGGAAAGTGAATCTCGAACCCTTTCCCATCCAACCCTTTGATTATGCGACTGGCCGCTTCTTCGGCTTCAATAATAAAGGGCATTTCAAAGGTATTTTTATCGGTTAAAGGCGACTTTACAAAACCTGGGTTAATAAGCCGAATGTCGATTCCTGCAGCTTTACATTCGGGTTGTAATGACTCCGCCAGGTTGATTAACGCAGCTTTACTGGAGCCGTAGGCGGCAGCGCGCGGCAAGCCGGTATACCCCGACACAGATGATACGATCGCAATTTGACCGCTGGCTGAGCGACGCATGCTCGGCAGTAGCGCTAAAAAGCAACGCACAACACCGGTTAAATTGACGTTATAGGTGTTTAGAAAATGTTCCAGGTTTAAGGCCTCAAGCTCAATCGGTTCGTAATAGCCTGCGTTCAAGATCGCAATATCGATCGCACCAGACTTTTGTATGTCGGCAACAGCTGCAAGCACCGATTCATTGTCTGTCACATCGCAAGGCACTGGAATAATCTGCCCACTTAATTGGGTGGCCTCTTGGGCCAGGGCCTGAAGTTTGTCTGCACTGCGCGCACTGGCGTAGACGCTGTGGCCGGCCTGTGCGTATTGTTTTGCAAGGGCAGCGCCAATGCCGGTGCTAGCGCCGGCTATCCAAATATTCATGGCTTCAAGGTCAATGGGTTCGCGGTGTAGACAATGTTACTGCCATCGTCGCCTTTAAACTGAAGTTTAATCCAACGCTGTTCGCTGTCGTACCATACATCGGCTTGGATATCGCCCGAATAGCGATAGTGTGCACTGATCACAGATTCACCGTTAGCTTCCAGCGTTTCTGCGCCGAGTGATTCAATCATTACCTGACTCAAGTTACCAGTGAGGGTGTTAAACACGACTTTCGCGTTGAGGACATCGGGGTTCCAATGGTTACTGGCGTGTTCCACGGATACTGCTGCCTCGTCGCTTAACGAAGCTGTGGTTATATCTCCGGCTCGGTTCGTGCGAGCTGTAAGGCTAATTAATTGATCTTCTTTCCACACTTCGTTTGCTGTGTAATTGAAACGAAATACCGGAACTTTAAGTACCGTGACCACAATATTTGATTCAACGTCGACGGTTAACCTATCCGACGTCTGATTGAACGTAAGAGTGTGGGTGCCGACATTTTTACCATTTCGTGTGATGTCGTATTGTGTGACGGCAGGATACAAAGCAGCGTGGGCATCTGCGCTGCGTGCATCGGTTTCGGCATACACTGTTGTTGGGGCAAATGCTGTGGCTAACAAACTCACGGCTAAAAACACTGCCGGAAGCGGGTCGATGGGTTGGTTTAAGATCTTCATACCGCTGGTACGCAATTAAGTGATCTCGGATCAAAATAAACAAGGCATTAGAATCAGAATTGAGCACGAAAAAGTCGGTCTTTTACCTGTTTTGTTATCTGTTTAGCGTTGGCATTGCCCTGAGAGCCTGGTGCGATGTGGCCCGAATCATCGCTTGAGAAGTCCCAGGAGGCAACTTCTTGTGCTCCACCGGCCACACGAAGTAACGGCCCCCAAACCTCGTGCAGATGCAGTTTCCCCTCGCGCCAGCGTTGTAATCGTTGCAAATCGTCCATCTCATTGTGGGTGAAGGCAACGGCTGTTTCTAAGTTGGAATCTGTTTTGGGGGGCTGTGTTAACCGATCGAACAACACGTGTTCTAAAAAATCTGCCTCGTATAATGTTGCAAGCCAAGTGGGCTCCAGATTGCTGAGTTGCTGCAAGGCATGCAACGTATCGATGAGTGTGGCTTGCGCCTGTCGAATCGATTGCGAATAAACACCGGTGAGCTTCACAGGTTTTGCCACACTCACAGATCGTTGCCCACTGCGCGGGTTCAGTTTAAAGCCCAGTTGGAAGGCATGAAACCCTGAACGTTGCCAAAAACTCAACGCGGCTGGGTTGGCCCCAAACGATGCGCCGATATACTGAGGTGCAGTCGGTGTGTTATTAGACGCTGCAGTCATGAAAATATGATTGAGTAGTTGAGTACCCAAGCCGCACTGCTGTCGATTTGGCCGAACGGCAATTCGAACGACGCGCCAGCAACAGGCACTTAACAGTTTGTCTTCTTCACATTGGCGGTACAACAACATAGGCAGTTTTTGATGTCGGGGCCTTCGTTTGCCTTCGTGAACACCGCGCCGAGTAGAATCGCTCATGCCACCTTCACAGGCGATTAAGCAAGCGGCCGTTAATTCTTCATCATAGGTTTGGGTGAATAGAATCAAGCCATCTTGATTCAACAAATGTTTTAAATCGCGTGAGCTGGTTTGATAGTGCGCCTGCAGCAGCAAACCAAATACCGCATCCAACAACGTCTCATCATCGAGCAGTTGTTGCGACGAAATGCGTTGGTGTTTTAGCGCTTGATAATTTTTGGGCGAATGGGCATTTGCGGCTATTTGTGCATTTTCGGTTTGCGTGAAATTGTCTTGGCGACCAGGAGCGGCAAACAGAGCCGATGAATTCAACCGTAAGACATCGTTAATCATTGCCTCCACGGGATCATCGTTCGGCCAGCGCACAGGGTGTGTCAACGTATGTAGATGGGTGGTACGGCGACCCAGTGGCGTATCAGTTGGGTGGCTACTTAAACGCAAAGTGAGCGCTCGTCCGGAACCCTCATAGCCGTCCACTGTTCCTGCCAATACAACGTGTTGAGAGCGCTTTGCCAGCTTATGCAATACCGGAAGCGGTATCGATCCGGCTTCGTCAACCAGTAGCCAAGTCGCTTGACTCTGTAAGGCTTTGTCGAGTGGGGTGTACCTTAAGCCTGAGCCGTTGGCGTGTTTGAGCACATTCACCACTTGATTCGGGTGAGTCGCGGTCAAAATGATGGACGATTGACTCTGATTGGGAGGAGCTTGGTCATGAGGCGGTTGATGGGTAGAAGCTTGATTGGCAGCAACTTGGCTAGCGGGGATTTGATCGGTGGGTCGTTGTCGGGTGGGAACAAGGTGAGTAATCAGATGGCCAAGCAGCGCAGATTTTCCTCGGCCACGGCGAGCCGTGAGCACATCGAGAGTTTCTGACTGGCTCTGGCATCGCTGTATCAGGCTCTTTAACACCTTGCGTTGCTCTTGCTCCCACGCCTGAGCTGCGCCAATCTTTGGCATTGCTGCAGACACGGCTTCATTTTCAGGAGCCGGTGTCTGCCATAGATAGGCCAGTGTTGGGTGCGGGACCAGATACCGCTTCAAACGCTGCTTCAGATGGGTTTCATAGGGGCTGCTGTCAGGGTCTAGCTTCAAGCCGCCAGGCAGCAGCAAAATTAACAGCCCCGGTGTTTTCACAACACCGGCCGCAGCTCCCAGGGCGTTGTCTGGCCATTGATTGGATCCGTCAACGACGATTGTGGAATATTCCCCTCCCAGCCATTGTCGTATTTGATCCAATTCGTCTGCGGATGAGTTAATGTTAGGTAAAACCGGCACAGAAGTGCCGAATACGTCCTGGATTGTGGCTAAAACAGCTTCAGGACAAAGGTCCAAGGGGTTCACACGCCCGTGGCCGCTTGAAACTGAGACGCACATCGCGCTTCGTCGGCTGTATTGCGCGTGATTTGAAAGGGAATGTGTCTTAATTTCCAGTAATAGTGCTTTATATTCATCAATCACTTGCACTCTCGTCACTCATCTGGCGGGTACAGCTGTTTATAATCGTCACCGTTGGAAGCAGCTTGTGCGCTGTTTTTCATCAAACCTCCTCCAAGTGGTATTTAAGCATGGAGCTACTTTCGGCCAAGGACGGCTGGCTTTTTTCCCCTTCCCCTACAAAGAAAATCGCGCTCTTCGGCGCGCGCATCATTGATGCCGAATGGAACACTAGCGTATGCGTTAGGCCACGGTAGCGAGTAATCGGCGCTTTTATCTGACATTTCAATTCGTTTGTTCACGCGCAATGTGTCTCAAATTTTTATTAGGACATTGATAACCTGGTAAAAATACCTTTTCAACGGGCCGATTCATTACGCCCAGGCGGTATGCTGCAGGCTGTTGGCTTTGTGATGCGGTGCCTTAGGATTGACACCGCGTATTAAATATCGTTCTTGCAATGCGCCAAGGGGTTGCTGTAAATCATACTGAAATCAGCAAGTTGAGTTAGTTTAGTTTAAGAACGTGATACAGTTCGACAGTAAGTTGCGGTTTGGTTCATTGAATATTTGCGCCAACCCAGCAACAATTCGCATCGCATTTCAACCGAATGTTTGATTGTGCTGGCTCAACCAGTTGGCCAATCGAAACGTAACAACCACAGTCGGTGGGGTTATTTCTTTTTCTCCCAAACGGCAAATCGAAGTTGGAATCTGGTCGAAATCGGCTAGATTACTATTGGCGACGTGTTGCGAACTTGTGTTCATTAACACTGGGCCGAATTCAGCAACGACTGTGACACTTGATTTTTTACACGCACGAGGATCTTTGAATGATCAAAAAGTTATTTAGTATTACCCTCATATCCGCAAGCTTAGCGATCGCAGGCTGCTCATCTAACGATGACGAAGGCGACGGCATGACTGACGGCATGACTGATGGTGGGGAAATGATGCCGCCAGCGGCCGGTCCCACTCCCATTGCTGTTCCTGCTGAATACACACCAGCTGACGGTGTGACTGAAAACTTGGTTGGAGCTTTAACCACGTTATCAAACGCCGGCGGTGACGCACCCACTTTCAATACGCTTCTCGGCGCTGTAGGTAACGACGAAGGTTTGGTGGCAGCCGCTACCGATCCTAATGCGGTCTTGACGGTATTCGCCCCCACAGATGCAGCGTTCGCAGCGCTGGCAGAAATTCCATCGGGTGAAGCTTTAGCAGATGTACTACGCTTCCACATTGTGGCAGGTGCTTTAGACGGTGCATTGGTTGCGGCCAGTGTGGGTTCTAGTGCTGAAGCACTGAACGGCGGATCTTTAGCCGTCACTCAAGACGGTGACGCGCTGAAAATTGCCGGTGCTACATTAATTCAGACTGACGTTGGTGCTACTAACGGCATCATCCACGTGGTTGATGCGGTTTTGATTCCACCAGCTGAGCCGATGGAGCCAGCAGAACCAATGGAGCCCGTTGACCCAGGTACTCCACCTAATGGTCCTAGCGGCGGTTCGACAATCGATAGTTTGGCAGCAGCTGGTTTTACTGACTTCACCACGATCCACGGTAATACCACTCTGGGTACGGCATTCGACCAAAATGCTTGGACTATCTTCGTGCCAACGAACGATGCCATTCCTGACGGTGCTTTAGCTCTGGAAGCTGGCCCTGCGTTTGACTTGCTGAATGACCACATCATGACGTCTGGTGCATTCACAGCGGCTGACTTACTTGGCCAAGGCACTGCAACGGCTAACGGTGGCGCACCGTTAACTTTTGGTGGCACTGCTGACGCACTTACAGTGAACGGCTTTGCAGCAACTTTGCAGGCTGTTGACGGTTCTGCTTCAGTGGTCTACGTCATCGACGGCGTAATCTCTGAGTAATCGGTAACGTTTGAGCCCCGCCTTGGGCGGGGTTGTAGAACGCAAAGGGCCGCTACTCTTTTGAGTGCGGCCTTTTTTTTGTTGCTTAATAAAAAAAGGTAGCCTCAATGGCTCATCAGAGCAGGCGACATGTTTTCGGGGTTCGTAATCGTTAGCTTATTGGAAAGCCGTTTCATCAAAGCTTCTGAGTTTCCTTGAATGCAAGCGCTCGGGTTTCATTTCACTCATTTTTGTCAACGCCAACATGCCAATCTCTAGATGCTGCGCAACTTGATTCTTATAGAACTCTGAGGCCATGCCAGGCAGTTTCAATTCCCCTTGAAGTGGCTTGTCGGAAACGCATAAAAGGGTGCCGTAAGGCACTCGCAATCGAAAGCCATTGGCTGCAATGGTGGCTGACTCCATGTCCAAGGCGATGGCCCTGGATTGGGATAAGCGCCTGACGGGTTCGCGGTGGTCCTGTAATTCCCAGTTTCGATTGTCCACGCTGGCCACCGTTCCGGTTCGCATGATGCGTTTCAAGTTATACCCAGACAATCCCGTGACTTCTGCCACGGCAGCTTCCAGCGCTTGCTGGATCTCGGCTAGCGCTGGAATCGGGACAGTCACTGGAATATCGTTGTCTAGCACCTTGTCTTCGCGAACGTAAGCGTGGGCTAGGACGTAATCGCCTAACTGCTGCATATTACGAAGCCCTGCACAGTGACCTAGCATCAACCAAGCATGCGGCCGCAGAACCCCGACGTGATCGGTTATAGTTTTGGCGTTTGATGGGCCGACGCCGATATTGATTAAGGTGATGCCGCGGCCCTTGTCACCGACCAAGTGGTAAGCGGGCATTTGCGGTAAACGCGGTGGCGGGGTGCCACTGCTGGGTTCAGACTCGCCACGTTGTGTGATGACGTTACCAGGCTCAACAAAGCGCTTATAGGTTTCATCGCCTTGTTGCATGAGTCCTTTCGCCAGCTTACAAAATTCATCGATGTAGAACTGATAGTTAGTGAACAACACGTAGTTCTGAAAATGTTTCGGTTCGGTGGCTGAGTAGTGCACCAAACGATGCAGTGAATAGTCCACCCGCGGCGCTGGGAAGGGCGCAAGCGGAATCGGTTGATTCGGTGCGGGTTCGTAAGTGCCATTCACGATGTAGTCATTGACATGGGCAATGTCGGGTACATCAAACACATCTCGTAAGCCGCTACTGACTAAGTTGGTTGAGCCTGAATCCACCGGGCTGCCCAATTCCAAAGCAAAGTGCACGGGTATCGGAATTTCTGAATAGCCGATACTTACGGGTTCAGCGTGATTCTGAATTAACAGCTCTATTTGGTGCTTCAGGTAGCCTGCAAACAGCAACGGCTGTGTGACTGTGGTGCTGTAAACACCGGGTTGATCAACGTGCCCATAGGACAGTCGGGAATCTGGCCGTTGGTAGCTAAAGGTTGTATAGCGCACCTCTGGGTAGTAAGCGCGGTAATGTCCGGGCGGCAGTTCACCTGCTAAATAGGTGCTGAAAGATTTTCTAAGAAAGTCGGTGCTGCGGTTATATAGCTGGATAAGGTGATCGACAGCTTCGCGGGCATCGGTGAAAGTTTCGTGCTGAGAATGGGTGGGTGTTTTATATTGTTTTGTCATTTAACTCATGCCATTTTCGCGATTAGGTTAGCACAAGATTTCACATCGTGTCGTTTAAATATCGGGTTTGCGATACAGCGCATAAGCAAGAGACAGTGCAGCTGCGAACAAATATAGCGACTGAAAATAGGCAGAGCCCTCGTTACCGGATTGATAAAGCAGTAGCGCTAGTGCGAAATAGAACACGGCCAACAGGCATTGCGAAAGGTAACTTTTAACGA
The DNA here is from genome assembly GCA_937930305.1 of uncultured Granulosicoccaceae bacterium. Taxonomy (GTDB): domain Bacteria; phylum Pseudomonadota; class Gammaproteobacteria; order Granulosicoccales; family Granulosicoccaceae; genus Granulosicoccus. The sequence continues at coordinate 48,180 of CALGLE010000007.1, read as the reverse complement.
GTAGGTAGTCGGTGCCGTTGTGATTTCGCGCCAAATCAAAGAAGCGTTTGTTAAACGCAAGGCGAAAAAACGATGAGAAAAAGGTAATGGCCATTAAATTGATGAGTAAGGCATTTCTTCCCATCTCTTCATCCACAAAGGCTCGAAGTACCCAGGAACAAGCGTAAAGGGCTGTCGCCACCCAAAACACGGCACTGCCGGTGAATTTATCGATCGTGTTTTTAAGTAACCAAAAGGTGATAGCGAAAAACACCGCCAGCGCGACAACGGTTGCGCCTAATGACGAGTAGTCCTGTTGAACCACTAAGAATAACGATAACAGCCAAAAGTGACTTTCTAAGAATAGGAATAGACCATCAACGAGGAATACAGGAAAGCTTCTGCAGGTGTCGCGATAACGAAAACTACTCGCCAAAGTGACATCTGCGCTTTTATTGATGATTAATGGTTCTTCATCCAGCACTCGGCTGTACCAGTAAATCATCGCGCATCCAATCGCAATGCTTAATAGCATTAGCGCCCATCGGCCGTAAGCCAAGTCGAGTAACAGCCCACCAGTCAGAATGCCAACTTTCAAAAACACGGTTACAAAAATCTGGAAGTTACCGTATTGTCTGCCGGTATTGGAATTGCCTGTCATCGCCAAGAACAAGGTGCGCTGGGTAGTCCAAAACCAAGCGTTATACACACCACTAAATATTCCCAGTATCACTGCACCGACGAAAGTGGGTATAAAAATCCCTACCCCATCGGGTGCTGTAGAGAACATCGGCCACAACAAAAGTTGTGCAATGAGAAGGAATTCAAGGAGGAATGTTTTAACAAAGATCTGTTTGACGGATAAAGTGTTCGCTGCTCGTTGCCAAAATCCTAGCGCGATGACAAAGCCACAACCTGTAGCGCTGATCAGTAAAGCGATATCGGCCAACTGAAACTGATGTTGCCAAAGGTATACGGGAAGATAAAACGGCAACAAGCCGATCAGTAATGAGTGAGCAGCGAGAAAGCTGTAGAAAGGGAACGGTTTATCGAGCCGTTTTAATGCGCCAAGCGGAATGTTCAAGTGTTGCTAAGAACGAAGGTCTAAAAGATATCGGAGTCCGCGATGTGCATCGCGTCCATTCGATCAAAAAATGGCTGCAAATCATCGGCTTTGTTGTAACGCGGCTTCAAATGCATTTTAATGTAGGGGCGCGAGTTCAATTCCAGAAAAATACACCCTTGTTCGCGGTAGTCCGTTTCAATACCTTCCTCAAAAATGACATCAATACCAAACAAATTGGCGTTGAAATCTTTTACTACCCTCTGAAAAAGGGCTTTATTCACGTCAGGAATGGTTGCTTGGTCTATGGTTTCTACAACGCCACCAGGAGCTAGAGCTACACGATTAAACACATAAATGCGCTCATCTTTGGCGGGAACACTATCGAGCGTTAAACCCTGTTTTTGTAAGTAATCTGTGACCGCTGGAGATTTTTTAATAGGGAAAATGGTGGGGCCTAACTGCATCTCTTCACGCACCGCGTTTTCGATATCAATTAAGTCCCCAATGCTGTTTTCACCGTTGCCATCAATAAACGGGGGGTAACGACGAATCACCGAAACGATTTCATTTGGCGTGGCGAGCACACGATAATTTGCGCCTAATAAATACTGCTCAACCACACTGACTGGCCACCACACTTTAACCATCAAAGCGGCTTTCCATAATTCACGATAGTTGCGAATAGGGAAGTGGCTGCCTCGAGAATACCCGCTTACATTGGGTTTAATGCACAGTGGAAACCCATGTTGTTTGGCAAATTTATGTGCCCGCCAAGGGTTGATGAACAGGTCACCTTTGGCGTGGGGTACATTAAATTCATCGAAGTGCGCGCGCGCTTGAGCTTTGGAGCGACTGCTTTTACGCACCGCTAAACCGTTGTAGTTACTGCAGCCATCCATGAAGGTTTTGCTAATCCATGCATAGACCAGTTTTTTCAGTTTTCTCACGGATGCGTGCGCCGCGTACCTATGGGTCGACTGACGCGTTGCCCGGCGGCTTTGATACGTCCGTACAACATCATGCGAGTGAAGATCGCGGGCGGGCGTTGTTGAGGCTTCATCGTGCGAGTGGCTTGAGCTAACAACATCATGGCTTTAACAATGAACTGTAGGCGCATACGCCAACTGTAACTCGTGTCTAACAAATTGATGGGCATTGGGATGAATAAATTTATCTCAATGATTTTGAAATTCCCAGCCAATAGGGCTTCGTTAGTATCTGCCCTGGCACTCACACGGGTAATGGCAAAGTCACCAATCTGTTGAATGAATCCGGATAGCTCCGCTAATTGCTCAGGCGTGAATTGTTGGGTGATGTCTTGATATTCGGTCAGTTTGTTATGGATGCTGTTGATTGGGTATTGCTCACTGTCGTTCACTGATTCAGTAACAGTGACTAGGTCGTGTTGAAGACCTGTGTTGCCGCTTTTAATGCCAAAAATTTCGAATTCGCGCCCACCGGTGGCCGCTTCTTGAATCATAAACCGGCGATTGTCTTTCGCGTGAGCAGTTCTAAATTCGCTTAGTTCGATGGCGGTGTCGGCGCGAACAATGCCGCTGCCGTTTTGTCCCCACTCAGGTTTTAGAAAAACCGGAAATGACGTGGGTTCAATATGTTCACCATCGAGCGACTGCGACAAGCGCCAGCGATCCGGGATGAGTTGATCAATCGACATTTTCGAGAAAATGCCCTTCTCACGCGAAAAATAGCGTGCATTGAGCTGAAAATATTTCCAGGGTGCAGCACCTACCCGCAAACAGCAGGCGATGTAGGTGATGACCAATATGACCGTTATGTGCATCGGCGTCTTGTGTCTGTGCCGCCGCACCGAAATGGTGCGAATGGCGTGAATCCAACCTCAATGATACCGGAGCTTAAGGCTTTCGGTGGGGGTTCACCCTTGCTTGTTGGCAACGATTCACCCTTCCATCAGTTGTAGCCGATATGAGTGAATTTGGCAGAAAAAGGTTCCCTAAGGTGTTTGGATTTGCAGCTGATTCTCGCGCTGCACCAAATTATAGTGGCGCAGAAAGCTCATGCCCAGTAGCGCTTCACCCTCTCCGAGGCCTGGGCTGATGTGGGCGGGAACATTAGTGCGTTGCAATGGGCCGATGCTCAGGGAGCCAATTTGGGTGTCATAAATAGTGGCAAGCCCATTGGCCGTGTGAGCCATCCCAGGTGCCCCGCGCACAAGACCAATTTCTCTGGCTAAGCCTGCTGGAATGCTGACTTCCGTAGCGCCTGTGTCCACGAGAAAATCGACGGGGTGGCCATTGATGAAGCCGCGTACTCGATAGTGGCCTCGGCGCGTACCGTTGAGTATCACCGCTGGCCCAGCTCCGGCTTCTGTGGCTAAAATGCGGGGTGGGTCTGCTGCTCGTTGCTGTTTTAGGTAGTGTTGAGCCCCTAAATAGCCAAACCCCAGCATCAGAGCCCAGAATCCAATCGTCATCCACACGGCCATGGAAGACCCGGGCGGATCTTCTTGGTCAAATTCGTGGTCCGATTCATTATTCATGTGCTTGGCACGTGCCTTGTTTCAGTCATTATTAGTTACAATTAGCGGTTTACACCGGGCCGAACTAAAATCTTCAGTCCACCGGCAGCTTAGGCGAAATTATCGCCGTTAGCCGCCAACCCGAACACAGGCCGCCTGGTGGGTATCCGCCGGGCGTTTTTTCTTTTATTCGTGGCTACCAACATGACCGACCTCTCCAAGTACCGCAACATCGGTATCTTCGCCCACGTTGACGCGGGCAAGACCACCACTACAGAACGCATTTTGAAACTCACCGGTAAGATCCATAAAACCGGCGAAGTGCATGACGGCGAAGCCACCACTGACTTCATGGAGCAGGAACAAGAGCGTGGCATCACGATCCAGTCTGCTGCTACCAGCTGTGAGTGGGACGGCCATCGCCTAAACATCATCGACACACCCGGACACGTCGATTTCACTATCGAAGTGTATCGCTCGCTGAAAGTACTCGACGGCGGCGTTGGGGTTTTCTGTGGCTCCGGTGGTGTTGAACCTCAGTCAGAAACCAACTGGCGCTACGCCAACGAATCAGAAGTATCACGCATCATTTTCGTGAATAAGTTAGACCGTATCGGCGCGGACTTTTTCCGCGTGGTTGAGCAAATCAAAAAAGTCCTGGGCGCGCGCCCAGTGGTGATGACTGTGCCCATCGGTCGTGAAGACGATTTCGTTGGTGTGGTCGATCTGCTCACTGAGAAAGCGTACATCTGGGATGACACCGGGAAAGCGGAAAACTTCACCATCGAAGACATTCCAGCTGATTTGGTTGATGAAGTGGCTCAGTGGCGCGAAGAATTGGTTGAAACGGCATTGGAGCAAGATGACGCGGCCATGGAAGCCTATTTCGAAGGCGAACAGCCCAGCATTGAAACGCTGAAAGCGTGCATTCGCAAAGGCACCATTGCACTGGACTTCTTCCCAACTTATTGCGGTTCAGCCTTCAAAAACAAGGGCGTTCAGTTGGTTATGGACGCTGTTGTTGCATTCTTGCCTGATCCCACTGAAGTTAAGGAACAGCCTGAGATGGACTTGGAAGGTAACGAGTCGGGCAACTTTGCAAAAGTTGACGCCGAGCTTCCGTTACGGGCGCTGGCATTCAAAATAATGGACGATCGCTACGGTGCACTCACCTTCATTCGGATCTATTCGGGGGTGATGAATAAGGGCGATACGGTGTTGAACACTTACACAGGCAAGACCGAACGCATTGGTCGAATCGTGGAAATGCACGCGGATGATCGAATTGAGCTTGACAGAGCGCAAGCCGGTGACATCGTTGCGGTGTTGGGTATGAAGAACGTGCAAACCGGCCACACCTTGGCTGATCCAAAAAAACCAGCCACCTTAGAACCGATGGTGTTTCCTGATCCGGTTATCTCGATTGCTATCGCACCTAAAGATAAAGCGGGCACCGAGAAGTTGGGTGTGGCACTGGGTAAGATGATTGCGGAAGATCCGTCTTTCCGAGTTGAAACCGATGAAGAGAGCAACGAAACTATTCTGATGGGCATGGGTGAATTGCACCTAGACATCAAAATCGACATCTTGAAGCGTACCCACGGTGTTGAGGTTGAAGTGGGCAAGCCGCAAGTGGCTTACCGTGAAACCATTACACAACAAATTGAAGACAGCTACACCCATAAGAAGCAATCGGGTGGTTCGGGTCAATTTGGTCGCATCGATTACACCATTGAGCCATTGGATCCAGGTTCAGGTTTTGAATTTGAATCGAAAGTTACCGGTGGTAACGTGCCGCGTGAATATTGGCCTGCGGTTGAGAAAGGCTTTAAGTTCAGCATGGATGAGGGCGTACTCGCCGGCTACCCATTGCTTGACTTCAAAGTGACGTTACTTGACGGTGCGTTCCACGCGGTAGATTCTTCGGCGCTTGCGTTCGAAATTGCTGCTAAGGCCGGTTATCGTCAGTCGATCCCGAAAGCGGGCCCTCAATTAATTGAGCCGATCATGAAGGTCGATGTATTCACTCCAGAGGATCACGTGGGTGATGTTATTGGTGACTTGAACCGTCGACGCGGCATGATCAAGACTCAGGAAGCAGGTGCAACCGGTGTGCGAATAAAAGCCGATGTGCCTCTGTCGGAGATGTTTGGTTACATTGGTGACCTACGCACAATGACGTCAGGTCGTGGTCAATTCTCGATGGAATTCTCTCACTACTTGCCGTGCCCGAAAAATGTAGCTGAGATCGTCATTAAAGAAGCGCAAGATCGTAAAGCGAGCTAGCTCGTAACGTTCAATGCTCCTCAAATGATGAGTGCGCATGACAGCACGAAAACGGCCAGCTTATGCTGGCCGTTTTCGTGTTGGGCTAATGGATGGGCTATTTGAGTGAAGATTGCCATAGAATGTTGGCAACCGTTTCTCAAGGAGTGTTGCTGATGTCCACTGTGTCCCCACCCGAGAATTTGGAAAAAGATCCCCGTGTGAAAGCGGTGTTTGATGACATTCGGGCCACACGTAAAGTGGACACACTGAATAATCTGTGGCTTTATCTTGCGGCAACCCCCGACTTACTGGAAGAGGTTTGGCAAGGTGTGAAAGTGGTTATGGCAACCGAATCTGCACTGGATGCGAAAACCAAAGAGATGATCTACATCGCTGTTTCGATTGCAAATTCCTGCAGCTACTGCATTCACTCTCATACGGCAGCGGCTCGTGCAAAAGGGATGAGTGCGGAGGAACACGCGGACTTGCTTCGCGTCGTATCGTTAGCGGGGCGAACGAATCATCTATTAAATGGCCTGCAGGTGCCGGTGGATGCAGCCTTTGATCAGGACGCAAGCTAGTGGCCTTGCAAATCGTTGCAGCGCAAGCTGGTGGCAGTGAGCAACTGATCGCGATCGACGCGCCAACACCGAATCCCGGTGCTAACGAAGTGCGCGTTGAACACACAGCCATTGGCGTGAATTTCATCGATGTGTATTTTCGAAGTGGTCTGTACCCATGGCCGGTTGATCAGAATTTAGTTTTGGGTTCGGAAGCTGCCGGACGGGTGGTTGCTGTAGGCGATTCGGTCTCGCATGTGGCGGTTGGGGATCGTGTGGCGTACACCGTGCCTAACGGGGCCTATGCCGAAGAACGCATTCTCGATGCCGCCCACGTGGTGCGCCTACCCGATGGCGTGAGTGACGAAATCGCAGCCGCCGTCATGCTGAAAGGGCTGACGGTGAGCTATTTGATCAATGACAGTTATATCGCAAAGCCCGGTGATACGGTGCTGTTTCATGCCGCGGCCGGTGGGGTGGGGTCGTTGGCAGGGCAATGGCTTAAATCGCGTGGTGTGCGCGTAATTGGAACCGCCGGTGGGGCAGAGAAATGTGAAGTGGCTCGCAAGCATGGCTACAGCGAGGTCATAGACTATCTGTCGCAGGATTTTGAAGTTCGCGTAAAAGAGCTGACGCAGAACGAAGGTGTGGATGCGGTATACGACAGCGTGGGGGCTGCCACCATGGCCAAATCTTTGGCCTGTTTGAAGACGTTTGGTACTTTGGTGTGCTTTGGCCAGTCCTCAGGAGCGGCAACAGAATTCAAAATTGCCGATCTGGCGGTTAAATCCTTGCGTCTCACTCGGCCAATCTTGTTTCATTTTACGGCCTCCCGTGAATGGTTGGAACAGGCCTCTTCCGAGCTGTTCGAACTCATTCAGAGCGGTACACTGGAGGTGTCAGTGAATCAGCGCTTTGCGTTATCTGATGTCGCCCAAGCGCACGATGCCTTGGAATCGCGTAAAACCATAGGCAGTACGGTGTTATTGCCTTGAAATGAATTGAATTTGAGTCTTGAACGATGCTGCAATCTTCCCAGCCCGACCCAGGTACCGATGAACTCATGCCCGACACCACCGTGTCGGTGGCGGATGTGTTTGGCCTGGATGTCGATATACAAGTGCCTGCGTATTCGACGCCCACCGAGCGTGTGCCCGACATCGACCCCGAATACATTTTCGATAAGCGCACGACGCTGGCGATTTTGGCAGGTTTTGCTAATGACTGGCGTGTGTTGGTAACCGGCTTTCATGGCACCGGAAAATCCACACACATCGAGCAAGTAGCGGCGCGTTTGAATTGGCCTTGCGTGCGTATCAACTTAGACAGTCATGTCAGCCGAATTGATTTAATTGGTAAAGACGCCATCGTTTTAGAAGAGGGTAAACAGGTCACAACTTTTGTGGATGGCATATTGCCTTGGTGTTATCAACGCAACGTGGCCTTGGTGTTTGATGAATACGATGCTGGGCGTCCGGATGTGATGTTTGTTATTCAACGGGTCTTAGAGTCCACCGGCCAACTGACGTTGTTAGATCAAAGCCGGGTGCTTCGACCGCATCCCGCGTTCCGATTTTTCGCCACCGCAAACACGGTAGGTTTGGGAGATACCACGGGCTTGTATCACGGTACTCAACAAATCAACCAAGCTCAGATGGATCGTTGGTCGATTACCACGGTGTTGAACTACATGCCGGCGGAATTGGAAGTCGAGGTTGTGTTAGGCAAAGCGCCACACCTACAAAACCCAGAAGGTCGTGAATTGGTTACGTGCATGGTAACGCTAGCCAACTTGACACGATCCGCATTTCAAAATGGGGATTTATCCACAGTGATGAGCCCTCGTACGGTCATCACCTGGACGCAAAATTTAACCTTCTTTAAAGACCCCGCCCTGTCGTTTGAATTGGTGTTCATGAATAAATCTGACCCATCAGAGCGGGCCATTTTGAATGAGTTGTACCAACGCGTATTTGCCGTCGATTTAGCCGAGCAAACCGACTAACTGTCGTTTAATCTTTCGAATGAACAGCGTTAAGCGGTCACTATGAGTCAGTCGGACGTTAAAGAAACTTCGGACTTCCGGCAATCCACCGGGGCTTGCGCTCGTGCCATTTCAAAAGATGCATCTGTTAGTTTAAAATTTGACGGTGAAGCCACGGATGTGGATGTGGCGTCGCAGGCGTTGCCCGATATCCCGCCTGATGCCAGTCCACAGGAAAAGGATAGATTGCGTGGGCGCAGTGATGCGATTGCACTGCACAAACAGCATCATGATCCTAAGCTGCATTCTCAGTACAGCTACACCAACTCTACCTCCAGTTTGTGTTTCTCGATGGCTGAGCAAGCGCGTGTTGAATTGTTGGGTGCGCGTGAATTTCATGGTATTGCATCCAATCTAAATGCGGTATTGGATCAACGCTATCGCTTGTTAAACGATGCTATGAAAAACTCCAAGGCTGCCGCGCAATTAACCCAGGATAAGTTGGGTGTGGAGCATGCCTTGTCGTTGTATTTGCGTGAGCAGTTGGGCGGTGAATTACCCGCGTCCTGCCAAGAAGCACTGACTGACTGGCGGGATTGGTTAGAAACTGAAGTGGCACCTGCCTTGTCGGATCGCGAATTTGAATTGGCAGACCAGCAAGCGTTTGCCCATGCGTTTCGTGAGTTATTGCAGCATCTCGACATAGAAGCTGACATGGGGGATGCGCCGGATGCCAATGAAAACAGCGACACTGATCAAGAAGACGGGGAGGCATCTGATGCGGATGAAAATCAAGGCGGTGGTGACCAAGACAGTGAGGCCCCGATGCAAGATGATGGTGGCATGGAAGCCTCCGAAGACGACTCCTTATCCGATGGTGGCAGCGATGCCTTAGAGCCCGATGGTGATGTTGAAGATGACACTTCATTGTCTCCGGGTGGCCAGTGGCGTCCGAGCACAGCCAATCAGTTGCGCCAACCCAACGACTATCACGTGTTTACAACCGAATTTGATGAAGTGATTCGACCGAAAGATATTTGCGATGACGATGAGTTGCTGCGATTGCGTAAAACGCTGGATCAACACATCGGGGATTTACAAAAGTCGGTTGGGCGATTTGCTAACCGCTTACAGCGCGTGTTAATGGCGCAACAAAATCGCAGCTGGGAATTTGATTTGGATGAAGGGCAGTTAGACTGCGCACGCTTAACTCGGCTGCTAACCGATCCGTTGATGCCACTCACCTTTAAACAGGAAAAAGACATCGAATTTCGCGACACCGTGGTCACTCTGCTGCTTGATAATTCTGGGTCCATGCATGGCCGCTCCATTCGTGTGGCTGCTGTGTGTGCGGATGTTTTGTCGTCCACCTTAGAGCGTTGTGGAGTGAAAGTGGAAGTGTTGGGCTTTACAACACGCGCTTGGAAAGGCGGGAAAGCACGAGAATCATGGGTGGAGAAAGGCTATCCCGTCAACCCTGGGCGATTAAATGATTTGCGCCATATTGTTTATAAAAGCGCGGATACCCCTTGGCGTCAGGCGCGCACCAATTTAGGGTTGATGATGCGCAAAGGATTGCTGAAAGAAAATATTGATGGGGAAGCGTTGCTGTGGGCACGAAATCGCCTTGCAGTTCGCAGCGAGAGTCGAAAAATCTTAATGATGATATCCGATGGTGCGCCCATTGATGACAGCACCTTATCAACGAACCCGGGTCGATTTCTTGAAAAGCACCTGCGCTATGTGATTCACGAAACTGAAAACAGCGATGACATTGAGTTGGTTGCCATTGGCATCGGCCATGATGTCACGCAGTACTACAAAGAGTCCGCCACGATTCACGACGTAGCACAGTTGGCGGATGCCATGACCACGCAGTTGGTGGAACTGTTTACCCCCAAGCGTCAACGCTAAGGAGCTTACATTGTATTCGTTGCTGTCTATGGGTGAGGTCATGGCTGAAATTCGTCATAACGTTGATGGAGGTCATGAAGTCAGTTTCGCAGGGGATACATACAACACCGCGGTGTATTGCCAAAGAGCACTTGAAGCCAATGGCCAAGTCGCCTACCTCACCTGTGTGGGAACCGATCCACTGTCGCATTCTTGGTTTAACTGCGCTTTGGAAGAGGGGTTAGATACATCCCATGTGCGCGAAGACACTCAGGCGAATATCGGTATTTACTCCATTAGCACGGATGATCATGGTGAGCGCAGTTTTCACTATTGGCGCGACCAATCAGCAGCTAGAAAGTTGTTTAGCGACGCAAACATCGACGTCACTTTGCCACCAGCCCGAATCAGTTATTTGTCGGGTATTACGCTGGCAATCATGACGCCCGGTGCTCGCTTGCGGCTAATGGAATATCTGGCAGCTGAATCTTCCGCTGGTAATACCCTCGTGGCCTTTGATTCCAATTACCGGCCTCGGTTATGGGAAAGTGCGGACACAGCAAGGGATGTAATTAGCGCCATGTGGGAAATCGCGGATATCGCACTGCCATCGATGGATGATGAGCGTGCATTATTTAGTGAGGCCTCTGATGATGCGGTAATCGAGCGCTTTGCACGAGGAAACTATAAGGCTTGTGCGATCAAGCGCGGTGAACTAGGCCCCGTCACACCAAATCAGCCTGCGCTTGAAAACCTGAATTTTCCGCCGGCTGAAAAAGTGGTGGACACCACCGCGGCTGGCGATAGCTTTAATGCCGGGTACTTGGCTGCCTATTTGGCGGGCGAAGATCGGGCTGCATGTCTACTGGCAGGCCACGCATGTGCCGCTTATGTGGTGGGTGTGCCAGGAGCCATTGCGGCCAGCGCGGCCTGAATGATCAGGTCACGCTGGCTGTACAGTTTTACAACCCCTGCATTTCCATTAGGGCTTCCAAAGGCATGTCGAGCATGCCGCCTAACATCTCTTGCAGTGGAAATTGTTGGCCATTCAAATCGCCCACTGACTGTTTAATCGAGCCCTTGCCCAGGTAATGGTCGCCGTTATCTAACAGTGCCATCTGTGCTTGTGGGGAGTACATAAATCCCGCCGCGGGCGTTAGTTCTACCGCGGCTTTATCTGCTTTGACATCCACTTCAATTTCAATTGCGTTCAGCGCATCGCCAGCGGTCACAATGTAGTCACGGCCAGTTTCAGAATCATCACCGATAAAACGAATTAAGAAACCTGCGTCAGCAGAACCACCATCGTTGCCCAGGGTTAGACGGTAGTCCACTTCAACGTCTTTGGTAATGAGGTTTGTAATCGTGGAATACAATTCGCTGATGAATCTATCCGACTGTTCGATCTGCTCTGCAACGCCGAATTGATTCACGGTCTCTCGATATTCTTTCATCGCCTGAACGTTTACATTGTTCACGGCAATATCTAATCTGGCAGACGTTAACGGAGAGGCATCTTTAGGCGCGGCAGCGCCTAGATCAATGTTTTTAAGATCAAAAACGATGGTTTGATCCAGTGTCTGGCCTTTCACCTCAGAGTTCACGGAAGAGCTGATATCAGAGAAAACTAAAGCGTCAGGTAAATTTTCCGACTTAATCGACAATTCGTCCATGGTCCAAAGAAACTCGTAGTCGAAGATGTTAGACCCGCTGATCATGCCTTCAGCATTGAAGTTGGATGGACTGCCTTTAATGACTTCACCATCAGCGCCTAGAATGTTAATCGCGCCTAGATTGCCACTACCTTTTGCTTGTTCGTCTTGCACGGATATCGTAAATGAGCTTGCATCGATTGACAGAGTTTCTGCTTTGTCTGGATGGTTTACTTCCAGTGCGCTGATGTTTGCAACGCTCTCCACTACGCCGCCCACGCCCACCGTGGTGATCAATTCAATGGGTTCATCGCCTTTGAATAGTTCGCGCACTTCTTTGAATTTTGGGTGATTAGAATCTTCTGAAACGATCGTGCGAATGGTGGCGGTGCCCACTTCAGGTGATCCGTCTTCTAGGCGCACGGGGGAATGATTGATTTCGTGTAGAAGGCGAAACAGAACCGGTGCCTTTTCGTTCTTCTCTGACACTGCACGCACGATGGTCACCGCGTTACTGGTGGTTAAGCCGGTCTCATATGACTCTTTTTCAAAGCTTAAGGGTTGCATCAATTGCAGCTGTGACAGCAGGTTGTCGTAGGCGGTTTCTGATTGAACGCCTGCGTAGTAAGAAGTACCTGCCCAAGAAGCGCCTGCCACGATGGGCAGTGCGAGTAATAGTTTTTTCATAGTGAACACAAAGGTATGTTGTTTAGAGTAATAACGCACACAAAATTTTGCCTGCACAATACGAACTAACGGCTTGAGTGATACGTTGTGAACAATGTGCTGCGCCAATCGTGATCTGATTCTGTTCTTGGAAAAATGCGTTCACAGAAGCCTCGATTCAGTCTCGTTGGCACAATGCGCTGCGCCTAATAGTTGGACTAGCCTTTAATCCAGCCATGATTCACCGCCACTTTAAACACCGACTTTGCCTGTTCCCAAAGGGTGCTCGATCCCTTTTCGATATGGCCTGTGCGTTCATGCATCTGCTCTAGAGTGACTTGGTAGTTAGGCCAGGTTCCTCCTTGCGTGTAGCTGTTTTGCATAATGGGTTGAAAGCGATCTAAGGAACGTGCAAATACCGCCTCAGCGCTGTCACCGCGCTCAAATTCCTCCCATAGCGATAAAAACTCTTGCGCCTGCGGCGGCGGCAGTAGGCCGAACAAGCGCTCAGCAGCGACTTGTTCTTTTGCCTCCCGCTGTGGATCTCTGGGAGCGTGCAGTGGCAGGTCATCAGTATCGATTTCAACGATGTCGTGCACCATTAGCATGCTGATAACTTTCCAACGATCAATGGGTTCATTGGCGTGTTCTGCCAAGACCATGGCAAACATCACGATGTGCCAGCTGTGTTCAGCGCTGTTTTCATGGCGTGCCTCACCGGTTAAGGTGCTGGCGCGATAAACCGATTTCAGGGCATCAATTTCGGCTAAAAAATTCAATTGCTGCGAGAGTCGAGACGTTAAATTATTGGAAGATTCGGACATTGACGGGATCAATCAGAAACAGTTAGAGCGCAGTGTACGAGAAATTTTCTACCGGAAAAAAGCGGGCTTCCAACGCTCCGCCTTCTCGGGCAGTGTTAAAGTCGCCATGGCTGGGCTGGTTGAGGGCAGGGTGAAGAATTGAACGGGTTGCGAACCTTTACTCAAAGGCGTGCTCGCGCCGAGATGACGACGGAATACTGCGGCGGCCGTTTTTCCGTTAAAACAAACCCGCTTCACGCTGGAGTTTTTGGCTAGCCATTCATGGATTGGATTAACCACTTCGCTGGATCGCTCGATATCACTGTCCAAGCTGCCTCGCCGTTGGCACTGCGCTAACACATCCCACAAAGCCACTCCGTGATCGATAACCGCCTGTATTCGTTCCTCGTAGGGTATGGCGTGTGCTGTTTGATAGTGAGGCTGGGTGTGTTGAATCGCGCCGATTGCAATCGGCCAAAACGCGTTGCGTGGGTGAGCATAGTATTGCACCGCCTGTAAAGAAGCCTGGCCCGGCATGCTGCCCAGGATTAGAACGTTTGGTGTGGGCCCAGACACCGGTTCGAACGAGTAAGATGGCTGAAACGTGCTCATTGCGAACAGATATACCCCTTTGCCTGACTCAATTATTGACCCTTTGGTCAACTTACTATAGCGTTACTGACTTCTCCACAATTTCCTTTAATTTTGGGCACAGCAAAACATGATTGAAAACCTGATTGGTGGACAACGAATCGCCAGCGGTAGCGGCCGCACTCAACCGGTCTACAACCCCGCCACAGGCGCTGCCATCGATGAGCTCGGTTTATCGAGTGTCGATGAGGTGAATCAGGCCGTTGCAGCGGCACAGGCTGCGTTTCCTGCCTGGTCCAACACCCCACCGCTTAAACGCGCTGCCATCATGTTCAAGTTCAATGAACTGATTGAAAAACACAGCGCGGACATCGCTCGGGAGATTTCCCGCGAACACGGCAAAACCCATGACGATGCCTTAGGGGAAGTGCAGCGCGGCAAAGAAGTCGTGGAGTTTGTTTGTGGTATTCCGCAAATGCTGAAAGGCGAATTTTCACGCAACGTAGGCCCTGCCATCGATTCTTTCAGTGATCGGCAAGCACTGGGTGTGTGCGCAGGTATTACCCCGTTTAATTTCCCCGCCATGGTGCCTTTATGGATGTACCCGGTGGCCATCGCTTGCGGTAACACTTTTATTCTAAAACCCTCAGAACGCGATCCGTCAGCGGCGAATTTCGTTGCCAACTTATTGTGGGAAGCGGGGCTTCCAGAAGGGGTATTGAATGTTGTACATGGCGACAAAACCGCCGTTGATACCTTACTCGATCACCCCGATGTGAAAGCCTTAAGCTTTGTGGGTTCCACGCCCATTGCAGAATATGTCTATACCCGCGGCACAGCCGCCGGAAAGCGTGTGCAAGCCTTAGGGGGGGCGAAAAATCACATGGTCGTGATGCCCGATGCCGATATGGATCAAGCCGTTGATGCGTTAATGGGGGCCGCCTTTGGTTCAGCAGGTGAACGTTGTATGGCGATTTCCGTGGCCGTGCCGGTGGGTGAAGACACCGCCAACCGCTTGGTGGAAAAGTTACGCCCCAAAGTGGAAGGACTGAAGATTGGCCCTGCCGATGATTCCGATGCGGAAATGGGTCCTGTCATCACTAAGCAAGCCAAAGAGAAGATTGTTGGTTTAATCGACAGCGGTGTTAAGGCGGGTGCAGATCTCGTTGTGGATGGTCGCAACATCAGTTTGCAAGGCTATGAAGAGGGGTACTTTGTCGGTGGCACGTTGTTTGACAACGTCACGACTAATATGGACATCTATAAGGAAGAAATATTTGGCCCGGTCTTATCGGTTGTGCGTGCGAATGAATATTCCGAAGCGGTGCAAATGATAAACGATCATGAATACGGGAACGGTACGGCCATCTTCACGCGCGATGGGGATGCTGCCAGAGCGTTTTCTAATGACATTGAAGTGGGCATGGTGGGGGTGAATGTACCCATTCCTGTGCCGGTGGCATATCACAGTTTTGGTGGATGGAAGCGATCCATATTTGGGGATCACTCTATATATGGGCCAGAGGGTGTGCATTTCTATACGCGCTTGAAAACGATCACCGCACGCTGGCCAACTGGCATTAAAGATGGAGCCGTGTTCGCTTTTCCAACCACGTGAGCGGGTAATCTAACTGCGTGACTCCTTACCCCTTGCGTTAATTGCTTTACAATGGCCGGCCCGTTTAGGGTCGGCTTGCCGCTATGCCAACAACGCAGTCCTCTAGCACGCCCAGCATGGCTTTGGTGGTGGGCATCTTGGTGCTCGCCTCCAGCACCAGCATCATGTCCACCGATATGTATGCGCCCAGCATGCCGGACCTGACTGAAGTTTTCTCTACCACTCCTGCCATGGTTAAGCTCACCATTAGCTTAAACATGTTGGCGTTTGGTCTTGCCCAATTTTTCTATGGTCCCTTATCGGATCGGTTTGGACGACGGCCCATTTTGTTGGGCTCCATCTCAGCGGTGATCGTTTTATGTTTTGCCTGCACACAGGTAAACAGCATTGAGCAATTGATTGTTGTTCGGGTGTTGTTGGGGTTGGCAGCCGCTGCGGAAGCGGTACTGGGCTTGGCCATCATTAAAGATTTATACACTGAGAAACAGCAAGTTAAAGTCTTAGCGTTGCTCAACATGGTTATTGCCATAGCCCCTGCGGTGGCACCCATTTTAGGTGGGTATTTGCATGTTCGTTATGGCTGGGCCATGAATTTTTATGTACTCACTGGTATGGCCATGGCTTCTTTGTTGGTGGCGTATCTTTATTTGCCAGAATCCACTACACCGGACTCCACTGCGTTGCAACCTAAGCGCGTGGTCAGCGGTTACGCCCGGTTGTTGGTGAATCAAGAATTTATGGTGCACACCGCGTTATGTGGCATTGCATTAGGGTTAATTTTTGTATTTGTTACCGGTGGCCCCTTTGTGCTCATTGAGCTACTGGGCGTGCGTGCGGATGCCTACGGCTGGTATCAGGCTGTCATTGTTGTGGCGTTCTTTTTAGGCAGCCTCATCGCGTCAAAACTGGTGGACTCGATCGATACGCAAGCCATGCTCAATGCGGGTGGGGTGGTTATTTTTATTGGTGCGGTTGTGTTGGTCACTATCATACTGTTCACCGAAATCACCCCTTGGGTCATAGCCAGTTGCTATGCCATCATGACCTTTGGCATGGCGGGATTATTTGCGGTAGCACCCAGCCGGGCTTTACGTTCTGTGACCACGCAAACTGGTTCAGCCTCTGCCATGCTGGCAGGCGTTGAGCAAACCACGGCAGGCTTAGCCGCTGTTGCGGTCAGTTTATTTCATGATGGTTCAGCACGTCCTATGGCTTGGATTACCATGGGATTAGCGGTTGCTATTGTGCCGTTGTTGTTGTCGTCATCTCGCTTGGATAAGAGACGTAATCGCGGGTCAGCGCACTGACAGAGAACCCATAAATTTTGTTTTTTTATAAATTATGCACGGCGATTAGATCGACCTGCAATACGTTCCATTAACACAATTGACACAGCGCCCAATAACATCAATCCGATGGCTACCCAAGTTTCTGTGTGGGTTACGTCAGGCATGTGCCAAGAGTAGCCGGTCACCACTTCCTTAGGTGGTTTTCCTTCGCGCAACACTTCGTTGGTTAAGGTTTCTTTCCAGGGCCAAATAACCACTAAGGATCCAATAACAAAGCCTGTCATTACCGCGAGTGTTTGATTCGCGTGGTGTTTGAATACCCAAGATAGGATGTGCGAAAACGCGATCAGCCCGAACCCACAACCCAGTGCCAATGGCACGATAATACTTAACTCAAAATTATTGATGGCGCTGAGCACTAACGCATAGTTGCCCATGATGATTAGCACGAATGAGCCGGATAAACCTGGCAGAATCATGCTGCTTATCGCTGCCACGCCACAAAGAAACACATAGAAAAACGAGTTATTTTCACTGGCTGGTGCCAGGAACGCGATACCAATGGCGATAGCGGATCCGATCAGCAAGGCAAGCCAAACCGACGGCGTCCAGGCCGTGATGCGCTGAGCCACGTACACGATGGACAATAAGATTAGGCCAAAAAAGAAGGCCATAGTGAGCCGTTCATGATGCTCGAGTAAATATTCGAATAAGCGCGCTAATGACACAATGCTAACCGCTACTCCCAACATCAGTGCCAGTAAAAATCGACCATCTACGTATGTCCAAGCGGCTTTGAATTCTCGCTTTAGCACCAATTTCAAAGCGGTCGGGTCGCAGCGTTTTATGCCGTTTATTAAACGTTCATAAATGCCGGTAATGAGCGCGATGGTGCCACCGGATACGCCCGGGATTACGTTGGCAGCACCCATAGCGAGGCCGTTTAAAAACGTCGATAAGTCTGATTTCACGCAGAAGGATCCAACTCTTGTAATAAGGGAGTGAGGAAGGGTTTGTGTTGGCTGATTTCGTCAGCGCTTAAACCGCTGAGTTCATAAGGCATGACCAACCAGTCCTCGGTAGTATGAAGATAGTAGTCTGGAGCGCGATCGGTACGGTTATGTACCGGTTTATACCAAGGTACCGCTACGCGAACTTCATTAGGCATATTGCGTTTGAGGCGCTTGGTTAAACGATGGATAACCGCTTGAACATTCAGCCCCGAACTGAATACATCATCCACGATCAACAGGCTGTCGGTGTGGTTGATGGTTTCCAATAAATATTGAGTACCATGAATTCGGATTTCTTCATCGGGGTTATTCACCATCTGGTGATACCCACCCACACCGCGGTAAGAAGTTCTCAAGGCGATGTGGTCCGTTTCAATACCTAAATACTGCAAACATTCCTGCACAGCAATACCGACCACACTGCCGCCACGCCACAGCCCAACAATAAAGGTGGGTTGGAAGTCGCTGTTGGCAATGTTCACGCCTAATCGATAGGCATCCTGTAGCAAGGCGGCTTCGTCAATATAGTGTTTGGTAGTCACCGTGTGCAGTGTACCGTATGGCAATGCAGACGTAGTATATTCGTTGGCCAGCCACATCGCTCAAGTGCTTACATTTTATGGCGGAAAAAATTTATCTGGACGCACAGCAGTTACTCGAGGACTCCTTCCGTCTGGCGGCGGCTGTCTATCGAAGCGGCTATCGACCGAGCTTTATCGTAGCTGTTTGGCGCGGTGGTGCACCCATGGGCATTGCCGTGCAAGAACTGTTGGCCTATCGGGGTGTAGAGACCGATCACATAGCCATAAGAACCTCCTCCTATCACGCTATAGATCAACAGGCTGCCGAAGTCAAAGTTTATAACCTCAGTTATTTGATCAAAAAAGTATCAGCTGAAGATCGACTACTGATTGTTGACGATGTCTACGACACGGGTCGTAGCATTGAGGCCATCATCAACGCGCTGAAGTCCGCCACTCGATTGAACATGCCCGCTGACGTTAGAGTGGCGGTGCCTTATTACAAACCGGCGCGTAACCAGACCCAGCGGGTGCCCGACTATTACCTGCACGAAACTGATCAGTGGTTAAAATTTCCACATTCTCTCGAAGGCCTCACACTTCAAGAAGTGAAACAGAACCGACCCGAACTGCATGAGATTTTAATGACGGCTAAACAGCCTCCATGTGAGGGTTAGGTAACGAAATTATTAGGTAATGAGTATCGATTCGGGTACTGGCTCGCAGCGCTAAATTGGCCAGCACGGTATTCTTACCCCCGTATTCGTATGACCCACTCGTTGTGCGACTTAATTCATCCAGATCCCAGGTTCTTTAGATCGTCATGCCGCCAAAAACGTTTCCAGCAGTAACCCGGGTAGTGCAAATGGCGGATTATGACGGTCGTCGTCTATTGCTGGAAGAATTTGCTCAAAATCGTGCCTGTAAACCTCGACGAGTAGACAGCGTAAATGTCGTGTCGCTCAGTGATCGAGTTAGCAGTTTTGCATCCATTGAGGTCGATGAAATTTCCGCATTAACACCAGCTGACCAACGTGATGCAGTATTGGCGTTGCTACATGAGCATTTGTCTTTGGAATTCGGCCGGCTCCGAATTACGACTTCGAATCGTACGAGTATTGTGCAACACAAAAATTTAGATGAACTGATTGGTGCGTTATTACGGGTTCAATATCATCTCAACCAATGCACGGCTGACGACTTGGCTGCCGTAGGCGTGCCAAAAACCTTTGTGTCGATGAATCTGACGTGGGGTGTGGGCGCATCTGTCGTTGACGCGGATATCCAACGTTTGAAACATCGACGGCGTAAACGCTTTATTTTCGACGACTGAACGCTGTCTCTTAGCGTGTGGGTGGGTTACACGAAGCCAAAAAAATCGGCCACCAAATAAGCCACTGACAGAATCACCAAGCCAGCTCCCCACACCCACATCCACATGACTTTTCCGCGCAGTCCGATAATCAAAAATAAGAGACCAATAACGATGGATATAACCATCGTAAAAGTCAGCATCTGATGCATGCTTTCGGAGAAGGGGTAAGCTTCGTTAGGGCCTTCATCGGTGCGATATCTCATGGAATGAGAGTATACGATAGGTATAAAAAAACCCGCAGACTGTTCTCTGGCCAGCGGGCGGGTTTCTTTAAAGAGAGTGGGGCCGTTTTGGCTCTACACATCTCTTCGCTTGACGGAAGTAATAATGCCTCAACCGCATCTTTCAAACCGGAAATGGTGCACAGTTTGAGCTTGGCTTTCGTCTATCAATCGAGCTTTGCCAACAGTTCGCCAAACTGATCGCTATGCTGATCGAGCAAGTAATCTCGTAAACCATCGGCAATTGAGGCTGCCAGCTGGTTGCGATAGGCCGGTGTGGCCAATCGTTCTGCCTCGGCAGGGTTACTGATGCAGGTCAGTTCAAGCAGCACCCCAGGGGTGAAGCTGCGAGTGAGTACAAATAAGGTGTCGGCTTTAACCCCCGCATCCAATACGTCCTCATTCACGTTAGATACCTCGTTCACAACCTTACGATGCAGGATGTTCGCTAAGTCTCTAGAGGCGTGTGTGAAGTCCAGGTTCACACTGGACGCGTTTCGATTCTGCTTCTCTAAGCTTTCAACGATGTTGTGTCGATCAGCGTAGAAGGTCTCCACCAAGTTAATGTCTGTTTGGGGTAAGTGATTAAAGTGCAGGGATACCACAACGTCGGCATTTACCGCCTTAATCTTGTTTACCCGACTTTGTCGCGACATGCCTCTGTCGGTACTTCGAGTCATGATCACATCGACATTATCAATTTCGGATAAAAACAACTCCACCCGCTTTGCCATATCGAGGGTGAGTTCTTTTTCAACTAAACCATTGGGCGCCATTGAGCCTGGGTCGGTGCCACCGTGACCTGGGTCAAGCGCGACAACCAAACGCCTTTTCTCAGGGTTCTTTAAAGCAGCAATGACAGCAGATGGTTTTTTGGAAGTTGGTTTTGAATGGCCGTACACGCGTTCAATCGGTGCGTGTTTTGTTGCTAATTCGCTGCGCGACCACCGCCATTCGGGACGTTCCAACGGGATGTGATTAAATCGGCTGACCAAAGCTATCGAGCCTAAGTTGAGCGTGTCACTTGCGCGTAAGTAGTGATACGCCGGATCGACGACAGCAGCTGCTGCGGCATAAGATTTCGATTGCTTCTTCGGTAGCTTAGCAGCCGAATTCCAATGGCTTGGAACGTCTTGAAACGCAGACGCAGCTGTTTGCTGCAGGTAGTTGCTCAGCGCCACGCCCACCGACATGCCGGTGAACAGGCCACCGACCAATAAAGCAGGCAGTGCCCATACTGAAATGCGGGTTGAAAAAGTCGAAAAATCCACGATACGTCACTCAAACAAAACTGTGACGGAGTACGCAAATTGTGTTCCAGGGTTAGATTTTGAGTAACTCGATTAACGCATTTTCAATGAGGGCCAATTCATTGGCTTTGGAGAATCGATGATCCGCGCCTTTGAGCAGCAGTAGCTGTGCGTCGGTGCTGGCAACACTGGCCAACAATCGCTGAGACAAGTTGGAAGGCACGTCGGTGTCTGCTGTGCCATGCAATAGGCGCACGGGGCAGTGAATAGGTAGGTTTTTTTCCAGCACTAGGCACTCGCTGCCACTATCAATTAACCCTTGGCGTATTCGATGTGGGTTGCCGTTGTCGTAAGCATTGAATAAATCAATGGATTTACCGGCTTGCAGGGTGGCTTTTTGTTGCTCTGATAATGCCGGTGTCAATAGTTCGGCGGTGAAGTCAGGGGCTGTGGCAATGCCAAGTAATCCGTGGGTACGATCGGGACGTTCAATGGCCACCCGTGTGGCAATCCAGCCACCCATGCTCGAACCCACTAAGACTTGTGGCCCTTGGCAAACCGTGTCCAAAATTTCGATCGCATCCTGACACCATTGTGTGAGCGTGCCGTGCTCAAATTGGCCTGATGACTCACCGTGCCCGCTGTAATCAAATCGGGTGAACTGAACGCTGTGTGCTTCGCAGAATGCGGCTAGGTAGTTGGCTTTGTCGCCACGCATGGTGGAGTGAAACCCGGGAAGAAACATCACCCCCGGTTGCGAGCCTTCGTGGTGATCAAACGCTAAGCCCACGGTTAAGAACGGCCCAGCAAGTCGAGTAGAAAAGGTGCGGTGTGTGAGGTTTTCGATTTGGCCACTTGCTGCGGCTTACCTTTGGCAATGACCCTACCGCCGCCGTAACCCCCTTCGGGGCCCATATCCAGAACGTGGTCCGCTTCGGCAATGATATCCAGGTTGTGTTCAATTACGATCACAGAATTTCCAGCATCCACCAAACGGTGCAACACGTGAATCAACTTTTCCACATCGGCCATGTGCAGCCCAACGGTGGGTTCATCAAGCACATAGAGCGTATGCACTGAGACAACCGCTTTACCCGATGAGTCTTTCAAAACTGGCTTAGCTTTTGCCAATTCGCTCACTAACTTAATGCGTTGCGCTTCACCACCACTTAAGGTGGGGCTTTGTTGCCCCAGGGTTAAGTAGCCTAAGCCCACATCCTGTAACAATTTTAAGGCATGATGAATGTTGCTATGCGCAGCAAAAAATTCAACCGCCTCGTCCACATTCATCGTAAGCACATCACCAATACTTTTGTCACGATACAGTACCGATAAGGTTTCTTGGTTAAAGCGTTCGCCATTGCATACTTCACAAGGGATTTTGACATCCGGCAGGAAACTCATTTCAATGCGTTGCATGCCTTGACCATCGCATTCGTCACAACGCCCACCTTTTACATTGAATGAAAACCGGCTGGCGCTGTAGCCTCGGATGCGTGCTTCTGTGGTGTCCGCAAACAGACGCCGAATGTTGTCCCAAAAACCAATGTAGGTAGCAGGGCAGGAGCGGCTGGTTTTTCCTATTGGGGTTTGATCCACCTCAAGTACCCGATCTAGCGTTTGCCAACCCTCAATGGATTCGCAGCCTGTGATTTTGCCTAAACTTTTTTTGCGTTTTTTACCGTTTAGCACACGTAAGTTGTCATGCAGCACGTCTCTAACCAGTGTGCTTTTGCCGGAACCGGAAACACCGCTGATGCAAACCAGCCGCTGCAATGGGATGGTTGCCGTGACGTTCTTTAAGTTGTGCAGATGCGCGCGTTTTATAGTGAGAGTATCGCTGGCTTTACCCCGAGGTTCATAAATTGGATGTGCTAAGGGCTTAGCTAACATGCGACCTGTGATAGAGGCTTTGTTGCGTTTGACTTTCGTGACCGACCCGGTTGCTACCACTTCGCCACCACGAACACCTGCGCCTGGACCGATATCGATGATATGTTCTGCGCTGTTAATCGTTTCCTCATCATGCTCCACCACCACAATGGTGTTGCCTTTTTCACGCAGTCTGCGCAAGGTGTTTAATAGCATGCGATTATCACGCGGATGCAAACCGATTGTGGGTTCATCTAAAATATAACAAACACCACGTAAATTTGAACCCAGCTGGGCTGCCAGTCGAATGCGTTGGGCTTCTCCACCACTTAAGGTGGGGGCGGCGCGATTTAAGTGTAAGTACGATAAGCCGACTTCATCCAAAAACGTCAACCGAGAGATCAGTTCTTGCAAGCTGTCTCGTGCAATGGCGGCCTCTCGCTCGTTCAATTTTAGTTTGGATAAATGCTGCACGGCCTCTTGAATGGAGAAGTCGGTAATGTCTGCAATGTTGTAGTCTTTAAAATAGACATTTAAAGATTCTGGCTTTAAACGCCGCCCATCACACCAACCACACACCTCGGTTTCATCATCGGGTTCCGTTCTGGATACCGCAATGTCCGCCCCTTCTTGGATGTCTTCGTCCTTCATTGCAGGCATGTCAATGCCCGTGCCATAACACCCAGGGCACCAACCGTGCTTGGAGTTGTACGAAAACATGCGCGGGTCGAGTTCGGGAAAACTGGTTTGGCAACTCGGGCATGCGCGTTGTGTGGAAAACAACGTCTGCTTGGCGGATGATTTAGTTTTGCCGACTTTACCGATCTTTACTACCCCACTGCCGTAATCTAACCCCAGTTGAATGAGTTGTTGCACATCCGCTTCGGTTTTGGCGCTGACTTTCACGGTTCCCACCGGCAGATCAATGGCGTGTTCTTTAAAACGATCTAAACGCGGCCAATTGTCGGTAGGGCACATCTCGCCATCGACGCGAAGTTCGGTAAAGCCTTTTTTCAAAGCCCATTTTGCTAAGTCGGTGTAGTAGCCTTTTCGATCAATGATCAGTGGGGCGAAAACTTCTACCTCGCCAGCCTTGTGTTTTTTCATGACTTGGGCGGTAATCGCATCAATCGATTGGGCTGAAATTTCCACCTCACATTCTGGGCAATACTGCACACCTAGCTTTACGAACATCAATCGCAGAAAGTGATAAATCTCAGTCATGGTGGCTACCGTACTTTTGCGCCCCCCACGACTGGTGCGCTGTTCGATGGCAACGGTTGGTGGAATCCCGGTGATGGCATCCACATCGGGTCGAGCCGCAGGTTGCACAAATTGCCGAGCGTAGGCGTTTAAAGATTCTAAGTACCGTCTTTGACCTTCATTAAAAACGATGTCAAACGCTAAGGTGCTTTTTCCGCTACCGCTCATACCCGTGATGACGGTGAGTTTATCCCGCGGGATATCGATGCTGATATTTTTAAGATTGTGTTCGCGCGCGTGTCGAACCGATATGGCCTGCGCTAACGCTGGGTTTTCGAAAGGCTCAGGTTCTGCCACCCGATTATCGCTATTGGCTATCGCTGCAGCTAAACGCAGTTGGTCACCGGATTCGCGATAAGCCACTAAGGCTCGACCGGTTGGCGATCGGGTTTCATGGACGATGTTGTCTGGGCTGCCGGCAAATAGAATTTCCCCACCGGCGGCACCCCCATCAGGGCCTAAATCAAGTAGCCAGTCGGCGTGATGAATCACATCTAAGTTGTGTTCTATCACAATGAGTGAATGGCCTTTATCAAGGAGTTGTTCAAAAGCGCCTAATAACTTGGCAATGTCATCAAAGTGCAGACCCGTGGTGGGCTCATCAAACAAGAACAAGGTGTGGGTGTGGGCCGCGTTGCGCTTGCGTAACGCGGCTTCGGCTTCCACCAAGTGAGCCGCCAGTTTTAAACGCTGCGCTTCACCACCGCTTAAAGTGGGAACCGGTTGCCCGAGTTGAACATAGCCAAGCCCGACATCGGCAAGAGGCTTTAAACCTAAGGTCACTTTGTCGTCGTCGTGGAAAAACGCTAACGCTTCGTCCACGGTCATCTGCAACACATCCGCAATGGACTTACCCTCAGGTGCTGCATCAGAAAAGACTTTGACCTCTAATAATTCAGGACGGTAGCGTTTACCTTGGCATTCACCGCAACGTAAGTACACATCACTTAAAAACTGCATTTCGACGTGTTCAAATCCATTGCCAGAACACACCGGACATCGCATTCCGCTGTTGAAACTGAACGAGCTGGCCTTATAACCGCGCTCTTTTGCCTCGGGTACTTTTTCAAACACTTTGCGAATGGATTCGAACGCACCCGTGTAGCTCACCGGGTTGGAACGAGCCGATTTTCCAATCGGTGACTGATCCACCATCACCACTTGATCTATGTGGTCTAGACCGGTAATGCTTTGATAGGGTTCAGGCAAATCTTTCGGTTTGCCAAATTCGCTTAATAAGCCAAGGTATAAGGTATCGTGAATAAGCGTTGATTTGCCAGAGCCACTGGGTCCTGTCACTACTACGAGCCGGTTTAACGGAAACTTTGCGGTAATGTTGGCTAAGTTGTGACCACTGGCTTTTTTTAAACTGAGCTGCCCAACACTTTTTTTACGTTTTAGTTTCTCTGGCGTAGGGGAGGCCAGGCCCGCTAGATATTTCGCGGTTAAAGACTGGGTGCTGTTGAGTAATTTTTCTGGTTTACCGTTGAAGGTGATTGCTCCACCGAGTAGCCCGGGCCCTGGGCCCATGTCGATGATACGATCAGCGGCAAACATCACTTGTGGATCATGTTCCACCACAATTAACGTATTGCCCGCATCGCGCAGTCGTTCCAGCACGCGAACGATTCTGTCCATATCGCGTGGATGCAGCCCAATGCTGGGTTCATCCAACACGAACAAAGTATTCACCAACGAGGTGCCCAACGCGGTGGTTAAATTAATGCGCTGTACCTCACCGCCAGACAAGGTGCGTGATTGTCGGTCCAGTGTTAGATACCCTAAGCCCACATCGTTTAAATAGCGCAGGCGTGAGCGCATTTCTGACAGAACCAACGTCGTGGCCTCGTCGGCATCGGTGGATACCACATCATCGACAAAGCGTTGCAGCTTATCTAACGGCAAGCGCATCATGTCAACAATCGTTAGCCCCGGTTGAGCCATTCGGGCCTTGGGTTTGATGGGCGTATTGCTTGGGTAGTAGCGCTCCTCTTTCTTGATGATAGCGTCCGATTGCTGCATCGAACCCACACGCCAATTTAATGATTCAGGTTTTAATCGAGCGCCGTTGCACGAGCCACAGGGCTCATAACTTCGGTATTTGGAGAGAAAAACCCGCACGTGCATTTTGTAAGCTTTACGTTCTAAGTAACTAAAGAAGCCATCAATGCCGTACCAATGATGTTTACTTCGCTTGCCACCCCGACGTTTGCCCCCATCGCCGTGCACCACCCAGTCTTGATCGCTTGCAGAGAGTTGTGACCAAGGCGTATCTAACGAGATACCTTGCGCGTTGGCTTCGCGCACTAAATCTTTTTGGCATATTTTGTTCGATTCGGTTTGAAAAGGCTTAATCGCCCCTTCACCAAGCGTTTTACTGTGATCAGGAATCACCAAGCGGTGATCGATGCCCATCACTCGTCCAAATCCTCGGCAGTCCTCGCAAGCCCCGATCGGTGAATTGAAAGAGAAACTGCTGGGGGTGGGTTCTTTATAACGAATCTTGCAGTTATCGCATTGCAAAGCGACAGAGTAGTTGGACGCCTTGCCGATTGTCTTATCATCACCGATCGGGTAGATGCGCGCCAACCCTTGGCCAAAACGAAGGGCAGTTTCCACCGCTTCGGTAAAACGGCCCAGGTTCTCTTTGTTTATGCGCACACGGTCTTGTATGACTTCAATGTGTTTTGCCGATTGCTTGTGGGTTCTTGTGTAACCTTGGCGGCCCAGCCAATCGGTAATTTCATCTTTACTAAAATTATCGGGGATCGGTACCTCAAACGTTACCATGGCTCGAGCGCAGTCCCCGTTTAACCATGTCGTGCAAATGTTTTGCGCAGTGTCCCGTTGAACCGATTGGCCACAGCCAGCGCAAAACAATTGGGAGGTTCTGGCAAACAACAACTTGATGTGATCATTTAACTCGGTCATGGTGCCAACTGTGGAACGCGAGGTGCGCACCGGATTGGTTTGATCAATAGCAATCGCTGGCGGAATGCCTTCGATGCTATCCACGCTGGGTTTGTCCATGCGGTCGAGAAACTGACGCGCATAGGGTGAAAAGGTTTCCACGTAGCGGCGTTGACCTTCAGCGTATATCGTGTCAAAAGCTAAAGTGGATTTGCCAGAACCACTTACACCGGTCACCACAATGAGTTCACCGTGTGGCAACTTTAAATCAAGGTTCTTTAAATTGTTCTGATGGGCGTTTTTGACAATAATATGCTTACTCATACCGCTATGTTACGCGGTTCACAAGCTGGGAGTTCATAAGGGTTCTGAACCAAGAACCGGTGGACTCAATAGGCTAATAGCCGTATACCTAGTAGTCACCTGCCTATGACGTTGGAGCCGGTTGTGGAAAACGAAATATCATCCGACATAACAGCCTTTAAAAAAAACGGTTATCTAATTCGGCGTGGCTTAGTTGACGATGCCGCGGCATCCGAATTGGTTGCGTTGATTGATCGCTCCCTAAAGCCCGCTCTCGCCCCGGTAGAATTCGAAGCCGATGTGCATTACCCAGGGGCACCGGCATCTCGCGTTGCACCCGGTGGTAACACGCCGCGCCGATTACTGCATGCCTACAGCCGTGATGAGCAGTTTCAAGCCATCGGTGGGCATCCGGAAGTGGTCAATACGCTGCAAGGGCTCATGGGTACGAGCAAACTACTGTTGTCGCAGAATCACCATAATTGTGTGATGACCAAGCACCCAGGCTACTCCAGCGTCACCAGTTGGCACCAAGATATTCGCTATTGGCGCTTTGATCGGCCTGAGTTGGTTAGTGTTTGGTTGGCTTTGGGTAGTGAGAACATAGACAATGGTTGCTTATTGGTGCTGCCAGGTTCACATGAATGGGAGCTTGATCCAGGTCGTTTTGATGCGTCTTTATTTCTACGCACCGATTTGCCTGAAAACCAAGCGCTGCTGGAACAAGCACAACCGGTTGAGCTAGAACGCGGGGATGTGTTGTTCTTCCATTCGCGAACCCTGCATGCGGCAGGTCAAAATCGTTCCGATACGGTGAAACGCACATTGGTTTATACCTACCGCTCCGAGGACAATCTGCCCATTCCTGAGACGCGCTCCTCAATTTTTGATGATATTCCTGTCAGTTAATTCGTCCGCTTGGAGCCAACAGATTCCATGGGTTGGTGACCGCCGGCTGCATCAGTGGTGATAAATTAAGTGCATGAATACAGACAGCGGCATGCCCGATACCACCGTTTCCGTTCGCCAAGTGCTTGGCATCGATAGTGATCTCAGGGTGCCAGCGTTCAGTGAACGCAGTGAACACGTGCCCGCCATCGATGAAGCCTATCGATTTGATCGCGACGTGACCTTGGCCATCCTGGCGGGTTTTAGTCAAAATCGGCGTGTGTTGGTGCAGGGATATCACGGCACCGGCAAATCCACCCACATCGAACAGGTCGCAGCGCGCTTAAATTGGCCCTGTGTTCGCGTTAATCTTGACGGACATATCTCACGCCTGGATCTAGTGGGAAGAGATGCCATCGTGATGAAGGAAGGTCAGCAGATCACCGAATTCCAAGAAGGAATTTTGCCTTGGGCACTGCAACGTCCGGTGGCGTTGATTTTTGACGAGTTCGATGCCGGTCGGCCTGATGTGATGTTTGTTATTCAACGCATTTTGGAACGCGATGGAAAATTCACTTTGCTGGATCAAAATCGTGTCATTACTCCGCACGCATCGTTTCGTTTGTTTGCCACCGCAAATACGATTGGCTTAGGGAATTTAAATGGCTTGTATCACGGCACACAAGTGTTGAATCAGGCGCAGATCGATCGCTGGAATATTGTCTCAAAATTAAATTACTTAGCGCCCGATGCCGAGTGTGGCATCGTGCATGCGCGGGTGCCGGATATGGCCGCACGGGCGGGTGGAAATGAGTTGGTGCAATCGATGGTGGCCTTAGCCAGTTTGACCCGTGATGGTTTTGTTGCCGGCGATGTGTCTACGGTGATGTCGCCACGAACGGTCATCACTTGGGCTGAAAACATCAGTATCTTTGATGATGTACAAAAAGCCTTTGAATTGAGCTACCTCAATAAATGCGATGAGGCAGAACATTCCATCGTGGCGGAATATTATCAACGGGCTATGGGCGAAGAATTAGCCGGTTCCATCGCCAATCATGTCCAGTAATTCTGCCGACGACGCCCCCTCGGGTGTTAGTAACGAGCTGAGCAGAACGCGGCAGTTGGAACGTCACGGTGCCGCCTCTTTACGCGCACTCAGCGGCGAACCAACAGCAGAGTATCGCGCCAGTCGTTTAAGACTGGGGCACAAAGCCCAGGGATTTGCCTCTCCCCATTTAGGGGTATCGTTTGCTGAATCCACGTTGTCTGGCAGTCGCGGTATTGCAGATTCACTCGCGCTGCGGTTACGTTTTAGCGACCGGGAGTTGCACCAAGCTCTTGCGCCCACCGATGGCATCGCTCGCATATTTTTCGATGTTTTCGAACAATTACGTTGTGAATCCTTAGCCGATGATGCGCTACGCGGCATTCAAAAAAACTTAGATGCCGCTTTTGTGCAATGGTGCAATACCGTCCATGGCGGTGCGATGGCAGACAGTGCCTTGGGCATATTGCTGTACAGCGTTGTGCACATGGTTCGCTCGCGATTGATCAGCACCATCGAAGATGAAATTGCCGAAGCGATGATTGAAGCCACGCGAGCTAATTTGTCAAAAATCATTGGCCATGAGTTGTATGCGTTTAAAAAGGAGCGCTTTGATCAGAGCGCTTTCGCAGAACATGCGGTATCCATGGCCAACAAACTGGCCGCCATGATCGATGACGACAGCCATGACGACACCGATGTGGAGTCTGTTAAAGAGCGTCATTCCATCATCTTACCGCCCGATTGGGATGGGGCGGGCTTGGATGAAGTGGGGGACGGTGTAGCGGGCGCTTTAGCTGAGGCCGATGTGTTGGACGACTCCCAGCTGGATACCGTTGGCGGTTATCACGTATTCACCACAGAGTTTGATAAGCAAGTCAGCGGTGAATCGCTTTATCGAGAAAGCAAGCGAGCCGACTTACGCGCCACCTTAGACAAGCATGTGCTGGCTCAAGCGGTGAGTGTTCCGAGACTCGCAAGAGAGCTGCAACACTTGTTTGCGGAACCTGCCGATGATGGCTGGTTGTTTGGACAAGAGGCTGGATTGGTTGATGCTCGCCGTTTGGCGCAGTTGGTCAGTAATCCTCATTACAAGCAAGTTTTTGTGGAACGCCGGCAGCAGCCAAAAGCGAATTCTGCGGTGACGTTTCTGATTGATAATTCAGGTTCCATGAAGCGGCAACGATTTGTGGCCGTGGCCACCTTGATTGATACCTTCTGCCGCGCCTTACAACTGGCGGATGTGACCACTGAAGTTCTGGGTTTTACCACCGGGAACTGGAACGGGGGGCAGGCGCTAGAAGCTTGGCGTAAAGCCGGTATGCCCGAACAGCCAGGGCGGCTGGGAGAGGCCTTACATGTGGTGTACAAGGATCAGCACACTGCCTGGCGGCGCTCTCGTTCGGGTTTATCCAGCCTACTTGAAACCTTGCACTTTCGAGAGGGAATTGATGGAGAGGCTTTGCTGTGGGCCTATCGCCGCTTGATTCGCCAGTCTGAGCCGCAAAAATATCTGGTTGTTATCTCGGACGGCGCTCCCATGGATGCAGCCACCCACCACAACAATCCGGACGGGTTTTTGGAACAACACTTACGCGATGTGGCAGGTCATATCGAAAAGCAAACCCCGGTGCAGCTGGGGGCCATTGGAATTGATCTGGATTTGTCCGACACCTATCAAAACAGCGTGGGTTTGGATTTGAATGGCACCTTGGGTCAAGCCAGTTACCGGGTATTACACACGTTGTTCTCGCGACGCATGCGTTAGAATCAAGGCTCACTCCCGACGGTATTCATGAGCCAAACCCCATGCAGGAAGAGTACGACGCCACGACGGTAGAGTCGCACGTGCAAGATCTCTGGAACGCCAACGATGCGTTTCAGGTCACCGAAGACGAAACACGCCCGAAGTACTACTGCCTGTGTATGTTTCCCTACCCCAGCGGTAGCCTACATATGGGCCATGTGCGTAACTACACCATTGGGGATGTGCTCTCGCGTTATAAGCGCATGCAAGGGTTCAATGTTCTGCAGCCCATGGGTTGGGATGCGTTTGGCCTGCCGGCAGAGAATGCCGCCATTAAAAACAACACAGCGCCTGCGATTTGGACTTACCAGAACATCGATGAAATGCGCGAGCAATTGCAACGCATGGGCATCGCCTATGACTGGTCTCGCGAAATTGCGACCTGTACGCCTGAGTATTACCGCTGGGAGCAGTGGTTTTTCACGCAGTTAGTGAAAAAGGGTTTGGCGTATAAAAAAATGGCGACTGTTAATTGGGACCCGGTTGAGCAAACGGTATTAGCGAACGAACAAGTGGATGCAGATGGTCGAGGTTGGCGATCGGGTGCTTTGGTTGAACGACGTGAAATCTCGCAATGGTTTTTAAAAATCACCCAATACGCAGAAGAACTGTTGGAAGAGACGGAAAAATTGGATGGCTGGCCTGATGCGGTGCGCACGATGCAGCGCAATTGGATTGGGCGATCTGAAGGGGTTGAATTTGACTTTGCCTTAGCCGATGGTGAATTGGCAGGCGAATCGGCCATTCGCGTCTATACCACGCGCCCCGACACCGTTGCCGGTGTGACATACATGGCCGTGGCGGCTGAACACCCATTGACAACTCACGTTGCGGCCCATAACGCTGACATTCAAGCCTTCGTTGAAGAGTGCAAAAAGTCAGGTACCTCAGAAGCTGCGATGGAGAAACTGGAAAAGCGCGGCATGCCGTTAGGTATTGAAGCCATTAACCCGGTATCGGGTGAACGCGTGCCGGTGTACGTGGCCAACTTTGTGTTAATGACCTATGGCACAGGCGCGGTTATGTCGGTACCGGGGCACGACCAGCGTGATCATGAGTTTGCCAAAAAATTTAATTTGCCGATCAAACAAGTCGTTCAATCCACCGTCGAAGCGGTGAATGTTGTTGACACTGCCTTTACAGATAAAACCAATACGGTGTCCATCAATTCAGATCAATTTGATGGCTTAGATTTTGAAGCCTGCTTTAAAGCCACGGCCGATTTCTTAGCCAAAGAGGCAAATGGTGATAAAAAGGTGAACTACCGCTTACGCGATTGGGGTGTGTCTAGGCAGCGCTACTGGGGTTGCCCGATTCCGATCATTTACGATAAAGACGGTAACGCACATCCTGTGGCGGAAGAAGATCTACCCGTTGTATTGCCTGAAGATGTGGCGTTCTCCGGGGTAAATTCACCGATCAAAGAAGATCCGAATTTTATTAACACCACCGTCCCTGGCACTAACGAGCCAGGCATTCGCGAAACCGATACCTTCGATACGTTTTTTGAATCCAGCTGGTATTACGCCCGCTACGCCTGCCCAGATGCTAATGCCATGTTGGATGAACGCGCAAACTATTGGCTGCCGGTGGATCAATATATCGGTGGTGTAGAACACGCCGTTTTGCACTTATTGTACGCACGCTTTTTCCATAAGCTGATGCGGGATGTGGGGTTGATCAAATCAGATGAGCCATTCACTCGATTGTTAACGCAAGGCATGGTAATCGCGGAAACTTTTTACCGCGACGATGATGGTAAGCCGGAATATTTTAATGCGCGGGATCTAGACCTAGAATACGATGACAAAGGGCGCATTAGTGGGGCAACGCTGAAGTCGGACGGAAAGCCTGTCACCGTTGGGCGTATTGAGAAGATGTCTAAGTCCAAAAACAATGGTGTAGATCCGCTGGAAATGATCGATCGTTATGGGGCGGATACGGTACGTTTGTTTTCAATGAGTGACAGTCCTCCGCATCAGTCTTTAGAGTGGAAAGACGGTGGTGTGGAAGGGATGAATCGTTTTCTACGGCGGGTGTGGCGAGAAGTTTCTCGATTACCGGCTGAGGCTTCGCAGCATGTGTTTGAGCAAGCCGATCTAAACGATGAACAGAAAAGCTTACGGCGTAAAACCCACGAAACCATCGCTAAAGTTACCGATGATATTGAACGGCGGTACACCTTCAACACAGCCATTGCTTCCATGATGGAACTGTTTAACGAAGCCAGTAGATTTGATGATCGTAGCGACAGTGGATTTGCAGTTCAGCATGAAGCCTTTAGTGCCTTGGTTCGATTGCTCAGTCCATTCACGCCTCACATTGCACATGAGATGTGGTCAGGGCTAGGTTATGAATCGGCATTAATCGATGAGGCTTGGCCGGAAGTGGATGAAGAGGCCTTAGTTCGTGACACCATCACCTTGGTCATTCAAGTTAACGGTAAGCGCCGGGCGGAATTAGCGATGTCAGCCAATGCATCGAAAGAGGAATGTGAAGCGGCTGCGTTGGCCGAAGAGAACGTAGTTCGAAACATTGAAGGCAAAACGGTAAGAAAAGTCATCGTGGTACCGGGTAAGTTGGTGAATATCGTTGCCAATTGACAGCGTATCCACGGTTGTTGTCTTTGTTCTAGCTGCCATGGCGATTGTGGCGGTGCCCGGGCCTACGGTTACGGTCATTGTGGCAAACAGTTTGGCGGCAGGTGCTCGGGCCGGTTTATGGAACGTGTTGGGTACACAACTGGGGTTGCTGTTTTTAATTTCGGTGTTGGCGTTTGGGTTTGGTGTAGTGGTGGAATCCATCGCACCCGTTTTCTCTGTAGTACGCATTTTGGGTGCGTTGTATCTTGCGTATTTGGGCATAAAACTATGGCGTGCAAGAGGGAGCACACTGCATCTACGAGATCAGGGAAAACAACTCAGTGCAACTCGTTACTTCTGGCAAGGTTTTTTTGTCCTGTTGGCAAATCCCAAAGCGCTGTTTTTCTTCGGCGCTTTTATTCCCCAATTCATCGATGCCACTGAACCTGTCATGCCACAGGTATTTTTCTTTGGCTTTCTGTTTATGCTGGTTGGCGGCGTACTCGATAGTATCTATGCGTTAGCTGCGGGGCATGCGGGGCTTTGGTTAACTCAAACGCGTGTGGTTTGGGTGGAGCGACTCTCGGGTACGTGCCTACTTGGCGGCGGATTGTGGTTGCTGGCTCAAGGGCCTCGTTAGTTGTTCTCAAACGCATACTTACTTTTGATAACCGCTGCGACCCTATGGGGCGGAAATGCCGTTGCAGGCCGTTTGGCTGCAGATGAGTGGCAGTCGTTCACGTTCACCTTCATTCGCTGGCTGGTCACCATTCTTTGTTTACTGCCGTTTACGTATCGGCATTTAATCCATGATTGGCCGGTTTTACGCACGCGGGTGCTCGTGTTGTTTTGCATGGGTGCGTTTGGTATGGGGTTGTTCAATGTCACTATGTATACCGCGTTGCGCTACACCACAGCGGTCAATGCCAGCATCGAGCAATCACTCATGCCGGTGCTCATCATATTGGCAAACTTTCTGTTCTTTCGGCAAAGGGCGGCATTCTGGCAATTGGTCGGAGTTGCTTTGTCCATCGTGGGCGTCATTGTCACCAGTACCAATGGAGAGCCGTTTGGCTTTTTCTCAGGTGCGTTAAACCGTGGGGACGCGCTCATGATAACGGCGGCGGTGTTTTATGCTGGCTACACCATATCCCTTAGGTGGCGACCATCCATTCATTGGCTCAGTTTCTTATTTGTTATTGGCTGTGGTGCCGCATCGATTTGTTTGCCGCTAACCATTTGGGAAATTAATACGAAAGGATTTGTTGCCCCTGGGTTGCAAGGATGGCTTCTGTTAGCCTATGCCGTCATTTTTCCAACATTGGTGGCGCAATTAGCGTTTGCACGGGGCGTGGAATTGATTGGTGGAAATCGAGCCGGCTTGTTTATTAATCTGGTTCCCATATTTGGTTCGTTGTTGGCGGTTTTAATCATTGGTGAATCGTTTCGCGCTTATCACGCCATAGGTTTGGTGTTGGTTTTGGGCGGTATATTTTTAGCTGAGAAGAGTGCGGTACAATAATACTTCTTGTTTTCCAAGCCGCCGGAGAATGGCATGACGCTGAAATCCGACGGATATCAGAGCACTTCAAGCCTCAGCTTTGCACGCCAATTTATTCGCAACCCACTCAAAACTGGCGCAATAACGGCCTCCTCTCCAGCCCTAGTTCGGGCATTGGTTTCGCAAATAGATTTTACATCGGCAAAATCCATTGTTGAATTAGGCCCGGGCAGTGGGGTTATCACAGAAGGCATTGTTCAATGTGTTACCGGGGATACCCATTTTTTCGCTCTAGAATTGAACCCAGATTTCGCACAGCTTACCCGCGAACGATGTCCTGGCACTTTGGTGGAGGTGGGTTGCGCAACCACACTAGCCAATCGTTTAAAGACGTTTGGTATTAGTGAATGCGATTGTGTTGTGTCGGCATTGCCGTGGAATTTGTTTGATGGCGAAACCCAGGATTTATTAATCAGTGCCATACGCGGCTCATTGGCATCCAAGGCTCAGTTCATTTTTTACACCTATCGTGGAACAGAAATGACCCCGCCCGGATTGCGCCTGCATCGTGTGTTAAAAAAGTACTTTAACAGCGTGAATCGTGTGGATACGACGTGGCGCAATATCCCTCCAGCCAGTGTTTACGTTTGTCGGCCCTAGGCGTTGTCCATGCCCGATTGGCACAGTATATTAAATTGGTTTATCCCGGAAGCGTTGGGCCTTTATTGGGCTGTAGGTATCGCACTACTTAGTGTTCTCACTGCCGCAGTAACCGCTGTGTTCGGCATCGGCGGTGGAATTATGATTATGGTGGCGTTGCTGATGGTGCTACCACCTTCGGTTGTTCTGCCTGTGCATTCGTTAATACAAATGGCGTCTGGCGTTTCGAGAACGCATGCGTTTCGACAGTACGTTAATTGGCCGCTCATTGCTTGGTACGGTGCGGGTTCATTTGTTGGCATGTTAATCGCCAGTCAGGTGTTTGTCGCGCTGCCTGAAAAAGTGTTGCTTTTTTGTATGGGCGGTTTTGTTCTGTGGTCGGTTTGGTCTCCAAAACTGACGTTCGAAAAATTCCCCATTCAAGGTTTTTGTGTGGTGGGTGCGGTACTAACGTTTTTATCTTTTTTCATTGGTGTAACAGGGCCTTTGTTCGCAGCTTTTACCCATAAAAGATCGCCAGAAAAGCGTGTATTCATCGCAACTCATGCGATGGCGATGAATATTCAACACAGCTTTAGAATTTTTGCTTTTGGATTGTTTGGATTCGCATTCAGTGAATGGTTGCCCTTTGTTCTTATCGCAGCCATCGCAGGCTTTATTGGCACAGTCACGGGCAAAGCGTTGTTAGATTGGTTGCCAGAATTTTTGGTTCATAACGCGTTTAAATGGGTGTTGACTTTTCTGGCGCTACGTTTGTTGTATTCGGCATTGACTAGCCAATAAAACGAACAGGCTAATTAAAAGTTTAAAGTTCTGTTTTAAAAAGGTTTAATCGATAACGACGCAGCTCTTTGTCAAATGCTCTCACACTGAGCGCCACAGCATCACCAAGAACGAAAGAGGGTTGCTGGGGGTCGGTGGGTTTAGCGCTTATATCGGTAAGCGAGTAGGGCGATTGATATTGATGGGCTAAGTCATCTAAATACACTTTTAAATCAACGGCTAAATCATCAGCGGCCACATAGATCTTTCCACTACGAAACCCCATCACGGTGCCTAAGTGTGTGTGTGGGTTGTCGTGTTCCAAGTCGTGCTTTAAGTGATTATCGATGACGGCAAATTCAATGGCTTTGCCAATTTGCTTTTGCCTTTGTTTGGCTGAATTAGCCGCTTCTATAATCTCGGCTCGAATGCTGGCGTCCACGGCAGGATCAATTGGCGCTTTAGAGCCAAGCGCTTCGAGTAATTCTTTGTGCGTATAGATGCCCACGATCTCTCTCATAGGAGACGAAAATCGTGCATAGCTTTCGGCGCCCAGTGCGTGGTGCCTGCCGGGTTCTGCTCGAAATTTCGACGCTTGGTTGGTCATTAATACCTGGCGTTCAATGGCTTGCACCAAGCGCTTTGATTGCGCGTCGTTGGGAAGGGAGGCAATGTAGTCAGCTAAACTTTGTCCAGCTTGCCTCTGGAAACGCGTGCCTAATTGTTTCGATTCAATCAGTGCGGTTAAATTCTCCTGGAAAGCCTTCATGCTTTTTTTAAGCGGCGCTTCATGCACGCGAAATATCGGCTGCATATCTGGGTGAATGCGATCCAGGGCTTGTAATAATTTAGCGCCTTGCATATTGCACAACAAACTGATTTGTTCGTTATATCGTTCGGTGTCGTAACGATCCCGTTCCCGTAGTTCGAATTGCTCGCCATTGAGCTGTATGTCGGTTTCACGCCGATCGAATTGAATGACATCGCGATCTTGTGCTTGATCAATTAACTTTTGCCCCAATTCTTTTAATAGTTTAAGAGAGACCTGGGCTTGAACAGGAATTTCCGGATCATTCGGATCGGGGCGTTCATCTAACCATCGCTGCACGCCTTCATAACTGAGCTTGGCAAAACTCTGAATTCTAGCCCGCACGATATCTGTTTGAGTGCATACGCCCTCGGGGGTTAACCACATATCAAACACCAGCGCACGGCGTTGCACATCCGCATTCAACGAAATTAAATCTTCAGACAATGCCACCGGTAGCATGGGTATCGAGCGCCCAGGTAAGTAGTAACTTGCACCGCGTTTTAAAGCCTCCTTAAAAAGATGGCTACCAGGCTTTACATAAAACGAGGCATCTGCCAGCGCATAGCGACAACGATAGCCCTGTGTACTGGATTCAATAAGCAGGGCTTGATCAAGGTCTCGTGAATCGGGATTATCGATGGTGACAAAGGCTTGGTTTGTCCAATCGAGTAGTTTTGGGTCCGCTATTTGGGGGTGCTGCTGCCAGTGTTTAACTTCATTGTGCACTTGCTTCGAGTGGTCGGTCTCAATTCGGAAGCGCTGCAGCACATCGGTTAATAATTGTTTTGCGTTCATGTGGCGAATTCAAATTGTTAAAGATGGTCGATGATCGGATCGGGGCAATATTCGCGTCTACGGCAGCTCTTACAATATTCCCCTAAATACAGTTCATCAATCCAATGCATCAGCGACTGAATGTCTTTGGGGGTATCAAATTGAAAACCGGCTTCAAAGTTTCGTTTATCCGCATGTTTTGCGCCGATGCCAGCGCCGGTTAAGTTTGCCGAGCCCACAAAGGCGAGGCTTCCGTCAATGACGACTGCCTTGGTGTGGACACGAGGGCATAGAATGCGTTCAAACGCCTCGCTTTGAATTAAAGCCTGACATTGATCAAAATCTTCACGAAACCTTGGGCCTGGTTCTTTAGCGTGAATTAAACGCACCGATACGCCTTTTCTGACCAAATCATCCAGCACCACCAGCAAAGGCTGGTATGACCCATTGACATCAATGTGCAAATCTTTGATATCCGCGGTCACAATCCACACAAAACGCTTGGCCTGTGGCAATTGGGGTTGCAGAAATTCGGTATAAATGTCGCGATTCAACAAAAGCTCATGCATGGCGCCAGTGTAACCCTCGGCGGAATGCTTCGCTGTGCGGAACTCGCGATGAATCGGATAGACTAAGCACAACACACAATAAAGGAGTTCGAGGAATGAAAAAACAATTGATTCGATTTTGCACAGCTTTGTCATTCGCTAGCGCCGCTTTTATGGGGGTCTTCGCCAGCGGTAGCGCCCTGGCTCAGGACGGGATGATTGTTGTGCAAAGCCCCCACTCAGTGGCTGCCACCTTAGATAAGCTCACAGCGGTGCTGGAAAGCAAGGGTATGAAGATTTTCCTACGGGCCAACCATGCAGAAGGGGCTGCAGGTGCTGGGCTGGAGTTGCGACCCACTGAAGTGTTGGTCTTTGGTAACCCCAAAGTGGGCACCCCGTTAATGCAGTGCGCTCAAAGCGTTGCGATTGACTTGCCGCAAAAAATGTTGGCTTGGGAAGGCGAAGATGGCAATGTCTATCTGGGCTATAACGATCCCATGTATTTAAAAACACGCCACAACATCGAAGGCTGTGATCCTGTGCTGGAAAAAGTAGCTGGTGCCTTGGGTAACTTTGCAAAGGCTGCAACTGCGGAATGAATCGGCGCGCCTGGATGAGGTTGGCCGGTTCTTCGGCTGCGGCAACACTGATCAGTGGTTGTGGGTTTCGACCGCGCGGCAGCGTGACCGAGCTAGCCGATCCAGGCGCGATCTTCGTGGACATCTCGCGTGGGGTAACCTTGCGTTCGGATTTGCAATCCGCCCTTCAAGAACGTGCGTTTCGCATTGCTGCTAATCGTGATGTGGCTGATATTCTACTTCGCATTAGTAGTGAACAACAAAGTCAACGCATCGTATCGATTCAAAGTACAGGCCGCGTTAGTGAATTAGAGTTAAGCCACTCGGTGAATATGCAAGTGGCAAGACGTAAAGCGGAGGAAGCACCGGTGTATGATCCAGCGTCTCAAGCTAATCGCGTGGAAGTGATTCGCGAATACACCAACGATGCTTTGGGGGTGTTGGGAAAAGAACAAGAGGCGCGAATACTGCGCGAAGAAATGCGTGAGGAGTTAGTGCGCCAAGTGGTGTTGCGCACGGTCGCAACCTTAGTGGATAGAAGCTAAACAATCCTGCACCTGCAGCCTGCCCAATATTCATCGCGGTAGTCGTTTAGTAACCCATTCCACGATCCACAAAGCCTTTAGGTTCACGGCCTGCTACGGCATCTGCCACACCCTGAGCCACTTGTTTTGCAGCCACATCTCCAGCTGTTGGTGCGGCGATATGCGGGGTGATTTGCACCCTAGGATGTTGCCAGAATGGGTGATCCTGAGGCAGGGGTTCTTCGTGAAATACATCCAACAACGCCGATGAGATCTGGCCTGAATCCAGTGCGTTGATCAGGTCCTCATCCACACAGTGCTCGCCGCGAGCGACGTTGATTAGAGCGGTGCCCCTGGGCAGTTGATTGAAGAAAGACGCGTCTAATAGACCTTCGGTTTCAGCGGTTAACGGCAACAAGCAAACCAAGGTGTTTAAGTTGGAACAAAATTCGATTTGCTCATTGGGTCCTGCGTAACTTGTTACCCCGTTCAGTTGTTTTCGTGACCGGCTCCATGTGCTCACAGGATAGCCGTTGTTCACTAACCGCGTTGCAACAGCGCTTGCTAACACGCCGGCTCCTAAAATTCCGACATGCCAGTTGGCCGCTGCAGGTTCTATGGCATCGCGCGTCCATTGTTTGGCCTGTTGTGCATCGGCCAATACATGCATTTGACGTTGCGCTTGCAGTACGCCAAACAACACATACTCGCTCATCGGCGTTCCCATGCCGCCTTCTTCTAACCGATAAATCGGCACATGCTGGGGAAGGTCTGGTGCTCGCAGCAAACGATCAACACCTGCTGATAACGCAAAAATATGCGTAAGGTTCGGCAAGGCATCAAAGAGCCCTGGCGGGGGTAGCCAAAGAGCGGCGTATTGAATGTCTTTCGCATCCCCTACATCAGGCCAGGTTCGCACCTCAAGTTCAGGGGCAAGTTCACTCAAGGCCTGACGAAACTTATTCTCAAACGCACCATCGCGATCACTTTTGCTGAAAAACAGTAGCGCCATTAACTGATGTGGGCGTAGCCACGTCGGCTGTACACCAGCGGCTGTGTATCGTTGGATGCAACACTCAGCACACGGCCAATATAGATACGGTGTGTTCCGTGCGTCGTGGCTTCCAGCAGCGCGCAATCCAATGACACCAAAGCGTGTTCAAGAATCGGCGAACCGGTGGTTCGTTTTACCCAACTGCCGGATAAGAATCGATCGGCATCAGGATCTTCGCCAAAGCCTGCAAATGTGTTGGAAATGTCTTGTTGGCTTTGAGCTAATAAATTAATTGCAAATGCTTGATTTACATCCGCTAACTCACAAAAAATGTTGTCCGAATTGACACAGGCCAACATCAATGGGGGTTCGGCGCAAACAGAAACCATGGAACTTACGGTTAAACCGGACCGACCCGCGTCACCGTCCGTGGTGACTATGGCCACGCCATTAGCGGCTAAGGAAAGGGCGGTTACAAATTTGGCCGTTTCACAGTTAGGCAGTGCCTCAAACTTCGTTAGTGTCACGCAGGATAATCTCGGCGTTCGTGGCCGGTGTAAATTTGTTGTGGGCGACCGATGCGACCTTCTGGGTCTTCATGAGATTCAATCCAGTGTGATATCCAACCCACGGTACGTGCCATGGCAAACATCACGGTGAACATACTCATTGGAATATTCAGTGCTCGCAAAATAATGCCCGAATAGAAATCAACGTTGGGATAGAGCTTTCGATCGACAAAATACTGATCCGCTAGAGTGGCTCGTTCGAGTTCCATAGCCAATTCGAACAGCGGTTGATCACCGCCTAGTTCATCCAGCAAGTCGTGACACATTTTTTGGATTAACTTAGCCCGTGGGTCGAAGTTTTTATAAACTCGGTGCCCAAAGCCCATCAAGCGGAAAGGATCATTTTTGTCTTTGGCCCGTTCGATGGTTTTCTCAATGGTTTCACCGGTGTTTAGGATGTCATCGAGCATGTTCATCACGGCCTCATTTGCGCCACCGTGCGCAGGCCCCCATAAGCTGGCAACCCCGGCAGCAATCGATGCAAACGGGTTAGCACCCGAGCTGCCCGCTAAACGAACGGTTGAGGTACTGGCGTTCTGTTCGTGATCAGCGTGCAGTATTAAGATAAGTTCTAAGGCTTTCACAGCCGTCGGGTTGGGCTTGAAAGGCTCTGCAGGCACAGCAAACATCATTTGCGTGAAGTTCTCTACATAACTGAGTTCATTGCTGGGGTACATGAACGGCTGCCCCAATGAATGCTTATGTATGTAGGATGCGATGGTTGGCATTTTCGCAATCAAGCGATGTGCAGAAATTTCCCGGTGCTCGGGGTTATTGATGTCGAGCGAATCGTGATAGAACGAGGACAAAGCGCCCACGGTGCCAACCAACATCGCCATGGGGTGTGCATCGTAGCGAAAGCCTGCAATGAAGTTGCGCACATTTTCGTGAACCATGGTGTGCTGGGTGATGATGTTGTTAAAGTCAGCCGACTGTGCTGGTGTTGGCAATTCGCCGTACATCAACAAGTAGCAAACTTCTAAATAGGTGCTGCGTTCCGCCAATTGTTCTATGGGGTAACCGCGATACAGCAGCACACCTTCGTTTCCGTCAATGAAAGTAATGGAGCTTTTGCAACTGGCCGTGGTGGCGAAACCGGGGTCGTAGGTGAACAGGCCAGTCGATTTATTCATGCCGCGAACGTCTACACAATCCGGCCCATGGGTGCCGCTGAGTATGGGCAGATCTGCACTAGAGCCATTGTCAGAAGAGATTTTGGCGGTACGATCGGTCATTCGAGTCTCCGTTTGATTACTTTGCGGGTCTTATTAGCCGCAAACCACGCACGCTTTTCGGCAAAGAGCCGGCGTCTGCGATGTTTCTGAGCCCTCATTATAGGGCTCGATGCACTAACAATCACATATAGAAAGTATTGACGACTCCACAGGGGTGTTTAACTGATGTGCGCTGGTCGAGTGCGTGCACCCCAACTGTGTCAAATTGTGGCGGACAACTTTGAAGTCGACGTGTCTAAACTGCACAGATTCGGCCATCTTCCGGCAGATCGGTTCAATGGGGCCTACCAATTGTCGATAAGTGTTACAGGCGCTAGCAGTGGGCCAACAGCACGAATGGAGGATGCCAGTTTTAGTTGATATTGCCGTCACAAATATTCCGCGTCAGACGGAAAGAACAAGAAAGGCGATCAATCACTGAGACGCAACACGGATTATTCTCACGCAGAAGAGGGCGGTAACTCGCCCTCTCTGCGATTCTCTATGGGCAAGAATTTATTGCCGATTGGTCTACACTTTGTGTATGGCTGCGCGTCGTCACTTCCTACTCCAAACCCTGTCTCTGGGCCTACTGGCCTCGGGCTGCG
Source organism: uncultured Granulosicoccaceae bacterium (assembly GCA_937930305.1). Lineage (GTDB taxonomy): Bacteria > Pseudomonadota > Gammaproteobacteria > Granulosicoccales > Granulosicoccaceae > Granulosicoccus. The sequence goes on along the minus strand of CALGLE010000007.1, from coordinate 4,718 downwards.
CCTCCCTTCGCCAAGAAACCACTGACACGATGGCGGTGCCCAATAGTGTCGCCGTGCTAGGTGTTGTGCAGCGAGAGGGTCTGAAAATACCGGTTAATGAGTACCGATTAGCTGCAGATCTGGAAACCATGCTGCGTGAGAACCACCGCTACTCGGTCATGCCGGTTGATCAGGTTCGATTGGGATTAAGCAAACAAGGGCACGATCTGCTGCTCAGGCGGGTGGCAAGCTACGGCACTTTGGACGATTCTGATGTGCAAATGCTCAAGCGTGCCAAGTTGCCGACGCGCATGGCTGTGGTGCTGGCCATCACAGGCGATGAGGTGTCAAAAATGGACAAAGAGCGCTTGCAGCTGCGGGACAACAGTGGAAAATTGCTTAATGACCGCGAACACGTCATTTTGTCCACCGCACGCAGTGTCAGTTTGTCGGCCACGCTGGTGGATTTGGGCCTGGGCCGCGTGCGCATGCACAACGATTTCACCTACGAATCCGTAGAGCGTAAGCGATACCTCCAATATAGCGGGTCAAGCTTTACCGGAACAGTGGCGGCAAAACTTGCGAATACCGTGGCCAATGGTGTGCGCCAGCCCGAATGGCCAGACCCGCCAGGGCTCTACGGCAGTTTCTATCAACTGCTAGGCGATGTTGCGCAAGAGCTGCCCATCGCCTAGCGTTTCAACGGGCAAAAAAATCAGTGTGCCAAAATTTGGCTTAAGAACAGCTGGGTTCGTTCTGATTGCGGGTTGTTGAAGAATTGTTGAGGCTCGTTTTCTTCAATGATTTGCCCTTCATCCATAAAAATAACTCGGTCAGCGACGGTTTTCGCAAAGCCCATTTCGTGGGTTACGCAAATCATGGTCATACCTTCTTCCGCCAATTCGATCATGACGTCCAGCACTTCCTTGATCATTTCAGGGTCTAAAGCCGAAGTGGGTTCATCGAATAACATGACTTTTGGACTCATGCACAGTGAGCGTGCGATGGCCACACGTTGCTGCTGACCACCGGAAAGCTGACCGGGGTACTTCAAGGCTTGATCTGGAATTTTTACGCGTTCCAGATACTTCATCGCCGTAGCTTCGGCTTCGGCTTTGGGCTGCTTACGCACCCAAATTGGAGCCAAGGTGCAGTTCTCTAGCACGGTTAAGTGAGGGAATAAATTGAAGTGTTGAAACACCATACCCACTTCTCGTCGGACCGCTTCAATATTTTTTAAGTCATTGGTGAGTTCAACCCCATCGACGATGATGTCACCTTGCTGGTGTTCTTCCAACCGGTTGATGCATCGAATCATGGTGGACTTACCCGAGCCAGACGGGCCGCACACCACGATTCGCTCGCCGCTTTTTACATCTAGGTTGATGTCTCTAAGTACGTGGAAATCGCCATACCATTTGTGCATTGCGCGAATTTCGATGGTGGAGTCGCCTAGAGCGCGTCCGGTCGCACTGACGTTGTTCACTGAATCATTCATAGGGGAAACCTTATCGTTTGTGACCGGTGTGGAGTTTGTTTTCTAGGTAAATGGAGTAGCGCGCCATGGCATAGCAAGAAATAAAGAAGAACACCGCTACGAACAAATACACTTCGTTGGTTAAGCCGTTCCATTCGGTGGCGGCCAACGAGGCTCGCCCGATACCCAAGGGGTCAAGCAGGCCGATGATGATGACCAAAACGGTATCTTTATAAAGCCCGATGAAGGTATTCACAATCGAAGGTATTGAGATTTTCAAGGCTTGCGGCAAAACAATCAAACGCATGGATGGCCAATACTTTAAGCCAAGAGCGTCAGCAGCTTCCGTTTGACCGGTATGCACCGCTTGCAAGCCGCCTCGTACCACTTCCGCCATATAGGCCGAGGCGAATAGCGTCACCATGATTAACACACGTACTAATAAGTTGAATGTGGTGCCCGGTGGTAAAAAGTAACTCAACATTGTGGAGGCAACAAACAACAAGGTGATGAGTGGCACACCACGAATGAATTCGATAAAAACTATGCAAGCATATTTAACGATGGGCAAATTCGATTGCCGCCCAAGAGCGAGCAATACCCCGATGGGTAACGAAAAAGCGATACCGGTAACACCAATAACCAGTGTCAGCATGAAACCGCCGAATGAATCGGTAGAAACGCGTTTAAGGCTTAACTGTTGATATTGCTCAAGATCCACAATGCCGTTGATGTGGATACTCGTAAAGGGCACATCCACACCGCCAAAGAAAATTATCTTTGCAGCCAGGGCTGCGACAATCGCCAGAATAAAAAACAGTGCGGAAGAGAATCCACGATAAAGTAGAAGTAAGACCACCGCGACACAGGCGAGCCCAACCAGCATTTTCACACCATTGCCGCCGACCAGAAGAAATGCGGCAACAAACGGGAAGATAACGGCAAATCCCAACAATGGTTTTCGCAGTGGGCACTTTTCCCACAAAATGGCGATGGTCACAACGACCAGCATGATAAACGCCACGATGACGCGCCAGCGTTCTTCGGCTGGGTAGAACCCGTAAGTGAACAAGCGCCAGCGTTCAGCAATGAATGCCCAACAAGCCCCGCCGGCTTTTGCCTTACATTCATTACGGTCGCTGCCGGTGAATGCGGCATCGAAGAAACTCCATTCCAGCACGCCGGGCACGACTTTGTATAAAAAGTAAATCGCCAACAACGACAGCACAATGTTGGTTGGTGAGGAGAATAAATTCTCTCTTAACCAAAGCATGACGCCACGAGTTTTAAACGGGGGTGGCAATTCTGGGTGCTGGCCCGGAGCGTATTTTTGTGCGGTTGGGGTGGTGTTAGACATGTTATCGCTCCACCAACGCTATACGACTGTTGTAATAGTTCATGCCCGCACTGATCAATAATGAAAAGGTTAGGTAAATGGCCATCACAATCATCATGCATTCCATCTCACGACCGGTTTGGTTCAGCGAGATTCCACCAATGGTTGCTGTGACATCCATATAGCCAATCGCGATGGCTAGCGAGGAATTTTTCGTCAAATTTAAATACTGACTGGACAGTGGCGGCACGATGACGCGCAGCGCTTGAGGAATGACGACAAGATTTAATGTGCGATTACGGGGTAATCCCAATGCCATGCTGGCTTCGGTTTGCCCGTGATTAACCGCAAGAATCCCAGCACGAACATTTTCAGCAATAAAGGCTGCGGTGTATAAAGACAAGGCAAGCCATAGCGCCAAGAATTCAGGCCGGATAACCATGCCGCCTTTGAAGTTGAAGCCTTTGAGTTCAGGTATGTTCCAGTTAATGGGCTGACCGGTAAAAAAGTAGGTAAGCAGCGGTAAACCAATAATGGCTAGCAGAGCAACCAAAAACACGGGTAGTTGCGTGCCGGTTCTCTCTTGCAGCTTTTTAGCGAATCGCCAGAAAAACCAGGCGATGAGAAGGCCGATGATGATGGCGGCGAATACGAACTTAAACTGCGGTAAAAATTCAGGGCTGGGCATAAACACGCCGCGGTTAGTGATGAATGTGGAGTCACTAAAGTTAATGGCTTGCTTAGGTTTGGGTAGTGAATGCACCACGATGCCGTGGATGAGTAATATGTGTAGCAGCACGGGTACGTTACGAACGAATTCGATGTAGCAATAGGCCAGCTTGTTGATTAGCCAGTTTTTGGATAAACGAAAAACACCGAGCATAAAACCCAGCACGGTGGACAGAACAATGCCAGCAACCGCAATCAGTAGCGTGTTGATAATGCCCACCATCATGGCTCGAAAGTGTGATGAGCGAGACGAATATTCAATGAGGTGTTGGTTGATGTCGTAGCTGGCGGGCTGGCTTAAGAAGTTAAAGCTAAATCCTTTACCCAGCACCTCTAGATTGTGTATGGCGTTTAAAATCATCGAGCCAAACAGCCACAGTAACGCAAGCGCTGCAATAATTTGGACGATGATCGAACGGTTTTGTTTGTCGTACCACAGCCTGGCGAACAAGGATGGTTGTGATGCACTGCTGGCAGTGGGGGTTGCACTCATTGGCAATTACCTAATAAAGAGCGGGATAAAGAAAAAGGGGCACCTGTGTGCCCCTTTTTCAACTTGCAAACGCTAACTTAGCGAATGGGTGCAGCGTACAAAATGCCGCCATCGCTCCATTGTGCGTTTAAGCCACGCTCAATGCCCAAAGCCGTGCTAGGACCAATGTGGTTGTCGAAGATCTCAGCGTAGTTACCGCCCGCAGCAATTGCGCGCTTCGCCCATTCTTTGTCTAAACCGATCATTGAACCGAAATCGCCTTCAGTACCTAACAGACGATTGATGCTTGGGTTATCACCCGCAGCAGCGCCCATCTCTTCAACGTTTTCAGAAGTGATGCCCAGCTCTTCAGCGGCGATCAACGCATTAACAGTCCACTTAGCAATATCAAACCACTGGTCATCACCGTGACGTACGGCACCAGCAAGTGGCTCTTTAGAGATGATTTCTGGCAGAACCATGTGATCATCTGGCGCTTCGAATGCGGCACGAGTTGCGGCTAAACCAGATGCATCTGTGGTGTAAACATCACAACGACCGGCTAGGTAGTTTGTCTTGCCTTCTTCGTTCGTTTCGATAGGCACAGGCTCATAAGAGAGGCCATTTGTGCGGAAGTAGTCAGCTAAGTTCAGTTCAGTAGTCGTACCCGTTTGGATGCAGATAGACGCACCGTCGAGGTCTTTCGCTGAGCTAACACCTAATTC
>CALGLE010000006.1 GCA_937930305.1 uncultured Granulosicoccaceae bacterium | reverse complement strand
CCATCCCTGCTGCAGTTTCCTGACGATTAATGGGTTGCAGACACGGTGCCGTATGTCATCTTTTTTAATAAGCTTTTGAATGCTGTGGGCGGTGCAGGGCTGAAACCCACGGCTAAAGGTAATCTACCCCGAAACCTGTGTCGGTCAGTGGCACTGACGTGGTTAGGCGAGGATGGCTACGCCGAAAGAACGCGCTACGGAGGTATTAATTCAGAAACAGATTTTCGTGAATTTAACGGGTTTCGATATGTGTGTGAGTTTGCGGGTTATTTGAGAAAGTATCGTGGTAAATTCATCATAGGCAGTGAATGTCAGAAGCTGTTAAAAACCGGGGGGCAATCGGCGGTATATAGAGGATTGTTTAGAGGTTTCATTGAGGAGTTAGATTGGGGGTTTAGCGACAGATACCCCGACGAGCTATCGTTAATTCAACATTTCTGGGCCTTCTCAATCTATCTACTGCAACAATATGGCGATGAATGGCGCCCATCCACATTTTACGAAGACGCTTTTTTAGCCGCTTTCCCCGCTATCGCGGATCTTCCTATGAACACCGTGTTTGGTGATCCCGAATCGTTTGTGAAAAATGCTTATCGTTTACGTGTCGTGCAGCATTGGTTTGTATGGTTTGGTTTAGCAGAAGTCGAGAACTTAGAGCCAACGAATATAATTTCAAGAAAATATCGAGTGCGTAAAACAATGCTTGCCGACCAGGTGGTGGTGTTTAACTTGTAGGCAGGGTCTAGCCCAGTGACGCTTTGTTACCGTTACCATTGCCACATCGCGACTATTGGCTTCAGCCACGGCTCTAGGCTCTATCTACTCAACAGCCGACAAGAATTCAATTTTTTTAGACAAAGGGCTCGATTGCATTTTGATAGTACGCCTGATGGCGCGATCTCTCGCCACCCATATAATCCCAGTGAAGTCTGACAATGTCATCGTCTAGTTTCTGTCTAAACTCATTGGCGAGGCCGCGTAGTTCCGGGGGAGCACAACTTTGCTTGAAGCTCACATTTGCCCAACCAAATTCCTGTGAGAAAATAAACATTGCCGTATTTGATTCATTAAATACACCGATAAAACAATCGATTCCCCAAGTTCTCGTTACCATGAATACGTCATCAAACGTGATGGATTTGGATTTCGCAACGAGATAGGTACTCGGAAACAAACTAACTAAGTAGTTGTTGCCCCCAGACAAAGTTGTCATCCACTCTGTTAGAAGGTCGCTGATCTTTCTTTGAAAATATTGAGCTTGATTTAAATCAAAGGCTCGTCCAGATAGAAAAGCGTTTGAAAATTCTTTAAGTGGTACCGGTATGGAATCTTTAAATGGTAAATCTACTATCCCAAACGGAGCTGTCAAGTCACTGTGTAGTGTGTCAAGTTCGTTTTGTTCGATAACGTCATAGCCACGATTTCTTAAATCATCGTGCACTGACAACTTGCCGTAATTTGTTGAAAACCACTGGTCTGAAGCGTTGTCTTTGTAGAATTCTGATAAACGTACCATAACGTACTATCCGGTAAGTGACCCGTGATGGGTGGTTTGACCGCTTGGAATCGAGATCACATTCTATCCTGGTAGTCCGTCTTCGGTGCGTACAGGATATGTTTCTACTTTTATATCTTCTTCTCCCTTTAACGCAGGAGATTTCAACAAGAAAGTCACGATTTACCGATAGTCAGATACTAGCGTTTTTGAAGCAGAACCAAGGCACAGACGTTTGTGAATGCGTTCATGGAGCGAGGCAGTAGAGCCCGCTTACCAGAATTCCACGGCCTTTCACCAGAACAAAATGCATCGGTTAATCAATGCACCGTTCGATAGTCCATCCCTGCTGCAGTTTCCTGACGATTAATGGGTTGCAGACACGGTGCCGTATGTCATCTTTTTTAATAAGCTTTTGAGTGCTGTGAGCGGTGCAGGGTTGAAACCCTCGGCTAATGGTAATCTACCCTGAAACTTATGTTGGTCAGCGGCGCTGGCGTGGTTAGGCGACGATGGCTACGCCGAAAGAACGCGCTAACGAGGCATTAATTCAGAAACAGACTTCTCTGAATTTAACGGGTTGAAGACGCTTTTTTAGCCGCTTTCCCCGCAATCACGGATCTTCCCATGAACACAGTGTTTGGTGAACCCGAATCGCTTGTGAAAAATGCTTATCGTTTACGTGTCGTGCAGCATTGGTTTGTATGGTTTGGCTTAGCAGAAGTCGAGAACTTAGAGCCAACGAATATAGTTTCAAGAAAATATCGAGTGCGTAAAACAGCGCTTGCCGACCAGGTGGTGGTATTTAACTTGTAGGCAGGGTCTAGCCCCTTGACACTTTGTTAACCGCTACCTTAGTCCATCCGTCCTGTTTCAAAAAACCACCCGGAAGTATTCTGCCATTAGGCGGAATGGACGCTGGCCACAAAGGTTTTGGGCATGCATTGTTTGTAAATGCATGATCTTCACGCCACCTAACATACTCATACCAATCCCAATCCATAGCTCCACGCTATCGAATCTGGTCGACAATTCCACGTTCACAAGCGGAATTTACTTCCAATGTTTTTCGCTAGCGAGTTAATTGGCGCAGTTGTTGGTACACACAATAATTCCGGCATACGTGGCTGTGAGACCCACGGTAATGCTGAACATTCTAAACGGATAGGTATTGATGAACGCTACAAGGAGCATCGCACAAGCACTGATGCTCGTGAATATCGTCGGCAGCCTTGCTATCTGTCTGCTGGTAGGGTCAATTCTGCTCGGTGCGAATCGCAAGCACCAGGATGTGCAACGGCTAGATTTGAGCCTGTCGATTCGTCAGAATATTTCTGAAGCTTACAGCGCCATTGTTCAAGAAAATGCGATTCTCTGGCAGCAAAGTTACCCCCCATCGTCGACTGCTCAATCCTGGCAACAGAGTGCAGATGTAAGCTCTAAAGCTAGCACGGAAAAACTTGCATTAGTTATATCTGATCTTTACACGATCACCGAACATCAGAAGTACACAACCAAAATATCGCTGGCGCCCGAGAACCTCATCAAAGTTCGAGAGCGTCTAGAGAATTTATCAAAGGAACTCATAACTCTTCAGGTTTCTCCTGATGCTCGACTATTGCTTGTCCATGAAAATATCCGTCAACTCCTGCGCAGGCTTGCAGCTGATATTTCCTATCGCCCTAATCAGGCATCCTCAGTGGTAATAAACCATTACGAACTGCTGACAGAGCAGTGGAGAATTCACGAATTATTCCTGCAGCAGGTAACTAAGCAAAACCCGATCGATACGACCCGCGCAAAGATCCCAGCTGATCAACTGGACGGACTTATACAGTTGTCAAAGTCAAACGGTGTGAATCCCAACTTATCAGTCAGAGTTCAAGAATTGGTTGATATCTATAGAGGTCCATCGCAGGTATTGTCAGGAAGTTTGACATCAATTGTTTCCGACGTTCAGCAGAAACACACCTCACTACACCGCTCGTCTAACGGCAATCTTCAAGCCCTGTTGCACGAATCCAGTGCTGCAAATTTCAGAACCCTGGTGTTAAAGCTGCTAAACGCATTCATGTTCATGTGTGTTGCGGGCCTTTCCATTATAGTTAACCGAAAAATCAACTTTCTGGCTTTTCACGATACTCTGACCAGTTTGCCTAACCGACTTTATCTTGAAAGCAGATTGGAAAATCTGCAGCGCGACCCACGTAAAGTCAAAAAAGATACAGCATTGTTTTTCATTGATCTTGATCGGTTCAAGGTTATAAATGACAATTATGGTCACTCGGTTGGAGATGAATTGTTGAAGAATGTTGCTTTGCGTTTAACGTCCTGTTGCGAATCAAAGGATGTTCTGGCACGCCTTGGAGGGGACGAATTTGCCGTTCTAAGGGAAGATTGTGGTTCCACAGAGAGTGAAACCGAGTTTGCAAATGAAATGGTTAATGAATTGTGCAGCGACTTTTTTATACAGCAGACATCCTTATCAGTTGGTGCAAGCGTGGGCATATCAATGTCACCGCGCGACTGTGAGGCAGGACCGGATTTGTTAAAAAATGCTGACATTGCGATGTATCACAGCAAGTCCAACAAACTAGCGCAGGTTGAAATATTTAACGCCGAAATGGCAAATAAATACCAGGAGCGTATCAGTATTGAACTTGCTCTTCGGCAAAGTATCGCCAGAAACCAGCTTAAATTGCACTACCAACCTAAAGTCGATTGCGCCACCGGGCGCGTAGCCGGTGTTGAGGCCTTGTTACGATGGGAACATCCAGAGTGGGGCATGATATCACCAGCGGTGTTTGTACCCATTGCTGAAGACACAGGCCTTATGGGCGGGATTGGTAAATGGGTAATCAACAAATCGTTTGAAGAGATCGGTGAATTCAATAGGAACAACGATTCTACATTGAGCGTTGCCGTTAATATTAGTGTTCAGCAGTGTAGTGACAAGTCGTTCGTCGACGACGTATTTTGTGCAATTGCCACATCCGGGCTATCGCCTAATCAGGTTGAACTTGAGGTGACCGAATCGGTTCTGATGAATGACATCTCGACGGTAAACACTCTACTGCAGACACTGAAGGCTCGGGGAATCACCATTGCCATAGATGACTTCGGAACCGGGTATTCCTCGCTTCAGTATTTACAGGAACTTGCTCTTGATGTGCTCAAAATAGACCGGGCGTTTATCAATGCACTGGATAAAACAGATCCTCGACATTCAGTTGCAAACTCCATAGTCCAACTTGCTAGAACGCTGAATCTGAAGACCGTAGCGGAGGGCGTAGAGACACCGCTGCAAGAAGAAAAGGTACGTAGCCTTGGAGTGGATATGATTCAGGGGTTTCTGTATTCAAAGCCCATAGCGCAAGCTGAGTTGGAGGATCAAATCACAAGAATAGAGGCAGATATTCCATCGCCCAAATCCAACCTAGATAATGCAGCCTGACCCCGGCGGTTTTTGGATCGCGGCATTGTCAAGATACAAACGCCCCCAAACCCCACCGTTACACCAAAAATCGAACGAGCCATTCTCATGGCGATACCTTGTCACCTGCGCATTTGGTAGGGATACATAAGAAGAGGGCAATGGCTGCGCAGTGGTGATTGGTCAGGTGCCAGACGTGTGATGGAGTGGGCTGCGCCGGTCCCAGCCAGCGTGTCAAACAGTGGGTGGACGAGTAATTGGTAGCCGTTTCTAATCGCTAACTTATTGAATCTACATGCAGTATCCCGCCGTTAAAAGGACTGAAAATATCCGTGTCGGCCCCGGAACGGCTGCCGGGCTGAGCGTCGGATTGCCGAACCACCTCGTTTGATTGTGTCACTGGCTGCGATTCATGCTGCATTTTTTCGCCACTCCACACGTGTAGAGTGAAAACTATGTTGGTGGTTCGTTCTAAGCCGGTCGAGTCAAACCCCAAGGAAGTGGCAATCTGCATACCTCTTAACCACTACCGCCTGTGGTCTAATTACTGAGAACTCATCTTTATTCCAAGCGGCCATCCGTATGTCATCCACCTCGAACAATCTAGCCTCCGACTCCTGGGCTATTGCCGATTTGCTGCGTGGTGATTTCAAGCAGAGCCAGTATGGGCGCATAATTTTGCCGTTTGCGCTGCTTCGACGTTTGGAATGCGTGCTGGAAGAGGACAAGGAAGCGGTGCTAGCCAAAAGCGATGAAGTGGCTGCTATGGGTTTGCCAGAGGAGGCGTCCGAGCAACTGATTATGCGCGCCGTTGATGGGCTGAATTTTTTCAATACCTCGAAGATGGATCTATCCAAGCTGGGGGAGTCTGGCATACAGGCTAATTTGATTTCCTACATTCAGGGGTTCTCCAAAGACGCTCGCGAGATTTTTGAATACTTCAATTTTGCAGAATTCATAGGTCAACTGGGTGATGCCAATTTGTTGTATCAAGTGGTGCAGCGAATCCGTCAGATCGATCTTAACCCCAAGCGGGTTTCTAACCATGACATGGGCTTAGCTTTTGAAGAGCTGATACGCCGCTTTGCGGAAGGTTCTAACGAGACAGCGGGGGAGCACTTTACCCCGCGTGACATCGTCAGGCTAACCACAGCATTGGTGTTCATGGAAGATGACGCTGCGCTGACCAAGCCCGGCATTATC